>JANPHF010000051.1:0-13860 GCA_031424315.1 Aestuariivirga sp.
AAAGATTTTCCGCTTTGCCGATTTCAACGCGGGACGCTTTTCCAGCCGCAATGCCGCGTTTCAGCATATCATCAGTATACTGACGAAACAGAATTTGGCGCGAGACGGGGATTTGCTGCTTTATGACAAGGTTGGCAGGCCGCAGGCAGCAGCGAGCGGAACGGAGAAAGCCCTGCGTGCCCTGAACGGCAGCGCGGCATTGGGGCTGACGGACGCGAAAATCCGGGAAGATCTAACGGAAGAGAAGACTGCCGATTTCGGCACGACGCAGACTTACATCGCCGTGAAGAACCTCTACTTGCGCAAGTCTGGCAAGCCCGCGCCTTATGCGGAATTGCCCGGGATTGATCTTTCGAGTGTCAAGCTTTCGCACAAGATGACGACGGCGAGCTACGCCGCGAGTGTGCTGCGACGCTACGGCAAATGCATGGCGGTGAAGTAAGCCCGGTTCAGAATTTGTCGGCCCTGGCGTGGTTCCAATCCCGCGCGAAACTTTGAGGCACATCGGCATCAAGCAGCGCGCCCGGCGCCAGAAATTCAAATTGGTCCGACAGCGTGAAGATGCGGCCATCGCCTACGCGGCGCAGAATGTGTTCCGGCCGCAAGTCTTTGGGTGATGCGAGGCCAGCGGCCGCCAACATCTCGGCCAGGCTATGCACCGTTTCGCGCTGGAAGTTGGCCACGCGCTCGGCCTTGCCGGGCACAACAATGGCACGCTGGCGCAGCGGGTCTTGCGTGGCAACACCTGTGGGGCAATTGCCTGTATGGCAAGTTTGTGCCTGAATGCAGCCAACCGCGAACATGAAGCCGCGCGCAGCGTTGCACCAATCGGCTCCCAGCGCAAAGCAGCGCGCCATGTCAAAGCCCGTCACAATCTTGCCTGCACAACCCAGCTTGATTTGATCGCGCAAGCCCGCGCCCACTAGCGTTGAGTGAACAAAAGCCAGACCATCACGCAGTGGCATGCCGATATTGTCGATGAACTCTGCGGGAGCGGCACCCGTTCCACCTTCCTTGCCATCCACCACGATGAAATCGGGCGCGGTTTTCAGCGCCAGCATGGCCTTCACAATGGCGAGAAATTCATGCTTTTGGCCAATGCATAATTTGAATCCCGTGGGCTTGCCGCCGGAAAGTTCGCGCAAACGCACCACGAACTGGATGAGTTCGGTGGGCGTTGAAAAGGCCGAATGCCAAGGCGGGGAAATGCAATCCTGCCCGAGAGGCACCCCACGGATTTGCGAAATCTCCAGTGTCACTTTGGCTGCAGGCAGCACGCCACCGTGGCCCGGTTTGGCCCCTTGGCTGAGCTTGATCTCAATCATCTTGATCTGAGGGTCGCAGGCCGCAGCGGCAAATTTTTCGTCATTGAATGTGCCATCATCATTGCGGCAGCCGAAATAGCCAGAGCCGATCTCCCAGATGAGGTCTCCACCCGCTTCGCGGTGATAGGGGCTGACCGAGCCTTCGCCTGTGTCATGGGCAAAGCCGCCCATTTTGGCGCCCAAGTTCAGCGAACGGATGGCATTGGCCGACAGCGCGCCATAGCTCATAGCCGAAATGTTCAGCACCGATGCACTATAGGGCTGGCTGCAGTGCGGCCCTCCCACCAGCACGCGGAAGGGTGCCTTTTCGACGGGCATGGGCTTGATGGAATGCAGCATCCACTCATGACCCTCCGCATAGACATCACCCTGTGTGCCAAAGGGCCGCTTATCGAGCTGACGCTTGGCGCGCTGATAGACAATGGCGCGGCGCTCCCGCGGAAAAGGCATGCCGTCTGTGTCGCCCTCGAAGAAATATTGACGCAGCTCAGGGCGGATCTTTTCGAAGAAGAAGCGCAAGTGACCTATGATGGGGTAATTTCGCAAGATGGCATGGCTTTGCTGGGTGAGGTCATGAAGACCGACCCAGATCAGCAACAGCGCAACAATGAGCATCAGGCCCAGCAGATTGGGATGGGTTGGGAAAAGCCAGAAGCAAATCATGATCAGCGGCACAGCCAAGATGGAAAAGGTGACGCCAAAAAAACGCGGCTGCAGAATTGAATCTCGGTTCATGAATGTCTCGCCCCTGAAATGATTTCAGTCTTCCGCTGAATTGTAACAGACATGCAAAGGCAAATTGCCGGTTGCGTCAAGCGCTGGAAATCCTCACCTATGGCCCGGGTAGGCGCTGGCAAGGGGTGCTGCCCAACCCTGGGGCGCTTGTTTTGGCGCGTAAATTTCTACTAGCAGCGGCGAACACCTGGCTGTGTCGCTGGAATGCTCTGCCCCACAATCACCGCCGGGGCAAGCCGACAGCGCGCCGAGGAGATCAACCTCAGCAAAGAACTCAATGAAATCGCCAGGGCGAACGGGTGTCGCCTTCATGAAATATTGTCCCGTGTCGCGCGTGAAACCCGTGCACATGAAGACGTTCAGCACATCATGGATGAACGGTTCGGCGTCACTTTGCTTGCGGCCCGTATGTTCCGCAAAGGCGCGGGTGAGGTTTGAGTGGCAACAATGATGATAGTCATCGCCGGAAAGCAGGCGATGCGTGTAAGGATCACAGCGCGTGCCGATCACATCATGCACACTGCCGCCGAATTCATCAAAGCCATACCAATCCAGCGTGTCTTCGGTAATCGTGGCCATCGGGCGCAGGAATGGCAGATTGCTCCACAGCCTATCACCCGTTGAAACATGTGTGCCATGCAGTGCGCGGGTTTTGCCGGAAAAGAAGCGCTCAGTGTGGTTGGCCGCGTGCCACAGGTTGAGATCACCCACCTGCGGGCCTTCGACAGAGACGATGCGAAAGAAATGGCCTGCGGGGACTTCGAAGCAGCGCGCTTCACGCGGCGGAATCAACACCTCCCGCGTCTTGCGCCAGCTTTCGCGCGCCGCACGGTAGGATGGCAAGTCCGGCGCCTGCAATCGATCCACAGGGTAGCAGATGACTGGCTTCACGGCCTTTTTCTGTGCGGCATCTTTGGGCTGTATGTGTTCAGGCTTTTCGAGCTTCATCTATGTCCAATCCAAGACCACCTTGCCGCAAGCGCCTTGCTTCATCAAAGCGAAGCCTTGGGCGAATTCAGTTGCCTTCATGCGGTGGGTGATGACCTTGCGCACATCAAGGCCCGATTGCAGCATGGCAATCATCTTGTACCAGGTCTCGAACATTTCGCGGCCATAGATGCCCTTGATGGTGAGCGATTTGAAAATCACCCGGTTCCAATCAACCGGCGTGGCCTTGGACGGAATGCCCAGCATGGCGATCTTGCCGCCTACGATCATGTGATCCACCATCTGGTCAAAGGCTTGGGGTGCCCCCGACATTTCAAGGCCGATGTCGAAGCCTTCTGCCATATGCAATTTTGCCATCACATCGCGCAGATTTTCACGGCTCACGTTGACGGTGACAGCATCCGTCACCTGATTGCAGAGCTCGAGGCGATAGTCATTCACGTCGGTGACGACGATGTGCCTTGCTCCCACATGGCGGCACACGGCGGCTGCCATGATGCCGATGGGGCCAGCGCCGGTGATCAGCACGTCTTCACCGATGAGTTCAAATGACAGCGCCGTGTGCACGGCATTGCCGAGCGGATCAAGGATCGCGCCGATCTCGTCATCCACTTCGGGCGGCAGGTGAATGGCGTTGAAGGCAGGGATTTTCAGGTATTCCGCAAATGCGCCAGGCACATTGACACCCACGCCCTTGGTTTCCGGATCAAGATGGAAATGCCCGGCGCGCGCCATGCGGCTTTTCATGCCGATCAGGTGGCCTTCGCCGGAGACACGGTCCCCCACTTTCACAGTGCGGACATGGGCACCCACTTCCACAACGCGGCCAGCAAATTCATGGCCCACGACCATGGGCACGGGAATGGTTTTCTGGGCCCATTCATCCCATTTCCAGATGTGGAGATCTGTGCCGCAAATCCCGGTCTTGGCCACCTGGATCAGAATATCATCCGGCCCGATTTCGGGCTTGGGCTCGTCACGCAGCATAAGGCCTTCGGCGCGTTCAGCTTTCACCAATGCTTTCATGCGATCACTTTCAATGCGCGGCCCACCTTGGTGAAGGCGGCTGCGGCTGTTTCAATGTCTTGCGTTGAATGTGCCGCTGACATTTGCGTGCGGATGCGCGCCTTGCCCTGTGGCACCACGGGATAGAAAAAGCCCGTCACGTAGATGCCTTCGTCATAGAGCGCACGGGCCATCTCTTGCGCCAATTTGGCCTCTCCCAGCATGACGGGGATGATGGGGTGTTCACCTGGGAGAAGATTGAAACCAGCCGCACTCATCCGTGTACGGAACAATTTGGCGTTGCCTTGAAGGCCGATGCGCAGATCATCGCCCTGCTCCGCCAGAGCAATAGCCTTCATGCTGGCGACCACGATGGGTGGTGGCAGGGCATTGGAGAAGAGATAAGGCCTTGCGCGCTGGCGCATGAGATCAATGATTGGCTTCGAGGCGGCAATATAGCCGCCTGCTGAGCCCCCCAGCGCCTTGCCCAGCGTGCCGGTGAGAATATCGACTTTCACGCCAACGCGGTGTGGTGTGCCAGCACCCTTGGGGCCGATGAAGCCCGTGGCATGGCAATCATCCACCATCACCAGGGCGTCATACTTGTCGGCTAGCGCGCGGATGGATTTGAGATCTGCAAAATAGCCATCCATCGAGAACACGCCGTCCGTGGCGATCACGATGCGGCGCGCACTGGCGGCGCGGGCTTCCTTGAGCCGCGCCTCTAATTCATTCATGTCATTGTTGGCATAGCGATAGCGTTTGGCTTTCGAGAGGCGGATGCCGTCGATGATCGAGGCGTGGTTGAGCGCATCGGAAATGATGGCATCCTGCTCGCCGAACAATGGCTCGAACACCGCGCCGTTGGCATCAAAACAGGCAGCAAAGAGGATGCTGTCTTCCATGCCGAGATAGGTGGCAATGCGCGCCTCCAGCGCCTTGTGCAAATCCGTTGTGCCGCAGATGAAGCGCACCGAGGCCATGCCGAAACCGTGGCTGTCCAGCGCTTCTTTGGCGGCGGCGATGAGGGCAGGATGGTTGGCGAGGCCCAGATAATTGTTAGCGCAGAAGTTGAGCACTTGGTGGCCGCCGGTGACGCCAATATGGGCGGATTGCGGCGAGATGATTTCGCGCTCCACCTTCCACAGCGATTGATCGCGGATGGATTGCAGTTCCTGGGCCAGTGATGTGGTGAAGGCGGACATGGCTTGCTCCTGTCTGATGGAGTCTAGCTGAACGAAATGCAGCGCGGGAGTGAATTTGTTCGACGGCTTTTCTCAACCGCCGGGAACACGGGGCATCAGGTAGATCTCCGCACCCTCCGGCAATGGCGTGTCCCATTGGTCGCGGTAAATCTTGCCATCAATAGCCACGGCTACACCGCGCTTGATATGCGGCTCCATGCCGGGATGCTGTTCAACCAGTTTGCGGAACAGTTCGCGGATAGTTTCGGCCTGCATTGAAATGGAAAGGGCGCCGCCGACCATTGGCCGCAGCGCCCCCCAGAGATGGACCTCGTGTATTGTGTTCACTTCGCCTTTGACTTGATCGATTTGAGCACGCGCGGCGGGCTCATCGGCACGTGGGTCTGGCGAACGCCTGTGGCATTCGTGACCGCAATGCCGAGTGCCGCGAGCGGCGGAACGATTGAGGTTTCGCCCACGCCGCGCACACCGTAAGGATGGTGCGGATTGGGGATTTCCAGAATCTGCGTATCGATCATCGGCAGGTCGGAGCACACGGGAATGCGGTAGTCGAGGAAGCCGGGGTTCTGCAAACGCCCATCCTTGCCATAGACATACTCCTCGTTCAGCGCCCAGCCGATGCCCTGCGCGGCACCGCCCTGATATTGACCTTCCACATAGGCCGGATGCAGCGCCTTGCCCGCATCCTGGATCACAGTGTAGCGCTTCACAAGGCTGCGGCCGGTTTCAGGATCGGTCTCCACATCAGCGATATGCGTGGCGAAGGAAACGCCCGCGCCATCGGCGGTGATTTCGGCGTGGCCGGCAACTGGGCCGCCGGTGTTACCAGCTTGAGCCGCGATGTCCTTGAGGCTCAACGGCGGGCGATTGCCATGGTGAACTCCCTTGGCATGGGCCGCACCATCTTTCCACTCCACTTCATCAACCGGGATTTCCCAGGTCTTGGCCGCACGCTCACGCAACACCTTGATGGCGTTACGCGTTGCGAAGATCGCCGCCATGGATGACGAGAAAGTGCCGCGGCTGCCGTCGGTCATGTCGTTGTGGCCGAGCGAGGACGTGTCGGCCACGATGCTGCGCACGCTCTCGTAGGGCACACCGAGCTCTTCGGCCACCGCCATGGCGATGGAAGCGCGGCTGCCGCCTACGTCGACGGTGCCTTGAGCGACATTGACGAAACCATCAGGTGTCACGTTCACATCCACACAAGTCTGGCCGCCGAAGTTGAACCAGAAACCGCATGCCATACCGCGGCCCATGTTCTTGCCCAAAGGCGCCTTCATGTGCGGATGATGCTTGGCGGCTTCAAGGGTGGGGCCAATGCCAATCGGGCCATAGACCGGGCCATAGGATGACTTGGTGCCCTCCTTGGCCGCGTTCTTGATGCGGAAATCCACCGGATTCATGCCAATGGCCTTGGCCAATTCATCGACTGCGCTTTCAACCGCGAAGGCGGCAATCGGCGATGAGGGCGCGCGGTAAGCCGCTGTTTTCGGGCGGTTGACAATCGCATCCTTGGAGACGGTTTTGACGTTCTTCAGGTCATAGCAGGCAAAGGCTGTCATGGCGCCAAGTTCCGCCCACATGCCGGGGAAGGCCCCGCCTTGATAGCGCAGTTCGGCGAAGGCGGCAGTGATGGTGCCATCTTTCTTGGCGCCGATCTTCACATCCATCGAGGCGGAAGAGGTTGGGCCCGTGCACCGGAACACTTCATCGCGCGTCATGGTGATTTTCACCGGGCGGTTGGCCTTGCGCGATAGCGCCAGCGCCAAAGGCTCGGCCCAGATATGCGTCTTGCCACCAAAGCCGCCACCGATTTCCGAGGAGGTGACGCGCAGCTTGTTGGCATCCATGCCCAAAAGCTGGGCGCACTGGTTGCGGTAAACAAAGTGGCCTTGGGTGCAAACCCACATTTCAGCCATGCCATCAGGCGAGACAGAGGCCGAGACGGAATGCGGCTCGATATAGCCCTGATGCGTCTGCTCAGTCTTATAGGAGCGCGAGATGATGACATCGGCTTCGCGGAAGCCAGCATCCACATCGCCATGGCCATATTCAGCACGCTTGCACCAGTTGGAAGGCTTGGTGGGCTTGGGCTCAACACCCTCTGTGAAAACATGGTCATGGATCACGGGTGCGCCGGGCATCAGCGCCTCGTCCACATCCGTGACATGGGGCAGCGGCTTGTATTTCACTTCGATCAGCTTCAGGGCCTTGCGCGCGGTGGTGGCATCCACGGCGGCAACTGCAGCAACCGCATGGCCATCGTAAAGCGCCTTCTTGCGGGCCATGCAATTTTCGAGAATGTCCATCAGGCCACGGTCTCCGCCCGTGAGATCGGGCAGATCCGCCGCAGTGATGACAGCCTTCACGCCCGCCAGCTTTTCAGCCTTGGAGGTGTCGATCTTCACGATCTCAGCATGGGGATGCGGCGAACGCAGAACGAGGCCTACCAGCTGGCCCGGGAAGTTGAAATCCGCGCCATAGCGGGCGCGACCAGTCACCTTGTCAATGCCATCGGGGCGGCGTGGGCGCGTGCCGATGATCTTGAAATTGCGCTTCACCAGATCAGGATTATGGGTGCCATTGGCGTGCATTTCGCTCGTTGTCGGCGCTGCAGCTTCAGATGGATTGTTGTCTTCGTTGAGAGTGACCATGAATCAGCTCCTCATTTCTTTGGCGGCGGCCTGAACGGCGCGCACGATTTTGTCATAGCCGGTGCAGCGGCAAAGATTGCCGGCAAGGCCAAAGCGGATTTCTTCTTCTGTCGGGTCCGGGTTCTTCCGGAGCAGCGCATCGGCTGCGATCAGGAAGCCCGGCGTGCAAATGCCACATTGCAGGGCGGCGTGATCGATGAAGGCCTGTTGCAGCGGGTGCAATTTGGCACCATCAGCCATGCCCTCAATGGTTTCAACCTTCTTGCCCTGCATCTCAGCACCCAGAACGAGGCAGGAGCAGACGAGGCGGCCATCAAGGATTACCGAGCAGGCGCCACAATCGCCCGTGCCGCAGCCTTCCTTGGCCCCCGTGAGGCCCAGGCGATTACGCAGCACTTCGAGCAGCACCTCATCTTCCGCGCAGGTGAATTCCACCTCGTCGCCGTTGACAGTGGTTTTAACGTGAACACCCATTATTGTTTTCCTCCGGCGCGGGCATAGGCAGTTTCAGCAGCGCGGCGGGCAAGAACGCCAGCCACATCAGTGCGGAACTCAATGGTGCCGCGCTTGTCATCAATCGGTTTGCAGGCGGCCGAACAGGCCGCAGCGAGCTTGGCCTTGGCGGCATCATCCAGCTTGGTGCCGATGATGGCCTTGGCCGCATCCTTCACCAGTATGGCGGTGACGGCCACGGCTCCCAGCGCTACACGGGCCTTGGTGATCGTACCTTTGGCATCCAGGGTGAGATTCACGCCGCAGGACACAACGGCGATGTCCATTTCCGTGCGCGGGATGAAGCGCAGATATGCATCGCCCGAACGGGCCTCTTTCTTCGGCAATTCAATGGCGGTGATGAATTCGCCTTTCTTCAAGTTGGTGCGGCCCACGCCAGCGGGCACATCCTCAATTGCCAGTTTGCGCGAACCCTTGGCGCTGGTGAGTACCGCTTTTGCGCCTGCGGCAATGAGGCCGGGCACGCTGTCGCCCGCAGGCGAGGCATTGCAGAGATTGCCCACCATGGTGCAGCGGCCTTGTACCTGTTTGGAGCCGATCAACTGCGCGCCTTCAACCACGCCCGGATAGGCTTTGAGCAAGTCCTTGTTTTCCGACAGCGCCGCGCAAGGCACGGCAGCGCCGATGACAAAGCCCGAAGCTGATTTCTTGATGTCCTTGATGCCTTTGATGGCCTTGATATCCACCACCAGTTCCGGCTCCAACATGCCAGCTTTCATCTTGACGAGAAGGTCGGTTCCTCCGGCAAGGACGAAAGCCTTGCCCTTTTCCTTGGCAAGCAGCGTTGCTGCTTCCTTTGCCGTTGCCGGCTGCACATAGCGCATCTTTTTTCCACCCTGTCTGAAAGATTTCAAGTGTAGGAGATAGAACAACATGCGGTCAATGGCTGCAGAGCTGCCGCATGGCATGCCGTTATTCCAAAAATTCACTGCTTAGGGGATTGCCACCTGGATGATGGTTCCTGCCTGTTCCAGCCTTTCGCGCAAGGTACCTTCCGGCCACTGATCGGTAATCAAGCGATCCAGTTCTTCGAATTGGCACACGCGCACCAATGCGCTGCGGCCAAACTTCATCGAATCCGCAAGAATCACGCGGTGCTCGGCACGTGAAAGGGTGACGCGGGCAATCTCGGCCTCTGCCAGATCGGCATCCATGGGCCCATCCTCCGCCGAAAGACCCGTGATTGAGATAAAGGCATGGCGCACGCGAAACCGCGAAAAGAACTCAACCGCTGAGGCACCCAGGGCTGCGCCATTGTCGCCCTTCAGGGCACCGCCCGCCATATAAACGGTGTTGCCATTCACCATGGCGAGCATGCGCGCAATGTCGGATGAATTGGTGACGATGGTGAGCGCGCGCTTGGCCCGCAGCTCTTGCGCAAAGATGCTGGTGGTTGCACCCGTGTCGATCATCAGGCTGTCGCCATCCTTGACATGCGCTGCCGCCGCCTTGGCCAGCGCGCGCTTGCCCAGCGCGTTCTCGCGCATGCGCTTTTCAAACGGCGCCTCACCAATTCGGCTTGCCAACGCCAACACGCCGTGCAGCTTCAATACCGTGCCGCGCTCCTGCAGCAGGGTGGCGTCGCGCCGGATGGTTTCGCCAGACACGGCCAAATGCACTGCCAATTCATTGACAGTGGCCGAGCCACGTTCGGCAATGAAATCAAGAATCGCGACATGGCGCTTGCTGGTTTTGATACTTTCCATGTGTTTCAATTTGTGGGTTTGAGATAAATCTGCGCCCAAAAAGTCAAAAAATCCACATAATTCTGCACATAAATTGATAAAAACAACAAAATACAACAAAAATCTTGCCAAAATGCAGAAATGCTTCATCTTTATCGCATCTGAAATCGCAAAGACCCCCCATGTCACAAACCAGTGAGAGCAAAGTCCGCAGCCTTCCCATCTGGCAAGGGCCGATCACGCTTGAGTTGTTGAAGGGCGGGGTTTCCAACGCCGGCTTCAAGGTGACGGACGCATCTGGGGCTTACGTGGCCCGCGTGGGGCATGATTACCCATTTCATCAGGTGAGCCGTGCGCGCGAGGCCATTGCGGCCAAGGCTGCCTTTGAGACGGGGCTTTCGCCGGAGCTTCTCTATGCCCGTGACGGCGTTATGGTATTGCGCTTTATCGGCGCCAAGACCTATGCCGAGCCCGATGTGCGCGGCCGTTGGCGGGCTTGCGTGGATATTGTGAAGCGCTGTCACCACGAGATGCCGAAGCGCATTCGGGGTCAGGGCGCTATTTTCTGGGTTTTTCAAATTATCCGCGATTACGGCGCTACGCTGATTTCCAGGGGCCACGCGCGCGCTGCCGAAGTTCCGCGCTGGCTTGAGATTGTCGACAGGCTGGAAGTGCAGCAAGTTCCCCTGCCCATCATCTTCGGCCACCATGATCTGCTGCCCAGCAACTTTCTCGATGATGGCAAACGCCTGTGGCTGATCGACTGGGAATATGGCGCTTTCGGCACCGCGATGTTTGATCTTGCCAATATCGCCGCCGCTAATTCCTTTGACGAAGCACTCGAAGCGCAGATGCTGGAGCATTATTTCGAACGCAAGCCCGATGAAGCGCTGGCCCGCGCTTTCTCCGCCATGAAGGTGGGAGCCGCCTTGCGCGAAGCCACTTGGGGCATGATCTCAGAAATCTTCCTCAATGCGCCGGGCGCCGATTATGTGGCCTACGCCGCTGAATATCTCGGGCGCTTTGAAGCGATCCTCAACTCCCATCAACAAAGGTTTGGAAAATGACTGTTCAACTGCCGCAGGCCGCCGAAGTGATTGTGATCGGTGGTGGCATCATTGGCTGCTCCACGGCCTATCACTTGGCGCGCGATCACAAGGCCAATGTGATCCTGCTGGAGCAGAACAAGATCACTTCCGGCAGCACATGGCATGCAGCAGGGCTTGTCGGGCAGTTGCGTTCGTCCGCCTCGATCACACAAGTGCTGAAATATTCGGTTGATCTCTACAAGAGCCTTGAAGCCGAAACCGGCTTGCAAACCGGCTGGAAAATGACGGGCTGTTTGCGCCTGGCCACCAATGAAGACCGCTGGATTGAATTCAAACGGTTGGCCACCACCGCACAAAGCTTTGGCATGGACATGCATCTGCTTTCTCCTGCCGAGACCAAAAAGCTCTGGCCGCTGCTGGATGTGAGTGATCTTGTCGGTTCCACCTTCTTGCCGACCGATGGGCAGGCCTCGCCCTCCGATATCACGCAGGCACTGGCCAAGGGTGCGCGCATGCATGGCGCGAAGATTTTTGAAGGTGTTGGCGTTACGGGATTTGAAATTGTGGAAGGCCGGGTCACAGCCGTTCACACCACCGCAGGCACGGTGAAGTGTGAGCGTGTGGTGAATTGCGGTGGGCAGTGGGCAAGGCAGATTGGCGCTATGGCTGGCGTTTCTGTGCCGTTGCAACCAGTGAAACATCAATATGTGATCACCGAGAAAGTCGAAGGCCTCGCCAAGGATGCGCCCACCATCCGCGACCCTGACCGGCGCACCTATTTCAAGGAGGAAGTGGGCGGGTTGGTGTTTGGCGGCTATGAGCCCAACCCGATTTCATGGGACGTGGCTGAAGTGCCTTCAACCTTTGAGTTCCAGCTTTTCGATGATGATTTCGATCACTTCGAACAGCATATGACTGAAGCGCTGGCCCGTGTGCCGTCGCTGGCCAACACCGGCATCAAGCAAATGATTAACGGGCCAGAGAGTTTCACACCCGATGGCAATTTCATCTTGGGCCGCGCGCCGGAACTGAAGAATTTCTACATGGGCTGTGGCTTCAACGCTTTTGGCATTGCCTCGGGCGGCGGTGCGGGCTGGGTTCTGGCTGATTGGGTGATGAAGGGCGAAGCGCCAACTGATTTGTGGAGCGTGGATATCCGCCGCTTCTCCGGCCTGCATGCTGACCGCCAGTTCACGCGTGACCGCACGCTGGAAGCTTATGGAAAGCACTACACCATCGGCTTTCCGCATGAGGAATATCAGAGCGGGCGGCCCAAGCTTGTCTCGCCACTTTATGACAAGCTCAAAACTGCGGGCGCGTGCTTCGGCTCCAAGCTGGGTTGGGAGCGGCCCAACTGGTTTGCGCCCGCGGGCACCGAGGCCAAGGACGTTTACTCCATGGGCCGGCAGAACTGGTTTGCCGCCGTGGGCGCCGAGCACAAGGCCACACGCGAGAAGGCAGGGCTGTTTGACCAAAGCTCTTTCGCCAAGTTTGAGCTGAAGGGCAAGGATGCCTTTGAAGCGTTGCAATACATCTGCGCCAACCAGATCCCGAAATCCGATGGGCGGCTGGTTTACACGCAGTTGCTCAATACGCGAGGCGGCATTGAATGCGATCTCACCATTGCGCGTCTCGCTGCGGATCATTTCTACATCGTAACGGGCACAGGCTTCCGCACCCATGATTATTTCTGGATCAGGGATCACATTCCGGCTGGGGTTGATGCAACCTTGTCTGACATCACAGAGGCATGGGGCACGCTGTCGCTGATGGGGCCGCAATCTCGCAAGATGATCCAAGCGGTGAGCACAGATGATGTGAGCGCTTTCAAGTTTGGCGATGACAAGTTCATCACGCTTGCGGGGCATAAGGTTCTGGCACTGCGCGTCACTTATGTGGGCGAGTTGGGTTTTGAGTTACATGCTCCCATTGCTGCCCTGGCCGCCGTCTATGATGCGCTGATCAAGCAAGGTGCGGTGAACTGTGGCTACCGCGCGATTGAATCCTTGCGCCTCGAAAAAGGCTACCGCGCCTGGAGTTCGGACATCACCGCCAATGATACACCACTTGAAGCGGGGTTGGGCTGGGCGGTGAAATTCAAATCTAACGATGATTTCATCGGGCGCAAGGCGCTGGAGGCCCAGCGGGGTGAGTCTCTGAAGAAGATGATGGCAGGCTTCACCACAGATCGGGAAGACATTGTGCTGGTGGGCCGTGAAACCATTTTGCGCGATGGCAAGTTTGCGGGCTATCTCACCAGCGGCGGCTATGGCTACACCGTGGGCAAGCCCATCGGCTATGGCTATCTGCGCAATGCCGGTGGTGTCACGGAAGAGTGGGCACGAGCGGGTTCGTATGAACTGGTCGTGGCGCAAGAACGCGTGAAGGCGACGCTGCATCTAGCGGCGCTTTATGATCCGACGAACGAGAAGGTGAAGGGCTAACTTCGCCCCTCTCCTCTCTGTGGAGAAGGGCGAAAATCTCACTTACTGATCAATCTGCTTGCCCATGATGGCCAACGCTTGCTGGTACACTGAAGCTGCGTTCCATTCCTGGATTGCTGCAAAGTTTGCCTCGCCCGGCTGATAACCAGCGCTGCGGCGCCAACCGTGACCGCGCAGGAAATTCGCGGTTGAGGCCAGTGCGTTTTCCTTCACGGTGAGCGAGCCGCCCACGCCGTAGGCGAAGATGTTCTTGGGCATGAATTGTGTCTGGCCCACTTCACCATGCATGGCACC
>JANPHF010000052.1:0-40518 GCA_031424315.1 Aestuariivirga sp.
CCTTTGAGGGAATTGAACCCTCACCTTACACCAAAGGTCTCACCATAGCGGCCCGGGTCTTAGTGCCCGAGGAAGTCGTCATCCTTCGTCTGGCTACCGGTGGAGATGGTGCACGATACACCTTCCAGCGGCCCTGCCACCCCTCCCCATCCAAAGCCACCGTCATGACCAGAACCCCAAGTGGAGAGAAGTGACGAGAACATATCCAGAACATTCAATCCCCGTCAAGGACTATTTTCAAGTTTCCTATTCTCCCCTGAGGGGGAGGTGGCGCGAAGCGCCGGAGGGGAGACTGGAGGTCTCAGAATAGAGCGCAAGGCCCCCTCACCCCTCAGTCGCTACGCGACAGCTCCCCCTCCGGGGAGCAAAAGGAAATCTGATCGATGGTCACCGCAATCTGCGCGGTGCCACTGCTTGGGCTGTTAACGGGTCTTCCGGCCAGAAGTGCTTGGGATAGCGCCCGCGCAAATCTTTTCGCACATCCGCGTAGGCATTGACCCAAAACGTCTCCAGCGATTGCGTCACCGCCACAGGCCTGCCTGCGGGCGACAGCAACTCAATCTTCAGCCGCGCACGGCCATCAGCAATCTGCGGAGCTGAATGCAGGCCGAACATTTCCTGCAGGCGCACGCGCAAGGTGGGGTCGCCCTCCACCGTATAGTCTATCTGGTAATGCCCGCCGCCGGGCACCTCCATGCGCGAAGGAGCCAACTTCTCGATCCGTGATGCTAACTCATGTGGCACCAGCCCGCGCATGATCGCCAGCATGTCCAGCCGCTCCAAATGACTCTTGCGGCTGATGCCAGAGAGATAGGGCAGCAGCCATTCACCCAAACTGGCCTTCAGCGTTTCATCACTCAAATCAGGAAAACCTGCTTCCGGCATCACACGGTGCAGAAAATTGATCCGTGCACGGAACATTTGTGCCACATCGCCCCACGGCAAAGCCCCAACACCAAGTTGCGCAACACCTTGCAGCATGGCCTCTGAAATCTTCTCTGGTGAAACGTCAGCCAGAGGTTTTTCCGCCAGCACCAGCGCCCCCAGCTTTTTAACTTGGGCGGATGAAACCGCATTGGCCTTGCCATCCCAGAATACGTCGGCCTTTTCGGTGATGAGATGGGCAAAGTGCATTTCAATTTCAGCTTCCGAAATCTCGGCGGCAAGCTGCACGCGCGCTTCCATGCCGCTGCCATCCAGCAGACCCACCGCGATGAAATCCCGTTTGGCCAGCCCGTCATGTTCCGCCACCGCCGCACCCGCACCCGAAGCCATGCGGAAGCGCCCATGACCGCCGCGCTTTTGGGCGATGCGGTCAGGATAGGCCAGAGCGAGGATCACGCCTGCGCCAATGCTTGCAGTGTCATCGCCAAGATCGGCCTGAGAGGCAATCTGCCGCGCGGTTTGCTTCATGCGTTCCTTGGCAGGCCCCCGCACATAAAGCAGCCGCTGCTCCACATCAATTGGCGCATCACGCGGCAGGCCATCACGCTCGGACAACAGCGCGGCAATATCGGCAGCAGCACGGCCAGCACCGAGCGCCTTGGCCTTGATCACCATATGGGCAAGGCGCGGATGCAAGGGCAATTTCGCCATGGCCTTGCCATGTGGCGTGATGCGGCTTTCAGAATCCAGCGCTTCGAGTTCGCGCAGCAATTCCTGCGCTTGGGCAAAAGCGCCTGCGGGCGGCAGCTCCACAAAGGGCAGTCCATCGCGCGAATTCACCCCCCAGGCGGCCAGTTCCAGAACCAGCGATGAAAGATCAGCAATGCGGATTTCCGGCTCATCATGCGGGGCCAACGCCCGCATTTCTTCTTCGGGCCACAGCCGGTAGCAGAAGCCGGGACCAAGACGGCCGGCGCGGCCCTTGCGCTGTTCGGCGGAAGCGGCGGAAACGCGCACGGTTTCCAGCCCTGTCATGCCTGAGGCCGGATCAAAACGCGGCGCGCGCTTCAACCCGGTATCGACGACCGCCTCAATGCCATCGATGGTAAGGGAGGTTTCCGCGATGGTGGTGGCCAGTACAATCTTGCGTGTGCCAGCAGGCGATGGCTTGATAGCGGCATCCTGCTCGGCCAGCGGCATCGCTCCATAAAGTGGGCGGATGGTCGTGGCGGTCAGGGCGGATTTTTCAAGCTCGGCGGCCACACGCCGAATTTCACTTTCGCCCGGCAGAAACACCAGCAGAGAGCCTTTCACATCCCGCGCGGCTCTCAGCACCGCACGCGTAGCATCTTGCACAATCGTCTGTCGCGTGGCTTTGTCGAGATAGCGTGTTTCAACCGGAAACATGCGCCCACGTGATGTGATTTCTGGCGCATCACCCAGCTGCGCGCGCAGGGTTTCCACATCCAGTGTGGCTGACATGACGAGGATTTTGAGTTCGGGCCGCAAGCCCCGCTGCACATCAAGGCAAAGGGCCAGGGCGAGATCACCATCAAGCGAGCGCTCATGGAATTCATCGAAGATCACCAGCGCGGTGTCGGCAAGTTCCGGATCATTCTGCAAACGCCGCGTGAGCAAGCCTTCGGTGACCACTTCGATGCGCGTGGCTTTTGAAACCTTGCGCTCCATGCGCACGGCGTAGCCAACAGTGGCCCCCACTTCCTCGCCCAAAGTTTGTGCCATGCGTGTGGCGGCGGCGCGCGCTGCCAGCCGCCGCGGCTCCAGCATCACGATCTTCTTGCCTTTGGCCCAAGCTTCATCGAGCAAAGCCAACGGCACCCGCGTGGTTTTGCCCGCACCGGGCTCGGCCACGAGAATGGCCGAAGATTTCTGTGCCAGCGCAGCCTTCAGATCGGGGATGATGTCATCAACGGGGAAGTGCATGGGCGCTCAGCGATAGTCCATCTCCCTCCTCCGCGCCAGCGGGGGAGGGCAGGGTGGAGGTGGTTCAGCGCATGAGATGGCGGGTTACTGAGTGACGGCACTAACCCCACCCTGCCCTCCCCTGGAAGGGGAGGGAGAGAGTTCAATTCATCTCATTCGCCCAGGGCGGATTGGCGCCGGGGCGCGAGACGGTGATGGCAGCAGCTTTCATGGCGGTGAAGGCGGCGGCCTTCAGGTCATCGGCGCTGATCTCCGCCAAGGCCTTCTTGGTGAGCAGGCCATTCTTGCTGAGGTGATGCAACAGTCCAGCGGTGAAAGTGTCACCCGCGCCCACCGTGTCAGCCACAGTCACCTTCGGTGCTAAGGCCTCAAACGCAAAGCGCTTGGTGAACACGCTACAGCCTTCGCCGCCGCGCGTGATGGCCACAACTTTGGCTCCCTTCTTCAACCAGGCCGTGGCAGCTTTGGCGAGATCGGTCGAACCCGTCATCCACTTTACGTCTTCATCGGAAATTTTCAGAATGTCGAGCATTGCAATCATGCGATTGAGCCGCGCCAGATGCTTCTTGCGGTCCTTGATCTGTGGCGGGCGGATGTTGGGGTCCATCACGATCACTTGGCTTTTCTGCGCCTTCTTCATCAGCGCTTCATAGGTGCCGCCTGAAGGCTCCGGCACAAGGCAAATGCCGCCGAACAAAATCGCGGAAATATTTTTTGTCAGCTTCGGCATGTCGCGCTTTTCCAGCCAGCGGCCAGCCGAAGCATCATCGATGAAGAAGTAAGACGCATTGCCCTTGGCATTCACCTTCACGATGGCCAAGGTGGTGTGCAGATCCTTGATGCGCAGGAATTTCTCGGAGACGTTTGAAGCTTTCAATCCCTCGCGCAGCGATTGGCCAAAAACGTCGGTGGACATGCCGGCAAACAGCCCGACCTTTTCACCCAGCCTGCCCAGCGCGATGGCTGAATTGTAAATGCCGCCGCCATTGTAGGAGCGGAACAGATTGGCCCCATCCTCATCCCGCTGCACCATGTCGATCAGCGCTTCGCCGCAACACAAGATCATAGTTCATTCCTTCCCGCATTAAGGACATGTTATACAGGCTTCAATTCGCCCGCATATGCTTTGTTGCAACCGTCATAACGGCGGTGTATGCGTCGCGCCAAGTGAATTTTGATGTACGCACCTCTTTTTTGGAGTCCCGTGTGACAGCGCGCATAATCCCCGTAGAACCCTTTGATCTTGTTGTTTTTGGCGCAACGGGCGACTTGTCCCAGCGCAAATTGATTCCAGCCTTGTTCCACCGCGATCAAGCGGGCCAGTTGCCGCCCGATGCGGAAATCATCGGCACCTCGCGCCGCGAAATGTCGGATGAGGCCTTCAAGGCCTTCGCCCTGGCCTCGATCGAAAAATTTGTCGAAGCCGAACTTCGCACCCCCGAAGTTGTGAAGCGCTTTCTCGACCGGCTTTCCTATGTGGCCGCCGAAGCCACCGTGGATGATGGCTGGCAGAAGCTGGAAAAGGCACTGGAAGACAATCTTCAGCGCGTGCGCGTGTTCTATCTCGCGGTTGGCCCCGATCTCTTCGGCCCGATTTGCGAACGCTTGGGCAAGCACAATCTGGTCACGCCAAAATCCCGCGTGGTGGTGGAAAAGCCATTGGGCAAGGATGGCGCTTCAGCTGACGCGCTGAATGACGCCATCGGCAAGGTGTTCCCCGAGCCGTCGATTTACCGCATTGACCATTATCTCGGCAAAGAAACCGTGCAGAACCTCATGGCCCTGCGCTTTGCCAATGCACTGTTTGAGCCCTTGTGGAACGGCATGCATGTTGATCATGTGCAAATCACCGTGGCCGAAACTTTGGGCGTTGAAAGCCGCGCTGGATACTATGACACTTCAGGCGCGCTGCGCGACATGGTGCAGAACCACATCCTGCAGCTTCTTTGTCTTGTGGCCATGGAGCCGCCAAGCTCGATGGAAGCCGATGCCGTGCGCGATGAAAAACTGAAGGTGTTGAAATCACTGAAGCCGATCTCACCAACTGACATGGATCAGTTGGTGGTGCGCGGCCAATATCGTGGCGGCCCTTCCAGCAATGGCCAATTGCCGAGTTATCTTGAAGAACTGGGCAATCCAGATTCCAAAACCGAAACCTTCGTGGCCTTGAAGGCCGAGATGAATTCCTGGCGCTGGGCCAATGTGCCTTTCTATCTCCGCACGGGCAAACGGCTGGGAGACCGCGTTTCCGAAATCGTCGTTGAGTTCAAGCCCATTCCTTACAACGTGTTCCACGAATCCGCAGGCACTTTGCAGCCCAATCGCCTGGTCATCCGCTTGCAACCAGATGAAGGCGTGAAGCTGTGGCTCTCGGTGAAGGAGCCCGGCCCCGGCGGCTTGCGCTTCAAATACGTGCCGCTGGATTTGAACTTTGCCGAAGCCTTCACCTCGCGCCAGCCAGAGGCCTATGAGCGCCTGCTGATGGATGTGATCCGCGGCAACCAGACGCTGTTCATGCGCCGCGACGAAGTGGCCGCGGCCTGGCGCTTTGTTGATCCGATCCTCACGGCGTGGAAAGATTACAGCGATGCGCCCAAGCCTTATCAATCCGGCTCCTGGGGCCCAACAGCCGCCATCTCGCTGATCGAGCGTGACCACCGCACCTGGTATGAACCACAGGCACAATGATCACCGGGCAGAACCATTTTGTGAGCGCGGAGGCACTGGCCCTGAATCTGGCGGCGAATGTGGCAGCCAGCTTGCGCCAAGCACTGGCAGCAACAGAGCACGCAACACTTGCGGTTTCGGGCGGCACCACGCCGCAGAAGTTTTTTGAAGCGCTTTCAAATCAAAACCTCGATTGGGCGCGCGTCACCATCACACTGGTGGATGAGCGGCAGGTGGATGAATCCTCACCCCGCTCCAATGCACGGTTAGTGAAAGCCTCATTGTTGCAGAATAAAGCCGCCACCGCGCGCTTTGTGCCGCTCTATCAGAATCCTGAGGCGGCCAGGCTGAAGGATTTTGACGTGGTGATCCTGGGTATGGGCAATGATGGCCACACGGCTTCATTTTTCCCCGGTGGAAACACGCTGGCTCTGGCTTTGTCTGATGCAGCGCCATCCTTGCTGGCGATATCAGCCCCCGGCTCTGGCGAACCGCGCCTGACGTTCTCCTTGCCGAAGATTCTGGCCGCGAAGGAAATCATCCTGCACATTCAGGGCGCCGACAAACAGGCTACCCTGGAAAAGGCGCTGGCCGGAACCGATGCCATGGAAATGCCCGTAAGAAGTGTTTTGCAATCGGGCCGAGAAATTGAAATTTATTGGTGCCCCTAATTCGTGTTGAACCAAGAGCCCTCATCCGGCCTTCGGCCACCTTCTCCCATCGCTGCGCGACGGGCGAAGGCCAATGAAGGGAAGCCTCTCTGCTTTGCCTTCCCCCGTCCAAAGGATGGGAGAAGGTGCCGACAGGCGGATGAGGGCTCTATTTCACAAGTGAGATTGTAACATGTCCGTTCAAAAATCCATCGCCACTGTCACTGACGCCATCGTCAAGCGCAGCGCTGACACGCGGGCGCGTTATCTCGACAAGATCGCCAGGGCCCATGACAGCAAACCCAAGCGCAAGGCCTTGGGTTGCGCCAATTTGGCCCATGGTTTTGCTGCTTGTGGCGTTGACGACAAGAACAGCTTGCGCAACACCGACGCGCCAAATCTAGGCATTGTCACCAGCTTCAACGACATGCTCTCGGCGCACCAGCCGTTTGAATATTACCCTGAACTCATCCGCGCCGCCGCACGTGAAGTGGGCGGCACAGCACAGGTGGCAGGCGGTGTTCCTGCCATGTGTGATGGTGTCACCCAAGGTGAAACCGGCATGGAGCTTTCGCTCTTCTCGCGCGACATCATCGCCATGTCCACAGCCGTGGCCTTGTCGCACCAGATGTTTGATGCCGCGGTGTACCTCGGCGTGTGTGACAAGATCGTGCCGGGCCTGATCATTGGCGCACTCACTTTCGGGCATTTGCCCTCTGTGTTCATTCCCGCTGGCCCCATGACCTCTGGCCTGCCAAATGAGGAGAAGGGAAAGATCCGCCAGCTTTATGCCCAAGGCAAAGTGGGCCGCGATGCGCTGTTGGAGGCGGAGTCTCAAGCCTATCATGGCCCCGGCACCTGCACGTTCTATGGCACAGCCAATTCCAACCAGATGCTGATGGAAATCATGGGCCTGCATTTGCCGGGCACAACTTTCGTGAACCCAGGCACGGAGTTGCGTGACGCCATCACCAAGGCTTCGGCCAAGCAGGCACTTTCGATTTCCACATTGGGCAACCGCTGCACGCCCATCGGCAAAATCTATGATGAAAAAGCCGTGGTGAACGGCGTGGTGGGCCTGCTGGCAACAGGCGGCTCCACCAATCACACCATGCATTTGATCGCGATGGCAGCCGCAGCGGGTATTCATCTCACTTGGGATGATCTGGCCGATCTTTCCGCCGCCGTGCCGCTGCTGACGCGCATCTATCCCAACGGCAAGGCCGACGTGAACCACTTCCATGCCGCGGGCGGCATGGGCTTCATGATTGGCGAATTGCTGAAGGCCGGCCTGTTGCATGAGGATGTGACCACCATCATGGGTCAGGGTCTTTCAGCCTATACGGTGGAACCCGTGTTGAAGAATGGTGACCTGGATTGGAAACCCGCCGAGAAGGCCTCGCATGACACAACCGTGTTGCGCGGGGTTGCAGAGCCTTTCCAGCAAACCGGCGGCCTCAACGTGTTGGATGGCACCTTGGGCCGCGCCGTCATCAAGTCATCCTCCATCCCGGCCGATCGCCACGTGATTGAAGCGCCCGCCCGCATTTTCCACTCGCAGGAAGATTTGGCCGAAGCCTTCAAGCGCGGCGAGCTGCACAAGGATGTGGTCGCCGTGGTGCGCTTTCAGGGCCCCAAGGCCAATGGCATGCCGGAGCTTCACCGCATGACACCACCTTTGGCTGTGCTGCAGGATTTGGGCTTCCGCGTGGCGTTGATCACCGATGGCCGCATGTCGGGCGCTTCGGGCAAAATTCCCGCCGCCATTCATGTCACTCCCGAAGCCGCAGATGGCGGTGCAATCGCAAAATTGCGCGATGGTGATGTGATCAGGCTTGATTGTGACAAAGGAACCTTGAAAGTTCTGGTGGACGCCAAGGAATTCGCTGCAAGGCCCTTGGCGCAGAAGGACTTGAGCGCCAACGAAGAAGGTATTGGCCGCGAGTTGTTCCAGCTTTTCCGCCAGCGCGTGGGCGCTGCCGATGCCGGAGCAACGGTGTTTGGAGGAGTTTGAAAATGAAGAACCCGCAAAAAGGCCTCGAAGCCAATCTTCTGAAGGCCCCTATTGTTCCGGTGATGGTGATTGAAGATGTAAAGCAGGCTGTGCCACTGGCTCTCGCGCTGGTGAAGGGTGGTTTGCCGGTTCTTGAAATCACGCTTCGCACCAAGGCCGCACTGGATTGCATCAAGGCCATTGTGGCGGAAGTGGAAGGGGCCATCGTTGGTTCTGGCACCGTTCTGGATGCCAAACAGCTTAAGGCTTCGGAAAAGGCCGGCTGCGTATTTGCCGTTTCGCCGGGTTGCACGGACAGGATATTGAAGGCCGCCAAGGATCAGAAAATTGCCTTGTTGCCCGCTTCAGCCTCGCCCAGCGAAGCCATGAAACTTCTCGAACATGGCTATGCCTTGCAGAAATTCTTCCCGGCCGAGCAGAAGGGTGGCGCGCCCTACCTCACATCACTCTCGACGGTACTGCCGCAAATCAAATTCTGCCCCACCGGTGGCATCACGCCAGCCCTGGCCCCGAACTATCTGAAGCTCTCGAATGTCATCACGCTGGGCGGCTCATGGATGGTCCCCAAGGCTCTGGTGAATGAGGGCAAATGGGACGAGATTGAAAAGCTGGCGCGTGAGGCGGCCAGCCTGCGCAAGGCCTGATTATTTCTCGATCTGCCGAAGCGCCTTCACATAGCGCTCAATGGCAGTGGCTTCGCGTGACAGGCCCTGGCGATAATAGAGCATGAAGCTCATCATCAGTGTTGCCAAGATGGATATATAAGGGCCCAGGAACAGGAATAACCCGGCCACGGCGAAATAAAAGCCGCGGATGCCGGTATTCATGCCCTTCACCGCAACGGTGAGCACGATGGCTGTCTGTGCCACCATCACTTCGGCCTGCGGCGAATTGGCGGGCGCGTCTTCAAGCCCGCCAAGCAGTGCGAGCGTATAGGCCATGTTGCGCAGGCCAAAAGTAAAAGCAAAAAAACAGATCGCCATGATCAGCGTAAGCGCAGCGAAATAAATGGCAAACAGGCCAAGGCTGATCGGCGGAAAGAAGGCCATCTGTGTCAGTGAGGCATGCACCCGGTTGATGGAGGCCAGTGTGCCGACAAAGCCAGCCAGAACCAGCAGCGTGGCTGAACCGAAATAACTCATTGAGCTTGAAATCTGGCCCATCATGATGGCATCAAAAACCCGGTTTTCGCGGGGTGAACGGATCATCATCAGCATCCATTTGAGGCGCACGATATGCAACTGTTCATTCAGCGTTCCACGACCGAAAAACCGCAAGATCGGTGAGTAAAGCGCCCACATGATGAAGATCAGAATCACCGCAAAGAAATGCAGCGCGTCAAAATCATATGGCAGGTCACCAGGAAGCATCATGCATGGATTTCCTTGATGGTCTGGGCCGAAATGCCGGGCGAACGCTCCAGCGCATAATTCAGGTTGAAGGCAGAGGAAGACATGAAGACGGGGGCGCCGTCAAGATCATGCGCGATAGAGGACTGGTTGCTGTCCACGAATCCATCCAGCGTCTTGGAATCGGGCGCCGAAATCCAGCGCAGGATTTCAAAGCGCGTGGTTTCAAACGAGGCCGGCACGCCATATTCATGTTCAAGCCGGTCGGCTAGCACGTCAAGCTGCAACGCGCCGACAACGCCGACAATGGCGCCGGAGCCATCAAGTGGCTTGAAGAGTTGAACGACACCTTCTTCCGCCAATTCTTCCAGCGCCGAATTTAGCTTCTTGGCCTTCATCGGATCGCCCAGCTTCACGCGGCGCAGAATTTCAGGCGCGAATGAGGGAACGCCAGTAAATACCAAATCCTCGCCCTCAGTGAGCGTATCACCAATGCGCAAGACGCCGTGGTTGGGAATGCCTACAACATCGCCTGCAAAGGCCTCCTCTGCCAGCGAGCGATCCTGCGCGAAGAAAAACTGCGGCGCGTTGAGGGCCATCTGCTTTTCAGTGCGCACCACTTTCACTTTCATGCCGCGTGTCAACTTGCCAGAGCACACCCGCATGAAGGCAATGCGGTCGCGGTGATTGGGGTCCATGTTGGCCTGGATCTTGAACACCACGCCAGTGAGCTTAGGCTCAGTGGCCTTCACCACGCGCTGCCTCGCCTTCTGGTCACGCGGTGGGGGCGCATAAGCGATGAGCGCATCCAGCAAATCGCGCACGCCGAAATTCTTGATGGCTGAGCCGAAGAACACCGGGGAAAGATGCCCCTCCAAAAAGGCTTGCTGATCGAACACATGGCCGGCCATCGATTGCAGCTCAATCTCCTCGCGGAAATGCGCAGCGCCCAAGGGCAGGATTTCATCGATCAACTTGTCTTGCGGCCCAGTCACTTTCACACCAGCCGGGTCTTCATCCACGCGGCGCACGCGGTGATGGATCAGGTCATAGGTGCCTGCAAAAGTCTTGCCAATGCCGATGGGCCAGACCATGGGCACAACAGTCAGCGCCAAGCCCTTTTCGATCTCGTCCAGCAGGGCCAGGGGTTCCTGCGCTTCGCGGTCAAACTTGTTGATGAAGGTGACGATGGGAATATCGCGCAACCGGCAGATTTCAAACAGTTTGCGCGTGCGGTCTTCAATGCCCTTGGCCCCGTCGATCACCATCACGGCAGCGTCCACCGCCGTCAGCGTGCGGTAGGTGTCTTCTGAGAAGTCCTCGTGGCCCGGCGTGTCGAGAAGGTTGAAAACCACATTGTTGTATTCAAAGGTCATCACTGAGGTGACCACGGAAATGCCCCGCGCCCGTTCGATCGACATCCAGTCCGAACGTGTGCGCCGCCGGTCACCCTTGGCGCGCACTTGGCCCGCAAGCTGAATGGCGCCGCCAAACAGCAGCAGCTTTTCAGTCAATGTGGTCTTGCCCGCGTCAGGATGGGAAATGATCGCAAAAGTGCGGCGGCGCTTCGCTTCGGATTGAATGTCAGACATGGTTAGGGGCGGGAATAGCCGGGGCGCAGGGGGGAGTAAAGCTGGTATTCGGCAGCTCCGAATTTCAATTTCTGACAGCCAATGCGCGGTGCCCCAAGGCTGAACTGAGTTCAATGACGAGAGATATTTTCACGTTCACTTAAATACCGCAGCGATTTGCTTCGTCAAACCAACACGATCAATCAGGGTGTCATTTGCCAAAATTACAACCACCATTTTCTGCGCCGGGAAGATCGCCAGCTGTGCGCCAAAGCCCGGCCCGTCGCCACCGTGTCCTTTAAAGGGAATTGGTACATTGTCCCACCAATGCCATCCCAGCCCCATGCGATCCTGATCCGGTCCATCGTTTCCGCCATAGCCTTCGTCAAGCATGGTCGCGCAGGTTGATGCCCGCAAGATGGGTCCGTCTTTTCCGTTGCAACCGTCCAGAAATGCCTGGCCGAAGCGGGCCAGGTCTTCTCCGGTGCCAAGCAGGCCCGTTGGGCCAGTATAATCGGTGTAGAGCTTGTTGAGCCACATTCGCTGATTGGTTGTCTTGCTGACCCAGGCCGTGAACCAATCCCGATGAACTGCGAAAAGCAGGGGTGTGTAGAAATGAAAGAGCGGGTGGCTGCCAGAAACTGCGCGCCCAACAAGATCATTGCGATATACAAAATCGCTGCTGCTCATTTCGAGAGGTCTCAGGATGCGCTGGCGAACGAATTCTTCGTAAGTCTGCCCGGAGACCACCTCTACGATTGCGCCCAGAACGATCTAACCGGCATTGCTGTAGGCACCATTAACGCCGGGTTCGGAGGCAAGCGTCTGATAAGCCCGCATCCGCTCGCCGACGAGAACCACTTGGTTGACTTCGGGATCATCCGAATGATGGATCCATCCGATCAGATCCCTCGGCCCCAGATTCTTCATTCCGGAAGTGTGATTCAGCAGCTGCCGAATTGTAATATCGGCTGCTGCTCCAGACCTGAGAGTAGTTCGAAATTCAGGCAAGTATCTTGTAACTGGATCATCCAGGGAGAGCTTGTTGTCCTCCGCCAATTGCATGATGGCAGTCGCGGTAAAAAGTTTTGTCACTGACCAGAAATGATAAACGTCATCTGGCTTGGCCATTCTTTGGGAAGGCCCATCGCTCAATCCAAAGGCCTTGGAGTAAACAACGGATCCGCTTTTCATCACCACAATATCGAGCGACGGCGGCGTCTTGTTGGTGGTCAGAGTGTTAAAGTAAGTTTCTAACCCGGCGACAGTGTCGATCATGCCAATCGGCTTGGCGGCGCGAGGTGTGAAAATGAAAAACGGTGCAATCGCGATGACGATTCCGCCGAAAAGCAATGCTATCACATACAGGAACACAATTACGGTCCTTCGCATGACATAACACCGGCCGAAAGTTCAGGTTCAGAAATCTAGCAGATGCAAATCGAGAAGCAAGCGGGCGCGGCAGCGGAAGCAGCGGGGCAGGTTTCGAACGGGCATTCATTTCGATTATTCCGCTGTTGCGAAATCGGCATGAGTTCAGATTGGCCGGTCACCATGCCACCAACGCCTTGCCCTTTTTCAGGCCTTGTGGCAATTCCTTGCCTCATGACAAATCTGGCACTTGTGGGCGATATCGGCGGCACCAATTCACGCTTTGGCGTGCTGGAATTGGGCTCGATGGATGTGCGCGATGTTGAGGTTCTGAAGAACGACAATTTCGCTGGGTTGGAGGCGGCGATTTCCGCCTATCTCGGCAAGCGCGGCATCACTGCGCTGGCGGCGGCGGCAGTGGATGTGGCCGCCCCGGTGGACCGGGAAACCATCACCCTCACCAATCGGGCCTGGACCTTTTCGGCTGAAAGCCTCCGCAAGGCCGCCCATGCCAAGAGCTTTAAATTGCTCAATGACTTTGAGGCCCTGGCCTGGAGCTTGCCGCATATCGCGGCAGCTGATCTTGTGCAATTGGGGGGCGAGATCAAGGCGCAGCCCCATGTGAAGGTGGTTCTTGGCCCCGGCACCGGACTTGGGATGGCTACTCTAGCGCCGCTGCCCGGCGGCGGGTGGATGCCCATTCCAGGCGAAGGCGGGCATGTGACTTTGCCCATCAAGACTGCCGAGGAACTGGCCCTGAAAGACAGAATCATGGGCAAGGACAAATTTGCTGAAGTTGAGGACGTGCTCACTGGCCCCGGGCTGTTCGCCCTATACAAGGCTGTGGCCACAAACCCAGTGCAGCAATCGCCCGAGCAGGTGATGAGGGCAGGTCTTGCCGGGACTGACGAGGCGGCCGTAAAGACGCTGGATCACTTCATGACCTTCCTGGCCCGTTTGGCGGGTGACATGGCCATGGCACTGCAGGCGCGCGGCGGGGTTTATCTGGCGGGCGGCATTGCGCCCTCGCTCGTGGAGAAATTGAAGGCGCCGAAATACCGCGCCGTGTTTGAGGAAAAGGGCCGACTTTCGGAAGTAATGAAGCACATGCCATGGTTCGTCATCACCGATCCGTTCCCCGCCTTTAAGGGCTGCGCTGCGGCTCTCAATGCAAAATGAAGAATTCGGTTCTTCTCGTCGTTGATGTGCAGAATGATTTCTGCCCCGGGGGCAAGCTGGCTGTGGCGGGCGGTGACCTAGTGGTGCCCCTCATCAACCACGTGGCGCGCAACTTTGCCCATGTGATCCTCACCCAGGATTGGCACCCAGAAGGCCATTCTTCCTTTGCCTCGCAACACGTGGGCGCTGCCCCCTTCACCCAGATTGAAATGCCCTATGGCATGCAAACCCTGTGGCCGGATCATTGCATCATCGGCAGCGAAGGTGCCAAGTTTCATTCCGCGCTGGATTTGCCGCAGGCCGAACTCATCATTCGCAAGGGTTTCCGCCGCGCCATCGATTCCTACTCCGCTTTTTTCGAGAACGATCATAAAACCCCAACAGGCCTCGGCGGCTACCTGAAGGAGCGCGGCCTGGAGCGGATCACAATGGTGGGCCTCGCCTTTGATTATTGCGTGCGTTACTCCGCTGAAGATGCCCGCAATTTGGGCTTTGAAGTGGAGGTGATCGAAGCCGCCACCCGCGCCATTGACTTGAACGGCTCTGCTGAAGCCACCAAGAAAAGCTTCGTGAAGCACGGCATCAGCCTCTCGTGAACAACACCTCGCGTGGCATCGCGCTGTTCTGCCTCAACGTGTTTTTCGGAACCCTGGTAGATGCGCCTGCAAAATTCTTGCAGCACAGTGGCGTGCCGATCTTCACCGTGGTGTTCTTGCGTTACGCCATCGCCATGCTGGCGCTGCTCAGCCTCTTCGCCTGGCGCGGAAGCTGGCCACCGCGCAGCCGGAACATCCGGGTCAATTTGCTGCGTGGCGCTTTGCTCACATCGTCAACCTTTGCCAATTTCTATGCGGTGGGGCACTTGCCATTGGCCTTGGTGGTGAGCATCAATTTTGCCGCCCCCTTGATCTCCTGCGCGCTGGCACCCTTCCTTCTGGGCGAACACGTGGGCCCGCGCCGCTGGGCTGCGGTGATCGTTGGCTTTCTTGGCATCCTGCTGATCGTGCGCCCCGGCACAGACAGCTTCCAGCCTGCCATGCTGTTTAGCCTGTTCAACGCTCTGGTGATGGCGCTCTATCAAATCTTCACCCGCAAGGCTGGCTTTCGCGATGCGCCGGAAACCGGACTTCTCTGGGTGTTCGCGGTGGGCCTTGTCGTTTCAACGCTTGCGCTGGGCCAAGGCTTTGCACCGCCGCCGATAGGATGGCTCTGGGCCGTGGCTGCTCTGATGGGCACTTGCGGGTTGCTGGCCCATCTGGTGATTTCGCATGCTTTGCGTCTGGCACCGGCTTCCCTGCTGGCGCCTTTCGGCTATACGCAAATCATCTGGATGACGATTTCCGGCATTCTGCTCTTCGGCGATTGGCCGGATCACTTCACCTTGCTGGGTGCTGCCATCATCATCGCCAGCGGCCTCTATGTCTGGCACCGCGAACGCGTGCGCGGCGAGAATGCCGAAGCAACGATCCTGGCAGATTGAATGATGGAGCTATTTCCCACCCCTCAAGGGGGAGGGAGAAGTCATCACGCGCTTACATAAGCCGTCTTCACTGTGGTGTAGAACTCCGCCGCATAGCGCCCCTGTTCGCGAGGGCCAAAGCTGGAGCCTTTGCGGCCACCAAATGGCACGTGATAATCCACGCCGGCCGTGGGCAGGTTCACCATCACCATACCAGCTTGCGATTTGCGGCGGAAGTCATTGGCGGATTTGAGCGACTGCGTATAGATGCCGGATGACAGGCCGAAAGGCGTGTCATTGGCCACTGCCAGCGCTTCCTCATAGCTGTCCACTTTGATCACAGTGGCTACAGGGCCGAAAACTTCCTCGCGGTTGATGCGCATGTCGTTCTTGGTTTTCACAAACAGCGCGGGCGAGAGGTAGAAGCCCTTGGTGTCGCGGTTCAGACGCTCGCCACCGAAAGCGAGTTCTGCGCCTTCCTCGCGTGCAATGCGGATGTAGTCCTCATCCTGCTTCATCTGGCTTTCATCCACCACCGGGCCAACCTGCGTGCCTTCCTTGAGCGCGTGATCGACTTTCAGGGCCTTCACGGCCGCAGTGGCCTTCTCCACAAAGGCATCATGGATTTTGGATTGCACGATGAGGCGTGATGACGCCGTGCAGCGCTGGCCCGTCTGGAAGAATGCGCCGTCTACAGCTCCTGCAACGGCAGCATCGATATTGGCATCATCCAACACGACGAGTGGGTTCTTGCCGCCCATTTCAAGCTGGAACTTGCGGTTATTGGCCACGCAAGCTTGCGCGATGCGGGCACCCGTCTGCACCGAGCCTGTAAAGCTCAGCGCGTTCACATCCTTGTTGTCGAGCATGGCCTGGCCAACCACTGACCCGCGGCCCATGACCAGATTGAAGACACCCTTGGGCAGGCCGGAACGCGAGATGATTTCGCTCAGGGCCCAGGCGGTGCCCGGCACCAGATCGGCAGGCTTGAACACCACGCAATTGCCATAGGCGAGAGCGGGAGCAATCTTCCAGGCCGGGATAGCGATCGGGAAATTCCATGGGCAGATCAGGCCCACAACGCCCACCGGCTCGCGCGTGATGGTCACATCCACATTGGGCCGCACCGAGGCCAATTGCGTGCCTTCAATACGCAGTGCTTCCTGTGCGAAGAATTTGAAAATCTGCGCCGCACGCATCGTCTCGGCAATGCCATTGGCGAGGGGCTTGCCTTCCTCGCGCGAAAGCAATCTGCCAATCTCATCCTTGCGGGCGAGCAATTCCGTGCCGATGAATTCAAGCGCATCGGCGCGCTGTTGCGGGCTGGAAAGGCCCCAAGCCATGCTGGCCCCTTTGGCGCTCGCAACGGCTTCATCGGTTTGCGCCTTGTTCGCTTGCGTATATTCACCCACCACATCGGAAATATCCGAGGGGTTGATGTCCACGGTGACGCTTGAACCATCCACCCATGCGCCTGCGATGAAATTCTGCTTTGCGGCCATTCTCAATTCTCCAAATTCATTTGTATGACAATTAGCATAGCTGCGTCATCCGCGCAAAGCCATGGCGCCAGCCACCACGCAGACCACACCGGCCAACCGCCGCCAGCCCATTTTCTCTTTCAACACCTGGTGGGAGAACAGTAATGCAAAGAGAATGCTAGTTTCACGCAAGGCGGCCACGGCGGCGATGGGCGCTTGGGCCATGGCCCAGATGACGATCCAATAGGCGCTGCCGGACATCAATGCGCCGAACACGCCGCGCTTCCAGATTTTCGCCGCTTCGGCGAAAATGCTCCAACCCCGCAAATATGCTCCAGCGAGCAACATGCCGATGGCATCAAGCATGAACACCAGCCCCGTGTAACCCGAGGCATTGCCTGAAGCGCGGCCGCCCAACCCGTCGACAACCGTATAGGCGCCGATAAAGCAGGAGGTGATCAGCGCAAACATGAAGGTGAGCCGGTCCTGCTTCCAGATGTTGCTGGACAGCGCGATGAGCCAGATGCCGATGATCAGCACCACCACGCCCATCGTGGCTTGGAAGGAGATGACATCGGCGGTGAACAGATGCGTGGCCACCAAGGTGATCAGTGGCGCTGTGCCACGCGCCACTGGATAGACCACGCTAAGGTCGCCATGGCGATAACTGCGCGCGAGGAACAAGTTATAGCTGGTGTGCAGAATGCCGGAGGTGATGGCGAAGGGGATTGATGTGGCGTTCGGGAATGGAAATACCAGTAGCATCACCAGCCCCATCACACCCATCAGGGTTTGCAGGAGGTACATCGCCAGCACGCGGTCGTCCGTGATCTTGACCAGCAGGTTCCAGGAGGCGTGGAGCAGGGCTGCGAGAATGACGAGGAGGAAAAGGAGGGTGGTCATGAATTCAGCGCTTGTTGGCGCCCCTCATCCGCCTGTCGGCACCTCCTCCCCTGTGGGGAGAAGGGCGATAAGCTTCCGCCCCTCGCCCCGCTTGCGGGCAGAGGGTCCGCGAAGCCGGGGTGAGGGGAAGCGGATCACACATCCAGATTCGCCACGTTCAGTGCATTGTTCACGATGAACTCGCGGCGTGGCTCCACCACATCGCCCATCAGCTTGGTGAACAGATCATCGGCATCATCCATTTCCGCCACACGCACGCGCAACAGCGAGCGGGCGTTGGGATCGAGCGTGGTTTCCCAGAGCTGATCGGGGTTCATTTCGCCGAGGCCTTTGTAGCGCTGCATGGAAACGCCCTTGCGCCCAGTGGCGAACACGGCCTCAAGCAGCGACAAGGGTCCATGGATCAGCGTTTCGGAATCCTTGCGCTTCAGCTTGGCCATGCGCGCATAGACTTCCTGGAGATGCGCTGTCTTGCGGTCCAGCCGCAAGGCTTCCTGCGAGGAAATCAGCTTGCCATCCACATGCCAGCTTTCTTTGACACCACGCAATGTGCGTTCAAAAATCAAACCGCCGTCGGTGGCTGTAAGGCCCTGCCAGCCGCGGTCGGTTTCCTCCGCCACCGCATCCAGCCGCCGCGCGATATAGGCTGCTGCACCAGCGGCATTCTCTGGCGTGGAAATGACTTCCGGATTGAGTGCGCCAGCAATCGCCGCCTGTTCAATGATCGACACTGGATAGCGCGAATGCAGGCCCTCGATCATCGAGCGGATGGAGACAGCCTCATCCACGATGGCGCGCAGATCTGTACCCGCCCGCTCCGAACCATCACCCAGCACCAGCGTTGAGCCTTCCAGCCCCACCTCGATGAGGTTCGACTCCAGGGCCTTGTTGTCCTTCAGATATTGTTCCGACTTGCCGCGCCCGATTTTGTAGAGCGGTGGCTGGGCGATGTAGAGATGCCCGCGCTCCACGATCTCGCGCATCTGGCGGTAGAAGAAGGTTAGCAGCAGCGTGCGGATATGCGCGCCGTCCACGTCAGCGTCGGTCATGATGATGATCTTGTGATAGCGCAGTTTGTCGGGGTTGAATTCCTCGCGGCCAATGCCTGTGCCAAGGGCCGTGATCAACGTGCCGATTTCGGCTGAGCCCAGCATCTTGTCAAAACGCGCGCGCTCCACATTCAAAATCTTGCCGCGCAAAGGCAGCACGGCTTGGTTTTCGCGGTTGCGCGCCTGCTTGGCGCTGCCACCGGCAGAGTCACCTTCCACGATGAAGAGTTCGCAAAGTGCCGCGTCCCGCTCCTGGCAATCGGCCAGCTTGCCGGGCAGCGACGAGATGTCGAGTGCGCCCTTGCGCCGCGTCAGTTCGCGTGCTTTCCGCGCCGCTTCACGCGCCGCAGCGGCTTCAGCAACTTTGCCCACAATGGCCCTGGCTTCGGAAGGGTGTTCTTCAAACCAGGCGCCCAGTTGTTCGTTGACCAGGCCTTCCACCACGGGCCGCACTTCCGAAGAAACCAGTTTGTCCTTCGTCTGAGATGAGAACTTGGGGTCTGGCACTTTCACCGACAGCACGCAGGTCAATCCTTCGCGCGCATCATCGCCGGAGATGGAAACCTTTTCTTTCTTGGCAATGCCGCTGCTCTCGGCATAGGTGTTGATGATGCGGGTGAGGCCGCCGCGGAAGCCAGCCAAATGCGTGCCGCCATCGCGCTGTGGAATGTTGTTGGTGAAGCAGAACACACTTTCATGGTAGCTATCATTCCACCACAGGGCGCATTCGATCGTGATGCCGTCCTTGGCGCCAGTGATGTAGATGGGCTCCTTGATCAGGCCCTGCTTGGTGCGGTCCAGGTACCGCACGAAAGCCGGAATGCCGCCTTCGTAGAACAGCTCTTGTACCACGGACTCAACCCCGCGCTTGTCGGTGAGCGTGATGCGGACGCCGGAATTCAAAAAAGCCAGCTCACGCAGGCGGTGTTCCAGCGTGGCCAAATCAAATTCGGTTTTGGTAAAGGTTTCGGAAGAAGGCAGGAAGGTCACTTCCGTGCCGCGCTTGCCTTCTGAATCACCTGTCACCACCAGCGGTGCATCCGGAACGCCATGGGTGAAGGAAATGAAATGGCTCTTGCCTTCGCGGTGGATGGTGAGCTTCAGCGCAACCGAAAGCGCGTTCACCACTGAAACGCCCACACCATGCAGCCCGCCAGAAACCTTGTAGGAATTCTGGTCAAACTTGCCGCCGGCGTGCAATTCGGTCATCACGATTTCGGCGGCCGAACGCTTAGGGATCACATCATCATCTTGCTTGATGCCAGTGGGAATGCCGCGGCCATTGTCAGTAACGGTGCAGGAGCCATCGGCATTGAGTGTCACAGTCACCAGCGTAGCATGGCCCGCAAGCGCTTCATCGATGGCATTGTCGACAACTTCATAAACCATGTGATGCAGGCCCGAGCCATCATCAGTATCACCGATATACATGCCGGGGCGCTTGCGCACGGCATCAAGCCCCTTCAGGATCTTGATTGACTCTTCGCCATAGGCCGCAGATTTTTCGTCATCTGTTGACATGTACAGTCCCGTCTTTCACTTCAAATCGGCAGGCTTGATCGCCGGCTTCTTCAAACAATGTTTCATCCGTGCCCGTCATCCAGGCTTGTGCGCCCAGTCGCGCCAACGCTTCAAACAAACCACGCCGCCGCGCCTGATCGAGATGCGCCGCAACCTCATCCAGGAGCAGGATGGGCGAAGCCCCAAGCATCTCCTTGGCGGCCTTGACCTGCGCCAGAACCAGCCCGATCAGCAAAGCCTTCTGTTCTCCGGTGGAGCACAGTTCCGCGGGCGTTGATTTCGGCCCATGCTGCACGGAAATATCCATGCGGTGCGGGCCTCTCATGGCACGTTGCTGGGCCCGGTCCAAGCCTCTCGAATCGGCTAAAATCTTAGCGTATTCATCCTCCGCTTGCACGGCAGGTTTTGACGAAACCAGCTCCTCAATTTCGCCGTGAAGCTGCAAAATGCCCCAAGGAAATGGCCCCTGCGCCGCCCCTGATGCAAAGTGCCGGGCCAGAAGGCTTGCCGCCTCGTTTCGCGCCGCCGCAATGGCCACCGCCTGCTCGGCCATCTGGGTTTCCAGCGTTGATAACCATGTGGTGTCAGCGCGCGGATCCTGCAAGAGCGCGTTGCGTTCGCGCATCAGCTTTTCGAAGGCGGAAACATGGCCTGCATGGGCCTCGTTGAAGCTGGCCACCATGCGGTCAAAAAACCGGCGGCGGTCAGACCCCGGCCCCATGAACAGCCGATCCTGCGCGGGCGTGAGCCAGAGCATCTTGAGGTAATGCGCCAAGAGGCCGGATGATTTCTGCAGCATGCCATCCACCGCCACCTTGCGCGCTGTGGCCTCGCCACCATCAAAGCTGGTGCCAAGGCGAACCTCGCCGAGAGGGGTCTCCGCTTCGGCCGCGACAGCCCATGCGCCAAGGCCGTCCAACTTGGCTAGAAGGTGAAAGTCTTGCCCTCGCAAGCCCCGGCCGGGCGTGAGCAAAGACACAGCCTCAAGAATATTCGTCTTCCCCGCACCATTGGGGCCGAAGAGGCAGATCAGCGGCGCACGCAGCTCAAGCCGCAGGCTGGCGTGATTGCGGAAATCAGAAAGTGTGAGGCGGGTGATCAGCATAGCTTCCCCCTCCCCCTTGTGGGGAGGGCCGGGGTGGGGGTCGAGTGGAGTTCTGAAAATTCAACAGATGTCGCAACGCTTCTGCGTGCGGAGCGACCCCCACCCTTAATCCCTCCCCACAAGGGGGAGGGAAATGTCACCGCAATCCTCACACCCGCATCGGCATCAGCACATAGAGCGAGTTTTCATCCTTGGGATCACGCACAACCGTGGGCGAGCCTGCGTCATTGAACTCAAAGCGCATGTTCTCGGCCTTGACCTGGGCGGCCACGTCCAGCAGGTAGCGCGAGTTGAAACCAATCTCGATCGGCTCACGCTCATAAGACACAACTATCTCTTCTTCGGCCGAGCCAGAATCTGGATTGTTCACCACCATGGCGAGCTTGCCTTGTGAGAGTGACAGCTTCACGGCGCGGCTTTTTTCGAAGGAGATGGTAGACACGCGGTCCACCGCCTCGGCGAACTGTTTTGTATCGGCCTCCAGGATCTTGTCATTGCCGCGCGGAATCACGCGTTCATAATCCGGGAAAGTGCCGTCAATCAGCTTGGAAGTGAGTACCAGCTTGCCAAAGGTGAAGCGGATCTTAGAGGCGGAAATCGCAACTTCCACTTCGCCATCCTCGCCTTCCAGCAGCTTCACCAGTTCCAGCACTGTCTTGCGCGGCACGATGATGCCGGGCATGCCGGCCGCACCCGGCGGCAATGCCATCTGGCTCTGTGCCAAGCGGTGGCCATCTGTGGCCACGGCGCGCAAGTGCTTGCCGCTCACCTCATGGAAATAGATGCCGTTCAGGTAATAGCGCGTCTCCTCGGTGGAGATGGCAAAACGCGTGCGCTCAATGAGAAAGCGCAGATCGGCAGCGCCGAGCGAAAAGGTGTTACCGAATTCGCCGCTCGACAAATCTGGAAAATCCTCTGGCGGCAGCGCCTGCAGGGCAAAGCGCGAACGTCCCGCAATGATGGAAATGCGGCCCTTGTCACCCGCCTGGTTCAATTCCAATTGCGCGCCATCGGGCAGCTTGCGCACGATGTCATAAAGCATGTGGGCGGGCACTGTGGCCGCACCATCTTGCGCTACATCGCCTGCGGCCGATTCCACAATCTCGATGTCAAGATCAGTGGCGGTGAGTTTCACTTCGCCGCCCTTGGCCTGCACCATGACATTGGACAGGATAGGAATGGTATTGCGCCGTTCCACCACGCTTTGAACGTGATTGAGTGCCTTCAAGAAGGCGGACTTTTCAAGTGTAACGCGCATAGACTTTTCATCCCCTGAAGCAAATCCCGCGAAAGTTGAAGACTTTCGCGATAAGGATTTGCTTCAATTAATTTGATGGCGCGTTTCTCTTTCGGGAAGCGCGCTGAGGGGATGACAATGGCCAAAAACCCCGTGAATTTCAAGCTTATTGCTGCTCGACCAACCTTATCAACAGGGCCAGTTCACGGGCCAGTTTTTCGTCACCCTTGATCTGCTCGTCGATCTTGCGCACCGCATGGAGAACGGTGGAATGGTCCCGGCCTCCGAAGCGGCGGCCAATCTCCGGCAGCGAACGCGCGGTGAGCTTCTTGGCCAGATACATGCCGATCTGGCGCGGCATCACCACTTCGCGGGCGCGGCGCGCCGAGAGCAGGTCATTGCGGCCCACGTTGAAGTGGCGGCTGACCACCTTGAGAATGTCTTCGATCTTGATCCGGCCCGTATCAGCCGCACCCGCAGCATCGCGCAGCACCATGGAGGCGAGATCAACCGTGATGGTGGATTTGTTGAACTGTTGATAGGCGATGAGCTTATTTAACGCCCCTTCTAGTTCACGGCCCCCACCAGTGATGCGTTCGGCAATGAGATCAAGGATTTCAGGCGCAATGGTCGCCGAAGGGTCATTCTTCAGCATCAGCATGTGACGCAGATCGAGGATCTTGCGGCGCTGGGCGGCGTCGGGTGTTTCAATGTCGATGACCAGGCCACCCAACAGGCGCGAACGCATGCGCTGGTCGATGGTGTCAAGCTGGGCAGGCGGCACGTCGGCGGCAATCACCACCTGGCGCTTGGCATCCACCAGCGAATTGAAGGCATGGCAAAATTCCTGCTGCATGGCCTTGCCCATGAGAAACTGGAAATCGTCGATCAGCAAAACGTCCACATTGTTGAACTGGTCCTTGAAGGCCAGCGTGTCGCGGTTGCGGATGGCGTGAATGAAGCCATACATGAAGCGCTCTGCCGTCAGCACCAGCACCTTGCGCGCGGGCTGATGTGAACGGATGCGGTGCGCCAGCGCGCTGAGCAAATGGGTTTTGCCCAAGCCCGAAGCCGAATGGATATAGAGCGGATTGAAGCTCAATGTCTGGCCCGAGGCCGCATTGGCCACGCGCATGACGGCGGCATGAGCCAGCTGGTTGGAAGGGCCGACCACGAAAGTGTCAAAGGTCTGGCTGTCATCAGGGCCAACCGAACGTTCCGGCACCAGCAACGCCTGAATCTGCGCGGCCGTGGCGCTGGAGCGCTCCGGCTGGTTCGCACGTGGGGCCTCATCATTGGCCGCAGCCAAGCGCGCGGCTTCACCTTGCTGGCGCACCCGTACGTGAACCGTGGTCAAAGTGCCCAATTCACCTTCTGCGATCTTGCGCAGCTTCGAGACATAGTGGTTCTCAATCCAGCTCTTGAGGAAACGAGTGGGCACGGAAACCGTGAGAGCACCGCGAGTCAGCTCTTCAGCGTCCATGCGGGCGAACCAGCTGTTGAACAGGTCATCACCCAGTTCCGCTTTGAGCCGCGTCGCCACGCGTTGCCATTTGGCTTTCAGATCGGTCAGACCTGTTTCGCCATGTTCAATTTTCGCCGCAACGTTCTTCATCAGTCCCCAGCCATAATCCATCGCACTCTGCCCTTGCGGGCAGTGCCAATTGTTCATTTTTGAAAGCAGTTGTGAAAGGGAGCAGCTTGGCTCCCACGCAATTCACTGACTAGACACAGTCTTCAGAAAATTTCATCTTCAACCCTCGCCATTGCGCGCCCCATGGCCCCATGGACAACGCAACGCCTGCCGCACTCAATTTATCCCTCGCATCCCGAAACCAGGATTTGAGGCCCCTGTTGGGCGATCTGTAGACACATCCGCGTGCCCGCCGCCGCTTTTCAAAAAAACGCTAGCCAAGTGGTGAAGCAACCCGCAACAGGATTCACATATCTTTCCGTACACGGACCATAAACTTTACCTGAAGACCTTCTGCAAAGGCTTGTGGTTGTCGACGCAACGCTATGATTTTGAAAGATTTTGAGCGTGTTCTGAAAATTTCAGAAGGGCCCCTGCAAACTCCCTGGGTAAGGCTCAACCCGGCACAATCTTAAAGAAAACGTTAAACGGCCCAGCCGACATTTTTCCCAATTGGTCTAACGCCATGATTTTGAAAGTTTTTTACTGTCACCAAACCTCCGTGCTCGGATGAAGAGGCTGTGGAAAAGCTCAAAAAAACGCCCCGCCTGATGAGGGCGGGGCGTCGGAATTCTCAATTATTCACGCAGGTTGAGCTATTGCTCAGCCCTTCATGGCGCGCACGCGGTGGGTGAGGCGCGAAACCTTGCGGGAGGCGGCGTTCTTGTGCATCACGCCCTTGTTGGCGCCACGCATCACTTCCGTGGTGGCGGCCTTCAACGCGGTTTCAGCATCAGCCTTCTTGCCGCCCACAATGGCTTCCTCAACCTTGCGGACAGAGGTGCGAACCTTGCTGATGCGGTTCTTGTTGACAGTGGCGCGGCGCGCCGAAACGCGGGTGGCTTTTTTGGCAGAGGAAGTATTGGCCATGGATGATCCTGGTTAAACCTTGAAATGTTTTATCTGTTTGAAATCCGGGCCGGGGCGGACTCTTGAGCTTTTGCCCACGAAACCCTTCACAGCTTGAGAATGGCGGGCTTATAGTGACGCAAATCTGCCCCGTCAACCGCCGAATCCGGCCCTGTCAGACAAGGATATAGAGAGTGTCGCTTTACAGTGAAAACCGCCCATGGGGCTCCTTCCACGTGATTGAGGAGCAGCCCGGCTTCAAAGTGAAGCGTATTGTGGTGAAACAGGGTGGCCGTCTTTCGCTGCAAAGCCACAAGCATCGCTATGAACATTGGACAGTGGTGGAAGGCACGGCCACCATCACCGTGAATGAGCGCATTCTGGAAATGACGCGCGGTGGGTCCATCGACATTCCGCTGCATGCCAAGCACCGCTTGGAAAACCTGCACAAGGGCGAAGTGACCATCATTGAAGTACAGTTTGGCGATTATCTCGGCGAGGATGACATCATCCGCTATGACGATGCCTATGCCCGGACTTGAACGTCGCATCGGTATCGATATTGGCGGCACCAAGATCGATGCGATTGTTTTTGATAGAGCCGACCGGATCATCTTCGAAAAGCGCGTCGACACACCCAAGGACTATCGCGCCATGGTTGAAGCCGTTGCAGGCCTCGTGCGTGATGCGGGCGAAGGCTCGGTCGGCGTAGGTGCGCCAGGCTCAGCCGATCCTGCCACAGGCATCTGGCGCAATTCCAATTTCGTGGCATCCAATGGCCAGCTCTTGCAGAAGGATATAGAGGCCGCCATCGGCCGCCCCATCCGCATCGAGAATGACGCCAACTGCTTTGCGCTTTCGGAAGCGAAAGACGGCGCGGGCGCAGGCCACAGCGTTGTGGCCTTCTTCACACTGGGCACGGGCCTCGGTGGTGGCTTGGTGGTGGATGGCAAGGTGATCCGCGGTGCGCATGCTGAGGCGGCAGAGTTCGGCCACACCAGCTTGCCATGGATGACGGATCAGGATTGGCCCCCCGTGGCGTGTTTCTGCGGCAAGCAGGGCTGTGCCGAAATGTATGTCTCCGGTACCGGGCTGGAAGGCGATTTCAAACGTGTGACGGGTGAGGCTTTGCGCGGGCCAGACATTATCGCCCGCGCCCGCGGCGGCGACCCACAGGGCATGGCCGCCATCAAGCGTCTACAAAACCGCTTCGCCCGCATCTGCGCGCAGATGCTCAATGTGCTTGACCCAGACATTTTCGTGATGGGCGGCGGCTTGAGCAGTCTGCCTGAACTGGTGGAGGACCTGCCTCCACTCGTGGCACCCTACACTTTTTCAGGCGCTGCCGTTCCCAAAGTCGCCCGCGCCAAACACGGCGGCAACAGCGGTGTGCGAGGTGCGGCGAGGTTGGGGGATTAACGCCATCCGTTATTAACGGTTGACAATAATAACGTATTTCGTTATTATTATAGGACATGATCAAGTCGTTCGCTGACTCTGACACACGCAAGCTCTTCGAGCTGGAGCATGTCCGCAAATGGGCCAGCATTGAACGTCAGGTGCTGCGTAAACTTGTACAGCTCGACTTGGCGCAAAGTCTTGGCGATATGCGCGTTCCGCCGGGAAATCGGCTTGAGGCTTTAAGCGGAGATCGCAAAGGCCAGTGGAGCATTCGCATCAACGACCAATACCGTATTTGCTTTCGGTGGAATGTGGATGGCCCGACTGACGTGGAAATAGTGGATTATCATTGAGGAATAATGCAATGGCAAAACAGATTGCTCCCGTATCTCCGGGTGAAATGCTTGAAGAGGAATTTCTGACACCCTTGGGCATGACCAAGTATCGCCTTGCCAAAAGCATCGGCGTTCCGGCCCAGCGCATTGGTGACATCATCTCTGGCAAGCGCGGCATCAGCGCAGACACAGATTTGCGCCTCTGCCGCTTCTTCGGCCTGTCAGACGGCTGGTGGCTGCGCCTGCAGGTGAGCCACGACACCACCATTGCCAAGCGCAAATTGGCAGGCGAGTTGGCGAAGATTGTCCCGCTTGAGCGGGCGGCTTAAAGGTCAGGCACCTTAGATTGTGAAGAACCAAATTGCATTTGAATTGATCCAAATGAAAGTGCAACTTGGAGAGACCGAAAGCCAAGTAGGTACAAGTTGAATCCAACGAGCGAAGCCATGAATGCAATGAAGTCAATCGGCAGTACAATCTTGGGGATCGCTATTATCGTTGCGCTCATGTTTGCTCTCGTCTTGTTTATTGAAGGCGCTGCAAAGGTCTCAGCTATTGTTTTCCCGTTACTAGTCACCGCCACGGATTTGAGCATCGTCGTTTGTGTTTTGATATTTTTTACATTTTATATATTAAAATTTAAAAAAAAATTTTAGGTTTGGGGATTTTTTGTTACATCTTATATTTTTGGGCTGTGTGTGTGGATATACGGCTTCCTCGTGACCTACGAACTGTGGGGCGGCGGCGGAGTATTTGTCGGAATGGTCCTTGGTATTGTCGGGGTGGTTCCAATGGGTATAATTGCTTCTGCTCTGAAGGGTTTGTGGACCGTTGCGGCTGAGCTAGTTTTTGGAATTGTTCTGACTTATGGAACTCGAACACTCGCAATGTATCTAGCAAACAAGATTGATCTCGCCACTGAAACTGCCGCACGGAATTCAGAGAACCTACGAATCTTGTCGGAATTTGAAAACCAATAGGCTTTGATTGTCCGTAGGGACTCTGAAAGCCTTGCGCAGATCGCGGATACCGCTACGCCACCACTACACCACATTCTCCCACTTCTTGCTCTTCTCACTCCGGAAGAACGCATCGATCACCTTCATGTTCATGATCGCATCTTCCACGCCCCAGGGCTGCTTTTTCTTGGCGCGCACTGCTTGCCCGAAGGCTTCGGCTTGCAGCTGATATTGATCGCTCACCGGATAGCTGTACCACTCGCCCACATTCATCTGCTCACCCTGCACGAAGATGCGGTTGGGAACATCTGGCGGGGCGTTGAAGGGAATTTCAACTTCGATGCGGCCCTTGGTGCCCATGATCTGCACGCGTTGGAAGGGGGCCAGCTGCGTTGAGATCGTAAAGCTCAAATGCCGCCCCTTGCCGAAGGCAGCCAGGCCGCCCATCAGCCGGTCGGTCTTGAACTTGGGGTCGCGGTCGAATGTGCCAGTCACGCGCACTGGGTCTGCCCCGAAGATGAAACGCGACACGGTGATGGGGTAGCAGCCGATGTCCATCAAGCCGCCGCCGCCGATGTCCGCCATGTTGCGCACATTTTTCGGGTCACGGTTGAAATAGGAGAACATCACCTGAATGGCGCGCACCTCGCCAATCTCACCCTTTTTTACCCGCTCGCGCGCGTCGATCCATTGCAGCGCATGGCGCACCATGAAGGCTTCAGCGATCTGGATGCCCCGCGGCGCCTTCTTCAGTTTGGCCGCCTCCTTTGCAGTTATTGCAATGGGCTTTTCGCACAGCACATGCTTGCCTGCTTTTGCGGCCCCGAGCGTCAGCGGCACATGCAGGTGGTTGGGCAGCGGATTATAGACGCATTCAATCTCCGGATCGGCCAGCATCTCTTCATACGAACCATAGGCTTTGTGAATCCCCAGCTTGCCTGCCCATTCCTGAGCGCTTTTCAATTTGCGCGAGGAAATGGCCACGATTTCGATGTCTTTGCTTTTCAACATGCCGGGCAGCACTTTGGCCACGCCGATATTGGCTGTTGAGATCACACCCCACTTCACCGGCCCCATTGAATTCGCCATCGCATTTCCCCGCTTACTTTTCTGTTAGGTTCGAGTGTAGCGGAGCTTCTGTCGCAAACCAATGGCACAGTGACGGTTTTGCCCCGAAAGCGGCGCGTGTGACGCTTGACGCGTCTCACCCACTGTCGTTTTATCTCACCATGTCATCAGGGAGAAACGACATGACCTCAATCTTCAAGAAAACCATTGGCGCGCTGGCCGTTGCCACCAGCCTGTTCGGCCTTTCGGCTGTCGCCCAAGCTGCCGACGCCGCCTCGTGCCAAACAGTCAGAATGTCGGACGTGGGCTGGACTGACGTGACTGCCGTTACCGCCCTCACAGGCGCTATGCTCGACGCCATGGGCTATAAGTCTGACATCAAGCAGCTTGCCGTTCCGGTCACCTTTGCTTCAATGAAGAACAAGGACATTGACGTGTTCCTCGGCAATTGGATGCCCTCCATGGAGGCCGACATCAAGGCCTATAGCGAGGATAAGTCGGTTGAAACCGTGTCGGCCAATTTGCCCACCGGCGCCTTCTACACGCTGGCCGTGCCGGATTATACCTATGCCAAGGGTCTGCATGACTTTGCCGACATCGCCAAGTTCAAGGACAGCCTGCATGCCAAGTTCTATGGCATTGAGCCCGGCAACGACGGCAACCGCCACATCCTCGACATGATCAAGGACCCGAAGTTCAAGCTCGACGGTTTTGAACTGGTGGAAAGCTCTGAAGCCGGCATGTTGTCTGAGGTGGCCAAGGCCACTCAGAACAAGGAAGACATCATCTGGCTGGGTTGGGCCCCACACCCAATGAATGCCAACTTCAAGATGAAATATCTGACCGGCGGCGACGACCTCTTTGGCCCCAACATGGGTGCCGCCGTGGTCAATAGCACAGTTCGCCAAGGCTATCTCAAAGAATGCCCCAATGTGGGCAAGCTGGTGAAGCAGCTGAAGTTCGAAGTGGGCATGGAAAACGAAGTCATGGGCCAGATCCTCGACAAGAGCGTGGATCCGAAGGCCGCCGCCGTGGCATATGTGAAGGCCCACCCCGAAGTGATGAAGGGCTGGTTTGATGGCGTAACCACCTTCGACGGCAAGGGCCCGGCCGAAGCTGCTGTGAAAAAAGGCCTTGGCCTCTGATATAGTTTAGGACAATCTCGAAGGCGGGCCCAAAAGCCCGCCTTTTTCGGTTCAACTCCCCCGCAAGATGGGGAGAGGCAACAAATTAGGGGCGAACGCAAATGGATCAAATCACTAGTTTTTTCACGACCAAGATCCCACTGGGCTTTTGGGGCAAGATTGGCTTCAAGTGGATTACCGACAATTTTGACTGGTTCTTCCGCGGACTGGCCTGGGTGATCGGAATCATCCTTGATGGCCTGGTCAACATATTGCTGGCCGTTCCGCCGCTGCTTTTGATCATTGTTTTTGCCGGCATTGCCTATGCGCTGCAGAAGTCCTGGAAGCTGGCGCTAGGCACGCTGCTGGGCTTCTTGCTCATGTATAACCAAGGACTTTGGAAGGAGACGATCCAAACGCTGGTTCTTGTTTGTGCCTCAACGGTCGTTTCCATGGCCATCGGTGTTCCGTTGGGCATTTGGGCGGCCCACAGCCCCAAAGTTTGGCGCGTGCTGAATCCGATCCTTGATCTCATGCAAACCATGCCGACTTACGTTTACCTCATTCCGGCGCTCATTCTCTTTGGCCTCGGCATGCCATCGGGCATGTTGGTGACAATTATTTTTTGTGCACCAGCGCCCCTACGCATGACGTACTTGGGCCTCACTTCCATCCCCAAGGCTCTCATTGAAGCGGGCCAAAGTTTTGGCGCCACCAAGAGCCAACTGTTGTGGAAGGTGGAATTGCCTGCGGCCTTGCCCACGATCATGGCGGGCGTTACCCAATGCATCATGCTCTCGCTCTCCATGGTGGTGATCGCGGGCCTGATTGGTGCGGCAGGTCTGGGCACCCAAGTGGTGCGCGCGCTGAACAATGGGCCGAATGGTATTCCGCTCGGAATTGAATCCGGCACCTGCATCGTCATCCTCGCCATCATCCTTGACCGCGTGACCCGCCTCTCCACAGGAGCCGCAAAATGAGCACGGCTGTAGCCTTTAAGAACGTCGACATTTTCTTCGGCGAAAATGTGCCCGAGGCCTTGGCCATGTATGACAAGGGCGCTGCCCGCAGCGAAATCCTCGACAAGACCCACACAGTGCTGGGCTGTGCTGGCGCCTCGCTTGAAGTGAAGGAAGGCGAGATCAGCGTGCTGATGGGCCTCTCCGGTTCTGGCAAATCCACACTTCTGCGCGGCGTGAATGGGCTGAACCATGTAACCCGCGGTGCCATCGAAGTGTTCGACGGTAAGCAGATGGTGGATGTTGTGTCTTGCGATGAGGCCACCCTGCGCCGCATTCGCCAGAAGAATGTGGCCATGGTGTTCCAGCAGTTCGGCTTGTTGCCCTGGCGCACCGTTGCCCAGAATGTTGGTTTGGGCCTCGAACTGGCCGGTGTGCCCGATGCCGAGCGCAAGGAGAAGGTGGACCGGCAGTTGAAGCTGGTGGGCCTAGACCAATGGGCAGGCAAGTTCGCCCATGAACTTTCTGGCGGCATGCAGCAGCGCGTCGGCCTCGCCCGTGCCTTTGCCACCGAGGCGCCCATCCTGCTGATGGATGAGCCTTTCTCCGCACTTGATCCCTTGATCCGCACCAAGCTGCAGGATGAACTGTTGCAGCTTCAGAAGACGCTGAAGAAAACCATCATTTTCGTCAGCCACGACCTTGAGGAAGCCCTCAAGATCGGCAACACCATCACCATCATGGAAGGCGGCCGCATTGTGCAATCCGGCAGGCCGGAAGACATCGTGCTGCGTCCGGCCAATCCTTACGTGCGCGACTTCATCGCCAATGTGAATCCACTCTCGGTTCTCACCGCGTGGAATGTGATGCGCGCCACCCATGAGCTGGAGAAAGACAAGGGCGGCTGGATCTGGCTCGACAGGCGCAAGACCACGCGCTTCAAGCTGGACGCCAAGAATTGCGTCACCGTGGTGGAGCGTGATGGTGAACTGGCCGAATGGGTGCCTTGCACCGAGGCTGAAAAGATCTTTGCGGCCAAGGCCAAGCCGGTGTTCTGGGCAACGCCGGGCACTTCGCTCAAGACTGTCATGCTTGCCATGCACCAGAGCGAAACCGCCCCGGTAGCCTTGTTCAATGATGACAACACCTTCGCCGGCGCCATCGGCGTGCGCGATGTGCTGCGCGCGGTATTGAAGCGGGAGAATTGAGGAGAGCCCTCATCCGCCCTGTCGGGCACCTTCTCCCATTGCGCAAGGGCGCAACGGGCGAAGGCAGGTTTTGGAAGGCTGAGATGAAATTGCCTTCTCCCGTCCGCAAGGATGGGAGAAGGTGGCCGAAGGCCGGATGAGGGCTATTTCAGCCCATGCTTTGGCCAGCAGAAAGCGGCCCCACACCCAGCACACTGGCAATCGTCTGGCCAATATCCGAAAACGTCTCGCGTAAGCCGACACTTCGCGCTGCTTGCGAAGGATTGAACCACAACACGGGGATGCGCTCGCGGGTGTGATCGGTGCCCTTGAAGCTCGGATCATTGCCATGGTCGGCGGTGATGAAGAGATGATCATTCGGCCCGATGAGGTGGAGCACCTTCCCCAGCCAGCGGTCAAACTCTTCCAACAGCTGGGCATAGCCCGGCACATCGCGGCGGTGGCCGAAATCCGTGTCAAAATTGACGAAGTTCACCATTAGGAAGCCGCCATCTTTCAGCTTCGGCATTTCGGCCTGCGTTGTGGCGGTGAGCTTGTCCATGCCAGCAACCTTGTTTTCGCGGCCCGTGCCGGAATGGGCATAAAGATCGCCGATCTTGCCGATGCTGCAGATATCCCGGCCTGCATCGGAGAGAACATTCAACAAAGTGGGCTTGGGTGGCAGCACCGAATAGTCCTTGCGGTTGCCCGTGCGCGAGAAGGTTTTGGCTGTTTCGCCCACAAAGGGCCGCGCGATCACGCGGCCGATATTGAGCGTGTAAGAAAGCTCGCGTGCGATGGCGCAGACTTTATAGAGCCGTTGCAGGCCAAAATGCACCTCATGCGCGGCGATTTGGATCACGCTATCAACGCTGGTGTAAATGATCGGCTTGCCTGTGCGCAGGCTCTCTTCGCCGAAATCCTCGATCACCTGCGTGCCCGAGGCATGGCCCATGCACAAGAGCCCCGGCAGTTGTGCACGGGTGACTAGTGCGTCCATGAAATCTTGCGGGAAAGCCGGAACGGTTGTGGGGAAATAGCCCCAGTCTTTGGTCAGCGGCACGCCTGCAATTTCCCAATGCCCGGTGACGGAGTCCTTGCCCTTGGAAACTTCGGTGGCCGCACCATAGCGCCCAATCACTGGCGTGGTGCCGAATGGATTTGTGCCGCCTGCAACTTCCGCAGCAACCCCGAGGCCAAGGCGCGCCAATGTTGGAATGTTGGGCCTAGCCTGTTCCCACACATGGCCGAATGTGTTGCTGCCCTCATCGCCAAAAGCCGCAGCATCTGGCGCATGGCCCACGCCAAAACCATCCATGATGAAAAGAAACGCGCGGCTCATGCCGTGACAGTTTCAAGAATGGGTGGCAATTCTATGGCCGGGCCGCCGATCCTGTAAGCCGCCTTCACAATGGCAGAGGCGCGCGCGAAACTGGCTTCATCGGCGGCATGGACCATTGCCAGGGGCGTGTTCATGTCGGCATGGAAATTCTTGCCCAACAGGTTGTCCAACCCCACGGCATGGTCAATCTTGTCTTCAGCGCGGCGCCGGCCCCCTCCTAGTTCGATGACGGCAAGGCCCAGATCACGTGTAGCAATGCTGGTAACTGTGCCATCAAGGTCGGCATAGACCGGCTTGATGATCGGTGCGGCTCGCAAGTATTTCTCCGGCGCCACCATAAAGTCCTTCGGCCCGCCAAGGGCTGCAACCATCGTTCCGAAAATCTCCACCGCCTTGCCGGAGGTGAGCGCGGATTCCAATCTCTTGCGCGCTTCGTCAGAAGATGCGGCGAGTTTCGTGGCCACCAGTAGTTCCATGCCCAGTCGCACCGTCACTTCATGCACACGAGAGTCTGCAAGCTCATTCTTGAGGAACCTCACCGCATGCAAGACTTCCAGCGCATTGCCGGCGCATTTAGCCAGAGGTTCATCCATGTCAGTGATCAGCGCAGTGGTCTTCAATCCCGCGCCATTGGCCACGCGCACCAGCGACTGTGCCAAAGTCTTCGCGTCTTCGCGCTTGGCCATGAAGGCGCCCGAGCCTGTCTTCACATCCATCACCAAATACTGCAGCCCTGCAGCCAGTTTCTTCGACAAGATCGAAGCTGTGATCAGCGGCACGCTTTCAACCGTGGCCGTCACATCGCGTATGCCATAGAGGCGTTTGTCGGCGGGGGCGAGATCAGCCGTTTGCCCGATGATGGCGCAGCCCACTTCGCGCGTCACCTTGCGGAACAAGTCATTGTCGGGCGCAGTGGTGTAGCCCGGAATCGAATCCAATTTATCCAGCGTGCCGCCTGTGTGCCCAAGGCCGCGCCCTGAAATCATCGGCACGAAACAGCCGCAGGCCGCCAGCATCGGGGCAAGCATCAAAGAGACGTTATCGCCGATGCCGCCGGTGGAATGCTTGTCGACCACCGGCCCCGGCAAATCCCATTTCAACACCGTGCCGCTGTCACGCATGGCCAGTGTGAGGCCCACCGCCTCATCAGCACTCATGCCCTTGAAGAAAACCGCCATGGCAAAGGCCGCCACCTGGCCCTCCGATACTGTGCCCCTGGTGAGCCCTTCAATGAACTCCTTCACCTCGGCGCCGGAAAGTGCGCGGCCATCGCGCTTGGCGCGGATGACTTCCTGAGGAAGCACTATTTCAAATCCCTGAAGAACCGGGTCAGCAGCCGTTGCATGGCCGCTGCCGCTTTCATACCCTCGCGCTTTGTCTCCTCATGCGACGGCGATGCACCCTTGAGGCCGGCGGCCAAATTGGTGATCGTTGAGATGCCCGCCACCTTCAGCCCCAGACGGCGCGCCAGAATGCATTCAGGGGCGGTAGACATGCCCACGGCACTGCCGCCGATGATCTGGAACATGCGGATTTCGGCGGGCGTTTCAAACGACGGCCCGGAATACCAGCAATAGACGCCTTGCTTGATCGCAATCTTTTCCTTTTTGGCGGCGGCGATAAATGCCTTCCGTAAAGCCGGATCATAAGCGTTCGTCATGGGCACAAAATTTTCATCACCATGCTGGCCGATAAGCGGGTTCATGCCGGAATAGTTGATATGATCAGTGATCAGCATCAGCGAGCCTGGTTTCATCGAGAGTTTCAACGAACCTGCCGCGTTGGTGAGAATCAGCGTTTCAATGCCGGCTTCCTTGAGCTGTTCCAAAGCCGGGCGCATGACTGCCGCATTGCCGCTTTCATAAGGGTGAGCCCGCCCGGCCAGCACAGCCACTTCCTTGCCTCCCAGCTTGCCCAGCACAACCTTGCCCGCATGGCCAGAAATCTTCGGCACGGGAAAGCCCGAAAGCTCCGTATACGGAATATCCGTTGCTTCTTGTACGGCATCAACAACGCTGCCCAGTGCTGAACCGAGTATGATCGCCACTTTCGGACGATGCCCGCCAAGTTTAGATTTGAGAGTGCTCATTTCAAATGCTCCGGCCCGAATGATGAAGGCAGCAATTCATCCAGCGTGAAAGTCTGCAAAAGCTTGCCGTGTTCCGTGCAGCAGTGAATCTTTACATCGCCGCCTGCGAATTCCCTGATCTTCTGGCGGCAGCCGCCGCAAGGCGTGCACAGCACGTCGCCATTGCCCATCACCGCCACTTCGGTAATGCGCGTGCCACCGGCCATGATGAGATGTCCGATGGCCGTGCATTCCGCGCACCAGCCCTGTGGATAGGCGGCGTTTTCCATGTTGGCTCCGGCGTGAACGCGGCCGTTCTCGTCGCGCATGGCAGCACCCACATAGAATTTGGAATAGGGCGCATGGGATAGTCTGCGCGCTGCCATCGCTGCTTCAACAAGGTCACGCATGGCTCACCTGTCTTTCGTATAAGGCACGCCATCGGCCTTGGGCGGCGTGGATTTGCCGATGAAGCCGGCCAGCAGCACGATGGTCATCACATAGGGCAGGGAGTTGAACACTTGCACGGGTATTTCCACCCCAAAGAAATGCACGCCCTGCATGAAATTGGCGACAGCCTGCAAGAAGCCGAACAGCAAACACGCCCACAGCGCGGGCCAGGCCCGCCAATTGGCGAAGATGAGCGCGGTGAGCGCAAGGAAGCCACGCCCGCCCGACATGTCGCGCACAAAGCTGGTTTGCAGCGCCGTGGAAAGATAGGCCCCCGCGATGCCGCAGAGCACGCCTGCAATGATCAAAGCCTGATACCGCAGCTTGGCCACGCTGATGCCAGCCGTATCCACTGCTTGCGGGTTTTCACCCACGGCGCGCAGGCGCAGGCCGAAACGTGTCTTGGCCAAGGTCCAAGCCGAAATCGGCACCAGCGCCAAGGCAGCATAAGTGAGAACAGAATGATCCAGAAAAATCTTGGCGAAAGGCGCAATGCCCGGCATTGCGAACAGCGCCTCGCGGCCCGGAAAATCGATGGCAAGAAAGCGCGAGGCATCATCCAGCTGCGGCGTACGCCCGCCCTGCTTGAACCAAGAATGGCCGATCACCACTGCAAGCCCCGCCGCCAGCATGTTAATGGCCACGCCGGAAACCACCTGGTTGCCGCGCTGGTTGATCGAGGCATAGCCATGGATCAGTGAGAAGCCGATGGAAACCGCAATGGCCAGCAACAGGCCGATCCACGGCGAATGGAACGTGGCCGCAGCTGATGCCGCAACAAAAGCGCCCGCCAGCATCTTGCCTTCAAGGCCGATATCGACAACGCCGGAACGCTCGCTCCACAAACCTGCAAGGCAGGCGAGGATGAGCGGCACCGACATGCGGATGGTGGATGAGAGAATTTCAGGAAGAATGGAGAAATCCATGATCTCACTCCACCTTCGCAAAGATTGCGCCAAGATAGGGCCGGAAGGTCTGCTCCAGCGCGCCCATGAACAGGATAACGAGGCCCTGAATCACCACCACCATGTCGCGGTTGATGTTCTGGTTGGCGAAGGAAAGCTCTGTGCCGCCCTGATAGAGCAGCCCAAACAGCAACGCTGCGAGCACGATGCCAACGGGATGTGAACGCCCCATCAACGCCACGGCAATGCCAACAAAGCCAGCACCCTGCACATATTCAAGAACCAGCCGGTGCTGCGCGCCCAGTACTTCATGGAAGGCCATCAGGCCCGCAAGGCCGCCGGAGATGGCCATGGTGATCATGATGATCCGCGCCGGATTGATGCCGGCATAGATCGACGCATCCATGTTGGCGCCCACCGCGCGGATTTCGTAACCCAGCTTGGTGCGCCACAAGAGATACCAAACGCCCCAAGCAGCAGCGAGTGCCACAAATAGGCCGGGGTTCAATGGCGACGCTGGCAGCTTCATGCCAACCAGTCTGCCAAGTTCACGCGCGTTCATGATATAGGCATCATCAATGGCGCGGCTTTCGACGGCCATCTTGCCCACCGGGCGGAACACCATGTTGATCATGTAAACCATCACGCTGGAGGTGATGTAGTTCAACATGATTGTGGTGATCACGATGTGGCTGCCGCGCTTGGCTTGCAGATAACCGGGGAACCAGCCCCACAACGCGCCCACCGCAAAACTCGCAACAAGGCAGATCAGCAAGGTAATGGGCGTTGACACCCAGACTGGCAGAACCGCCGCCAGCGCACCTCCAATCAGAAGTCCCGGCGTGGCCGCACCAAGCCCGCCGATATAGGCCTGGCCTTCGCCGCCGATGTTGAACAGCCCGGCATGAAAGGCCACGGCCACGCACAGGCCGGTGAAGATGAAATTCGTTGCATAGTAGATGATGTTGAACCACCCGGAGAGCGAGCTGAGCGGCGTGGAGAGTAGAATCCAGATCGCCTGAAACGGATTTTCCCCGATGATGAGAACCACAAGGCCCGCAACAACAAAGGCAATGGTGAGATTGATCAGCGGAATGAGGCCAACGTCAACCCAAGTCGGAAGTTCGCCACGCTGCATCACGCCGCCTCCTTCGATACGCCAGCCATCAGCAGGCCAAGATCGCCTTCTGTCGCATCTGGCCCGCGTTCGCCCATCACGCGGCCGGCGAACATCACCAGAATGCGGTCTGACAGTGAGCGGATTTCGTCGAGTTCCACTGACACCAGCAGGATCGCCTTGCCCGCATCGCGCAGCGCGATGATGCGGCGGTGAATGAATTCGATGGCGCCAATATCCACGCCGCGTGTGGGCTGGCCGATCACCAGCAGATCAGGGTTCGAACCAATCTCCCGCGCTAAAATGATCTTCTGCTGGTTGCCGCCGGAGAATTTGGCACTCTTGAGAAACGGGTCGGGCGGGCGCACGTCAAACTCTTCCATCTCTTTGCGCGTGCGGTTGATGACAGCATCGCGGTTGAGCCTGAAGCCCTTGCCCAGATCGGGCGCATATTGATAGCCGAGAATAGCGCTCTCGGCGGCGCTGAAAGACGTGATCAACCCACGGTGATGCCGGTCTTCCGGCACATGTGCCATGCCGCGGCGGCGAAGCTCGCCCGCATCGTCAATGGCCGCCACGTCTTCGCCTTTGAAAAACACTTCGCCGGAGGCCGCCTTTGTGATGCCGGTGATCACATCAAGCAATTCCGATTGGCCATTGCCGGAAACGCCGGCGATGCCAACAATCTCGCCCTTGCGCACGGTGAAGGACACATTGTCCACCCGCGCCACCTTGGTCTTGTCGCGCCAGGTGACGTTGCGCACGTCGAGCAGCACATCGCCGGGCGTGGCTGGCGTTTTGTTCACATTGAGAAGCACGCGGCGGCCCACCATGGCCTCGGCGAGTTGTTCAACGCTCGTATCCTTGGTGGCGAAATTGGCCACCACTTCGCCGCGCCGCATGACGGAGACCTGGTCAGTTACGGCCATGATCTCACGCAGCTTGTGGGTGATGAGGATGACGGTCTTGCCCTCATCGCGCAGCGTTTTCAAAATGCGGAACAGGTGGTCAGCCTCGGCCGGCGTGAGCACGCCCGTGGGCTCATCAAGAATAAGAACTTCAGCGCCCTTATAGAGCGCCTTAAGAATTTCCACGCGCTGCTGCAGGCCCACCGGCAGGTCGCCAATGATCGCGTCCGGGTCCACATCCAGTTCATATTCTTCGGCGAGATGTTTGAGTGAGGCCCGCGCCTTGGCTAGGGCAGGCCCGATCAGCCGCCCGCCTTCCACACCCAGAATGACATTTTCCAAAACGGTGAAGGGCTCCACCAGCATGAAGTGCTGATGCACCATGCCAATGCCGTGAGAAATTGCATCGGTAGAGGATCTGATCTTGACCGGCTGGCCCCGCACTTTGATCTCGCCCTTGTCGGCGTGATAAAATCCAAACAGGATCGACATCAGCGTGGATTTTCCCGCACCATTCTCGCCAATGATGCCATGGATCGAGCCCTGCGCGATTGTCAGGTTCACATCAATATTGGCATGCACCGCGCCAAAACGCTTGTCGATGCCGATGAGTTCAATGGCTGGGGTGGTCATGTTCGGTGCTTCTCCTCCCCTTCGGGGGAGGTGGCGCGCAGCGCCGGAGGGGTTGATGACAACACGCTCAAAATATGATCCATGACCCCATCCATCTCGCGGTTGATTTGAAAGTTCCAGAATCTGAGGATGGTGAATCCATTGGCCTCGAAATGTCGGTCGCGTGTTGCGTCTCGCATCCTATGTACTGGTTCGTTGTGCTGTGATCCATCAACTTCAATAATGAGCCTGCAATTGAATTCCGCGAAATCGAGAATGTAGCCATTCGAAGGTGCCTGCCTGCGGAAATTATATCCGCGCGCGTTCAGATGTTTCAACTGAAGCCAAAGCTTCACCTCTTCAGGGGTCATTTGTTTGCGAAGCTGACGCGCACGCGCCGTAAGGCTCAATTCCCCGTCTCCCCTCCGTCGGCTTTGCCGACACCTCCCCCTCAGGGGAGGATGATTATTATTGGTTTTGAGAGATCCCTCCCCTCGTGTGAGGGGAGGGAATTTTTAGCGGAGATCACTCCACCGGGCACTTGTTGTCTTCCATGTAGTCATGGATTTTGACTTTGCCGGCGATGATGTCGGCCTTAGCGGCTTCCACGGCCTTCTGCATGTCGGCATTGACCAGCGGCTTGTTGTTGTCGTCCATCGCGTAGTCCACGCCGCCTTCGGCGAGGCCCAAAGCATGGATGCCGGGTTCGAACTTCTCGTTGCCGTTCTTCATGATGTTGTAAACGGCCACGTCAACATGCTTAACCATCGAGGTGAGAACCTTGCCAGGGTGCAGATAGTTCTGGTTGGCGTCTACACCGATGGAGAGCTTGCCAGCGTCGGTGGCGGCTTGCAGCACGCCGATGCCGGTGGCACCAGCAGCAGCGTAAACCACGTCAGCGCCCTTGGCGATCTGGCCCTTGGTGATTTCACCACCCTTCACAGGGTCGTTCCAGGCCGCACCGGTGTCACCCGTCATGTTCTGGAACACGGCGGCGTCTTTCTTGTCGCCCTTCACACCCTGTACATAGCCGCAGGCAAACTTGTGGATGAGCGGAATATCCATGCCACCCACAAAGCCAACCTTGCCTGTTTTGGAAGCTTCCGCCGCCGCCACACCAACAAGATAAGAACCCTCATGTTCCTTGAACACAATC
>JANPHF010000053.1:0-2960 GCA_031424315.1 Aestuariivirga sp.
CGGCGCGCCTGTTCAAGCGCCTCAGGCCTGCCAGAGGAGGTTGGATCGATGTCGATAATCTCAACAGCCAAATCAGAAATGGCAACTCCCTTGCGATTGCTGATGTTCGTGGACGAAATGAATTTGACGGCCTACTTGGACGTATTCCAAGTGCACTGAATATTCCTCTTGGCGATGCGCTCAGCCAGTTGACCCAAATCAATGCACGCAAGAGCCGACCTGTCATTCTGCCGCTTAGGATGGATAAGTGTTCCACGCGAGTTGCAGCTCTTTTCAGAGAGGCTCATGTCCTGCTTGGTGGGATGGAACGGTGGATCCCGGAAGGCTTTGAAGCCGTTAAAATTGGAGAGAACAAATGATGTGGTGGAATGGTGGAGGTGCTAGCATGTTTTTTGGTCCCCTATTCATGATCTTGGTGCTGGCTGCAACGATAGCGGTCATTGTCTTGCTTGCCCGGTGGTGGGGCGGGACGCTCCCCGGTATTTCTTCCGCGAACCTTCTACCGCCGGAGCATACACCTCTCGATATTCTCAGGGAGCGCTATGCAAGGGGCGAAATCAACAAAGGTGAATTTGAGGAACGCCGCAGAGTTCTTGGTGTTTGAAGCCCCTATTGGGTAGACCGCAGACGAGAGGCAAATCTTGAATGAAAGCGCTCTTTGTATTGAATGGCCCACCCTATGGCACTGAGCGCTGCTATAACGCATTGCGCCTTGCTCATGCATTGTTGAAGAATGATCCGGCAACTGAAATAACGGTCTTTCTGATGGCTGATGCCGTTGTCGCGGCGCGCAAAGGCCAGAAGACGCCGGACGGCTATTACAACATGGAGAAGATGCTGAACCGGGTGATTATTGGTAGTGGCAAAGTCCTTCTCTGCGGCACCTGCATGGACGCACGCGGAATGGTCGAAGCCGACATGATGGATGGAGCGCTCCGCAGCACCATGGATGAGCTGGCGGCCTCGACCATTGCAGCCAACAAAGTAATGATATTCTGAATCGCCTACTCTGGGTTTCAGCCGATCAGGATCACAATACGCACCGCTCCCAGCTAAGGACTGTCAAACGAAATATCGGATTTCGGCAGCAAACAAATTCAGACTAGCACCAACTTGCTTCATCTTTCGGAGGGCTGCGAAGCAGCTCTTGCACGTTAGCCTCGATCAAGCGGTAGCCAATATTGCCAAATAGCTTCTGCCGGCCCTCATTCAATATGAACGTTGGACTACCCACTACTCCATTTTTTTGGCTCAAGCTGTAATCGGCAGCGAGTTGCGCGACCGCTTCTGACGACCGTATTTTCTCATCGACCAATTTATAGTCAACGCCGAGACGGTCCGCGATTTCGGTGTGAATGTGCCAGTCCGAAATATCCTTGGCCGACACGAAGAATGCGCGCCGCAACTCCCAGGCAGCGCGGGTCGACAGTCGGTCCAGATAGGGCAAAAGCTTGGCTTCACGTCCATTTCGATCTCGCTCGATGATCTCGATGGCTTTCAGAAATAGATGTGGGCTGGCGGATGTGCGTGGCCTGGTTTCAAGCCACAGACGTTGATGAACCTCAATGTGCGGGAACTTCGACGCAATTTCGTTGATGTGCCGGTTGAACCCATCAAAGCCGTCTCGAGTTTTCCACTTTTCCTCAATTTGGCCCCAGGCATCAGGAAACACCGAACAAAAGTGTGTTTCGATAGTGATCTTGTTGCCGAATTTCTGCACCAACTGTTCCAGTCGGCGCTGGGCAACATAGGCCCAGATGCACAACACATCAGAATAGTAAGAAATTCGCACCAAAGACATCTGATAGTTCCCTGCCCATCAAATCGAAAGGAGCTGCATTGCTACTCCCTTGGCGGCTCCTTACACAACCCAGGCTCCTTATAAGGGGCCACATGGTGTTGTCACTCATTCCTTTCGATCTGAATCAAAATTGTAGCTGCTCCGAGTCAAAGTCAGACTTCGTGCGACGGCCTCAGTTTGTCGGCGCAGGGCCAAGAAGCGAAATGAGAGAGCAACCACTTCCAGAACCGAGGACGCGTCAATAATAGGTCGAAAGATTTGAAAGCCATTCGGGCGTTCTGCTGACCAGGGTGGTTTGCAAGGTTCGGTCAAGCCCGGTCAATGTCAAAGCGGCAAAGGAAATCAGGATTGCGCCGAAGACTCGTTTGCCAATTTTGCTGTTGGCCTGGATGCGACCGCGCCATTTGGCCAGTGTTGCGCGTGATGCGAGGCCGATCAGCAACATGGGCAGGGCCGCTCCCAGGCCAAAGAGCAGCATGGTGAGTGCAACTTCGCCCAGATTTGGGCCTTGGGCGGCGAGCAGCGAGGCCGCGCCCAGTGTGGGGCCGACGCAAGGGCTCCAAACCGCGCCCAATAAGAGGCCAACACCGAATTGGCCTCCAAGCCCACTTGGTTCGCTGTTACCAAATTTCTGTTGCAGCCAGTTGGCAACCGGACCTGCCGCCAGCGCAAATCGACCCTCAAACCATGGCACCACAAGAATGAGGCCTACCAGTAACATCAGCACGGCTGCGATATTTCGAAACACACTTTCATCAATTCCCAGCGCGAATCCCAGTGTGGCTACAAACAGGCCGACGCTGACAAAGGAAAGGCTGACGCCCACTGCCAAGGCCACCGGACCCCACAGGTGCTTGGAGAGGGAACTCCCAAACACCAGCGGGAGCAAGGGCAAGACGCAAGGGGAAAGCGTGGACAGAATGCCAGCGATGAAAGCAAGGCCGATGCTGGTCCACCCCATAGTGATCAAAGTGCCTTGTCGATCAGGGCTTTGATCACGGGCAGCTTGGTGTTGCCTGTCATCCGGCCAGTTTCGGTTGCGCCTTTGAATGCAATCAGGGTCGAACGGCTGGTGACTTTGAAGCCGCGCATCACATCCTTTTGCTTGTCATAGTCGATGGTGAGAATGAGCAGGTCTTTGTAGGCGGGACCGACTTCC
>JANPHF010000054.1:0-2084 GCA_031424315.1 Aestuariivirga sp.
AATCAGCGTGGTCAAAGTCATTCGCGCATCAGCCATAAACATGCTGAACAGTTCGGCAAACACTTCCAGGAGAATTTTCATTTTTGCTGCCTCAAATCGTTGGCTTTGCTTGGCTGACAGTTGACGGTGCAATACGCAAGATCTGAGCCGTCGCCGAACCAGTGGCAAGAAAAATTGCTGCGAACAACAACAGTATGAGATCCTGCCCCGGCCAGGCAATGCCCAGGCCTTCTCCAGTCCAGAACACCCCAAATGAGGAGAGCATGACACCCACAGAAAACTTCAAGGTGTTTTCCGGTACGCGCGAAAGTGGCTTATGAACAAGAACACCAATCACCAGAACTGCAAGGCATGCGGCCAACGCGCCAATGGCAGCGGGCCACAGCATGTTGTGGCCCGAGCCAACCGCGATGACGATAAAAACGACCTCAAGCCCTTCGAGAAGTACCGCCTTGAATGCCGCAAGGCCGGCGATCCAATCTTGGGACGCTTTCCTGGACTTTGCTTCCGCAATGAGGCTTGCTTGTTCCTCAGCAAAGATCTTATCCTCATCGCGCAGGGCGATGACGCCCGCAGATCTCAAATGGCCTTTCTTAACCAGCCCATTCCAAATAGCAGCAACATCACGCCAATGACCAATTGCAGATAGGTTATTGGCACGCGCACCAGCAAGGGCCCTAAGATAATGATGGCGAGTGTGAGCAGAATAAGCGCTGCAAAGGTTCCCATCCAGGCGGGCTTCCACCCGCGCAAGGTGCCAACGGCCAAAATGATGGTGAAGGCCTCCACAACTTCCACAGTTGAAGCCAAAAAGGCCGCAAGAATTGCCGAACTCTCAACTCCCAATTGGGAAACATCCATATAGAACTCCTTGGGGTTGGCATAAAATTTGGTATCTCTGGGCCCGGGCCGTGAGATCGGCCTATGACATCAGTGGATAGAAAGCAATTGTCACAGTTGTGCTGCCGTGCTCGGGCGGTGTCGCCGTTAAATCATTGCCCCGGGGATAAGCACTTCTGGTTCCACATCCCTTATCCTCGGTTTTAATCCCGTCTGAGGTGGAAGTGGCCCAATCTAAAATGGCTCGGTTATGCTGGTCACGTCAGAAACGCTGGTGCCGTCAATTGCAAGCTTGATAATCATATTGAAAGTCGTGTTGGGCCACGGATCAGGATAGCTACCTGCCCCCGCGCCGATGGCATTCAGCAGGCTTGGAATATTGCCATGATGCCAGCAGATGAGGATAGATTTGCCTTGATATTTTTCACTCCCTCGAAGGCTGAGCGCAAGTGCGCCGTAGTCCTGGTCTGCGTAGCTTTGATCAATTGGCACTCCGATGACTTGTGACAGTGGCAGGACAGTTTCAAATGGACGAGAACTATGTTTTGAGTTCGCAGTGGCAAATATGAAATCGGGTTTGCCAAATTGTTCGGGTATATATGTTGCAAGTTGAATTGCGCGCTGCTCCCCTGCAGTCGTGAGGTGCGGGTCATTCAAATCCGGAGACTTTTCCGCATGACGCGTGACAAGAATAGTTATCGACATGAACAAGCCTCCCAACCGCGCCATTTTTTCAAGTTGATCATTTCCGTTCCCCAATCGCAACTGGCATTTGAAACGGGTTGTTATTCACTCCATTGGAGAGCGCCGCCGGTACGTAGGAATGGTGATATTGAACTACTCCGAACCACCGAAATACTGCGCAAATTTGGAGTCCAACGTGTTCGAATTGGTTGGTGCCGCGTAACCCGACATTGGCGCGAGCCTTCAGTCCAATATTCATATACATTCGGTCTGCATTATCAAACCTCTCTGATTGCAAACGAAAGCGGTTCGCTGCGCTTGCGCAGTTGCCAGAGAACCGAACCAGCCAGGGCTATTAATCCAGCCAGCGCCAAGACCGCCAAGTAAGTCCAGGGAATGGCCAAGGCTTCCGGCGGCGGATCAAAGACGTGAGTCATCAGCTTGATTAGAATCCAGGCAATTAACCAACCTATGACCATCCCTGAAGTGAGGCCTAGCGCATAAATCAAAAGCGCCTCACTCCACAGAAACGCCCCAAGCTGCCGCTCATTTGCACCGAG
>JANPHF010000055.1:0-45232 GCA_031424315.1 Aestuariivirga sp.
TTTGATGACCTCCAGGTTATGCTCGATGACGACCATGGAGTTGCCTTGGTCCACCAGTTCGTGCAGCACCTCCAAGAGTTTCCGCACGTCATGGAAATGCAGGCCCGTGGTGGGCTCGTCGAGCAAGTAAAGCGTGCGGCCGGTGGCGCGTTTGCTGAGTTCCTTGGCCAGCTTCACGCGCTGGGCTTCGCCGCCGCTTAGCGTTGTGGCTTGCTGGCCCACCTTAATGTAACCCAACCCAACACGTTCCAGCGTTTCCATCTTGTCGCGTACGCTTGGCACGGCGCGGAAAAAGTCGGCGGCTTCGGCCACCGTCATTTCCAGCACATTGGCGATGGACTTGTCCTTGAACTTCACCTCCAGCGTTTCGCGGTTATAGCGGTGGCCGTGGCATTCATCGCAGGTGACGTAAACATCGGGCAGGAAGTGCATCTCGATCTTGATCACGCCATCACCCTGGCATGTCTCACAGCGCCCACCCTTGACGTTGAAGGAGAAGCGTCCCGGCCCATAGCCGCGGGCCTTGGCCTCTGGCAGGCCGGCAAACCAATCACGGATGAAGGTGAAGGCGCCTGTGTAGGTGGCGGGGTTGGAGCGCGGCGTGCGGCCGATGGGGGATTGATCAATGTCGATGATCTTGTCCAGGTGTTCGATACCCGTCATCGTATCATGGGCCAGCGGGGCTTCGCGCGTGCCCATTAACTTGCGGGCCAGTGCGCGGTACATCGTGTCCACCACCAGTGTTGACTTGCCGCCGCCGGATACGCCGGTGACGCAAGTGAACACGCCCAGCGGAATTTCCGCCGTGACATTCTTCAAGTTGTTGGCGCGCGCGCCTTTGACCTTGATGGTGCGCTTGGGATCAAACTTGCGACGGCTATGCGGCACGGGCACTTGCTGGAAGCCGGTGAGATATTGGCCGGTGAGGCTTTCGGGATTCCTCATCACCTGATCGGGCGTGCCTTGCGCCACGATCTTGCCGCCGTTGACGCCTGCACCGGGGCCGATGTCGAGCACATAGTCCGCGAGGCGGATCGCATCCTCATCATGTTCCACCACGATCACGGTGTTGCCGAGATCGCGCAAATGCGTGAGGGTTTGCAGCAGGCGGGCATTGTCGCGCTGGTGCAGGCCAATGGACGGTTCATCCAGCACATAGAGCACGCCTGTGAGGCCGCTGCCGATTTGCGAAGCGAGGCGGATGCGCTGGCTTTCGCCGCCCGAGAGCGTGCCAGAGACGCGGCTGAGCGACAGATAATCCAGACCCACATCCACAAGGAATTTCAGCCGGTCTCGGATTTCCTTCAGGATGCGGGTGGCGATTTCCCTCTGCTTTGGCGAGAGCTTGGCATCGAGATCGCGGAACCAGGCATCGGCATGGCGGATGGAGAATTGCGAGACTTCGCCGATGTGCAGCTTGTCGATCTTGATCGCCAAGGTTTGTGGCTTGAGGCGATAGCCGTGGCAGGCCTGGCATTCATGGTCTGACTGGTATTGCGCCAGCTCTTCGCGCATCCATTCCGAATCGGTTTCACGCCAGCGCCGTTCGATATTGCCAATGACGCCTTCGAAGGCTTTCTTGTTCTTGTAGGTGCGCAGGCCATCGTCATAGGTGAAGGTGACTTCCTCCTCGCCTGTGCCGTTCAAGATTACATCGCGGGCCTTCTTGGGCAGGTCTTTCCATGGCGTGGTCATCGAGAATTTGAAGTGCTTGGAAAGCGCCTCCAGCGTTTGGGTGTAATAGGGCGAGGTGGCGCCTGTCTTGGCCCAAGGGGCAATGGCACCGTTCCGCAGCGAGATTGTGCCATCGGGCACGACCAGTTCCGGTTCAAACTTCAATTCCGTGCCGAGACCATCGCAGGTGGGGCAGGCGCCGAAGGGATTGTTGAAGGAGAAGATGCGGGGCTCAATCTCATCAATGGTGAAGCCAGACACCGGGCAGGCAAAGCGCTGCGAAAACATGATGCGCTCATGCGTTTCATTGGCGCTTTTGTTGGCGCTGTCTTCCTGTGTTTGTGAGGGCGGCAGAGGCTTGTCGGCGAATTCGGCGATGGCCAGGCCGTCGGCCAGCTTCAGCGCGGTTTCGAAGGAGTCGGCAAGGCGCGTGGCAAGGTCTGGCTTCACCACGAGACGGTCCACGACCACATCGATGTCATGCTTGAATTTCTTGTCGAGCACGGGCACCGCGTCGATCTCATAGAACTGGCCATCCACCTTGACGCGCTGGAAGCCCTTCTTCTGGAACTCGGCGAATTCCTTTTTGTATTCGCCCTTGCGGCCACGCACCACGGGGGCCAGCAGGTAAAGCCGCGTACCTTCGGGCAGGGCCAAAGTGCGGTCCACCATCTGTGTCACCGTCTGGGCCTCAATGGGCAAGCCAGTGGCGGGAGAATAAGGAATGCCCACGCGCGCATAGAGCAGGCGCAGATAGTCATAAATCTCCGTCACTGTGCCAACGGTGGAACGCGGGTTCTTGCTGGTGGTCTTCTGCTCGATGGATATGGCGGGCGAGAGACCGTCAATCTGATCCACATCCGGCTTCTGCATCATCTCCAGAAACTGGCGGGCATAGGCCGAGAGTGATTCCACATAGCGGCGCTGGCCTTCGGCATAGATGGTGTCGAAGGCGAGGGAGGACTTGCCAGAGCCGGACAAGCCCGTGAAGACGATGAGCTTGTCGCGTGGCAGCTCAACGGAAATGTTCTTCAGATTGTGCTCGCGCGCACCTTGAATCGTTAGAAATTTTGTGGACATGTGGCCTGACTAGAATAAACCGTGAACAAATGCAATGCGCCGAGTATAGCTTGTGGCATGACACACATATGGCGGCAGATTCGCAGATATCCACAGGTGCTGGACTGAAACACCAAATTTTGCGTGAGCGCTTTGGCTTCAACGGCTTTCGCGCAGGCCAGGAGCAGATCGTTGATTGGCTGGCAGCAGGGCAGCATGTGCTGGCGGTGATGCCGACCGGAGCTGGCAAGTCACTTTGCTTTCAAGTTCCTGGCCTGCTGCGCGGCGGGATTTGTGTGGTGGTTTCGCCCTTGGTGGCACTGATGAAAGATCAAGTGGAGGGGCTGAAGCTGGACGGGATCAGCGCCGAGACCATCAATTCCTCACAATCACGCGAGGAAAATGTTGCCATCTGGCGGCGGGTTGCGGCGGGGGAGGTTGCGTTTCTCTACTTGTCGCCGGAGCGCCTGATGGATGGGCGCATGCTTTCGGCGCTGGCACGGCTGCCGATTGGGCTGATCGCGGTGGATGAGGCGCATTGCATTTCGCAATGGGGCGCTTCCTTCCGGCCAGAATATGATGCCTTGCAGGGCCTGCGGGCCGCACTGCCCAATGTACCGATTGGGGCTTTTACCGCCACCGCTGATGCAGCCACACAGCGCGACATTGCCGCGAAACTTTTTGGCGGTAAGGCGCAGGTTTACGTGGCCGGTTTTGACCGCCCGAACATTCGCCTGTCGGTAGCGCGCAAGGACAACAGTGCGCGGCAGCTTTTGGATTTCGTGGAAGGCCATAAAGGCGAGAGTGGCATTGTCTATGCCCTGTCACGCAAGCGCACTGAGAAGCTGGCGGAAGAGTTGAATGACGCAGGACACCGCGCACTGGCCTATCATGCGGGGCTTTCTGCCGACAGCCGCGCTGAGACGCAGAACCTGTTCATGACCGAGGAGGGGTTGATTGTTTGTGCCACGATTGCGTTTGGCATGGGCATCGACAAGCCGGATGTGCGATTTGTGTTTCATGCCGATCTGCCTTCCAATCTGGAAGCTTACTATCAGGAGATTGGCCGCGCGGGCCGCGATGGTGAAGCGGCTGAGGCTTATATGATTTTTGGCATGGAAGATGCGGCCAAGCGGCGGCGATTTATCCAATCTGAAAGCAGCGATGAAATCCGGCGAAAGGCAGACGGCATCCGCTTGTCTAAGCTGGTTGATTACGCCGAGGCCAAGACTTGCCGCAGACAGCTGCTATTGGCCTATTTTGGCGAGGCGGCGGAGACCTGTGGCTATTGCGATGTGTGTTTGGGCGAAGTGGCCGTAGCGGCGCCACGCCAAGCCAAGAAAGACAAACGCACTGCGGTTATGCGCGAGGCGATAGCCGGTGGCGTGGATGAAGCGCTGTTGCAGAGATTGAAAGCTCTGCGCTTCAAGCTGGCGCAGGCGCGGCATGTGCCCGCCTATGTGATATTCCACGACCGCGTACTCATCGAAATGGCGCGGCGAAAGCCATTGACGCCGATGGACATGGGCGAAATCTCAGGCGTGGGGCCCGCCAAGCTGGAACAGTTTGGCGCTGCCTTCTTGCGCGAGATAGCAGCGCAGCTGGAGCAGGATTTCGTTTAAGGCCTCGCCTCAATACTGGCAGCGCAGAACCTCACCCACAGGCAGAATCTCGTGAACGCCATAGCCGTTGAAGCGGGTAAGCGTTGAAATGCCGTATGCGCCCAGCGTGCCGAATTCCACGAAATCGCCATCGCGCAAGGTGGTTGGCAGGTCAAGGCGGTGGGGCAAAACATCGATGGGGTCACAGGTGGGACCGAAGACTTTCCAGTTTTTCACCGGGCCTTCGAGGAACTTGCCATTGCGGACGGCGCGCACGGGCGGCTTCAGTTCTGGAACCTGCCAGTATTCCATCAAGCCACCGTAAACACCGTCGTTGATGAAAATGTCATCGCCGTCTGTGCAGACGAGCTTGACCGACGCGAGCAGTGACATGCAGGTAGCGACCAGGCCGCGGCCGGGTTCACACTCCAAGGCCGGCACGCGTTGCCCGGCAAAGTGCTGGTCGCGCGCCACTTCGATGACGCGGAAATAGATATCCGGTTCGGGGGCTTTGGAATATTCATAGTCCGCCGGGAAACCACCGCCGACATTGAGCTTGCCGATTTCCACGCCTGCCGATTTGGCAATGCGGGCCGCAGCCTCAATGTGGCGGGCATAGGTTTGCGGATCCTTCGATTGGCTGCCGGGGTGGAAGGTGAGCATGGGAATGAAGCCCAGCGCAGCCACTTTCTTCAATAATTCTATGGCGATATGCTCGGGCGCTCCGAACTTGGTTGAGAAATCGTGGGCGGAAGCACCACGGTCTCGCGGCAGCACCAAGCGCACGGCGATTTCGATGTTTCTGTCCGCACCCACAACGGCAACGATTTTTTCCAACTCTTCCCGGCAATCAACAACGAAGCGGCGGCAATTGAATTCCTTGTAGGCGCGCTCAATCTCGCGGCGAGATTTGACCGGGTTGTGATAGTGGAAATTGGCTTTGGGCTGGATGGAATGCACCAATTCCATCTCCTGCACCGAAGCCACATCCCAGGATTTGAGGCACGCTTCCACCAGTGTGGCGATCACTTCGCGCGACGGGTTGGACTTCACCGCGAAAGTGGTTTCGCCCTTGAAACCGGAAGTGAAGATTTTGGCCCGCGCCTTGAGGGCGCTAGCGGAAAAGCAGAACACGGGCACTTCGCCATCCAGCGATTTCGACAATTCGGCCGCGTTATGCGGGGTGGCGACGGCTTCCTTCAAGGCGGGCTGGGCAGGCATGGGGTTCTCCGATTCCAATTCAATTTATGTTGCGCTCAACGCGTGACGGAAGCGAGACGGCAAACTGTTGCCGAAGCAGGCGCGAGCCGTCATAATGACGGACTGAGCTTGCATTGTGACGAAACCCACTCCTTCCGCCAAAGACCAGGACTTGCTGCATCTGCTGCAGGCTAACTCGCGCGCGCCGGTGGCTGAACTGGCGCGCAAGCTGGGGCTTTCGCGCACCACCGTCCAAGACCGGTTGCGGCGCCTTGAAGAGCAGGGCGTAATTGCAGGCTATGGCGTGCGGCTCGCCAAGGCGGCTGAAACGGGGCTTTCGGCGTGGGTTTCAGTCAGCGTTGAAGCGCGTCAACAGCTTGCGGTGGCCAAGGCGCTTGCCCAAGTGAAAGGCATTGCACTGTTGCAGGCGGTTTCCGGCAAGGTGGATTTTGTTGCGCTGGTGCGGGCAGCGGCGACCGAAGAGATGGATGAGGTGTTAGATGCCATCACCCTTCTGCCCGGGGTAAAGGCGATTGAAACAGCGGTCATTTTATCGACAAAACTTGACCGCAGAAGCCTGTGAACGAACAACACATGAAAGAGACATCTATGACATCACGGCTTGCGACCACGGTTTTGGCTTTTGTCTTGTTGGCGGGAACGGCTTTTTCCCCGGCTCTTGCCCAGCAGGCCATGCCTTTTACCAAGGAGATGCCGGGCAGCCGGGAACAGATCCAACTTTCCTTTGCGCCGCTGGTGAAGCTCACCGCACCCGCCGTGGTGAATGTCTATGCCAAGACGATCCAACGCGAGCAGCAATCGGCTGGGCCCTTTGATGATCCGTTTTTCCGGCAGTTTTTCGGTGACAAGCTGCTGGGTGCCCCGCGCGAGCGCGTCGCCAGTTCGCTGGGATCAGGCGTCATTGTCGATGGCAAGGGCATTATCGTGACCAATAATCACGTGATCAAAGGGGCGACCGATATCCGAGTCGCGTTGGCTGACAAGCGTGAGTTTGCCGCGCATGTGATGCTGGCTGATGAGCGCACCGATTTGGCCGTGTTGAAAATCGAGGTGGGCGATGAGGTCTTGCCGAAGCTGCCTCTTGGCAATTCCGACAATCTTGAGGTGGGCGATCTGGTGCTGGCGATCGGTAACCCGTTTGGTGTGGGCCAGACAGTGACCAGCGGCATTGTCTCCGGGCTGGCGCGCACGGATGTTGGCGTTTCTGACTATCAATCCTTCATCCAGACGGATGCAGCCATCAACCCCGGCAATTCGGGCGGCGCCTTGGTGAATCTGAAGGGCGAGTTGATTGGCATCAACTCCATGATCTTTTCCAAGTCCGGCGGTTCAATCGGGCTTGGCTTTGCCATTCCGGCCAATTTGGTGTCCACGGTGGTGCAATCAGCAGAAGCCGGCAAGAAGATTGTGCGGCCTTGGTTTGGCGGCGCGTTCCAGAACGTGTCGCAGGATATTGCAGATTCGCTGGGCCTAGCGCGGCCTGAGGGCGTGATGATTGTCGACCTCGATCCTGAAAGCCCTTTGGCCAAGGCGGGCTTGAAGCGCGGCGATGTGATGATGGCCATGGATGGCAAGTCTCTCGACAGCGCGCAGGAGCTGAATTACCTGCTGGGCCTTTCCAAGATCGGCGATGCCAAGCTGATTGAGTTTCGCCGCAGCGCGGAGACCAAGCAGGTTTCAGTAACGCTGATCGCCGCACCTGAAACGGTGCAGCGAGAGGAAACAACAATCACCGGGCAAACTCCCTTGACGGGCGTGGTGGTGGCCAATCTTTCGCCAGCAGTGGCCGATGAGTTGCGGCTGGACTCCACCCAGCACGGCGTGGTGATCACAGAAGTGAAAGATGGCCCTGCGCAACAGTTTCTTGCGAAGGGGGATATCATCCGCGAGGTGAATGGTGTGGCCATTGACTCGGTGGATGTGCTGCGGCGCGTGTTGCAAAAGCCCGCGCGGGGCTGGTTGATTGGTTTTGAACGTGGTGGGCAAAAAGTCTATCTCAGGCTGGGCTGACGCATGAGCCTGTTTGAAGCCGCAGGACTGGACAAGGAAGGCCCGCGGCCACTGGCGGACAGAATGCGGCCCACGCGGCTTGCTGATGTGGTGGGACAGGATCACATTGTCGGCCCCGAGGGCTCACTCACCAAGACGCTGGCATCAGGGCGCATTCCTTCGATTATCCTCTGGGGGCCGCCGGGCACGGGCAAGACCACAATCGCACGGCTTCTGGCGGGCGAGACGGGATTGGCCTTCGAGCAAATGTCGGCCATCTTTTCGGGCGTTGCCGATCTCAAGAAGGCCTTTGATCAGGCGCGCATGCGGCGCATGCAGGGGCGCGGTACGTTGCTGTTCGTGGATGAGATCCACCGTTTCAACAAGGCGCAGCAGGATTCGTTTTTACCCTATGTTGAGGATGGCACCATCACGCTGGTGGGGGCGACGACCGAGAACCCGAGCTTTGAGTTAAACGGTGCTTTGCTTTCGCGGGCACAAGTTCTGGTGCTGCAGCGCTTGAGCGAGGCGGCGCTTTCTGGCCTGCTTGACCGGGCGGCGATGTTTGAAAAGCGCGTTCCGCCACTCACGCCAGAAGCGCGGGCGGCGTTGATCGGCATGGCCGATGGTGACGGGCGCTTTTTTCTCAATCTGGTGGAGGAAGTGTTTGCTGCTGTGCCTGAAGGAGCAGTAGCGCTGGATACCGAGGCGTTGGGCAAAGTCACTTCCAAGCGCCTGCCGCTTTATGACAAGGCGGCGGATGGACACTACAATCTGATTTCGGCGCTTCACAAATCAGTGCGCGGCTCTGATCCTGATGCGGCGCTGTATTATCTGGCGCGCATGTTGGCGGCGGGAGAGGACCCGTTGTTCCTGGCGCGGCGCATCGTGCGGATGGCAATTGAGGATATTGGGTTGGCAGACCCTGAGGCGGTTCACCAGGCGTTGGCGGCCAAGGATGTGTTTGATTTTCTAGGCTCGCCGGAAGGTGAGTTGGCGCTTGCACAGGCCGTGGTCTATGTGGCGACTGCACCCAAATCCAACGCTATCACCACGGCCTTTGGCGCTGCGATGGCGGCGGCGCGGGAGACGGGGTCGTTGTCTCCGCCAAAGCACATTCTCAACGCCCCAACAAAACTGATGAAAGCTCAGGAATATAGCGCGGGCTATCGATATGACCACGATCAGCCCGACGCATTTTCAGGCCAGGATTATTTCCCCGCCGAAATGGGGCGGCGGATATTCTATGATCCGGTGGAGCGCGGCTTCGAGCGCGAGATTCAAAAGCGTCTGGACTATTGGGCAAAACTTCGCGGTCAGCGACAAAAAAAGCCGGATCAAGAATGATCCGGCCCGTCATATCAAGAATTGCAAATTATTTGCGCAATTCATCCACGCTGTAGGGGCCAGCGCCCACCGCAGCAAAATAAAGGAACACAAAGCAGAAGAAGGCAGCTGCTTCGCCCTGGTTGATCATTGGGTAAACTGTGCCGGACATGCCGAAGTGCACCATCCAAAATGCCACGGCCATCATTCCCGACAAGATGAAGGCGGTAATACGAGTGAAGGCGCCAATCACAATGAGAAGACCACCGACCAATTCAAGAATGCCAGAAAACGCCGTCAGGCCGCCCATTTGGGCATACATGCCGGAGAGTTGGTCATTGATTGGGAAGTGCAGCAGCTTCGATGTGCCGTGTTCAAGGAACATCAGGCCGGCGACAATACGCAGCAGCGCTTGGATTGAAGGGGCCCAGGAAGAGGGAATAATGGCAGTGTTCATTGGAGAGAAATCCTTTGGAAATTGACTTAACGACCTTTATGTAACAAAAGAAATTACATATTGCAAGCCCGATATTCTCTTTCCATTCCCAAAACCGCTCTGCTATAGCGCCCCCAACCAAAAGCCCGCTGGGGCAAAGCTGCATTTTGCGGGCGTGGTGAAATTGGCAGACACGCAGGATTTAGGTTCCTGTGGGGTAACCCGTGGGGGTTCAAGTCCCTCCGCCCGCACCATGCGCGCTTTATGCTTTTTGGCCCCAAATTTGAAGTGAGAGAAAACATGCAAGTTACCGAAACGCTGAACAATGGCTTGAAGCGCGAATTCAAGGTGGTGGTTGCCGCCGCAGACCTGAACAAGGATCTCGATGCCAAGCTTAAAGATCTCGCTGGCAAAGCGCAGATCAAAGGCTTCCGCCCGGGCAAAGTTCCGGTCGCTCACTTGAAGAATCTCTACGGCAAGTCTGCCATGGCAGAAGTGATCCAGGAAAAAGTGGATGCGCAGTCGCGCCAGGTTTTCACTGACCGCAAGCTGAAGCCCGCCTACCAGCCGGAAGTGAAATTGCCGGAAGACGAAAAAGAAGTGAATGCCGTGATGGACGGCAAGGCCGATCTTGCTTTCACCGTAGCCACCGAAGTGGTGCCGGAGTTTGAAGTGAAGGATTTTGCCGGGCTTGAACTATCCAAGCATCTGGTGGCCACCGCTGATGAGCACGTTGAAGTGCAGCTGCAGGAATTGGCGCAGCAGTACAAGAATTTTGAGCCAAAGAAGGAAGGTGAGAAGGCCACGTTGGGCGACCGCGTGAACATCAACTTTATCGGTTCGGTCGACGGCAAAGAATTTGACGGCGGCAAGGGTGACGATATTCCGCTGGAAATTGGCTCCAACCAGTTCATTCCCGGCTTTGAAGACCAGTTGATCGGCGTGAAAGTCGGTGACGAGTTGACAGTGAACGTGACCTTTCCGCAGGATTATGGTGCTGCTCACCTGGCTGGCAAGGCTGCCGCATTTGCCGTGAAAGTGAATGGCATTGAAGCCCCGTCAAAGGCCCAGGTTGACGAGGACTTCGCCAAGAAGATTGGCTTTGAAGATCTGTCCAAGTTGCGGGACATGGTGAAATCCACAGTCGAACGCGAACACGCGCAGATGACTGCGATGAAGTTGAAGCGCGACGTTCTTGACGCGATGGACAAGCAATATTCCTTCGAGCTGCCGCAGAAACTGGTGGATTCGGAATTTGAGACCATCTGGAATGCGCTGAGCCAGGAAATGCAGAAAGCCGGCAAGAGCTTTGCGGACGAAAACACCACTGAAGACAAGGCCAGGGACGACTATCGCAAGATTGCCGAGCGCCGTGTGCGCCTTGGCCTGGTGCTGGGTACCATCGGCGAAAAAGAAGGTGTGACCATCACCGACCAAGAATTGCAGGCTGCGCTGATTTCCCGCGCCCGCCAGTTCCCCGGCCAGGAAAAGCAGGTGTTCGATTTCTACCGCAAGAACCAGGGCGCTTTGCTCGAGTTGCGCGGCCCGATCTTCGAACAGAAAGTTGTGGACGTGATCGTTGGCAAGGCCAAGGTGACGGACAAGAGCGTTTCGCGCGACGAGCTGAAAAAGCTGGTTGAAGATGAAGAACTGAACGACAACGCCTGATCTTCTTTACCCTGAAAATTGAAAAGCCGCCGGGGTATGAGCCCGGCGGCTTTCTATGCAGCGATGAGGCCCTGCATCGGCTTTGCTGAGTTTGAATCCGGGAATATCTGGGTGTTGATGGTCTGGATGCCAAGGCCCAGATGATCGCCGAGCAGTCCTTTCAACATGCCGCGCAAATCGATAGTCGGGTTCAGATCGCGGGCCTGATAGAGGTTTGCAGTCTTGAGCCCCGGCCAATCGGCAATCACGCGGCCACCTTTCACTGCACCACCCGCGAGGAACGCCAGCGTCGCCGTGCCGTGATCGGTACCTTCGGTCCCGTTGATGGCGGCAGTGCGGCCAAACTCCGTCATCACAACAATTGCGGTTTGGTTCCAGGCCTCGCCAAGGCCTTGTTCAAATTCGGCGAGTGCGCCATCAAGCCCTGCCAGTAAGTTGAAGAGACGGCCCTTGGCCCCACCTTCGTTTTCATGCGTATCCCAACCATCAAATGCCAGAGCGGCGATGCGTGGGCCGTCGGCTGCGGCCATGATGTGTGCGGCGCCCCGGGCGGCGAGCACCATTTGGTTGGGTTTCTCATCTTTGGTCGTGGCACCCATTGCACTGCCTGCGAGTTTTTGCGTGTCGAGTCCATCGCGAAGCAGGTTGCCAAGTTTAGGATCGGTGTGGGCATAGAGTTCAAGCAAACGACGCGTGAGATCATCGGCCGGGGTTGGCGTTTTGGCTGGGGCCCAGCCCAGGGTTTCAGCCGGGCCGCGGATCACCAAGGGCGCCACACTGCCAACGGCGAGGCTGGAACTGGCCGAAACCATTTGCCCTTGAGGCAGAGCGGCTATGGCGCGGTTGAGCCAACCTGAGTCTGTGCGACCTGGCCCGGCATAGCCGCTTTCGAGAACATCCTGCCCATCGAAGTGACTGCGATCGCGGTAGGCGGTGGCTACAGCATGGATCACCGCAGCCTGGCCCTTGCCATAGAGGCGCGCAAAATTGGTCATGGCGGGGTTGAGGCTGAAAAAGGAATTCAACGGCTGGCCTGCGCCATCTCCTGAGGTGGTGAGCGCGAGATCGCCGTGCAGGCTCGCATAGTCAGGGTCTCCCACCGGGGCGACGGCGGAGAGGCCATCCATCGCACCGCGCAGGATGATGGCGATGAAGCGCGGATCGCGCGCACTTGCCGCACTGGCGAAACGCGGGATGAAGGCAGACGCGACCAGACTTCCAGAAAGGCCAAGAAGGCGGCGGCGGGAGAGAGGTGGGGTTTCACACAGCATGGACTTTTCCTTTTTTCAGCAGCGCTGGAATTCAGGCGACATGAGCAACAGCGCAAAGCCCTGTTGGCGGGACTCGGCTCGGGCAATGGCTTGGGTGGTGTCTTGAGAGGCAGAGGAGCCCAGCAGTAAAACTGCAGCGTCGCGCGGGTTGGCACTGATCTTGGATTGTGCAGCCATGAGGCCTGCGTAGGAAAGGCGCAGCTTCAAGCCTTCGGGTGAAGCCCAATCGCCCTCCTTGTCACCAAAGCCATTGGGGCCGGGAGGCTGCCATAGAGGCTGGCCCAAAGCACTCAGGGCACCCAGCAAAGGTTGAGGCTTTTCAATTGGCAAGTTGAGGGCGCGGCTGGCGGCAACAAGAAAGACCTGCGGCGAGCGTAGTTTCTTTCGAGATGTGTCCCACGCCTCATCAGAGGACAAAAGTGTTTCGGTAAATGATTTGAGATCGCCACCTGTAGCGAGGAAGTTTCTGGTGAGCTTGTCCACAAGACTGGAAGGCGGAACATCGGATACAAAGTGGCGCGCGAACTTAAGGGCAAGATCTTTCGCGGTGGAGGGATGCAAGGCCAGGTCATGCAAGACAGCCTCGCCTTGCGCCTGACCATTTTCGATATAAGCCTTGCCTAGCACCCGGAAGCTGCCGGGCTCATGAGCGTTGGGGTTGAAGACAAATTTACCGGGCTCAGCGTTAGGGTTGTTGAGGCCCGGAAAGGTCCAGCCCGTGATGACGCGGGCCAGATTGGTGACGTCGGTTTGGGTATAACCGCCACTCACACCCAGCGTGTGCAGTTCCATGATCTCACGGGCGAGATTTTCATTGAGGCCCTTCTGGCGGCGTTGGCCTGCTTTTGAATTGGGGCCGATAGAATCCCGGTTGTCGAGGAAGGCCAGCATGGCGGGATGCTGTTCTACTGCCTTGAGCATGTCAGCAAAGCGGCCCAGCACATGGGGGCGGATGGCCTCGCGCTCAAAAGCACCAGCCGTGGCGCGCACTGGCAGGGCTTTAGTCGCCGACACGGCGAAGTGGTTGGACCAGAACCAGACCAACCGTTCCACCAAACCGGCCTTGTCTGCGAAGGCCTTGGCGAAACGGGCCTGCGCCTCATCAAGGAAAATGTCGCGCTGTACATGCATGCCCTGTACATTTTCGCCTGCGATTGGGGCATTGGGTGTATTTGAAATGGTGTTCGGTGAACTGGCCGTAGTGGCTTGAGACCTTTGTTCGCGCAGTGCTTTTTTGGCCTGCTGCTGCTCGAAGACAGCTACCAATGCCTCGGCACTGGAAGGTAGACCGGCGGCGGGCAAAAGGGCTGTTTCGGCCCCAAGCTGCGCCTTCACTGCGGCGCGCGGGTCATTGGCGATTTGGGTTGCATCTGAAGTTGTAAGATCAAAACGCGGTCCCAGGCCAAAGCGTTGCAAGGCTATATTGGCATCCATGGTCACAACTTCCTAATTCTTGGCAAGTCTCCAAGAGACGCACAGTTCCCCCAGTTCCGTCTCTCCCGTCGCGAAAAGCGCGCAATATTTCAGGGTGGTTACAATCAGTGAAGACTGCTAATAATTATGGCGGATGCGGGAAAAGTCAGATGAGTGATACGCAGGAACAAACTTTCGCAGGACGCTACCGCGCGTGGCGGCGCAAGACCGTCTATCATTTGGGTGAAAAGACCACCCGTGTGGTCAGCGGGTTTTTCAGCCGGCAAGGGTTGGTTGAGGACCGGCCTTTCATGCGGAATGAAGACTTTCCGTTCCTGAAGATGTTTTCCGACAACTGGGAAAAAATCAGGGACGAGGTGCAGGTCATCCTGAAGAATAGGGAGGAAATCCCTGCCTTTCAGGAAGTGTCGCCAGATCAGGACAAGATCGCCATAGGCAAGAATTGGCGCACATTCTTCCTTTATGGGTTTGGGGAGCAACTCAAGAAGAATTGCGCACAGGCGCCATTTACAACTTCCTTGCTTGAGCAGGTTCCGAAGATCCAGATATCCTGGTTCTCGATCCTTTCACCGGGCTATCACATTCCGCCGCATCAAGGTGTTTCGAAGGGCATCTTGCGCGCGCATTTGGGGCTGATCATTCCCAAGGACGCTGAAAGTTGCCGCATTCGCGTGGACAACGAATACCGCGTCTGGAAGCCAGGCCAGATTTTCGTGTTGGACGACACTTATGAGCACGAGGTCTGGAATAGCACCAGCGACGAACGTGTGATCCTGATTTTTGATTTTGACCGTCCGATGAGATGGCCCGGCCGGGCATTCCTGCGCTTCCTCATCCGTATCATGAAGTTCACGGCCTTTTATCAGGAACCGAAAAAGAACCTCGCCAATTTCGAGGATCGCTTTGAGGCGGCCACGCGGCGGAACAACGAGAATATGGAAAAGCTGGCGGATGCGGCACAGGCGGCTCGGGGCGATAAGGTGTTGCATTAACGCTCATTTCGGCCCCCCTTTCACTTCTGGGCAAGCACCCCTATCTATGGTGGCTGAAGCCCACTGATTCACCTGAAAGGCCCGCCATGCACGACCCGTTCAACATTGCCCCCTCGGCTACATTCTGGCCCTCCGTCATCCAGCAGGAAAGCAGGGGCGAGCGCGTTTACGACCTGCCATCGCGCCTGTTGCGCGAGCGCATCATTTTCATCAATTCTGCCATTGATGACCAGGTGGCCGCATCTATCTGCATGCAGCTTCTGTTTCTGGAGGCCGAAAACCCCAAGAAGGAAATCTCGATCTACATCAATTCGCCCGGCGGTGTGGTGACGGCAGGTTTGGCCATCTATGATACGATGCAATTCATTCGCCCGGCCATTGCAACAACCGTGATGGGGCAGGCTGCTTCCATGGGATCGCTGCTGCTTTGTGCTGGCCACAAAGACATGCGCTTTGCGCTGCCCCATGCCACCGTGATGGTGCACCAGCCTTCCGGCGGCTTCCAGGGCCAGGTTTCAGACATTCTGATCCATGCACGCAATGTGGAAGCGCTGCGCAAACGGCTCAACGAGATCTATGTTAAGCACACCGGCCGCACGATCAAGGAAGTCGAAGACGCCCTGGAACGTGACAATTTCATGACTGCGGAGCAGGCGCGTGACTTTGGGTTAATCGACAAGGTTCTGGAAAAGCGCCCAGAAGCCAGCGATTCCAAGTAGTTGGAAGCTGATATAAATGCGAATTGTGAACAGTGGGCGGGGCTGCGCGTTGCCCGCTGTCAAGAATTGATTAACAGTGAAGGCGCAAGCTGGATTTGAGTCGGCTAAATGCGCTAAATTGAGCTTTTACGCATCGGTTTGCGTAGTTTTGAAAGTGAGGTTTCCATGAGCAAGAATGCATCCGCAGACAGCAAGAATACGCTGTATTGCTCATTCTGCGGCAAGAGCCAGCATGAAGTGCGGAAACTGATCGCGGGCCCAACCGTTTTCATCTGTGATGAATGCGTTGAGCTCTGCATGGATATCATCCGTGAAGAGAACAAGAATACGTTGACCAAGTCGAAGGACGGGGTGCCTACGCCGCATGAAATCCGTAAAGTGTTGGATGACTATGTCATCGGCCAAGATCATGCCAAGCGCGTACTCTCGGTGGCTGTGCACAACCACTACAAGCGCCTGAACCATGGTGCCAAGAATGCGGGTGATGTTGAGCTTGCCAAGTCCAACATTCTGCTCGTGGGCCCCACGGGCTCGGGCAAGACGCTGTTGGCCCAGACGTTGGCGCGCATTCTTGATGTACCCTTCACCATGGCTGACGCCACGACGCTGACGGAAGCGGGTTATGTGGGCGAGGACGTTGAGAACATTATTCTGAAGCTGCTGCAGGCCGCCGACTACAATGTGGAGAAGGCCCAGCGTGGCATTGTCTATATCGACGAGATCGACAAGATCAGCCGCAAGTCTGACAATCCCTCGATCACGCGCGACGTGTCGGGCGAAGGCGTGCAACAGGCGCTTCTCAAGATCATGGAAGGCACTGTGGCTTCGGTTCCGCCGCAGGGCGGGCGCAAGCATCCGCAGCAGGAATTCCTGCAGGTGGACACTTCCAACATCCTGTTCATTTGCGGCGGCGCGTTTGCGGGCTTGGAGCGTATCATCTCCCAGCGTTCCAAGGGCACGGGCATCGGCTTTGGTGCCACGGTGCGTGGGCCGGATGACAGACGCACGGGTGCCGTCTTGCGTGAGCTGGAGCCGGAAGATTTGCTGCGCTTTGGTTTGATCCCCGAATTCGTGGGCCGCTTGCCGGTGGTCGCCACACTCGAAGATCTGGATGAAATTGCGCTGGTTCAAATTCTGGCTGAGCCCAAGAATGCCATTGTGAAACAGTATCAGCGCTTGTTCGAGATGGAAGGTGTAAAGCTCACCATTCCCGACGAAAGCCTCAAGTCCATCGCCCGCAAGGCAATCGAGCGCAAGACGGGCGCACGTGGGCTTCGCTCCATCATGGAAGGCATTCTGCTCGACACGATGTATGACTTGCCGGGCATGACGGGTGTTGAAGAGGTGGTGATCTCCAAGGAAGTGGTTTCAGGGGATGCCAAACCGTTGCTGATCTATGCTGACCGCGAAAAGGAAGGCAAATCTAAGGTGGTTCCGGCTTCGGCGTGAGTTTGGGGTGCGGGCCGCACTTGAAAGCGGCCCGCGTGAAACCCACATCACGCCTATTCGAACAAGCGGCGGCCTGTTGCTGAAATCAGGGCAGGCCAAGCCCGCGAAAGGATACGACACATGACCAAGACCAATCCGAAGACCGAAACATTGCCGGTGTTGCCGTTGCGTGACATCGTGGTGTTTCCGCACATTGTGGTGCCGCTGTTTGTGGGCCGCGAAAAGTCCATCAAGGCGCTGGAAGAGGTGATGCGCGAGGACAAGCGCATCCTGCTCGTGGCCCAGCGCAATGCGGGCGATGATGAGCCTACCGCCGAAACGATTTATGATGTGGGCACACTGGCCCAGGTGTTGCAGCTTCTGAAGTTGCCAGACGGCACTGTGAAAGTGCTGGTGGAAGGCACCGAGCGCGCCAAAGTGGAAAAGTTCATTGGTCGGCCAGAGTTCTATGAGGCCGAAATTTCGCTGTTGCCGTCCATCGTGCCGGAAGGCCCGGAGGCGGATGCGCTGGCGCGCACGGCTGTCACACAATTTGAAAGCTATGTGAAGCTGAACAAGAAGGTGCCACAGGAAGTCTTGGCCACGATTGGCCAGATCACCGATCACTCAAAGCTGGCCGACACCATTGCCGCGCATCTGGCCATCAAGATTCCTGAGAAGCAGGACTTGTTGCAAACGCAATCCGTCGAAGAGCGCTTCGAGAAGTGTTTCGGTTTGATGGAAGGCGAAATCTCCGTTCTCCAAGTGGAGAAGCGCATCCGCGGCCGCGTGAAGCGCCAGATGGAGAAGACGCAGCGCGAGTATTATTTGAATGAGCAGATGAAGGCCATTCAGAAAGAACTCGGCGATGGCGAGGGCGGCGAGAAGAACGAAATCGAAGAACTCGAAAAGCGCATTGCCGACACCAAGTTTTCTAAGGAAGCGCGCGAACGTGCTGATGCAGAAATCAAGAAGCTTAAGCAGATGTCGCCGATGTCTGCTGAGGCCACGGTCGTGCGCAACTATCTCGACTGGCTGCTCAACATTCCATGGAATCAGAATTCCAAGGTGAAGTCTGACCTCGACTTTGCTCAAGGCGTTCTCGACAATGATCACTTCGGCCTGGACAAAGTGAAAGAGCGCATTGTTGAATATCTCGCGGTGCAAACCCGCACAAAAAAGTTGCGTGGGCCGATCCTGTGCCTCGTAGGCCCGCCCGGTGTTGGCAAAACTTCGCTGGCGCGTTCGATTGCCAAGGCCACTGGACGCGAATTCGTTCGCATGTCCTTGGGTGGCGTGCGGGATGAGTCTGAAATCCGTGGGCATCGCCGCACCTACATTGGCTCAATGCCCGGCAAGATCATCCAGTCGATGAAGAAGGCCAAGAAGAGCAATCCGCTTTTCCTGCTCGACGAAATCGACAAAATGGGTATGGATTTCCGTGGCGATCCTTCGGCTGCCTTGCTTGAAGTGTTGGATCCGGAACAGAACTCGACGTTCATGGATCACTATCTTGAGGTGGAATATGACCTCTCGAATGTGATGTTCGTGACTACGTCGAACACGCTGAACATTCCGCCGGCATTGCTCGACCGCATGGAGATCATTCGCCTCGCCGGTTACACCGAAGAGGAAAAGGCTGAGATAGCCAAGCGCCATCTTGTGCCCAAGGCCACGGAAAACCATGGCTTGGACAAGAAGGAGTTTGAAATCACGGCTGATGCCTTGAAGGTGGTGATCGAGAACTACACGCGTGAAGCGGGTGTTCGCAGCCTCGAGCGCGAAATCAATTCGCTGGCCCGCAAGGCCACGAAGGATTTGATGACCTCCAAGTCTAAGAAGAAGATCAAGGTGGATGCCGAGCTCGCCAAGAAATATCTGGGCGTGCCGCGCTACAAGCATGACGTTGCCGAAGGCGAAGATCAGGTTGGCGTTGTCACCGGCCTGGCTTGGACAGAAGTGGGCGGCGAGTTGTTGACCATCGAAGCCCTCATGATGCCCGGCAAGGGCCGCATGACAGTTACTGGCAACCTCAAGGATGTGATGAAGGAGTCCATCTCCGCCGCCTCGTCTTATGTTCGCAGCCGTGCGCCTGCCATTGGTGTGAAACCGCCGGTGTTCGACAAGCGCGACATTCACGTTCACGTGCCGGAAGGGGCAACCCCGAAGGACGGGCCATCGGCAGGCATTGCGATGGGCACAGCAGTTGTGTCGGTGATGACTGGCATTCCCGTTCGCAAGGATGTGGCGATGACGGGTGAGATCACGCTGCGTGGCCGTGTGCTACCGATTGGTGGTCTGAAGGAAAAGCTGCTGGCGGCGCTGCGTGGCGGAATCAAGACGGTGATGATCCCTGAGGAGAATGTGAAAGACCTCGCGGATGTGCCAGACTCTGTGAAAAACGGCATGGAGATCATCCCGGTTGCGCGCATGGATGATGTGCTGAAGCACGCCCTTGTGCGCCAGCCCGAGCCCATCGTGTGGGATGAGGAGGCGGAAGAAGCCGCTGCCGCAGCCCGCGCCGCCAAGCGCGGCGATGGTGAAAGCGCCACGGCGCATTGATCGCTCCGTGATCTAACGAATTGAAGGCCTCGCGCTGATGGCGCGGGGCCTTTTTCATTTCGCTAGGCGATACCCATATCCTTGATCATCTCGCGCGCGGCATTGTGGCCCGGCGCGCCTGTTACCCCGCCGCCGGGATGGGTGCCCGAGCCGCACATGTAGAGGCCCTTGATGGGCGCCCGGTAGTTGGCATAGCCCAGCATGGGGCGGGCGGAATAAATCTGATCCAGACCCAATGCGCCGTGGAAAATATCACCGCCAATGAGACCGAACTTACGCTCGAGATCGAGAGGCGAATGGATCTGGCGTGCGATCACGGATTTCTTGAAGCCGGGTGCTTGTTTGTCCACAGCTGCGATCATGATGTCGGCCACTTTTTCGCGGTAGTCATCCCAGTTCTTGCCATCGGGCAGAGTAGGGGCCACGTGCTGGCAGAACAGGCTGGCGACATGCTGACCCTTGGGGGCAAGTGAGTCATCGAGCGTTGAAGGGATGAGCATTTCCACAATCGGGTTGGTTGACCAACCTTGCGTGCGCGCATCGAAATAAGCTTGTTCCATGTAGCGCAGGCTAGGGGCGATCACGATACCGGCCGTGTGGTGCGCAGCGCGCTCTCTGCCTGGCAAGCAAGTGAAGCTGGGCAGTTCTTTCAGCGCCACATTCATGCGGAACGTGCCGGAACCGGATTTCCAATTCTGCATATGGGTGAGGAATTCCGGCGGCAGGGCTTCAGGTGCGATCAGGCGGGTGAAGAGGAGATTGGGGTTCAAGCTGGAGGCGATGGCATCCGCAGAAATCACCTCGCCTGTATCTGTCTCCACGCCTGTGACGCCGAGCTTGCCAGTGATGACACGCCTGATGCCGGCGCTGGTTCGGATCGTCGCTCCCGCTTCCGTGGCCGCCTTGGCCATGGCCTGGGTGATGGCGCCCATGCCACCAATGGCATGGCCCCAAATTCCCTTCTTGCCATTCACTTCGCCGAAACAGTGATGCAGCAGCACATAGGCGCTGCCGGGCGAATAGGGCGAGACATAATTGCCCACGACACCATCGAACCCAAGGATGGCCTTGATTGGCGCGCTTTCAAACCAGCCATCCAGATAATCTCCAGCGGACTTGGTAAAAATGTCGATCACTTTTTGTTGCTGCGCCAGCGGCAGCTTGGCCATCTTGCGGCCCAGCTTGCCTGCACGCCACAGTTCCGGCAGGGCTGCGAAAAGGCCGCGACCCGATGTGGCATTGGGTGGGGTTTCCAGAATTTCGCCGCGCAGCAAGTCGGCCAACATGTCCAGTTCCGCGCCATAGGCATCATAGGCCTCGGCATCGCGGTTAGAGAATTTGGCGATTTCGGATTTGGTGAGTCCGGGGCCAATCTTGAGATAGCGGCCATCCTCAGTGGGCATGAAATTCAAGATTTCGCGCTCGACGATCTTGAGGCCGTGGCGATGAAGATCAAGATCGGCGATCACTTTGGGATTGAGCAGAGAGACAGTATAGGCTGCCGCCGAGTTGCGGAAACCGGGATGAAATTCTTCGGTGACCGCAGCGCCACCCACCACGTCACGCTTTTCCAGAACGGTCACCTTGTGGCCCGCCTTTGCCAGATAGAAGGCGCAGACCAGCCCGTTATGCCCAGCCCCAATGATGACGATTTTGCTCATGCTCAAACTCCGATTGTGCCGGGGTTTAGCGGGGAGGCGAGACCAATGGAACGGCCAGGTTGGTGAAAAGAAAAGGCCGGGATTGCTCCCGGCCTCAACACAATAGAATGCAGCGGCTGAAGAATGCAGCGGCTGCTTTAGCAGCTGTAGTACATGTCGTATTCCACAGGATGTGGGGTCATGCGGTAGCGGTCTTGTTCTTCCTGCTTCAGGTCGAGATAGGATTCGATCTGGTCCTTGGAGAACACGCCGCCCTTGGTGAGGAACTCATGATCAGCTTGGAGGCTGTCGATGGCTTCCTGCAAGCTGCCGCAGACGGTTGGAACCTTGGCCAGTTCTGCCGGTGGCAGATCATAGAGGTTCTTGTCCATGGCAGGGCCGGGGTGGATCTTGTTCACGATGCCATCAAGGCCAGCCATGATGATCGACGAGAAGCAGAGATAGGGGTTTGCCGTCGGATCAGGGAAGCGCACTTCAACGCGCTTGGCCTTGGGGTTGGAGGTGAACGGAATGCGGCAAGAGGCCGAGCGGTTGCGGCTGGAATAGGCCAGCAGCACCGGGGCTTCATAACCTGGCACCAAACGCTTGTAAGAGTTGGTCGATGGGTTGGTGAAGGCATTCAGCGCCTTGGCATGCTTGATCACGCCGCCGATGAAATAGAGGCAGCTCTCTGAAAGGTCGGCATATTCCTTGCCGGCCATCTGGGGCTTGCCGTCTTTCCAGATCGAGAAGTGGCAATGCATGCCAGAGCCGTTGTCGCCGAACACGGGCTTGGGCATGAAGGTGGCGGTTTTGCCGTAAGCGTGGGCCACGTTGTGGATCACATACTTGTAAATCTGCATGTGGTCAGCAGCGGTGACGAGCGGTTGATACTTGGTGCCGAGCTCATGCTGGGAAGAGGCCACTTCGTGATGGTGCTTTTCAACCACCAGGCCCATTTCACCCATGACCGAGAGCATTTCGCCGCGCATATCTTGCGCGCTGTCCATCGGGTTCATCGGGAAATAGCCGCCCTTGGTGCGCATGCGGTGGCCCATGTTGCCGCCCTCATACTCACGGTCTGAGTTCGAAGGCAGTTCCACGCCATCAACCTGATAGCCAGTCTTGTAGGGCGAAGTGGAGAACTTCACATCATCGAACACGAAGAATTCGGCTTCGGGGCCGACGTAAACCGTGTCACCGATCTTGGTGGAGTTCAGATAGGCTTCAGTGCGCTTGGCGATCGAGCGCGGGTCGCGGTTATAGCCTTCGCCAGTGCCTGGGTCTGCGATGTCGCAGAACACGGCCATCGTGGTTTGGGCATAGAATGGGTCGAGATGCACGGATGATGCATCTGGGCGCAGGATCATGTCGGACTCGTTGATGGCCTTCCAGCCAGCGATGGACGAGCCGTCAAACATCAGGCCTTCTTCCCAGGCATCCGCACCCATCTGCGAGACGTCCATGGTGAGATGTTGCATCTTGCCGCGCGGATCGGTGAATCGCAGGTCAACATACTTTACGTCTTTGTCCTTGATCATCTGGAGGGCGCCTTCAACGCCCTTCTTTTCTTCCTTGGCCATTGGTTTTCAAACCCCTCTGTTGGCGTTGTTCTCTTTGGTTTTATTCGGCGCGAAATGCGCGAGAATGCAAATTTAAAGCGCGTCGTTGCCGGACTCGCCAGTGCGGATGCGGATAGCTTGTTCGATGGTGGAAATAAAGATTTTCCCATCACCAATACGCCCCGTTCTGGCGGCGTTCTGGATGGCTTCCACAGCTTTTGGCACCATGTCGTCCGCGACCACGATTTCCAGTTTAACTTTGGGCAGGAAGTCCACCACATATTCGGCGCCGCGATAAAGCTCGGTGTGGCCCTTCTGGCGGCCAAAGCCCTTGGCTTCGGTCACGGTAATGCCTTGGATGCCGACACCTTGCAGCGCCTCTTTCACCTCATCCAGCTTGAATGGCTTGATGATGGCTTCAATTTTTTTCATGTTTAGCCTCTCTGTCAGTAGAAACATGTCTGCATGTCGCGTGCCAAGTGCCATATCGTTCTAATTCAATGGGTTACACACAGTGCGCGAAAATAGGGCATCCAATCCAGCCTGAATAACGGGCGGTATGCACGTAAACTAGGCAGGGATGATTTGTGCTGATCCACCCGTAGTTCATCATGTCGACAAAATCCCTCTGGAAGTTTGGGCTTGCCCAAATGTGTGAGGTTGCAAAATGAACAAAGTCCCAGTGCTTGTCTCCACCTTCTGGTTGGCCGCCGCCTGCTCGTTACCAGCAATGGCAGACCCAAACACTATGAGCTTTTTCGTGACCAGTGTTGGCAAAGGCGACGGGGCCAACTTAGGCGGCCTCGAAGGAGCTGATGCCTATTGTGGGGTTTTGGCAAAGGCCGTGGGTTCCACCAAGAAGCAGTGGCATGCGTATCTCTCCACCACCGCGCCCGGCGGCGAAGCAGGTGTAAATGCGCGTGACCGCATTGGCAAAGGCCCGTGGGTAAACGCCAAGGGAGATGTGATCGCCAAATCGGTTAATGACCTACATTCAGCCAACAACAATCTGAACAAACAAACGGCGTTGACTGAAAAGGGCGAGATGGTGAATGGCCGGGGAGACACACCGAACACCCACGACATGCTGACCGGCTCAGACCCGCAGGGCATGTATTCCACCGCCGGTGGCGACACGACCTGCAAAAACTGGACAAGCGATGGCGAAGGCTCGGCCATCCTGGGCCACCATGATCTCATGGGGCTGAAGGACACACGGCACATGAAGAGCTGGAATTCCGCGCATGGCAGTGTGGGTTGCAGCCAGGATGCACTGGTGAAAACGGGTGGGGCGGGGCTATTCTATTGTTTTGCTGCGGATTGAGCTGTACCTAGCTGGAGGCACGAGAGAAGCAACCTTGGGTCAGTTTTGGGCCCTGCTCGTATCCATTTGATTTTTGCTCTCCGCAAGTGTTAAGAAGGCGTTAACGGGGCGTTGGACTGAGATCGAGGGAATAAATGGGCAAGACAATTCTTGTAGTTCTGGCACTGGCTGCTTTTCCAGTCTCCGCATTTGCCGGAATTTTTCCGACTACAACTTTTTCGCCAACTGATGAGACACGTGTGGGCATTGGTCTGCGCTTCGAGTTTGGCGACAACGCAGCCGAAGTTGTCGGTTCTGTTCGTCATACGCACACTGACACCAACAATTTTGTCACGGGCGGTTTGGCGGAAATTGCCATTCCTGTGATCACGAAGAAGAATCATGGTCCAAAAATCCGGGCCATGGGCCTTGCTGGTTCGACCTGCGTGCAGGGCGTCGGTGGCATTGGCTATGATTTTGCAAACCAGCAGCCGCTCATTGGGGCAGGTGTGCAAGGGCCCTATACTGAGGCGGGCGCGAACTTCCTGTTTAACAGCGAGCTCCATCCCTACATCGGCTTGAATAGCTTTGGCTGCGCGCCTGACAAGACGACGATCGCTCTTCCTCCTCCAGACTGATGCCCGGATCTACAAGCGTCTGGTGTAAATTTGGCTGACATCTTTTCCTTTGCGCAAGCAGTAGTGCAATGGACTGGGTATTTCCTGTTTTTTGTCTTGTTGGCCGCCATTTGTTGGCCATTCGAAAAGGTATTCCCGCGACTGCAGATTGGCCATCTGACTTGGAGTAGAACTTTCGGCATCTTCGGCATTGCTGTGGCGGGGCTTTTTCTAAGTCAGATCTTTTCTTGGTGGATTCAGCAGCCTTTGATCAATGTGCTGGTCAAGGTGAAACTGTTCAGCCTGGCAAAACAGCCCATTCCCGATTGGGCGTTGATTGTCCTTTCAGTACTTATTCTCGATTTTCTCTATTACTTGGCCCATGTGACGGCCCATCGATTTCGCCCGCTTTGGAACTTGCACAAGATTCATCACAGTGATGAACACGTGACTGCACTATCTGGCCTTCTGCATCATCCGCTGGAAAGCCTCTACATCGCTTTTTTTATTTTGGGATTTGCTGTCCTATTTGGCGTTCCTGTGCTGATCTATTTCTATTACGGCATCGCCCTTGGCATTCACGGAGTTCTCTCTCATGCCGATGTCGCAGTGCCGCGCTGGCTTGACCGGATTTTGCGACTTGTGATCGTGACGCCGGACTTGCACCGCACGCATCATTCGCAGGACATGGCCGAGGGCAATTCCAACTTCGGGGCCATCTTGACCATATGGGACAGGTTGTTCGGCACCTATATTGATATGCCAAAAGAGCCGTTGGAGCGACTTTCCATGGGCTTGCCTGAAGGCGCAAAGCCCAAACAGTTTTCTGCCAAGGCGCTTTTGCTTTTCCCATTCCGCTGAATTTCCACTGCATCTCTGATGGCAACTATTGAAGCCGATGGCGTTGACTGGTATGGCCGCAACTGAGTTTGAGGAGCGCACATCATGGCCAAGACGGTGAAGAAATCACCCGCGAAGAAACACAAGATTGCATTGCTGACGGCAGGCGGCCTTGCGCCATGCCTTTCTGCTGCAGTGGGCTATCTCATTGCGGACTACTCCAAGAAGCTGCCGAAGGCCGAAATCATTGGCTACCGCAATGGCTACATGGGCCTGCTCAAGGGCTGGTCAGTAAGGGTTACGCCGCGCACCCGCAAAGAGGCGCTGATCCTGACCCAACACGGCGGTTCGCCCATTGGCAATTCCCGCGTGAAGCTGACCAACGTGAAAGACTGCATCAAGCGCGGGTTGGTTCAAGAGGGTCAGGATCCGTTGCATGTCGCGGCCGAACAACTTGTGAAGGATGGTGTGACCATTCTGCACACCATTGGCGGCGATGACACCAACACAACGGCCGCAGACCTTGCCGCCTATCTTGCCCAGAACAACTATAACCTCACCGACGTGGGCTTGCCCAAGACGATAGACAACGACGTTGTGCCCATCCGTCAGACGCTGGGTGCCGTGACTGCGGCGGAGCAGGGCGCGATCTATTTCGAAAATGCCGTCAACGAACAGAGCACCAATCCGCGCATGTTGCTCATTCACGAAGTGATGGGGCGCAATTGCGGCTGGCTCACTGCTGCCACGGCAGACACCTATCGCAAGCGTTTGAAGAAGATGAAGTTCGTGCCCGAATTCAACCTGTCGATGGCGCACAAGGATATTGATGCCGTCTATGTGCCGGAAGTCGCCATCGATTTGGATTCCGAAGCGGCACGCTTGAAGAAACGCATGGACGAAAAAGATTGCGTGACGATCTTCCTGTCCGAAGGTGCTGGCATCGAAGACATCGTCTCCGAAATGCGCGCGCGTGGTGAAGAGCCGGAGCGCGACGCATTCGGCCATGTGAAGATCGACAAGATCAATCCCGGTGCCTGGTTTGCCAAGCGCTTTGCCGACATGGTGAAGGCCGAAAAGGTCTTGGTGCAGAAGACGGGCTACATGGCTCGTTCCGCCAGGGCCAACAAGGAAGACCTGGCGCTGATCAAGCTGATGGCCGCCGAAGCCGTCAAGAACGCGCTAAAGGGCGTGTCGGGCGTGATCGGCCATGATGAAGGCAAGAAGGGCCAGCTGCGCGCCATCGAGTTCCCGCGCATCAAGGGCGGCAAGGCTTTCGACACCAAACAGAAATGGTTTGGGCAGTTGCTGAAGGATATTGGTCAGCCCATCGGCAAGGCGCTTGAGGTGAAGCACTGAACGGGGCAGGGTCCATGCGCATTTAGGGCGAATGCCAGTTGATTTTGGGCAAGGGCTAGTGCGACATTGCCGATCATGGCTGGGCATGAAATTCTGACACCGCGCGAAATGTATGAGGCCGATGCCTTGGCCTCAGGGCGATTCAATGTTCAATCTGCTAAACTCATGGAAAATGCAGGGCGGGCTGTAGCCGAGGTCATTCTCGCGCGTTTTGCCAAATGCCGCGTGGCTGTCATTTGCGGGCCCGGCAACAATGGTGGCGATGGCTTTGTGGTGGCGCGATTGCTGGCGGCGAAGAAATGGTCGGTGGTGGTTTATCTCGCTGCCGATCACCTGCCGCGTGCTGGGGATGCAGCGGTGATGGCGAAGAGGTGGAAGGGTGCTGTGAAGCCCTTCGGCGATTTCGGCATGGCTTTCGTGGGCAAGAGCAAGCCGCAATTGATCGTGGATGCGATTTTTGGTGCAGGGCTGAATGCGGATTTTCCGGCCTTATGGGCCGAAGCGATTGCTGCTGCGCATGTGCCTGTGGTGGCGGTGGATGTGCCCTCTGGGCTGGACGGGCTGACTGGCCACGTGCGCGGCGCAAGCGTGAAGGCGGATGTAACAGTGACCTTTTTCCGCAAGAAGCCGGGCCATGTGTTGGAGCCTGGGCGCCGCCTGTGTGGCGATGTGGTGGTCGCCCATATTGGCATTCCGGCTGCGGTGCTGGATCAGATCAAGCCGAAGCTCTGGGAGAATGACGCACCCGCTATCAGGCCCATCGCAATCGAGGCTCACAAATTCTCACGCGGGGCGGTGATCGTATGGAGCGGGCCAGAATTGCAGACTGGCGCGTCTCGACTAGCTGCGCTGGCGGCGGCGCGGGGCGGGGCAGGCGTTGTATCTCTGATCGGGCCGCCGGATGCGTTACGGATTCAGGCGGCGCATGTGACATCCATTATATTGAAGCCCGCTGAGAGTCATTCCGAAATCTTGGCGTTGCTGGATGATGAGCGCGTCAGGGCGGCAATAGTCGGGCCTGGTGCGGGACTCAGTGGACTCGAGGAGAAGGTATTTGCCTTCCTCGCCCATGCCAAGGCTGTGGTATTAGATGCCGATGCCCTCACCGCCTTTACCGACAATCCGGATGAATTGTTTGCCGCCATTGCCGAGCACCATGCACGGCCAGTTGTGATGACGCCGCATGAGGGTGAATTTGCACGTTTATTCAATGACCTGGCTGTTCTTGATGAGAGCAAGGTTGAAAAAGCGAGAGCCGCGGCGGCGAGGTCCGGTTCGGTGATCGTGTTCAAAGGGCCAGATACGGTCATTGCAGCCCCGGATGGCCGCGCCAAGATCAACAGCAACGCGCCCGCCAAACTTGCCACTGCAGGCTCTGGCGATGTGCTGGCGGGCATCATCGCAGGGCAACTGGCGCAGGGCGTTGCCGCATTTGAAGCTGCCTGTGCCGGCGTCTGGCTCCATGGCGCGGTGGCGCAAGCAGTGTCACGGCGGATGCTCATTGCTGAAGACCTGATCAATCAGATCGGGCGATGAAGCGCCTCAAAGATAATCCTTTCGCGCTGTTGATTGGCACCGGATTTGGGCTTGGGCTGAATTTCCCATTGGGCAAGCTGGCTCTCGCTTCAGGGTTTTCGGCACCCCTTTGGGCGGCCTTCATCTCGCTGGGAGCTGGGCTGGCTCTATTTTCGATTTCGAAAACTGTTGAGAAACAGCAATTTGCACCTGGGTTTTCGCGCTTTGCATTCACCTCTGGTTTTCTTTCCTATGTGATGCCCAATCTGCTCACCTTCACGGTGATCCCAAAACTGGGCAGCGGTTTTGCTGGGCTGATGTTCGCGCTTTCGCCAGTTACCACGGCGCTGCTGTCACTCATCCTCAATGTGCGGCCGCCGAACCGGTTAGGCCTGTTGGGAATCGGGTTGGGGCTTGCGGGCGCGCTAGGCGTGGTTTGGGGCAAAGGCGGCAGCGCGGAGCCGTTTGGCTTGTTGTGGCTCGCGCTTGGCCTGTTGGTCCCATGTTTTCTGGCTGTGGGGAATATCTATCGCACCACAGCTTGGCCTAATGGGGCCGGGCCGATCCTGCTGGGCAGCCTCACCAACCTTGCTGCTGTGCCCTTCCTGTTGGCGATTGCTCTATTGATGACGGGGGGAGCTGATTTGACGCCATTTGCCCAGGCACCCTTGCCGCCTTTGGTGCAGCTCTTGTCTTCGACGCTGATGTTCACGATGTTCTTCCGCCTGCAGCAGATTGGCGGGCCAACCTATTTGAGCCAGATTGGCTATGTGGCGGCGGCGGTGGGCCTGTTTGCGGGTGTTGCCTTTCTGGGTGAAAGCTATCCCGCAGCAGTGTGGCTCGGCGCTTTGGTTATTGCTGCGGGTGTTGGTGTTTCCACCTGGTCAACGCGCCGCCCATAACAGGCCGCGTTCCACGATGGTGGCGAATTGTGGAACGGCGAATTCATCTGCAGTGTGGCCTAATGCGCAATAGAACACGCGGGCCTTGCCATAACGCTTCTTCCAAACCACCGGAACCACTGCACCCTTGGCCCACTCGCAATAAGTGCCATCAAATGTGGTGGTGGCGAGAACCTCGTTGGCCGGGTCCACATGCATGTAATATTGCTCGGAGCGATAAGGGAAATCCGTCATGCCTCGCATGATCGGGTCATCCGGCTTTGTCACATTGACGGTATAGTCGATGACATTGCCGGGGTGAGCCACCCATTGGCCGCCGGTCATGAACTGATATTCGGTTTCGTTGCGGAATGAGTCGCACATCAAACCATGGAATCCGCCCAACCCCACGCCACCGCGCACGGCATCACAGAGATTGGCCACTTCTTCCTTCGCGATGGTGGACATCGTGACCATGGGCACAATCAGATTGAGATCATGAATGGATTTGTCTGCGTAGGCGGTGGTGGAGGTCTCAACACGCACCTCAAAGCCATTGCGCTCCAAGATGCCGCGCACGATGGTTGCGGAACGCTCCGGCGTGTGGCCTTCCCAGCCACCCCAGACTATCAATGCCTTCTTGGTCATATCAGTGAGCTCGCTTCGGTTTCAGCTTGTAACGATGCTGCTTGTTGTCGAATCCGGCGAAATAGTCGCCCACCTGTGGGTGGCGCACGGGATCGGTGTTTTCGTCTTCCAATAGATTCTGCTCTGAAACATAGGCCACATATTCGGTGTCATCGTTCTCAGCTAGCAGGTGATAGAAGGGCTGGTCCTTGCGTGGGCGCACTTCCGGTGGGATTGAATTCCACCACTCGTCCGTATTGTTGAAAACCGGATCGACATCAAAGATCACGCCACGGAAGGAAAACATCCGGTGGCGCACCAGTTGGCCGAGCTGGAATTTGGCTTGATTGGTCATGCGCATAAAAATGCCAAGAAATCACCAGCTTTGCAAGGTGGTGCTCTCATCGCATGGCAAAAGGCAGCGGCGCTGCCGTGCTCAAGCCCTGGCGCAGCGCGAGTTGCCGCAAGGGTGGAAATTTGGCCACCGCCGCCAGACCAGCCACTCGTGCAAGATGGGGCGCCGTGAAATCTGACAGCAAGGTGTTGTTGAGCAGTCCGGTGATGGCAATACGTGGCTCCACATCGCCGCGACGCAGGCGGTCATAATCGGCACAGAGCGCAGGTGTGCCAGGATCATCAGCGCTGACAATGAGATCGGCCACAGTTGCAGCATCGCGCAAGGAAAGGTTCAGCCCCTGGGCGCCGATGGGCGGCAGAGCGTGACCGGATTCGCCGATCAAATAGGCGCGGGACTTGGCCAGTGGCTTTGATTGCTGGGTCTGCATTGGAAAAGTGCGACGCGCACCTAGATTTGAAATGCGGCCCAGCGTGCCATGGCTTTCCAACTGGATTTGCGTGGCGAGGGCAGAGTCATCCAGCGCCATTAACTCAGCGATGCGCTTGGGGTTGGACATCCATACCAGCGCAGAGCGAAGGCCCGGCAATGGCACGGTGGTGAACGGCCCATCCTGCTTGTGCCATTCGGTAGAAATGAATTCATGCGGGGCAGTGTGTTGGAAGCTGAGCGCCAGCGCATGCTGGTCGAAGGGCTTGGTTTCAGTTGTGAAGCCGAGGGACTTGCGCAAAGGTGATTTCACGCCATCGGCGATGAGCAGAGCCTTGGCGGTGTAACTTTGGCCACCTTCGGTTTTCAGCGCGATGGCATCGCCTGTATCCTCAGCACTGACGCTTTTGTCATTGATCAACGCCACGCCCAGTTTTTCAGCGCGGACGCGCAGGGCTGGCAGGAGATAGGCGAGCGGCACGTTAAAGCCGAATTCCGTGAGGCCCAATTCCGACGAAGCAAATTCAACGCGCGGGGCTTGCACCAGATGCCCCGTATCATCCACCAGATGCAACCGTTTCAGCGGGGCACAGTGTTGGGCAATCTCACCCGGCCAGATGCCAATATAGCTGAGCAGCTTGATCGCAGGCTGCATCAAGGCTGTGGTGCGCACATCTTCTGGCGCGGGCGGCGCAACCAAAGCAACGTTCACGCCTTCCTGTTTCAACAGCACAGCGGCGGCGAGCCCAGCAGGGCCAGCGCCGGAAACAAGGATGGTGAAATCCGGGCTCATGCGTGCGGCACCGTGTTGACCATGCTGTCCCTCTTGCAGAAAGCCTCATGCCATTGGGCGAGGCCGAGGCGATTCTTGCGCCAATCGGGAGCCAGATTGCGCACATCGATATAGCCTAGAACCACGGCTGCGGCGATGGAGCCCAGCGTCACCTCGCGCAAGTTCTCATGCCAATGGCTTTCCATTTCGTCCATGCAGGCGGCGATACGCTGGCGCATGCGGGCCTCATAATCCGGCCAGAGTGTTTCCTTGGGCCGGGCAAATGTTTCATAACGCAGCGTTACTGCCGCATCGCCCATGCCCTGCGCCAGTGCGAGCAAGGTGAGAATCTTGAAATGCTTTGAGCCTTCGTCAGGCAACAGGCTCTTGTTGCCGGAGACATGGCAAAAGTATTCCATGATAACGCGACTGTCATAAAGCGGATGCCCGTGGTCAGTCTCAAGTGCTGGAACCTTGCCGATGGGCGAAAGGCGGGTGAGCACGGGGTTTGCCTCGTGAGGCTTGACCAAGGTGGAAACCAGCTGCACGCGTGAACCCAGGCCGCATTCCAGCGCTGTCACCATGCTCATGCGCACGAAGGGGGAAAGCAGATCGCCATAAAGTTTCATTGTTTTTTCTCTGTGTTGGCCGTGAGCGGCAAGCTGCCGGGATTGAAGGTGTAAGACGGGTCTCTGTCAAAGAAAAAAGCAGGGCGCAGGGTCATCTCATGCCAGAAGGTGGGCAGGAAGGGATAGTCTTCCGGCCGCGGGGTGTAGCGGAAGCCCATGGTATACCAAATCACCAGATCTTCGTTGTTGATCGAGCGTTTCTGGCTGACATAGGCGGGCAGCCCTTCATCCTTGATGGAAAGGTTGGGATAGAGCCCGGCAGCCCAATCCTCGCCCTCGGCATAGTGGCTGGCCCAAAGTTCATAGGATGAGAAGCCGGCGCGAAGTTGCGGTGGGTCGGCCTTGTCGAGCACCGATGTTGCGCCATGGTTGAGCTGAATCCAATAGCCGGGGTTAGCCTTGAGGCTGGTGGTTTCATTGGGGTTGATGACGCGCCAGCTTTCACCTGCGGCATTGTGATCCTCGGCGATGGGGCCTTCCGTAGCGTATCGGTCGGACTTCAAGGTCCAGAGAGATCGGCGGGTGGTTGAGCCTGGAATGGCCGAAGGCAGAATGGTGTCGCGCACCAGCGCGTTCTTCGGGCCGTCGACATCCAGATCGATGCGGAAATTGAAATAGTGATCAAGGTTCGGCGCCACCTGGTAAGGTGCGATGAGACTGCCATAGCGCGTGGCCTCAGATGCAGCGGGATCGCCCAGGTCTCTGGCCGAAGTTGACTTTACCGCGTCAAAGCCAGTCACCCCCACACGCATATTGATGTTGCCTTGAGGTGAGAACACATAGTCCACCACATAGTCATAGTTGCCCAATGTTGGGATATGGCGCACCACAAGTTCGGTCTGGGGCACACCGCTGATGGTTTTTGAATCGGCGGAATAGTGTCGCCAGGCGGGGTCACCCGTGGCGCGTTCAAAGATGCACAAGGCATTGGGCCGGATGTAAGTTCCACCAATGTCATTCGGAAAGGAGAGATCGAGAAGATAGGATGCTTCCGGGCAATCCACCCCGGCATGCATCGGTGAGATCATATAGCCCAGGCCAAATTCGCCAGCGTCCAGGAAAGTGCGGTAGTTCCACTCGGGCGAGGGGTCCATATAGGGCACGAAGACTTCGGAAAGATTGATTTGATAGGCCACATCGCGGACGCGTTCGCCATCCTTGAAGCGGATGAGATTGAGGATCAAGCCGGCGCGTTTGTCGGCGCGGGCATGCATGGTCCAATTCTCCCAGGCGATTTCCAGGTTGCCGGAGAGTTTGATGTTGGAGCCTTCAGGCGTGGTGATAGCGACTGGCTTCAGCGGAGCTTCCGGCTTCGGCAAAGCTGGAAGGGGCGGCAGATCAACAGCCGGGCCCTCCACCACGCTCAGCACAGCACCGCTGTCGGCATCGACAATACCCATAAGGCCCTCAACCGGGCGACCTGATGGTGCATTGGCCTCTTTCACGAAACATGGGATCTTGAGGATGCGCTTGCCCTCGTAGCCATCGCCCGGAAAGCTGCCAGCTGAATTCGGCGTGCAATAAACGTTCTTCGCGTCCAGCTTGCGTGCCGCGATGGCATCCTTGAAGCGTTGGTCGCCCATGAAATTGTCACGCGCCTTGGCCCATTCATGTTCCATGATCATGGGTTGTGCATTAGGCCTGGGCGTGAAGCTATCAACCTTTTTGTTGGTGAGATCAACAACCGCCTCATAAGTTACGAAGCCTTTGCGCAGCACAACAAAGGCCGAGCGTGTATAAGGCGTGCCGGGCTTCCAGGCGCGCACCGCGTCCTTCGAGGCGGGTTGCAATGTGAGTGCAGGATAAACTGTGTTGGCATCGGCATCACCTGCCGCCTTAAGCAGCTTCACTGTCTGGTCGATCTCATCGGGCGTGAGGGCGTCGAGCGGGTGGAAGGGGCCGTCGCTTTGAGCATGGCCAGTAGCTGCCGCGGCAAACGTGCTTGAGAAAACCAGAGCAAGCGGAACCGCGACAAGGCGAAGAAAGTTCATGTCTGCTTCAATAGCAGAAGGAGCCTGTGACTTTAAGCAGGAAGCTTTTTGCCGGAGCGGCCTGCGACATCCTGGATGAATTGCCAGGCCACGCGGCCCGAACGCGCACCGCGGGTGACTGACCATTCATTGGCGGCGTGTTCCAGCTGATCTTTTGGCATGCCAAGGCCAAAATGCGCGGCGTAGCCATGCACCATGTCGAAATAGTCATCCTGCGAGCAATTGTGAAAGCCAAGCCACAGGCCGAACCGATCCGAGAGGGAAACCTTTTCCTGCACAGCCTCCGAAGGCGAGATGGAAGTGGAACGCTCATTCTCGATCATGTCGCGCGGCAGAAGATGGCGGCGGTTGGAGGTGGCGTAGAAAATCACATTCTCTGGGCGGCCTTCAAGGCCGCCATCGAGTGCTGCCTTCAATGATTTGTAGCTGGTGTCCTGCGCATCAAAGGAAAGGTCATCGCAAAACACAATGAAGCGAAACTTCGGTTGCGCGCGCAGGATGGCCATGAGTTGGGGCAGGGTTGAAATATCCTCGCGGTGGATTTCCACCACCTTGAGGGCCTTATGCGCCTGGGCCACATGAGCCTGTGCGGCTTTCACCAGCGAAGACTTGCCCATGCCCCGCGCGCCCCAGAGCAGGGCATTGTTTGCAGGCAGGCCCTTGGCGAAGCGAGTGGTATTCTCGAGCAGAATGTCCTTGGCCTGTTCAACGCCCTTGAGCAGGGTGATGGGCACGCGGTTCACCTTGGCCACAGGTTCCAGGCCGCCCACAGGGCCGTTCCACACGAAAGCTTCATGCTTGGTAAAGGTCGGTGCGGGCTTGGGTGCGGGCGCCAAGCGGGAAAGGGCCGCGGCAATTTCGGCCAATTGGGCCAATTCCTTGGATTTTGACATGCCTGAAAAACCTGCGTCTGAAAGGTTGCAATGGCCTAATCCATCGCTATATTCCGCGCAAGTTTTGATTGGCTGCCTCGCTGGGCTGGCCTCGAGGAGTTTCAATGCAATTTATTCCCCTGCTGGCCCAAGCGGCCCCGGCCCCCGGTGCCTTTGATCTGTTCGGCATGGTCGTGCCGATGGTCGCCATTCTCGGCGTGTTCTATTTCTTCATGATCCGCCCGCAGCAGCAGAAGCAGAAAGATCACCAGAAGATGCTTTCGCAGGTCACGCGTGGCGACACGGTTGTGACCCATGGCGGGCTCATCGGCAAAGTGGTGCGCGTTGTCGATGACAATGAGCTTCTGGTTGAAGTGGGCGAGAATGTGAAAGTGCGTGTGTTGCGCCAGGGCCTTTCTGACGTGCGCTCCAAGGGCGAACCGGCGAAGAAAGCCTGATCCCATGTTCTATTATTCGCGCTGGAAGATCTTCGGCATCTTGGCCTCAATCGTGATTGCGGCCTTGCTGGCTCTGCCCAATGTCTTGCCCACGGCCACGCAAGACTATTGGAAGGCGCATTACGGCTTGCGCCCGATGACGCTGGGCCTCGATTTGCAGGGCGGTTCCAACATCCTGATGGAAGTGGACCAGAAAGACCTGATCGACAAAGTGCAGCAGCAGTTGATGGGAGACATCCGCTCCACGCTGCGTGAGCAGAAGATCGGTTATCAGGGCCTGGGCAAGACCGGCAATGGCGTCACCGTTTCGCTCAACAAGCCTGAGGATACAGACCGCGCCAATACCGAATTCAAGAAACTGCTGCAGCCGCTGGATGCTGGCATTCTTTCAACGGGCACGGCAGTGAACCTGTTTGGCCTGAAGCAGGACGGTCAGCAATTCACCTTTGACATTCAACCAGCCGGTTTTGATGCCAAGATGGCTAGCTCCCTGAAGCAGGCCATGCGCGTTTTGGAAAACCGCATCAATGGTTTGGGAACCACCGAAGCTGCCGTGCAGCAGCAGGGCAAGGACCGTATCGCCATTCAATTTCCCGGTCTGCAGAATCCGGAGCGTGTGAAAGAGCTGCTCGGTTCCACTGCGAAGCTGACCTTCCAACTCGTATGTGCTGACCAGCCCACCGCCGCCAAGGCCCTGCCGCCGCCTGAATGCGCTGCCTATCCACGCAAGGAAGAGGTGGATGCCGCACTGGCCGCCAAGAAGAAGACGGATCCCAAGGCGGAATCTTTGACAGACGCTGAACTGAAGGTCCTGCCGCAGATGTGGGCGCAGACTTCCGGCCTCGCTACTGTTGACGGCGCAGACCTGACGGACGCGCAGCCTTCATTCGACCAGAACAACTCGCCTGTGGTGACTTTCAAGTTCAACCAGAAGGGTGCTGTGCGCTTCGGCAAGTTGACGGCTGACAATGTGGGCAAGCCCTTTGCCATCGTGCTTGATGGCGTGGTGGAAAGTGCACCCGTGATCAACACGCCGATCCTGGGCGGTTCGGGCGAAATTTCCGGGCGTTTCACCGTCGATGAGACCAACAATCTGGCCATCGTTCTGAAATCTGGTGCGCTGCCTGCGAAACTCTCCATCGTTGAAGAGCGCACGGTTGGCCCCAGCCTGGGCGCGGATTCGATCAAGGCCGGCGTTTATGCAGCCGTAATGGGATTGATCTTTGTCGTGCTCTTCATCCTGCTGCCGTACGGCCTTTTCGGCGTGTTTGCGGATGTGGCGCTGGTCGTCAACCTCGTCATGCTGGTGGCAGTGATGTCACTCATGGGCTTCACGCTCACACTTCCGGGCATTGCGGGCATTGTGCTGACACTCGGCATGGCGGTGGACTCCAACGTGCTGATCTATGAGCGTGTGCGCGAAGAGTGGCGGCATGGGCGCACAGCCTTGGCCGCCATTGAAACCGGCTTCAAGGCCGCCCTTAACACCGTGATCGACGCCAACGTCACCACGCTTATCGCGGCTTTCATTCTTTTCGGTGTCGGCTCCGGCCCGGTGCGTGGCTTTGCCATCACGCTGGGCGTTGGCATCATCACCACCATGTTTACGGCCTTTGTTCTCACGCGCTTCATGGTTGCCATGTGGGTGCGGCGCTTCAAGCCGAAGGAGATTAACCTCTGATGCGCTGGAAACCCCTTCGCCTTATCCCTGATGACACGAAGTTCCCGTTCATGCGCTTTTCGCGCTTTGGCTTTTTCGTGTCGGGCATTCTCTGCGCCCTTTCGATTGTGTTGTTCGCCACCAAGGGCCTGAACTATGGCATCGACTTCAAGGGCGGCTCGGTCATCACTATCCGCACGCAAGAAGCGGCCCATCTGGATAACTTGCGCCTCACGTTGAACAATCTCGGCCTTGGTTCGGTGGAACTGCAGCAATTCGGCAGCCCCAATGACGTGCTGATCCGCTTGCCGGCGCAGGGTGGCGGCGATGCCAATGAGCAGGCCGCGCAGAAACGCGTTGTGGATGCGCTTGGCCCCACAGTCGAAGTGCGCTCCAAGGAAACGGTGGGCGCCAAGGTTTCGGAAGAACTCACGCAGCAGGCCACAGGCGCCGTGATGCTCTCCATCTTTTTCGTGCTGTTTTATCTCTGGGCGCGGTTTGAATGGCAGTTTGCGCTTGGTGCGGTGATCTCACTGCTGCATGACGTGACTCTGTCGCTCGGCCTGTTTTCGCTCATTGGGCTGGAATTCAACCTGTCGATCATCGCCGCGATTCTCACCATCGTGGGTTATTCGCTCAACGACACCGTGGTGGTGTTTGACCGTATCCGTGAATTCCTGCGGCGCTATAAGAGCATGGGGCTGGCTGACCTGATCGATTTCTCGATCAACTCGGTGCTGCCGCGTACCATCCTCACCTCGCTGGCCACATTGATGGCGTTGCTGGCGCTGTATTTCTACGGCGGCGAAGTGATTCATGGGTTCTCCTTCGCCATGATCTGGGGCGTGGTGGTCGGCACCTATTCCTCCATTTTCATTGCTTCGCCCGTGCTCATCCTTTTCGGCACCAAGCGTGAAATGGCAGCGGCAGACGCCAAGAAGGCGCGATGAAATTCCTGCCAGAGCGACGCGCTATCACGTCTTTCGGTGATGGCGGCTTTCGCTTTGGCGATCATTCGCACCGCGGCCATCTGTTAATCCTGCCATCGGGCATGCGCGCGTGGGATGGCGCAGACTATACCGGCGTGTTTGCCGAGGCCGAGGAAATCGATTTTCTGGTGGTGGGCTCAGGTGCGCGGCTCAACCGCATCGCGCCTGGCCTCGCGGAGCGGCTTCAGAAGGCTGGGATCAGTGCGGATGCGATGTCCACCTCTGCCGCCGTTCATAGTTATAACCTGATGTTCGGTGAGGCGCGCCGTGTGGCGGCGGCGCTGATTGCGGTGCCGTAATGGATGAGGTGCAAGCCCTCGTGCGGCAATTCGACCGTGACCGTTATCTTGCTGCCCTCTTTGCGCCTGAAGCCAAGCGCCCGCATCTCCTTGCGCTCTATGCCTTCCATGCTGAAGTGGAGCGTATTGCATCGCTGGTGAGTGAGCCACAACTGGCCGAGATTCGCCTGCAATGGTGGCTGGATGCGTTGGATGGCATTTACGCTGGAGAGGCACAGGCTCATCCGGTGGCCAAGGCTCTGACTGACGCAATCAAGGAAGGTGACATACCGAAATTCGCGCTGGTCAACATGGCCCGTGCGCACCAGTTCGATTTCTATTCAGACCCGATGCCCAGCCTCAATGATCTGGAAGGATACCTGGGCGAAACTGCGGGCGCACTGGTGCGCTTGGGTTCGATGATTCTGGATCAGGATGCGGCGCTCCTGTGTGGAGAGGCCGCAGGCCTTGCTGGCGTGGGCTATGGGCTGTCGCAGGTTTTGGCCCGTCTGCCGCAAGCCTTGGGCTTGAAGCAATGCTTCCTGCCCAAAGATATTCTTGGGCGGCATGGACTCACACCAGAAAATTTGGCCGAACCTCAGCATGAAGAGGTTGCGTCGACAGCCTTGTCCGAGATTCGCATAGCTGGCGAAAAACGGTTGGCGGAATTGCATGGACTGACGGGAACGATCAAGCCTGCCGTGGCCCCGGCCTTTCTACATGCGGCACTGGCTGCACCCACTTTCACCAAATGCAGGAAGCGCGGGCCCAAACTGACCTCGCGGGGTGCTGAAATCGGCCAGCTTGCCAAGCAATGGGTGTTGTGGAAGGCCGCGCGCGGAGCGCTTTTTTAGGCGCAAAAGCGTGGTTGCTCTTTGCCGCGCTTGCGGTTATTCACGGGCCACAAAGCAGTCGGGGCGTAGCGCAGTCTGGTAGCGCACCTGCCTTGGGCGCAGGGGGTCGCGAGTTCGAATCCCGCCGCCCCGACCACTTTGTAGCAGTTCGGAGAATGAGATGACCGCACGCATCTACAAGCCCGCCCGCAGCGCCATGCAATCCGGCAAGGGCAAAGCCAAAGAATGGTTTCTTGAATTCGTGCGTGAAACGCGCCCCACTGCCGACCCGTTGATGGGCTGGACCTCGGGCGACACCACAACCCAGGTGAAATTGCGTTTCGACACGCAGGCCGAGGCCGAGGAATACGCTCGCCGCAACGGCATTGCCTATCAGGTGGAAGTTGAAGGCCCGGTGCGGATGCAGAAGAAATCCTATCCTGACAATTTCAAATTCGGCCGCACGACCAACTGGACGCATTAACCTTTGGCCATTACGCTGGCGCTTGTGGCCCCGTAGCTCAGCTGGACTAGAGCAACGGATTTCTAATCCGTCGGTCGCATGTTCGAATCATGCCGGGGTCGCCAATTTCATTCACATTCAAGGCGCGCTGCGCGCCATGCTGACCCGCACGTGGCGGCGGTGGCCATGCCAATGCTTGGCGAAGTGGGAGTAGGAATAGTCGCCATTGGCCAGCCTGGTGTGAAAATGGCGCTGCCCTCCACAACCCCAGTTCCATTCGCGCCTTGGGCCCACATCAATATGGATTGAGCTGTCATGGCAATAAGTGCCAATGCCGCCGCGCCCGGCAAGGCCGCGGGCATAGGCTGCCAGATTGTATTTGTTCACGCCGCCGATCTTGATGTCGGCCGCATCACAGCGCAGGTGCCAGGATTCGCGCGCACCACCAATGCGGTGGTTATGGCTCCAGGATCGGCAGCCCGAGGTGACTTCCACTGGCAGGCCAAAGTGGCTTTCAATGTGGTGGAGCAGGGCCGTAAGGCGGCCATGAAGGCCCTGCACATGGCCAGAGAGTGCGATGGCATGCTGGGCAAGGGCAATGCTGATGCCTGTTCCCAGAATGAAATATTGAACGGGGCGCGGGATATTTACCATGCTGCTTCTCCTTCCTTTGCGCCATGCTTTCAAGTTGCATGCCGTGGAGGATGAAAAGCCGGTGGCTTTGCCTGCTGTTTGCTGGCGAGGTTAAAGGATAAGGTTATTGACGCAGATCAAGGCGGCTAGCTGCCGGAGTGGCAAATTGGCGGCGTTGGACAGGATCCTATTGGCGCGGTTGAAACAGGGCGGAAGCCTTGTGCATCACCCGCGCCACTTTTTTTGGTTACTGGCTCAGGAAATCACCGCATTTGGGCGCGGCATCAGTGCCCCAGGGCATGAGCGGCACAGTCGAAGTTGAGTTCTGCGGGGAACCATCAATCAGCTTGTCGGTGTAGCTGAGATAGACCAGCACGTTGCGCTTGGCGTCGCAGCCACGCACGATATGCATTGTCTTGAAAAACAGGCTGCGGCGCTGCTGGTAGATGTCTTCACCTTGCTGGAATTTGGCGTTGATCTTCACGGCGCCAACCTGGCGGCAGGCAATGGAAGTTTCCGAGCGCTGTTCGGCAAATCCTGCCCAGCCCGTCCAACCGCCCTGTTCCGGCACGGTGAAATAGCAGGCCACGCCTTCCACCTGCGGATCATCAATTACATAGGTGCCCAGTTTCGCATCGGGCGAAAGCAGGTGGAACACAGTGTTTTTCTTGAAGATCAGCTCCGGGTCATCTGCTGCCTGCGCGCTGGCAGGCATCACAAGGCCGAGGGAAACAAGAGCGAAGGCGATCAGGTGTTTGAGATACCGCATGTAAAGTTCCTTTCTGAGCGAGATATAGGAACTAATTCTGGCATTTCAATGACCGTTCAAGGAGAATTTTTGAGTCGCGCAAAGCCTTGTTCTAAATCAGAAATAAGGTCATCCGGATGTTCGAGTCCGATGTGCAGGCGCAAGGCCTGGCCCGCGCTTTGCCAATGTGTGGCGGTGCGCTGTGGCTTGAAGGGCACAATTAGACTTTCAAAGCCGCCCCAACTATAGCCCATGGAAAACAGTTCCATTCCGTCGAGCATCGCTGCTACGGCCTGTTCAGACGTCGGCTTAAGAATGAGCGAGAACAAGCCGGAAGCGCCAGTGAAATCGCGCTTCCACAATTCATGCCCCGGCGCATTGGAAAGGCCGGGGTGCAGCACGGTTTCAACCTCCGGCCGCGTCCGCAGCCATTCCGCCACGGTTAGCGCTGATTTCATGTGGCGCTCCAAACGCACATCCAGCGTGCGAAGTCCGCGCAGCGCCAGATACATGTCGTCAGGCCCGGCGAACTGGCCCATCAGGCCATAAATCTTGCTGAAGCGCGGCCAGGTGGCCTCGTTGCACACCACCGAGCCGAACATTGCATCGGAATGGCCAACGATATATTTGGTGGCCGCCTGAATCGACACATCGCAGCCATGAGCAAAGGCCTTGAAGAAGTGGCCCGCACTCCAGGTGTTGTCGATCATTGCAATCGCGCCATGCTCATGGGCGATGCGCGCTAACAAAGGCACATCCATCACTTCCATGGTGCGCGAGCCGGGGCTCTCAAGATAGACCACCTTTGTGTTGGGTTTGATCAGTGTACGGAGCTTTTCGCCCGCCAGCGGGTCATAGTAGGTGGTTTCGATGCCAAGGCCTGGCAGCATTTCGTCACAGAGGTGGCGAACTGGCTCGTAAACTGTATCCACCATCAACAGATGATCGCCCGCTTTCAGGAAGGCCAGCAGCGCAATGGATACAGCAGCGAGGCCCGAGGGCGCCACTCTGCAACCATAACCACCCTCCAGTTCGGCGATGGCCTCTTCAATCGCGCGCGACGTGGGCGTGCCACGGCGGCCATAAACATAGGGCTGCTTGCCAGAGTTCAGTGTTTCAACATCAGGAAACGTAACAGTGGAGGCGTGATACACAGCCGGGTTCACCATGCCGTGCTCGTTGTATTGGCGCGAAGCGGTTGCAAGCCGTGTTGCAGACTTCAGTTTTGTGCGGTCAATTTTGTTCTTGGACATCAGGCCAGCTCGTTTAAGTTCGACCCATCATGCCTAGCCCTGATGAGCCGCTCAATGTCTGATTTTTCAACCCTGCCAAAACTGGTGTTGATGATTGTACGGCTGATGTGCCTGGCAATTTCCGGATTGCTGGCACTGATCATCGGGTTGCTCTTGTGGGTGCGGCACACTGATGGTGCATTCCAATTTCAACAAGGAGACAAGGCCACGATTATGCTCATGGCCGTTCTTATTGTGGTGGCGCTGTTTCTGGTTCGCATCATCGGCAAGGAAATACTGAGAACGGGCAGAAACTAAACGCCCTTGCCACCTGGGCCCAGAATGGCAACGCGCAGCATGTTGGTGCTGCCGGGGTTGCCGATGGGAACGCCTGCGGTGATGAGGATCTTCTCGCCCGGCCTGGCGAAGCCTTCGCTGAAGGCCAGTTCGCCGGCATTGGCCATCATCTCATCCAGGCTCTTGGCATCCGGCACCACCAGTGGGTGAAGGCCCCATGTGAGGGCCAGGCGGCGGGCCGTGTTGACAATGGGAGTGAGTGCCAGAATGGGCATGGAGGGGCGTTCACGCGCCACGCGGTTGCCGGTGGCGCCGCCACCTGTGTAGCAAACGATGGTGGGCACCTGCAGGGTTTCGGCAATCGATCGCGCGGCAGCGGAAATGGCATCAGCTGTTGTGTGATCAGAATCGGTGCGCTGGGCATGGACAATGCCCTGATAATAGATATCGCTCTCTGCTGACTGAGCAATCCTGTCCATGGTTTGAACGGCCTTTTCGGGCCAGGCGCCAGAGGCGCTCTCGGCTGAAAGCATCACCGCGTCGGCGCCTTCATAAACGGCTGTCGCCACGTCAGACACTTCGGCGCGCGTGGGCACGGGTTCGGTGATCATGGATTCAAGCATCTGGGTTGCCACAACCACTGGCTTGCCATAGCGCCGGGCCAAGCGGGTGATATGTTTCTGTTTCGAAGGAACCGTTTCTAATGGCAATTCCACGCCGAGATCGCCACGTGCCACCATCAGGCCATCGGCAAATTTCAAGATGCCTTCAAGCACAGGTAGCGCAGAAGGCTTCTCAATTTTGGCCATCACGCCGGCGCGGCCCTTCACCAGGCTGCGGGCCTCTTCAACGTCTTCCGGGCGCTGCACGAAGGACAGTGCAATCCAATCCACACCCAGCGATGCTGCGGCCTCCAGATCGGCCCGGTCCTTTTCGGTGAGGGCGGGAATGGGCAGCAGTGTGTCTGGCAGGTTCACGCCCTTGCGGTCAGATAATGTGCCACCATAGATCACCGTTGTATCCAACCTATCTGCCGTGGCCTTGGTGATTTGGACGCGCATGCGTCCGTCGTTCAGCAGCAAGTTGTCGCCTACCTTTGCGCCCGCAAAGATTTCGGGATGGGGCAGGAACACACGTTTGGCATCGCCGGGAGCAGGGCTGGTATCAAACACAAAAGTGTCGCCAGCCTGCAACTGAACCTGTTTGTCTGCGAAAGTGCCAATGCGGATTTTGGGACCCTGCAAGTCGGCCAGAATGCCGATGGGGCGATTTACCTTCGCTTCCACGGCGCGGATGTGGCCATGCAGCTCACGCAGCAAATCATGCTTTGTGTGGCTCATGTTGATGCGGAACACATCAACTCCGGCGATGAACAACTTCTCGATCATCTCACGGGTGTTGGAGGCCGGGCCAAGCGTGGCCAGGATTTTGACTTTACGGTTTCTACGCAATTTTATTGACCTTGCTGAGTGTTGGTATTCGCGGGTGGCGTTGCATCAGGTGCAGGCAGTGGCAGTGGCTGGGCCTGTGTATTGCCAGTTGTGCCTAGTTGAGGCGCAGGCGCGGCCTGTGGCGCGGGTGCCGGAGCCGGAGCGTTGGCCGCTGGCGCCTTGTCATCAGAGAGGTTGACGGTCCAATCAGATTTTTCGCCAGTGTCGACTTCAAAGAAGCCTTGCTGTTCAAAGCCGCGGCCCTGGCAATCATTGATACCGCGGATGGTGAAGATTTTTTCCTTCATGCAGAAGAGGGCCTTGCCGCCCCAGTTGCCGCCCTTTTGGCGGTCAATCGCATAGATGTAATAGTATCGGGCCTGCAGGGAACCCTGAACCAGTTTCATGCAGGCTTGCGGGTTGGCCGACCACCAGCCCTCGGACACCCAGCCATCCTTGTCTTTATAGCCTACGGCAGCCTGCACCTTGCTGGCCGTGCGGTTGCAGAGCTGCAGATCGGCCTTGGCAGGCATTGAAGCCAGGGCAAGCCCTGCGCCCAAGCTGGCAGCCATCAAAATGCGTTTCATGCCCCTTATCTCCACAGCCATTATAGCAAATCTTGGGCAGAGAGCCCAAACGGCCTCTCAGTAAGGGATTCTGGCCCTTGCGACAAGTGGTGGTTGATTTCCGGCAAATATCAACGGTTTCGTTTGGGCTGTGGATGTGGCGTTGAGAAGTTGCGTCAGAGGCTTGGCGGGCGCTGGTTTGCGGCCTATGTAGGCGGCATGAAGCCTGATCCGAAAACCCAGACTGAGCTTGAAGCGGCTGCTTTTCGCCGCCTGATTGAGCACTTGCGCCAGCGCACTGATGTGCAGAACATTGATTTGATGAATCTGGCCGGGTTTTGCCGAAATTGCCTTTCCAATTGGTATGAGGATGCCGCCAAGGCGCAAGGCGTTGCCGTTACACGCGATGACGCCCGCGAAATGATTTACGGCATGCCCTATGAGGAATGGAAAGCCAAACACCAAGCGGGCGATAAACAGGCCCACAAGCCTTCGCACTGATCCCCCAAGTTCAAGAACCGGAGTTTTCAACGTGGCCACCAAGACCAAAACGACTTTTGCCGAAGGCCAGCTCAAGCAGCTGGTGGAGCGCATCGAGCGCCTGGAAGAAGAAAAAAAGACCATCGCTGCCGACATCAAGGAAGTTTACGCCGAGGCCAAGGGCAATGGCTATGACATCAAGATCCTGCGCAAGGTGATTTCGCTGCGCAAGAAAGAGCCTTCAGAACGCATGGAAGAAGAAGCGCTGCTGGATGTCTATCTGCAAGCGCTGGGCATGATGCCGACAGAGGCAGAGGCGGCTTAACTCTATTCAGGTGAAGGGCGAAGTTTGTAGGCGTCTTCCGGTGAAATCCACATCATGGTTTCGATGCT
>JANPHF010000056.1:0-24510 GCA_031424315.1 Aestuariivirga sp.
CCAGTCTCAAAACCTGATTGAAAAGGTAAATTGAACCCCTCTTCCAGATTTCCAACGCGGGATTGACCGCTGCTGGCCAAATTTGACTTTCTTGCTGCGACTTCAACTTGTCTGCCTTGGGTCAAATTCAGAAGTTGGTCACGCCTTGCTCCTAGTCCGATATTCAGTTGAAAGCTGCCATGTTGTTAATCAAATGCTGCAAATAATCTACATGTGCCCGTTGAAAACAAGCTGAGGGCGAAACCGATTCTGCATTTACATTGAAATCATTCACTTAAATTTCACACGAAATAGTCAACTGTCGGTGGTTTCTGGCTCCCGCAACCACCTTTACCGAACGGCGTTCAACTTCGTTGAACGCCGTTCGTATGTTTGGGAGACCACGATCATATTGAAGGGCGATTTCAACCATTTTCGCAATTTCGCCAACTAACTCGATCTCAAAGGCTCCCCCTTCCTTCGGATGGACTACAATCTTTTCGACAAGGCTGCGGATCAATTCGAGGGCTGATGTTCTGGTTTCATCGTTCCTAAATGCCTCGCGCAGTTTCTCGACCGTTTTCCGGTTGATCTCTAGGAGATTAACCCAGACCTGACAAATCCAGTTCATTGAGCTATGCCTTGGTCTGCACTGAGGATTTTGTACCGATCTGAATGAGAGATTTCCGGCTAGGCTGAATTGAAAGGAGTCTGACCGATGAAGAAATCAAAGTTCAGCGATCAACAGATTGCCTTTGCGCTGCAACAGGCAGAGACGGGCACGACAGTTGCGGATATATGCCGCAAGCTGGCAATAGCTGAAGCGACGTTTTATCGCTGGAAGGATCGCTACGGCGGATTGATGCCTTTGGAGGTGCGCAAGCTGAAGCTCCTGGAGGAAGAGAATGCCCGACTTCGCCGACTGGTGTCGGATTTGAGTCTCGACAAGGAGATGTTGCAGAGGTTCTCCGAAAAAAAGTCTGAGGCCTGCCCAGGCGCGGGAGCTGGTCGATCACATTCGCACCTGCTTCCAGGTCGGGACGCGACGAGCCTGTCGGGTCCTTTCCTTGCATCGATCGATGTATCTGTATCGATCGAGACGTCCTGAGCAGGCCCTGCTTTGCAAACGCATTCGCGAGATTGCCGAGACACGGGTTCGCTACGGCCACCGGCGGATTCACATCTTGTTACAACGCGAAGGATGGTCGGCAGGCCGGACGCGCATCTATCGCCTTTACATGCTGGAAGGGTTACAAATGCGACACAAGCCGCCGCGGCGAAGGGTCATGGCGAAATTGCGGGATGATCGGATAGCCGCCATTGCACCCAATGACTGTTGGTCCATGGACTGGATGTATGATCAATTGTTCGATGGTACGCGGCTTTGGGTTCTGACCTTGATCGACAACTTCTCCAGGGTCTGTCCGGCGCTCTGGGTCGGACACCAAGCGAGAACGTCCGACGTCGTCTCGATGCTCGACCACGCCGTTGCTATCTTTGGCAAACCGCGCAGCATCAGGGTCGACAATGGCAGCCAGTTCACCTCGCGGGAGTTCGATCTCTGGGCGTATGCAAACGGTGTCATCCTCGACTTCAGCCGGCCTGGCAAGCCCACAGACAATGCGTTCATCGAGAGCTTCAATGCCCGTGTCAGGCTTGATTGCCTGAACCAGCACTGGTTCCTCGATCTTGACGACGCCCGCAGGAAGATCGAATCTTGGCGCCAGGACTACAACGAAGTGAGACCGCATAGCGCAATCGGCGAGAGGCCGCCGATGAGCTTGTTTACCGCTCATAGGAATGGTCCTATGAGTCCAACACTGCCGGAGACTCTCGTTTAGATCGGTCCAAAAACTCAAAGCGGACCACCTGGGTCTGTCCTGTAACTGACATTGATCCAATTTCTGTGGCATCAGTGAGCCCGGTCCTTCACCAAGTCCCTATGAAAAAAAGGGCGTTTTAGTTAATCGCTAGGGTTCAGTCTTCTGCTACACTATTGCACTTGCCCTCGCCGTCCTCATACGCTTGGCGGTTCCTCTTATTGGTAGTGCAAGTCTACCTGCAACGTGTCCGTCATCAGATAAATTGGGACTTCTTGGAGCAGTTGCATTTCTGTGCGTCACAAGTGTTGTGGTGTTGTAGTCGTGGTATAAGATCGCTGCCGGGATGTTCTCGCTTGCGCCAATGCAGTTCAAACATGCCTTTGCGACAGTTCTGATTTTCTTCGCCCTGTCGTCTTTTAGGTCTGTGACGCAACTGCTTTTTCACAAAACCGAAGCCCGAGCGATGTCCTGACGATCTTCAATAGTCAGTCTACTTGCCAAGCCAAGCGAGCCACTTGGCCGCACGGCAGGACAATCATGGCAACAGAACGTCCGATATAGAACGCTATCTATGGGCGGTTGAACTACTTGATCTATCGGGTGGCGAGAGTGTTCTCGAAATCGGCTGTGAACCCGCCATTGCGCTGAAAGTGACATTTAATAAGCAGAGTCCGGCCAACGTCGTGCAGTTTTTCACTGACAGAGATGAAGCATTCGGCCTGATTTTCGGTGCGCTGAAGACCGGCGGTGTCTGTGCCGCGGCTTATCTGCCTCGACACAAGAATGCTGCGCGTGATGATGCTTTCGACATGCCGAAAGAACTGAGTCAGTGATGGACGCTGCTGGATTTTACAGAAATGAAACCCATGAGCCGGTGCTCAAGCTGGTGTCCGCCATCTGTGTCATTGGCCGACGGGACTAGGCGGGTAACCGCGCGAAGGCGCGTGGTGGTCATTCTATCAGCTTTGGGTCACACTTGTCGGTTAGTTGATGTCCATACTATGTCAGCTTTTTGGGCGGGAGCTGTGGGGCGCCGCGAACGGCGTACATGCAGCACTGATCCGTCAACAGGGTGCCACGCCGATCGACTACCAACGCGAAGACTTCACGCGCGTACTGCCGGGTGGGTTCGATGTTGTCCTCGACGTCATCGGCGAGCACGGGTATCGGGATTCTTTTGCGGCACTAAAGCGCGGCGGTTTGCTTATCGCCTATGGCTACTCGGCCGACGTGCAAGAGCGGCAGCGTATTCTGGCCGTGCTTAGACGAATTGCGCGACTCTATCTGTGGGGATGGCTGCCTGGTGGTAAGCGTGCCCGCTTCTACTCGATCAATGTGATGCGGGCCCGACCTCCAACTTGGTTTCGAGATGATCTGGCGCGGCTATTTGATATGCTGGTAACTGGCGCCATTAGGCCTAGAGTTGCCGAGCGCATAGCTTTCGATGAGGTAGCCGAAGCACATCGCCGCCTCGAGAAGGGCGGTCTCGAAGGTAAGCTCGTCCTCTGCCCGGACCTGCCGTCCGAGCGCCGCCGGGCACCGCCTTCTCGTGAGATTCACAAAGCCTCCAAATAGGCGACGTGTCCGACCACGCACCAAAAATGTGCTGTGTTCCGCCAGCACAACTGCGAATAACAATTGAGGCATGCCGCTAAGACTCCGAGCTAGGGCTGCGGGCCGAATGCTACGTCTTTTGGCGACAAATCATCAGTCAGGTGGCTCGAATTCGACGAAATTCTTTGGATTGAGGTGAAGAACAACATGGAGAACAAGAGCGGAAGCGCCGACCTCCTTGGCCACTTGTTCAACTTCGCGCATGAGCCCCTCAACGAGCTTTGCGGTGTCTCCATCTCCGAAAATGGCGCGTAAGGTGGCACCAGTCAAAGTACTGACGGGATTGAACACCTTTCCCGGTTCAGCCCCAATGGAACAGAAAGCGTGACTTGAAGATTGGAGGGTTCCCGGCCCATCGTAGCAACACGCAGAGCGAAATGCGCGGTGCCCACGGATAGGTCAAGCCACGCGAAGATCCGAGAAGAGGTCCATGTCAAGCAGAGCACCCCGCCCGCAAATGACCCGACCAGCCACCTTGTGGGCCAATTTCGCTGCATTCCGGGGCGATTGGTTTGCCATTCGCGCTGCCACATAACCGGAATTGAAACTGTCGCCAGCTCCCGTCGTGTCCAGAATTCCTATCACCGGATCTGGTGCAACTGTTGAAAGTTTTTCCTCGGCCAAAATGTGACAAGGTCGGCCGCCATCCTTGACGATCACTTCCCCGACGCCATAGTCGGCAATGCGTTTTGCGCAATCAACGGGGTTCACATCCCCAAACAAAGCCTCATCATCTCCAAAGGTCGGCAATGCCAAACTGGCGACTTGGTAACCCGCAATCACCGCTTGCTTCATGACCTGATCACTTGGCCAAAGCCTGCGCCGGACATTTGAATCAAAAGCAATCATTGCGCCAAGCGCCTTTGCCCTTCGCAATCCGGCCAGGAAGTCTTCCCGATGTTCGGGCTCAAGAATGGCAAGTGTGATGCCTGAAAAATAGATCACATCAGCTTTAGATAGCGCCGCCGTTAGAAGTTCACCGTCTTGCGCCAACAACCGCGCCGCTGATGCACTCCGCCAGTAAGTAAAGTTGCGCTCAGCCTCGACAAGAGTGATGAGATATAAACCAATATTCCTGTCGGAAACTTCACGGACCAACTCCGTTCCAACCTTGTGCCGATTCAGAAATGCAATCAATTCTTTGGAAAGTGGATCACTGCCCACTGCAGTTAAAAAATTTACTTCGATGTCGTGCAGATGTGTCAGGGCCCTCACATACCACGCCATGTTGAGCGTATCACCGCCAAAGGCGAGACTGTAAAGACCGCCCCCGGTTAGTTGCAGTTCCGCCATGCACTCGCCAATGCTCAACAGCTTCCTTGTGGTCATTCCTTTCGCTCCTTCGTGCTCGGTGCCGATGTGCTGATTGACGCCAGAAGGGTCTTGCGAGCAGAGTTGAGGTGGGTCTTGCAGGTCAACTCAATGCGCTTCGGATCGCGGCTAAAAAGAGCTTCAATGTAATCCAGATGTTCCAGTATGGCCGCGCGGTTACGCTGTTTCTCGTCAACCTTGTTCCACTGGTAGTGGTAGTGGAAAATCAGCGAGATGATTTCGTAGAAATCTGCGATGAACCGGTTGTTCGAAGCGTTGTTGACCAAGCGGTGAAATCTTTCATCCAGATCAGAAAAATCCTGATAGTGGCTTGAAATCTTTCGCAACAAGGCACGGTGTTCGATTTCCAGTTTTCGTAGTGTTTTCCAGGCAGGAGAACTTTCCGATTGGGTGGCAAAAGCAATTGCCGAGCGCGTATCAAACAATTCGCGGACCTCGAAAAGCTCCAGCGCAAATTCCTTCGTAAACCCCCGAATGATCCAACTCGAGTTGGGGCGACGCTCGATCAATCCAAAGCGACCAAACCGGTTCAGATATTCACGTATGGCATTTGTTGAGACCCCAAATTGTCGCGCCAACTCAAGCCCATTGACGACATCTCCTGCCTTGCGGTCACCGCGCAGCATCCATTCCATGAATTTCTTCTCGACCTGTGCAGAAGTCGTGACCGTCTCGCTGTCGGGAAACAAATCTTTTGACCGCGGTCGTCTTGCAACGACCCATTCGCCCGATGACCCACCAAGGATCTTGCGTTTTTGAAGTTCTGCCAGAACCTTTCGCACGGTCGTTCGGCTCGCATTGAGGTTCCGCGTCAGGATGGTTTCCGATGGAACCACACCCTTGATTTCAAAATCCCCCAGAAATTCAATTGTACGATTGAAAGTCTGCTTGAACACCGTTTCGCCGCGCATGATTTCACCTCAATTTGCAATTTCTTGTCACCGGTCTTCAATCTCATTTTTTTGACCTTAAAAAACAAGTTGACACTTTCGCCTTATATCCGTCTTTTATGGAAAAGATACTAGCAGTTTTTGAGCCTCAAAAAACATGTCCCCTATCGATCCCATTCTCAAGATCGTCGGCATTCGGAAGAGCTTCGGCCCTGTGGAAGCACTGCGCGGTGTTGACTTGGAGCTTCGGCGCGGCGAAGTGCTGGCGCTGGTGGGCGACAATGGGGCCGGCAAGTCAACTCTTATCAAACATATCTCGGGGGTTTATCGCGCTGATTCTGGCGAGATTACCCTTGATGGTGAACGGATCGACTTGTTCACCCCCCGGCAGGCGCGTGAACGGGGCATCGAGACTGTCTATCAGGATTTGGCACTCGCCGATGACCTGTCCGTCGGCGCAAATATCTTTCTTGGCCGAGAACCCATGCAGCGGCTGCTTGGCATCCTCCCCTATGTCGACAACCGTCGCATTCGCGAGGAAACCACTTCGCTCCTCGGCAGGCTCAATAGTCACATACCTGGCAAGGTGAAATCAGTCGCGCGCCTTTCGGGAGGGCAACGCCAAGCGGTAGCCATTGCCCGGGCGATCTATTGGAAAGCCAAGGTCGTCATCATGGATGAGCCCACCGCGGCCCTTGCCGTGATGGAGAGGGAGAATGTCATCAGATACGCCCGTGAGCTTGCGGCCTCCGGTGCTGGCGTAATCTACATTGGCCACAATCTGGTCGAGATACTCGAAGTTGCCGACAGGATTGCAGTGATGTTTCGAGGATCAATCGTTCACACAACAACAGCAGGAGAAACGACACAGGAGAAGCTGATTAAATATATGACTGGTTACAACGATCAAGAAATAGCCGCTTGACGGCTGACAAAGGGAGAAACAAAATGTTGAAGAAATTTACAATGGCGGCCTCGGTCGCAACTCTGGCGCTGTTTTCTGCGCCTGCAGTTCAGGCCCAGGATACAGTCGCAGTAATCGTAAAGGCCACCACTTCAGAATATTGGCAGACAGTATTCAAGGGTGCGGAACAAGCTGGCAAGGAACTGGGCATCAAGATCGAAGAGCTCGGCACGCCAAAGGACGACGCCGCAGGCCAGATCGCTGTTCTCGAAGGCGCCGCAGGAAAGAAGCCTTCGGCGATCGTGATTTCGCCCACGATTTTTGAAGCATTGGGTGATCCCGTTGCGGCCGTTACAAAGGCTGGCATACCTGTCATCATTATTGATTCAGGCGCGAAGACCGACAAGTTTGCTTCTTTCCTTACTACCGACAACGTGGCCGGTGGCAAGGCCGCTGCTGATGCCATGGCCACCTGCATCAAGGAACGCACCGGCAAAGTTGCCGGCAAGGTGGCGTTCATCACCGCCATGGCTGGCCATGAATCCCTCGATTCTCGCGACAAGGGCTTCAAGGATGGTATTGCCGCTTATCCCGATCTGAAACTTGTAGGCAACCGCGTTGCAAACAATGAAGAAGCTGAAGGCATGAGCCTCACTGCAGACATGCTAACCAAGGATGCAGATCTTGCAGGCATATTTGCCGATAACGCTCAAATGGGAACCGGTGCCGGAACATCCATCAGCGAGAAAAAGCTGGGTGCCAAGCTCTGCCTCGTGGCTTTCGATGCCGACAAAGGCGAAGTTGAACATCTGAATGATGGTTCGATCTATGCAGTAATCGTCCAGGATCCTTACATGATGGGTTATGCTGGCGTTTGGGATGGCTATGCCGCAGCACATGGCGTTCGCCTTCCCAAGAACGTTGACACTGGCGTTGGTGCTGTGACCAAGGCAAATATGAACGATCCGGCATTTGCTGGTTTGATGGACGTCACCAAGCGCAAAATGTCGCCTTATACGGGCAACTAGTCCGACAACGCGTCGAGCCGGGGCGTTCCCTCCGCCCCGGCCTCGATTCTTGCCGTCCAATTTTGTCGGAGTGACTATGAAGAGCAATTCCCTGGGCGCACTATTCCAGCGCCTGCCTGTCGAAACCTATGTTGTGACCTTCACCATCGTGTTATGGATTGCCTTGTCAATCACCGCACCCAATTTCCTGACTGGCGACAACATCAGCAACATGATGCGCCAGGTATCCATTTCAGCCATCATCGCGATTGGCGTTTTGTGCACGATCATCATCGCCGGCATCGATCTCTCGGTGGGATCGGTGGCCGCATTTTGCGGGGTTCTTGCGGCACAGCTTTTATCGCATGGCTACGGCATACCCATTTCGATTTTGCTTGCTCTCTTGGCCGGTGTGTTCATTGGCGCGTTAAATGCTGTGGCGGTTGGGAAATTGGGCATCCCCGCCTTTATTGTCACTCTCGCTGGGCTTCAAGTCTATCGTGGATTTGCCTTGCTCATTTCAGGCGGAATGACAGTTGGGGGGTTGCCGCCGGACATTAAGCTCTTTGCGCGCGGCACCGTGTTTGGAATTCCAAACCTGTTCCTCACGATGATTGCCATTGGCACATGTGTCCACTATCTCCTCGGATATACCCGCACAGGCCGTTATCTCTATGCTCTGGGCTCCAACAGCGAGGCTGCGCGCAGGCAAGGAATTCCCGTTTTCAGAATAACCATGGTTGCCTATGTGTTGAGTTCCGGTTTGGCGACAATCGCAGGCATTCTTTTGGTTTCACGATTAAGCGTGGCTTCACCATCAATGGCCAACGCCTATGAATTGCAGGCCATTGCCGCGGCTGTGGTGGGTGGCGCCAGCCTGTTTGGCGGCCGTGGCACTGTCCTGGGAGCTATCGCTGGCGCCATATTGTTCACAACAATGGGGAATGGGGCCGTTCTTCTCGACGTCGATCCATTCTGGGAAATGGTGCTGGAAGGCCTGTTGATCGCGCTGGTCGTTTATTTGGACAATCTACAAAAGAAGCGGTTGAGCGGTCTTTGATTTTGAAGACCACACCAGATGCTTGTTGGAGCGATAATGACTTCGTTGATGAGAGTAGTAGTCTGCCGGAACCCTCACGAAATCGCGACGGAGTTTCGCCCAAGGCCAGCCAGAATCGCCGGTGAAGTTATCGTAAGGATATCCCGCGTCGGAATATGTGGCACTGACTATCACATCTATGAGGGGCTGCATCCATTTCTAGAATACCCACGTGTGATGGGTCACGAGCTTTCAGCAATTGTTGAGGAAGCGGATTCGACGTCAAAATTGACGCGGGGTCAATTGGTGGTGGTCAACCCATACTTGGCGTGCGGCACATGCCACGCCTGTAAACAGGCAAAGCCCAATTGTTGTATGAAGATTGAGGTGCTTGGTGTGCACCGCGACGGCGGGATGTGTGAATACCTAAGTCTGCCGGAAAAAAACCTATTGCCCGCCGGGGATCTATCGGCGGATGCCGCTGCTTCTGTTGAGTTTTTGGCGATCGGTGCCCATGCCGTTCGCCGCAGCGGCATGAAATCTGGGGCGCGCGTACTGGTCATCGGCGCTGGCCCAATTGGTCTAGGCGCTGCCCTATTTGCCCATATCGCTGGAGGCCAAGTGACGATTATGGACCGCGACGCCACGCGACTTGCGTTGGCCAGCGCTGCCACTGGAATTACGCGCAATATCCTAGCCGATGAAAGGGCATCGGAAAATGTCGCCAAATCGACAGGGCGGAACGGGTTCGACGTCGTCTTTGATGCAACTGGCAATCGGGCGTCAATGCAGAAAAGTTTCGACTATGTGGCCCACGGCGGCAGCTATGTGATGGTCGGCTTGGTGAAGGAAAATATCACATTCTTCGATCCGGATTTTCACAAGCGCGAAATGACCTTGTTTGCAAGCCGAAACGCGACGGTCGAGGATTTTGAGTTGGTCATATCCTCGATAAGATCTGGACAGGTACAAATTTCCAAACTCATCACACATCGTACGAATCTGGATGAAGTAACGACCATGTTGCCGCACTGGACGCATGATAAGCGAGGCCTGATCAAAGCGATGATCGAGATCAGTTGAAATGGCGCAACGGATTCTTCAATTCGGTACCAGCCGGTTCTTGCAAGCGCATGTCGATCTGTTCGTGCATCAGGCGCGGCAATCGGGGCAGGATATTGGCCCAATCACGATTGTCAAAACAACGGTGGGTGAAGCACGAGGCGGGCGCCTTGGTGCCTTGAACAAGGCAACCGGATTTCCCGTGATTCTCAGAGGCTTTGATAACGGACATCTGATTGATGAAACCATCATCGTTAAAAGTGTGACAGAGGCGCTCGATGCTCACGGCCAATGGCGGAGACTTGTGGAACTGTTCGTTGATGAAACAGAACTGGTCGTTTCGAATGTCGGCGACAATGGCTATGAGGTTTCACCCCAAGACGAATTGCAGTTGCCCACGCATGACACCGTTCCCTCAAGCTATCCGGCCAAGCTTTTGGCGTTGCTTCTGCGCAGGTTTGAAAATGGTGCTGCGCCTCTCCTCATTTTGCCGTGCGAACTTGTCAGCAACAATGGTCGCGTGCTGCGAAAGCTTTTGACCAACCTGTCGGAGTCCTGGAATTTGAGCCCAGCATTCAGGCACTGGTTCTTCGAATCGGTGATGATCTGCAATACTCTGGTCGACAGGATTGTTTCGGAATCGATCGATCCCGTCGGCGCCATTGCGGAACCCTATGGATTGTGGGCAATCAGGCGTGAGCCCGGTTTGATTCCTCCTTTCCAACATCCGAGTGTCATCTATACTGATGACCTTGAGCCGTTTTCGCGCCTCAAGCTTCATATTCTCAATCTCGGCCACACGTTTCTTGCTGAAATTTGGAAAGCCGAGAAGCGACCAGACGCTGAGACCGTACGAGATATCCTTCAGGATCCAAAAGTCAAGAATAGGATCATCAGCCTCTACCAAGAAGAGGTCATTCCTGGGTTTTCTGCGCACGGAATGACCGAACAAGCAACGGCCTATGTTGCTACCACGCTTGAGCGTTTCGAAAACCCATTTTTGAATCACCGCATTGGAGACATCGCATTAGGTCATGATAGAAAAATAGAACGTCGCATTGCTGATTTTGTAAGTTGGGTAAGTACAAAGGAGCCAACCTTAAAGCTCGCACGACTTCGGGCATTGGCCGGTATGTGAATAGCCCCTAGATTCGTAGAGACATTGCCCGCATTAAACGAGGCCCGTCCAGCCGACGTGGGTAAGGTGCGGGCATTACTCAATTCTTCGTCCGGTTGCCCTGTCAAAGGTGTGAATATAAGCAGGGTTGGTGGCCAGTTTCACTTTGGCACCCGGCGCGATGTCTGTGCGTTCCAGAACCATCAGTTCGACATGAGTGCCTGCAGCCTTCACTACTACTTGAGTCATCATGCCCAGGGGCTCCACCACCAAGACTTCACCGGCAAGTCCGGCGGTGGCCATTTGCAAATGCTCTGGGCGGATACCCAACGTGAGTTTTTGCCCTGCCTTAACGTTCTTGGTGCTGATGGACAGGTGGCTGCCGTCATTCAAAATCGCAACGGGCTTGCCCTTGAGGCTTGCCACGGCTTCGATAAAATTCATTGTCGGTGATCCAATGAAGCCCGCCACAAAAATATTGGCTGGCCGGTCATAAACTTCGAGCGGTGGACCGACCTGCTGGATCACGCCTTCGTTCATCACCGCGATGCGGTTGGCCATGGTCATGGCTTCGACCTGGTCATGCGTGACATAGACGGCAGTGGTATTCAATGATTGATGCAGGGCCTTAATCTCGGTGCGCATCTGCGCGCGCAACTTGGCATCAAGATTGGAGAGTGGCTCATCGAAGAGAAAAACCTTGGGGTCACGTACAATGGCGCGACCCATGGCCACGCGCTGGCGCTGGCCGCCAGACAGTTGCTTGGGTAGACGAGACAAAAGTTCCCCAAGGCCCAGTTTGCCAGAAGCTACATCGACACGTGACTTGATCTTGCCTGGATCTTCCTTACGCAGCACGAGGCCAAAACTCATGTTTTTGGTAACATCCATATGTGGATAAAGGGCGTAAGATTGGAAAACCATGGCGATATCGCGATCACGCGGCGCAACATCATTGACTCTGCGCTCGCCAATGCGAATTTCACCGCCAGAGACTTCCTCAAGCCCCGCGATTGCGCGCAAGAGCGTGGACTTGCCACAGCCTGAAGGACCTACGAGCACCATGAATTCGCCATCAGCGATGGTGAGATTTATGTCGGAAAGCACTTTCACGGCACCGAATGTCTTGCTCACATTGGTCAGGGTGACGGAGGACATGGGTTCATCCTTTAACGGCACCGGCCGTGAGGCCGGTCACCAGATAGCGTTGCAGGAAAGCAAAGAATAGACAGACCGGGATCAACGCCAGCACTGAAGCGGCCATCATCTGCCCCCAATCGACGGCGAATTTGCCAATGAAGGTGAGCAGGCCAACTGAGAAGGTCTTCTGGCCTTCGCTGTTGATCAGCATCAATGCGAACAGCAGCTCGCTCCAGGCCGCCGTGAAAACAAAGGCTACGGTGGCCCCCATGCCAGGCAGGGTGAGTGGCAAGATGATCCGGCGCAAGGCCTGGAAGCGGCTGCAGCCATCTATCATTGCGGCTTCTTCAAGGTCTTTGGGCACGCCATCAAAGAAAGACTGCATGAGGAAGGTGGCGAAGGCGATATTAAAGGCCGTGTAGATGATGATGAGGCCATAGAGATTATCGGTGAGGCCCAGTTGCCCCATGATGCGGAAAATGGGCGGGATCACCATGACTAGCGGGAAAGTCTGTGTCAGCAGCAACAGCAGGCTCACCCAGACCTTGCCAGGAAAGATGAATCGCGAAAGGGCATAGCCCGCCAGCGAAGCAATCGCCGTTACCAGCAACGACGTTGAAATCGACACGATCATGCTGTTCAGGAAATAGCGTGGGAAATCCGAGGCAGCGAGAACCGAGCGGTAGTTGGCCAGCGTGATCTTGCTAGGCCAGAGTTTGATGCCCTCACTGTAAAGCAGGTTCTGCGGCGTCACAGAAATCTTCACTGTCCAATAAATTGGAAACAGCGCGAAGATCACATATAGCGCCACCACCATGTAGAGGCCGGTGCCTTCAAAAGCGCGGCGCAAGTTGCTCTTTCCGACCATCAGAAATCCCTCAACAGGCGGCGGCGCAGTTGGATGACGAGAAGTGCGTAGAGGATGAGCAGCACCAGCAGCAAAACGGCAATGGCCGAAGCATAGCCCTTGTCCAGCGCCTTGAAAGTGGTGACATAGATATAGGTGGCAATGGTTTCCGTGGAGCCTGCTGGTCCACCCGCCGTCATCACATAGATCAAGTCAGCGAAAGTTGCGATCCAAACGGTGCGTAGCATCACTGTAATAGCAATGGTTGGCGCAAGAAAGGGCAGCGTGACTTTGGTGAACTGCTGCCAGGCGGTGGCGCCATCGATGGAAGCTGCTTCATATAGTTCTGTTGGAATGGACTTACGCGCGGCCAGCAGCGTGATGGCAAAGAAGGGAATGCCATACCAGACATTGGCTGCAATCGGTCCCCACATGGCATGGTCAGGGCTTGCCAGAATCGTGACCGCCTCACTCTGGATTCCCAGAAAGTACAGCACATGGGGGATCGGCCCAATCAATGGATTGAACAGCCAGGCCCACGTGAGGCCGGTCAGAAAGGTGGGCACAGCCCAAGGCAGAAATACCACCGCCTGCACCAGCTTTCGGCCGAGGAAGGGCCGGTTGAGGATCAACGCAAGTCCCAGTCCTAAAAAGAATTGCAAAATCAGGCTCGCTCCTGTCCACCACAATGTGTTGGAGAGGGAGTGATAGAGCACCGGATCTGCTGCAAGCGCACGATATTGATCGAAGCCAGCATATTCAGAATGGAAAGCGGAAAACTTGTAGAAGGAATAGGAAATGCCGATGACCAGCGGCAACAGCAGCACGGTGACAATGAAGATCAATGCCGGGCTCAGATAAAGCCACGGCTCAGCCCAGATGCGAAGCCTTCGCATCTTCGCCTGGCTATTAATCTCGTCACTGCGCGCTTCAGCCATGGGTCGGGAGCTCATGAGTCAAGAAAAGGGCGCGGCATCAGTTCAGGCCGCGCCCCATTCGAGACTACTTGTGAGCGGCCATGTATTTGGCCTGCTCGTCATTCAAGAACTTGGCCCAACCATCGGCCACTTCTTTGGCAGTCTTCTGGCCAAGCAATACGGCCTGGAAGTTCTTCGGCACCTGAGAGTCATAGAAGACGCCGAGATTTTCGAGATAGGTTGGTGGGGTTACCAGTTCGTATTTTGTCGTATCCTTGAGTTCAGTAAACCAGCCGGAGAACTGCTCCGTCTTGAAGTGCTCGTCCTGTTCGGCGCCGTTGTGGATGGGCAAGGTGCCTACCGTCTTGGCCCAGCCCAGGTTCTGCTTGTTGTCGAGCAGGAAGGACATCACTTTCCAGGTTTCATCCTTGTGCTTGCTGGCTGACATCATCGCCCAGCCAGCATAACCAAGAGCGGGATAGGCCTTGCCGCTGGTTCCCACGGGCCAGGGTGCCACAGCAAAATCATCGGCTTTCATTTTTTCAGCAATGCCGATCAGCGCGTCCGGATCTTGGTTCAACATGGCGCAAGTGCCTGTATAGAAGCCAGTCACCAGCTCATTGAAGCCCCAGCTCACCGAATCCTTCGGCGCCCAGCCCTTCTGATAGATGTCGGCCAGCATCTGCAGGCCCTTCACAGCACCTTCCTCATTGAAGATTGAAGTGCCATCAGCGTTGAAATAACCCGGCTTGCCATCCACGTTGTCCATGAACTGCTGGATTGAACCGAACGCACCCGGACCACCGCGCAGGCAGTAGCCATACTTGCCGGGCAGCTTTGCCGATATCTGTTTGGCGTCAGCGGCAAACTCATCCATGGTTTGCGGCGGCCCTGAGAGGCCGGCGTCCTTGAACAGTTTCTTGTTCCAGAACATGGCGTTGATGTAATAGCCATAGGGTATCATGAACTGGGTGCTTTTTACGGTGGAGCCGAGTTGCTTGGCGCGGTCACCCAGCGTTTTGGCTTCGTCCCAGTTCTTCATATAGGCGCCGAGGTCTTCAAGTTGCCCGTTGTTGGCATAAAGCCCCATCCAGCGCTCGGGCATCTCAACCATGTCAGGAATTTGACCAGCTTGTACCATGCTGAGAAATTTCTCGAAGGCTTCACCCCAGGGCAGGGATACGACTTCAACATGAATGCCCGGATTGGCCTTCTCGAATTCTGCAAGTTGGGATTTCAGGAATTCTGTGCGCTGCGGGCTGGTGATGACTTCCACCAATTGTACGGTGGTATCTGCCAGCGCGCTGGCTGTGCTGAGTGCCATGGCGGCAACGCCAAAGCACATGGATAGTGCAAACTTTCTCATTTTATCCTCCCGTTGTTTTGAGACTCGATGCAAGTGCATTTTCAAGATCAGACCAGAGGGTTTCAACGTCCTCGAGACCAACATGAAGGCGAATGGCGCGCGGGCTGACCGCAAAGCGCTCAAAAGAATTTACACCTGGTGTCTGCGCCAGTGAAGCGGCAACGGGAACAACAAGGCTTTCGTGACCGCCCCAGCTTACGCCCAAACGGAAATATTTAAGCGCGTCTGAGAATCGCGGCACATCAATGGTGTCATCGACTTCAAAGGTGAAAAGGCCGGTGAATCCCATGAGCGAGGCGCGGCCCGGGTGGTTGGAGTAAACAGGGTGGTGAACTTTCTCCACACTGGCGTGGGCCTTGAGCCTGTCTGCAATGATCAAGGTGCTATTCATGTGCTGACGCAGGCGCAAAGGCAGGGTGCGCAAGCCGCGCGTGAGCAGGAAGGCATCTTGAGGTGCGAGCTTGGCTCCGAAAAAGGGATGTGTAAGTTCACTGATCTTGGCGATATGTACTGCCGAGCCTGCCACAACGCCTGCCACAACGTCGCTGTGGCCACCAATGTATTTGGATGCCGAATGCAGCACGAGATCGATGCCAAGTGTATGGGGCTTTTGGAAGATCGGCGTTGCCCAGCTATTATCGATGGCAGTCACAACGCCATGGCGTTTGGCGGCAACTGCGAGACGGGCAATATCTTGCAGCTCAAAGACCATTGAAGTAGGGCTTTCGAGATAGAGCAGCTTGGCGCCAGGAAGTGCTGCTTCCACAGCGTCGGCATCAGTGCCATCGACATAATCCACTTTCACGCCCATGCGCGGCAAAAGCTTTTCAAAGAAGCGGTAGGCATCGCCGTAGAGATGGCGCACGGCAACGATGCGGTCCCCGGCCTCGACGATGGACATGACGGTAGCGGAAATGGCACCCATGCCGCTAGCAAAGCCACGCGCAGCTTCGGCTCCTTCAAGGGCCGCAATCCGGCGCTCAAAATCATGGACTGTCGGATTGCCCACGCGTGAATAGACATAGCCTTGGCGCTGGCCCGCAAAGGCGCTGCGCATCTCATCGAAGTCCTTGAAGGTGAAGAGCGATGTTTGATAGATCGGACCTACAACGGGCCGGTGTTCATGTTCGGCATCTTCGCAAACGATGCGCGAGGCTTCGGCAAGGGCTGTGGCGGCGCGCGCGGGATCAGGCATCATTGGGGAATGCCTCGCGTATTTCTCGCTCAACGGAGTCAATCAGTTTCCAGGCCTCGACGCGTGCGCCCTTCGGGTCGCGGCGACGGATGGCTTCGTACATGCTGCGGTGAAAGGGATAGGAGGCCGCGGCGAAATCCGGAAGTTTCAGTGTGTTCTCCCACAGCTGATGCAGCAGGTCGCGCATGGACTGGATGATCTGCGGAAAGAATGGATTGCCGGTGGCGTGATAGATGCTGAGGTGAAATTCCCAATCCGCCTTTGAGCCATTGCCTTTGGCATGCTCAGCTTCCATGCGCTCCAGAGCAGCTCCAATCTTCCTGATCTTGGCGGCGCTGGCGGAAGATGCGCAAAGGGCTGCTGCCTCGCCCTCAAGAGCCCGGCGCACCTGCAGAATTTGCAGAAGGTTTCGCACTTTGGAAGGCTTGGCCAGTACCAGCGGAACGTGAACCAGATTAGAGCCCACTTTGACGCGGAGATAAACACCGCTGCCCTGCTTGCGCTCAATGATACCCAGCGTTTCCCAGCGCTTCAATGCTTCACGCAAAGTGGAACGGCCCACACCAAGCGCCTCACACAACACGCGCTCACTGGGCAGGCGGTCACCCGGATTGATCGCGGCTCGGTCGATGAATTCGACCAGTGACTCCAGCACTGCCACTTCCAGTGCCTTTGGGCGTGCAAGCCGGGGAAGCTTCAATGAGTTGACTTGCGGAGGAAGGGCGAGTGTCATATTTGTCCAGTGGTCTGGTTGTCAGACCAATTTATGAATGAGACGGCGGAAGAGTCAATAAGCCAGACTCAGCCGTGAAGAGGTCCATGTGGTTTTCAAAGAAAGGCTCGCTCTCGAAGATTTTCGACCAAGGCCGCAAATGGTGCGGCGCGAGACATTGGTTGAGCGTCCGCGTTTTCCAGTGATTGATGCACATAATCACCTCGGGCCCAGTTTCGGTGGGGGCTGGGATACAAAACCCGTTGCGGAATTGATTGACGTTCTCGACAGCGCTCAGGTGCGTTGTTACGTCGATCTTGATGGTGGTTGGGGCGAAGACATCCTGGATGCCCGCCTGCGCAAATTCAAGGAGCCGCATCCTGATCGTTTCATTTGCTTTGGTTCGCCCGGCTGGCAGCATTGGGCGGAAGATGGCGCGCAGTTCGGTGAGAAGGCTGCCAAACGCTTCCGCGCCCAGGTCGTGCGTGGTGCGCAGGGCCTCAAGATATGGAAAGATTTTGGACTGCATGTGCGTGACCATAGCGGCAACTTGGCGAGAGTGGATGATCCGCTTCTGGCACCACTCTGGGACACTGCTGGTGAGCTTGGCGTTCCCGTTCTCGTTCACGTGGCCGATCCTGTGGCCTTCTTCGAACCACTGGATGGCACCAATGAACGTTGGGACGAACTCCATGCCCATCCGGAGTGGCAGTTTCCTTCGCCACCTTTCCCCAGTTTCATGGCCATAATGGGAGCTTTCGCGCGCCTGGTGCGTCGCCATTCGAATACGGTTTTTATTGGCGCTCATGCAGCGTGCTACGCAGAAAATTTGGCTTGGGTTGATGCACTCATGGATGAATGCCCCAACTTGATGATCGATTTCAGCGCGCGAATTGCCGAGCTTGGCCGCCAACCGTTCACAGCGCGCAGGCTCTTCCAGAAACACAAGGGCCGCATCTTGTTTGGTACTGACAGCGGGCCCAGCCTTGCGATGTATCACACTTACTATCGCTTCTTGGAAACGCAGGATGAGTACTTCGACTACAATCCACTTGGTGCCCCCAGCCAGGGTCGTTGGCAGATTTATGGCCTGGGTCTGGACGATGATACACTCAAGGCCATCTACCACGACAATGCATCGCGCCTGTTTCAACTCGGCAAAGAGATCAGTTCTTCGCCAGGCTGAATTTTCCGGTACACTGTTGAGCCAATGGTGGCACTCATGGGAAGGCCGCATTGCGAAAGTGCCCAGCCTTTTTTTGCGCCGCGTGATACCTTCTGACCTTTTGCTGAAAACTTCCTCCGGGAGGATTGGGAGTCAGCATCTAGCTAACTGCGGTCATCCTTTGTCCGTCCAACTGGAGCGTCCCTGAACTCCCCATCGCCCATTCAGCAGCGTCACAATATAGAGTGATTTGTAACTGCCTATTGAGCTGCCGTCTTCACGGAATCGGGTGAATTGCACGCGAAAGTGAACCTTGTTCAGTCCGGCATCAATGAGTTCGACATAATCCCACGCTGTTCTGGCCCAGCCTTCTGCCTCACCTTTCCGCTCCCAGACACTCGCCGCAAAATCGTCTGACGTCTCCATCACAGTCACGCGGCCACTGTGGAATCGGACGTGTGGAAAGTGAAGCCAGCGCGTCTGCATCGCCTCTCTATCCTCCGCGTTGAACGCGGCCATAAAACCGACCATCGCCCTACGAGCTTCGGCCACAGCTGCGGCAATATCGCTATTGGCGGTCATCGAACGCTCCTTCGCAAGTGCGGCATAGATTCCGGCTTCAATCAATTTTGGGAGTCGGCTCTAGCTGACGAAGTGGCCACCAGTTGGCGCTCGACTCGCTGTTCACTCTTGCCTGCAGTGGAAAATTTCGAAAGGAAAATTTACATGTCCCGGCAATTGTTGGCAAGCGCCTCACACATGGACAAGATGTCCGCAGCGGGTCAATTCCTGACTTCAGGTACTGGATTCAGTATGCCTGCCTTGGGCCAGAGGCTGACTATTGGTTTCCGGAACCAACCTAAGCTCGACGTTCAGGAAGCCGACCATTTTCTTGTGTTACTCAATCAAGAGATCGAAGCTCGGCGCCAATAAAAGGTAACATTAGCTTTGCTGGTTGGCCCGACAAGACATCCCGCCCGTCGATTTACCGCAGGGCAAGGCACCATGGACCGTTAGCGCGCGCCTGCCTGGCGAATTGGTCTATGGCGAAGTGGCCAGCTATATTGCTGCCCAGCAGAAGGCCTTTGCGTTTTTACCGCCGCAGAATGTCTTGCGCCTGTTTCGCGCCTACGGCACTGACATGCAGTATATTTTGAAAGGCGCGGGGCGCGCGTCAGATCTTGGCCACAGCTTTGGGCCAATCAGCGAACGGGAAATTCAATATCTGCGCGAGAATGAATGGGCCCAGTCCAGTGATGACATTCTTTGGCGCCGTTCAAAACTGGGTTTGCACATGAAGCCTGCGGAAATTCTGGCGCTGCGGCGCTATATGGGTGAAGATATTGAATCGAAGAAATCCTGACGAGTTCCATGATGGCAGACTATATTCTGGCGATTGATCAAGGCACCACCTCCACCCGCGCTATTGTTTTTGACAAGCGGCTTTCGCCCAAGGCGAGCGCGCAGAAAGAGTTCAGGCAATTCTACCCGGCATCTGGCCATGTGGAACATGACGCCGAGGAGATTTGGAAGTCGGTGCTGCTAACGGCACGCGCTGCGATCAAGAGAGCCAAGATCCAGGCATCTGACATCAGATCGATCGGAATCACCAACCAGCGCGAGACCACGGTGATCTGGGACCGCAAGTCTGGCAAACCCATCCACCGGGCCATTGTGTGGCAAGATCGCCGGACGGCGGAAGCCTGCAAGGCTCTTAAAGCCGAGGGCCATGAGCCACTGGTGACCAGGAAGACCGGGCTCCTTCTCGATCCCTATTTCTCAGGCACCAAGATTGCCTGGCTGCTGGACAATGTGAAGGGTGCGCGCCTGCGTGCTGAGGCTGGTGAGCTTTATTTTGGCACGATCGACTCATTCTTGATCTGGCGCCTGACAGGCGGCAGGGTGCATGCAACCGATGCAACCAACGCCAGCCGCACGTTGCTTTACAATATCCACACTGGTGAATGGGATGATGAATTGCTGGCCATCATCAGGGTGCCACGCAGGCTCCTGCCCCAGATCAAGGATTGTGCTGCTGATTTTGGCGTAACCGAAAAAAAACTGCTGGGCGCTTCGGTGCCGATTGGTGGTGTGGCGGGTGACCAACATGCAGCGGCCATCGGGCAGGCTTGTTTCGAGCCGGGTATGATGAAGTCAACCTATGGCACGGGATGCTTTGCCATCATGAACACGGGCGGCACAGCCGTTGTATCGCAGAACCGACTGCTGACCACGCTGGCCTATCAGCTGAATGGCAAGCGCACCTATGCACTTGAGGGTTCGATCTTCATCGCCGGGGCCGCCGTCCAATGGTTGCGCGATGGAATAAGGGTCGTGAAATCCGCAGAGGAAACGGGCGCATTGGCCAAGGCCGCAGACAAGACGCAGAATGTTTACTTGGTTCCGGCATTTGTGGGGCTTGGGGCCCCCTATTGGAGCGCCGATGCGCGCGGGGCGTTGTTTGGTCTGACGCGTGCCACGACAAACAAGGAACTGGCGCGCGCCGCGCTGGAATCCGTCTGCTACCAGACACGCGAACTTGTTGAGGCGATGAATAAGGATTGGGGCCGTGCTGGCCAGACGGTCTTGCGGGTTGACGGCGGCATGGCGGCTTCGGATTGGACGATGCAAAATCTGGCTGACATCCTGAATGCCCCTGTGGAGCGCCCGAAAGTACTGGAAACCACGGCGCTAGGTGCCGCTTATCTCGCCGGGCTTCAGGCAGGGCTCTTGCCGCTGCCAGAAAAGTTCTCAAAGTCCTGGAAACGTGACAAGCGTTTCACGCCTAAAATGAAGGCTGCAGAGCGGGATCAGAAATATGCCGGCTGGAAAGAGGCAGTGAGGAAGTTGCTGGCCTGAGGCTCGGCTAAGAACCACATTTAATCTTTGAGCCTGATCGACGTGAGCTAGGCGCTCAATCTATTCCATCAAATATCGTTTCGACGGTCTACCCAAACTCACTACCTTCCAAAACTCCAACCGCTCCGATTCTGGGTCGTCACTCAAAATCGGAGAGCATTCAGTTGGGCATGTCCGCTTTGGGGCAATTTCCGAAGTTGGTCAGACCCCGCTCGTTGTCCGATATCCGTTTGAATGCTGTTCTGGAGCTTGACCAGACAATGCGGACTACGGCGCGCTTACTGCTAGTGGCAGGCCTTGGGGAGGAACACCAGCGATGCCTTTCCTTGAAAAGCCTTCTGTCAAATCTCAAACGAAATCAGTAACTATTTAAGTTCTCCCGCCCTGCTCACCACAAGTAATACTATTGTTCGCTCAAGGTGGTATTCCAAAATCTTGCGCTGCACAAAAACTGCCCATGTTGGCAAGTCATTGTTCTCGCTCTTGCAGAAAAAATGAGCTGCCAGATATTTGTGCACCTCATAAGTTATTGTATTTTAATGATTTAAAAGTTTTCCAGACTTGGCACGTCACTTGCGATCTTTCGCAGTGCAACAACAAAAAGGCTGGAGAGTGTCAATGACCACACGTCGAGGATTTCTGAAATCTGCTACAGCATTCGGCGCCATCGCCGCAACACTGGGCGCGCCGCGCTTTGCTTTCGCCGATGGCGAGACCATCAAGGTCGGTATTCTCCATTCACTTTCCGGCACCATGGCGATCAGCGAAACCACCTTGAAAGACGTGATGCTGATGTTGATTGAGCAACAAAACGCCAAGGGCGGGTTGCTCGGCAAAAAGCTGGAAGGCGTGGTGGTTGATCCCGCATCAAACTGGCCGCTTTTTGCTGAAAAGGCGCGAGAGCTGATCTCCAAAGATAAATGCGTGGCGACCTTTGGCTGCTGGACTTCGGTGTCGCGCAAGTCGGTCTTGCCAGTCTTTGAAGAGTTGAACAGCCTGCTGTTCTATCCCGTTCAATATGAAGGCGAAGAAAGCTCGAAAAACGTATTCTACACTGGCGCTGCGCCAAATCAGCAAGCCATTCCGGCGGTGGACTATCTTGCCGCGCAAGGCGTGAAGCGTTGGGTGCTGGCAGGTACGGACTATGTCTATCCGCGCACCACCAACAAGATTCTTGAAGCCTATCTCACTGATGTGCTGAAGGTTGCCAAGGAAGATATCATGATCAACTACACGCCATTCGGTCATTCCGATTGGCAGACGATCGTGTCCGACATCAAGAAGTTTGGCTCTGCCGGCAAGAAGACGGCAGTTGTCTCCACCATCAATGGTGACGCCAATGTGCCGTTCTACAAGGAACTGGGCGGCCAGGGTGTCAAAGCAACGGACATTCCGGTAGTCGCCTTCTCGGTTGGCGAAGAAGAACTCGCCGGCATCGACAAGAAGCCGTTGGTTGGTCATCTCGCTGCCTGGAACTATTTCATGTCGGTTGACAATCCACTCAATGCCGACTTCATCAAGAGCTGGAAGACGTTCATCAAGAACGATAAGCGCGTGACTAACGATCCGATGGAGGCCCATTACATCGGCTTCAACATGTGGGTGAAAGCCGTCACCAAGGCGGGCACGACGGACTCAGATGCAGTGCAGGACGCCATCATTGGCGTGACTGTTCCAAATCTCACGGGTGGCTATTCTGCAATGTTGCCAAACCACCACATCACCAAACCTGTTCTGATTGGTGAAATCCAGGAAAGCGGGCAGTTTGACGTTGTCTGGCAAACGACTGGTCTTGTTGCTGGCGACGAGTGGTCAGACTTTCTGCCTGGCTCCAAGGACCTGATCTCTGATTGGCGCAAGCCTCTGCACTGCGGCAACTTCAACGTGAAGACGGCCAAGTGCGGCGGCGCCTAAGCCTAAGCTAACAGCCGCAAGGCAGTTGGTTTCCGGGGCCCGCCTCTAGTTCCTCCCATGAGGCGGGCCCAATTCTTTGGGTTCAGGATTTTGCAAGTGGTTCGATCCAATCTCATCGGCGTGATCGTCCTGTTTCTGGCAATGCTTGTCGGACCGTTGGCAATGGCGGACACGGCCTCACTGGTGAATGCATTGGGGCAGGGCGACTTCAAAGCGCGTGAGGCAGCCATTGCTGCATTGGTCGGATCAGGAGATCCGGCATCGGTGGCTGTGCTTGATGCGCTCGAGGGCGGAAACCTCTTCGTGCGCAAATCAGATCAAAAAGTTTTCATCACCAAGGCTGACGGTGACAGCCTGAGCCTGACTGAACCTTCAACAAGTCAACCTGCAGGCACGGGGTCCAAAGCAGATTTTGACAAGATCAAGATCAACAATGCGTTGCGCCAGGTGATCAGCGCTGGCAAGAGCGGGTTGACGCTGTTCAGCCCTGACGTGGCGACGAGGCGCAATGCCCTTGGCAGCATTCTCAAATCTGGCGATCCGGCGGCAGTTGACGCGCTTGAAAAAGCCATCAGCTCAGAAAAAGATGCCCCGACACTTGCTCTGATGAAACAGGCATTTGCTGCAGCTGTGCTGAACAGCACCAGACCGGATGCCGACAAACTGGCCGCCATTGAAATCCTCAAGGCCACGGGCAGCCGTGACACAGCTTCTCTCTTGGCGCAAGTTGCCAATTCAGCAAATGAGCCCGTGAAATCAGCTGCGGCTGCGGCTGCCGCGTCTATTGAAAACGGCCTTGCCGCTTGGACGCTGGTTCAGAATACCTGGTATGGCATTTCACTGGGCTCAGTTCTTCTTCTTGCAGCCATTGGCCTTGCCATCACCTTCGGTGTGATGGGCATCATCAACATGGCGCACGGTGAGTTGGTCATGGTTGGCGCCTACACGGCCTATGTTGTGCAGCAGCTTGTTGCTGCCCACGCGCCTCAATTGAGCGACTATGCATTGGTGATCTCCGTGCCTGCCGCCTTCCTTTTCGCTGGTGGCCTTGGCATGGCAATTGAGCGCTGCATCATAAAATTTCTTTATGGACGCCCGCTTGAAACGCTGTTGGCTACCTCCGGCCTGTCACTGATCCTGCAGCAAGCCGTTCGGTCCATCTTCGGGCCAACCAATAAGGATGTTTCTGCACCATCCTGGATGAGTGGGACGATTGACGTCACACAGGGCCTTTCGCTCACCTTGAATCGGATCGTCATTGTTGCCTTTGCGGGAGTGATATTTACGGGCCTCATGCTGCTGATGAAGCGTTCGCCCATTGGCCTGCAAATGCGCGCTGTAACCCAGAACCGGCCGATGGCCCGCGCCATGGGCATCAAGGCATCCTGGGTTGATACGCTGACCTTCGGGCTGGGTTCGGGCATTGCAGGGCTGGCGGGCGTGGCCCTTTCACAGATTGACAATGTCAGCCCGAATCTCGGTCAGAACTACATTATCGATTCATTTCTTGTCGTTGTCTTTGGCGGGGTTGGCAATCTGTGGGGCACACTCGCTGGTGCCATGGCGCTGGGCATGGCAAACAAATTTCTTGAACCATTTGCAGGTGCCGTATTGGGCAAGATCATCAT
>JANPHF010000057.1:0-4902 GCA_031424315.1 Aestuariivirga sp.
ACCCCCCCACGCCCATGTTGAGGCGGCCTGACACATTGCGCGAGCGCTGCACCACGGCTGCTGCATCAAAGCTCACATCCTTTGCGGCAAGGCCATAATCACCGGCATGTTTCATGTAGTGAAAGATCTCGGCCGAACGCAACAGCGCCTTGGTCGGGATGCAACCCCAGTTGAGGCAAATCCCGCCCAGATGTTCGCGCTCCACAATCGCTGCTTTGAAGCCCAACTGAGCGGCTCGAATGGCGGTGACATAGCCCCCAGGGCCTGCGCCAATGATCAGAACGTCGAATGCGTTGTCGGCCATGTGTTTTCTCAAACGAACAAGTTGAGTGGTTTTTGGATGAAGCTGAGGAAGGCGGCCAGCACTTCGGCGCCGAGAGCGCCATCGACGGCGCGGTGATCGGTGGAGAGGGTGACGGTCATGACCTGGGCGGAGAACAGCCTGCCGTTTTCAGACACGGCGCGCTCTTCGCCACTACCCACTGCCAGGATGGTGGCATGGGGCGGGTTGATGATGGCGGCGAACTCCTTGACACCATACATGCCGAGATTGGAGATGGCGGAGGAGCCGCCATTGTATTCCTCGGGCTTCAGCTTGCGGGCCTTGGCACGGGCAGCAAGGTCCTTCATCTCATGCGAGATGGCGGATAGTGTTTTGGTCTCTGCCGCGCGGATGATCGGGGTGATCAAGCCGCCAGGCACCGAGACGGCAACCCCAATATCGGCATGGACATGGGCGAGCATGGCAGCTTCGGTCCAGGTCACATTGGCAGCGGGCACATCACGCAAGGCTAAAGCCCAGGCCTTGATCACCATGTCATTGATCGAGAGCTTGAAGGCTGGAGTTCCGTCTTTGACAGGTGCGGCGGCATTGAGATCGGCGCGCAGCTTGAGCAGGGCATCAAGCCTGCAATCGGCTGACACATAAAAATGCGGCACGGTGCTCTTGGCTTCAACCAGACGCCGCGCAATGGTGCGGCGCATGTTGTCATGCGGCACTTCGGTGAACGAGCCGGGCTCGAAGAGCTTGCGAATGGCCGCATCGCTGAGCCCACGTGCAATCGGGTTTGTAGATGCTGGTGCAAGCCTCGGTGCAGCCTTGGCCTTCTCAACATCGGCGCTGACAATGCGGCCATGCGGGCCGCTGCCAGCCACGGCGTCAAGATCCAGGCCCGCCTGGCGTGCCAAACGGCGGGCCAGAGGGGTGGCACGCACAGCGCCAGCGGGAACTGAACTTGATGCAGAAGCGGCAGCCGCAACCGGGGCCGCTGCCAGAGCGGCTGGCTTGGCAGCTTCAGCAACGGCAGTTGCAGTGGTTTGTGGTGCAGCGGAAGGCTTCTCGCCTTCCGCATAAATCCAGGCCACAGGCTGGCCCACCGGCACATCCATTCCCTCCTTGGCGATGATGTTCCCGAGCACACCACTGGCCGGGGCTTCCACCTCCATGGCCGCCTTGTCGGTTTCCATCTCGAAGACCGGGTCACCCTGTTTGACAGAAGCGCCTTCCGCCACCAGCCAGCGCGAGATACGCCCCGTGGCCATGTCCATGTCCACCTTGGGAAGGATGAGTTCGGTGGCCATGCTTCAGCGCCTCCCCTGCACCAGGGCGCGGGCGCTGGCGATGATGTCCGGCACTTGCGGCACGGCGGCCTTTTCGAGATCAGGATTGTAGGGGATCGGGCTGTCGGCTCCGCCTAAGCGGATGATCGGCGCATCGAGATAGTCAAAGGCCTCGCTCTCAGCCACCATGGCGCTGATCTCGGCGCCAATGCCCAGCGTCTTCACCGCTTCATAGACACAGATCAGGCGCGAGGTTTTCTTGACACTCTCGATCACCGTCTCACGGTCAATCGGGCGGATGGTGCGCAGGTCAATCACCTCAAGATCAATGCCTTCGCCGGCCAGCGTCTCGGCCGCTTCCAGCGCCTTGTGCACCATGATCGAGGTGGCCACCACGGTGGCGTCTTTGCCCGCACGCGCAATGTCGGCCTTGCCGATGGGAACGGTATAGTGACCTTCAGGCACCGGGCCCTTCATCTTGTAGAGTAGCTTGTGTTCAAAGATCATCACCGGATCGGGATCTTCCAGCGCCGCCAGAAGCATGCCCTTGGCATCATGTGGCGTTGCCGGCTGAATGACTTTCAGACCCGGCACATGCGCCAGCCAGGCTTCAATGCTCTGGCTGTGTTGGGCGGCCGCACCCGTGCCCGATCCTGCCGGAAAGCGCATCACTAACGGCACCGACACTTCGCCACCCAGCATGAAGCGCATCTTGGCGGCCTGGTTGACGATCTGCTCCATGGCGAGGGTGGCAAAATCCGAGAACTGGAACTCAAAGATCGGGCGCATGCCAGTGACGGCCGCACCCACCGCAACACCAGCGCCACCCAGTTCCGAGATCGGCATGTCAATCACCCGGTCCGCACCGAAGCGCTCCACCAGATCGCCCGTCACCTGGAAAGCACCACCATAAACGCCAATATCCTCGCCCATGAGGAAGACGCGCGGATCGCTTTCCAGCGCGATGGCCATGGCTTCCTGGATGGCCTGCGAATAGCTGAGCTCCCTCACCTTGGCATCCATCACACGTGCTCCGTATAGACAAAGTTGAGCCCTTCGGCAGTCGTAGGCGCAGGACTGGATTTGGCAAACTCGATGCCTTGCGCGATTTCTGCCTCAACGCTGGCGCGCATTGCGGCAATGCCCGCCTCGTCAATCACGCCGAACTGCTGCAGTTCAGCCTCGAACAGGTTGATCGGGTCACGCATCGCCTTCCACTCTTCAATCTCTTCCTTGGTGCGGTAGCGGTTGCGATCACTCTTGGAATGGCCACGGTGGCGGTAGGTCTTGGTTTCAATCAGGCTCGGGCCCTCGCCACGGCGCGCGCGCGCGAAGGCTGTCGTCGACGCCTCGGCCACGGCGGAGAAGTCATACCCGTTCACCGACACGCCCGGCATGGCATAGGCCGCCGCCCGGTCGGCAATGTGCTCCACCGCAGTGGAACGCGCTGTGGACGTGGACATGCCATAGCCATTGTTTTCGCACACAAACACCACCGGCAGATTCCAGATCGCCGCCATGTTCAGCGATTCATGGAAAGCGCCTTCATTGTTGGCGCCATCACCAAAGAAGCACACAACCACCTTGCCATTCTTCTGCATCTTGGCCGACAGCGCTGCGCCCACAGCAATCGGAATGCCGCCCGCCACAATGCCATTGGCGCCGAGGTTACCCGCACTCACATCAGCAATATGCATCGAGCCGCCACGGCCCTTGCAATAGCCCGTCGTCTTGCCGAAGAACTCGGCAAACATGCGGTCCACCCTGGCCCCCTTGGCGATGCAATGCCCATGCCCGCGATGCGTCGAGGTGATCTGGTCATCATCCTTCAGCGGCATACAGATGCCTAAGGCACTCGCCTCTTGCCCGATGGAGAGATGCATCGTGCCGTGAATCAGGCCGCGCGTGTAAGAATCTTCTGCGCCTTCTTCGAACTTGCGGATGAGGTGCATCTTGTGCAGCACCTCACGCAATTGCACCGGCGTATAAGTGCGGTAAGCGAAGGGAACATTGACCGGTTCGGCAGTGCGTTTCTTGGCAGTGGCTGTCATGAGCTTGTTCCTCAGTTTCCGTAAACCAGCTTGTCCTGGCGGGCGCGCAAGGCGCCGATCTTTGAACCCGCTGGCACTTCTGCATTGGCGCGGGTGATCAGATCGCCCTTCTTGATGGGCTTGGTCACCTTGGCGGCATGCAGCAGTCCGCAAGGGATGGCCTGGGCCACGCGCGCTTCCTCCGCCGTCATGATCCACGCGCGGTAGCAATATTCGCCAATGGCGTCGAGCGTCTCACCGGGCTTCAAATCTTTCTTGGCAACCGCGCATACTTCCGCAACGGGCTTGGAGAGCGGCACCATGTCCGGCTTGCCGTAGAGCACCACGCGCGCGCAGGTCAGCGGCACTTCGAGAGAGGTCAGGTGATACGGCCGGTGGAAGGTGAAGTAAGGCCCATGGCCCATCTTCAAATCCTCCATACGCTCACGCACCCGCGGGTGGCTCATCTCGGCCACCACAAACACGCCCGGCGCCACACCCTTTCCGATGGTGTAATCCACCACACCCATCTTGGAGAGTACGCCGCCATCCTTCCTGGGCACCAGAACCTTGGCCAGCGTGTCCAATGTGGCTGCCGGGCCATGCATGCCCGGACAATCCGGCACCAGGCCGGTGGCATTGGCAATCGCTGCCATTTCCACCATGGTCTTGGAACCGTCCACAAACTCAACCAGCATGCGCACATTCATGTTGCGGCGCTTGGCTTCCTCGGCATATTGGTCCGGCACTGCTTCAATGTTCAGCGGGTTGTTCTTGCCCTTGCCCGCCGCCACAATCGGGTGGCCCATGGCCGAGACAAACTCAATCAGTTCCATGCAGGACGATGGCTCATCGCCTGCCCCCAGCGAGTAAGTGACACCCAGGCGTTCGGCTTCATGCTTGAGATAGGCACCGATGGTCACATCGGCCTCCACATTCATCATCACTAGATGCTTGCCATGCTCCATGGCACGAAGCCCGATCTCGGCCCCCACCGCCGGCACCCCTGTGGCATCAATCACCACGTCAATCAGCCCGCTGTTGATCAGGTGATCAACATTGTCAGTCACCGCAACCTTGCCCTGCTCCATCGTCGCATTCAGCCCATCCAGCGTCTTGGCCTCCTGCCAATGACCCTGCGCCTGATAAGCAATGTCCACCGCCTTGCCCGCCGCCGCGGGGCGCAGCTCCGAGATCGCCCCAATCTCAATGCCCGGCATGTGCGCCACTGCCGTCACAATGTCCGTGCCCATCTCGCCCGAACCCACCAGCCCAACACGGATCGGCTTGCCGCTGTCCGCCCGCCTCTGCA
>JANPHF010000058.1:0-3125 GCA_031424315.1 Aestuariivirga sp.
CATACCTTCGGCGATGAGCTGGATTTTTGCATCGCTGCATCTGAGCTTCAGCTTTGCAATTGTTGGCGCCATTGTCGGCGAGTTCATTGGCTCCAACAAAGGCATCGGCCATGTCATTCAGCTGGCGCGCGGATTGCACGATGTGCCTTTGATGTTCTCGGCGATCATTGTCGTGCTGGTGGTTGTGCTGGCTGCTGAATACGCCATGACGCTGATTGAACGTCAGCTGGTGAAATGGCGTCCGCCCGCCGCCAGCGATGCTCAGGCCTGATGTCTTGGCAATGTGACTTCAACAATAAGGCCACGGCCGTCCGCTGGCGTGTTGAGAGAAATACTGCCGTTGTGAGACGCTACAATTTCCGCAACGATGGCAAGTCCAAGGCCTGAGCCCTCCTTCTTTGTTCCTAGCAGGCGATAAAACCGTTCAAACACTTTCTCGCGCTCGTCGGGTGGAATGCCAGGCCCAGTGTCAGCGACACTGAAGCTGACCATATCTCGGGCCGCCACCAGTTTGGCTGTGACAACGCTTGCCGGGCCGGAATGGATCAGCGCATTGTCGATCAGATTGGCCATCAGTTCACGCAGCAATGTGGGGTTCCCATAGAGGACGCACGCGTCGTGCTCCACCTCCAGGCCAAGATCGATATCGCGGTCAAGGGCGGATGCCGAAAAGTCCTCCATGAGCTTTTCGATAATCGGCACGAGGTCTGTGTCCATGCGTGCACCGTGATTGGTTCCTGGCTCTGCGCGCGCCAGTGCCAACAGCTGATTGGTCAATCTGGAAACATGCTCCAATGTGTTCGCCACCCCTTTCAATGCTTCCTGCTTCCCGGCGAGGGTATTTTCGCGCAGTCCATAGGTTGATTGAGTTTTCAGTAGTGTAAGCGGCGTACGCAATTGATGCGCGGCATTGGCCACAAAACGACGCTGCGTTTCCATCAGCAATCCCAGCCGCGACACATAGTCATTAACTGATGCGATAAGCGGCTGCACCTCCGCAGGGGCGCTCGGCGCATCAAGGGGCGTGAGTGAGCCAATCCGACGTTCAGACATCATGGCCTGCAGTGATTTAAGCGGCACAAGCCCGCGTTGCAGGCCAAGCCAGGCCAGGAACGCCGCGGCAATAACCAGAAGGCCCTGCTGTGCGAAGCCCCTAAGCCAGAGACTTTTGGCCAATTCTTCACGTGCCGCTAATGTCTCACCAACAATGATAGTTGCAAGACCTGTTGTGTCCGGCTGTGTAACTGGCTGGCCGATCTGAACAACGCGAAGTTCTTGGCCGCGGAACCTGCGGTCAGCATAGACAGGCACTCCGGGCATTGAAGGTAGTTGCAGCAATTCGAGATCAGATTGCCCTGCCAGGATCATGCCGGTGGGGCTGCGTACTTGATAGTAGACCATGTCATGTTCTGGCGACGCCAGCATTTCGAGGGCGGAGGGCGATATCACCGCCTCAAGGACCTTGTCCTGCATATAGATTCCCTGTGCCATCACGCGGGCGGAAGCAAGCAGGTTGTGATCCGTGATCAGACCTGCAGACGTGGTCGCCTGCACGTAGGTAATATAACCGCTCGCGATAAGCAAAAAGCCCATAGGCAGCAACAGGAACTTCAGAAGCGCCCACTGCAGGCTATGATGTTTGTGCTTCATCTTTTGCCCTCAAGACATAGCCCAGGCCGCGCAGGGTCGAAATCTTGACGTCAGAGGCCTCGATTTTCTTACGAACCCTATGCACATAAACCTCCAGCGCGTTCGGTGCGGCTTCGTCTTCAAAGCCAAAGATCTGTTCTATCAGCGCCGATTTTGCCAAAGGCCGCCCAGGCCGGCTGATCAAAGCCTCCAACACGGCATATTCGCGCGCTGTTAAGTCAAGAACTTTGCCCTTGAGCGTGAATTTATGTTCGGCCATGTCAAAACTCAATTCGCCAAAGGTTATTTGCGGAGAGGCGAGACCACCGTGACGGCGCAACTGAACCCTGATCCGTGCTTCCAGTTCGGAAACCTCAAAGGGTTTGACCAAGTAGTCATCTGCACCAAGATCAAGGCCGTGTACCCGGCTGCTAACTGTGTCCACCGCGGTCAGAATGATGATCGGCATGCTGCGCCCCGCCTGGCGCAGCTTCTTGATGAGTTCCAAACCGTCCATGCCGGGCAGACCAAGATCAACAATCAGCAAGTCATATGCAGTTGTCGTCGCCGCAAGAAACCCGTCCTCGGCATCTGGCATGCAATCAACAGCATAGTTGCTTTTGCGTAATATGCGCGCGAGCCAATCGGCCAATTCCTGGCTGTCTTCAACAATGAGAAGGCGCATGATTTGAATACCCAATCATACCAAACTACCTGATAACTGCCCTTAGAAGAAGATGCCCGTCGACCAGCAAGAAGGCTGACCCCAACATCCTCTGGATACTTTGGCCATAGCGAATTCCCAACACAAGCAGGAACCGAGATTTTAGACTTTTGGTCCCTGGAAGAAAGCGTCACTAAAACACTGACGTCCGCGAATCCAATACGACCAAATCGAGATCGAATTGCTCAGGAGGCAAGTTCGGCACAGGGGCGAATTGTTCCCGCATCTCTCCGTCCTGGACAATGTTGCCTTCTCCTTGAAAATACGCGGCCTTGACGAGGAAGAGCGCCACGCACGCGCGCATGAACTTCTGAAATTGGCCGATATGGACAGCAAAGCTGAACCACTGCCCGCGCAGCTGTCCGGCGGGCAGCAGCAACGCGTATATACTTTCTCCACCAATTGCCGTTGATTTCATCTACGCGCCCCTGCAATCTGCAGGATCATGGCACAGCTTCGCAATTTCCAGATTCCCGGCCGTTCGCCTGTTCGCGTCGCAGAAGCGGCCGTCGCCACATCACATCCGCTGGCCAGCGCTACGGCCTGTCGTATTCTGAGATCCGGCGGCAATGCCATGGATGCTGCCGTGGCCGCTGCAGCGGTGCTTGCGGTGGTGGAACCACAATCCACCGGCATCGGCGGGGATGGTTTTATGCTCTATGCGCCGAAGGGTGGTGACCATGTCATTGGCTTCAATGGTTCAGGCCGCGCGCCCGCCACGGCAGAGCTCAGCTGGTTTCAATCCCATGGCATCACTGAGATTGGTGGCTAC
>JANPHF010000059.1:0-41598 GCA_031424315.1 Aestuariivirga sp.
GAACAGCAGGAAATTGAACGCCCAGCGGTTCCAAAGTTTCGCAGGCCAGATCAGCCCTCCCCTGTTCCGGCCTGACTGCAAAACAAGAAAAGAGTTCTCACATGTCCAGCCCTGCCCTGAAGACCAACACACAAGAGGCCCCTGCACCCCGCCCTCATGTTGTGCCGCCTGCACCAGCTGCTGCCCCAAGCCAGCAGGCCGCCCCCAAGAAGCCCGCGCCCATCCGCAAGCTCATTCTCGGCGCGGTGGCGCTGGTGGCCTTGGCTGTGGCTGGCAAATATGCCTACCAATATGCCACGGTGGGCCGCTTCATGATCTCCACCGATGATGCCTATGTGAAGGCTGACACATCGGTTCTCTCCACCAAGGTGGCTGGCCTTGTGGCCGAAATCCCGGTTCTCAACAACACGGCCGTTAAGGCCGGAACCGTAATCCTGCGCCTCGACACCAAGGACTATGAATTGGCCATCGCTGACGCCAAGGCCAAGATCGCCACGCAGCAGGCGGCCATTGCCGTAATCGGCAAGCAAAAGGCGGCCCAGGAAGCGCAGATCGCCTCCGCCCAAGCCCAACTCCAAACCGCAAAAGCCACCGAACTCAACGCCGTGTTGACGCAGCAACGCACCAGCCAAATGGTGAAGAGCAGCGTGGGCACCCAGCAGGCGCTGGATGATGCAAACCGCGCACGTGACGTGGCTGAAGCCGGCATCACCCAGGCCGATGCAGGCATCAAGGCCGCCGAAGCCCAGCTTGGTGTTCTCGATGCTAATGAAGTGCAGGCCCAGGCCGTGCTGGCCAATCTCAATGTGTCCCTCGAAAAGGCCCAGCACGATATGGACTCGGCCGAAATCAAGGCGCCCTTCGATGGCGTGGTGGCCAACCGCGCGGTGGCGCCGGGCGAATTTGTCAGCCCCGGCACCAACTTGATGGCGCTTGTACCTGTTCAAACCAGCTTCATCACCGCCAACTTCAAGGAAACCCAACTCGCCAGCCTGCGCCCCGGCCAGAAGGTTGAGATTGATGTGGATGCCTTCAAGGGCGAACAATTCGAGGGCAAGGTGGCCAGCATCTCTCCTGCCTCGGGTGCGGAATTCTCACTGCTGCCGCCCGACAATGCCACCGGCAATTTCACCAAAATCACCCAGCGTTTCCCGGTGAAGATCCTGCTGCCGCCAGAACTTTCGGCCAAGCTGCGCCCCGGCATGTCTGTGGCCGTTTCGGTTGATACGCGCGACAAGGGCGACGCGGCCAACTGATGTCGGCCACTGCCACCATAGCGCCTGCCGCCCCGCAAGCGCAGGCTCCCGCTGTTCCCATGCGCCACATCGTGGCGTTCTTCTTCATGGTCTTCGGCATGTTCATGGCGATTCTGGACATTCAGATCGTCTCGTCTTCGCTTGCCGAAATTCAGGCCGGCATTTCCGCCAGCGCCGATGAAATCACATGGGTGCAAACGAGCTATCTGATCGCCGAAGTGGTGATGATCCCGCTTTCGGGCACTCTCACCCGCATCTTTTCAACACGCTATCTCTTTGCTGCCTCGGCCGCCGCCTTCACATTGATGAGTTTGATGTGTGCGCTGTCGAGTTCAATTGGCGAGATGATGGTCTGGCGCGCGCTGCAGGGCTTCCTCGGTGGCGCGATGATCCCCACGGTTTTTGCCACTTCATTCACGATTTTTCCGCCGCGCCTGCGCGGTGTGATTTCGCCAATCATCGGCCTCATTGCCACACTGGCACCCACCATTGGCCCGACAATTGGCGGCTATCTCACTGAAATTTTCTCATGGCACTGGTTGTTTTTGGTCAACATCATCCCAGGCATTTTCGTCACAGTGGGCACATACCTCACCATTGATTTCGACAAGCCCAATCTGAAGCTGATCGAGACTTTCGATTGGACGGGCCTTGGCTTGCTCGCCGTTTTTCTTGGCACACTGGAATATGTGCTGGAAGAGGGAGCGGCTGATGATTGGTTCAATTCAGAGGTAATCCGCAATCTGGCCATTGCCTGTTCGATTTCTGGCAGCGTTTTCTTCTGGCGCATGTTCACCAGGCCAAACCCGTTGGTGGATTTTCAGGCTTTCAAGAATCGCAACTTCACCGCAGGCACGATTTTCTCCTTCACCATGGGCATCGGCCTTTACGGCCTGACCTATCTGTATCCGGTCTATCTTGCGCGCATCCAAAACTATTCGGCCATGATGATTGGCGAGACGATGTTCGTCACCGGCGTGGCCATGTTCCTCACAGCACCCGTTGCCGGCCGTCTCTCAGCCGTGGTTGATCCACGCATCATGATTGGCGGCGGCTTTGTGGGCTTCGCTCTGGGAACCTGGCAGGCACATTACATAACCTCCGATTGGGCCTTCTGGGAATTGCTCGTGCCCCAAATCCTGCGCGGCGTATCGCTGATGATGTGCATGGTCACAGTCACCAACATCGCATTGGGTGATTTGACGCCCGTACAACTGCGCGGCGGCTCTGGCCTGTTCAACCTCACCCGGAATTTAGGTGGTGCCGTCGGCCTCGCCCTCATCAACACCACCATGAACCAGCGTTTTGATCTTCACCTCCAGCGCCTGCACGAAAGCGTGGGCTGGGCCTCTTCGCAAGCCAATGAAACCCTCACCAACATGACCCATGCCATGGGCAAACTGGGTTCCAACGCCGATCTCGCCGCGCTGAGGCAAATGTCATTGATGGTGCGAAAGCAGGCCTTCACGCTGGCCATTGCCGACATCTTCTTCCTGCTGACAATTCTGTTCCTTGCCATCATCCTGATGTTGCCCATCCTCAAGAAGCCAAAGCCAATTGGCGGACCAGGCGGCGGACACTAAAGCGGCTTCACACCGTCAACGAACCGTCATGCAAATGCGGTTTCTGGTGGCATGCGAATTCTCATCGTCACGGATGCTTGGCCGCCGCAAGTGAACGGTGTTGTGCGAACCCTGCAAACTGTGGGAGCGAAGCTCCGCGGATTCGGCCACGAAGTTCTCTACATCACGCCGGAGGGCCGAAGAAGCTGGGCCCTGCCCGGCTACCGCGAAATCGAATTGGCCCGAACCAATGCCCGCACCATCGGCAACGAAATCATCATGCTGCAGCCCGATGCCATTCACATTGCAACCGAAGGCCCTTTGGGCTGGGCCGCAAGGCGGGCCTGCCGCCGCCTGAAACTGCCTTTCACTTCCAGCTTCCACACACGCTTTGCTGAATACATTGGCCAACGCGTACCCGGCAGCGCCAGACTCATTTGGGGCCTGTTGCGCCGCTTCCACCGCCACAGTGCCGCTGTAATGGTGCCAACGCCCACCATCGCCAATCTGCTCGAGCAGCGGGGCTTCAAGAATGTGAAAGTGTGGACACGCGGTGTTGATCACAGCGTCTTCCACCCGCAAACCCGCGACAGCCTCAACTTTCCGCGCCCCATTCTGCTCTTGGCAGGGCGCGTGGTCGGTGACAAGAATCTGGAAGCCTTCCTCGACCTGGCGGTTCCCGGCACCAAGGTTATTATCGGCGATGGCCCACAGCGCCCGCAGCTAGAGGTCAAATACCCGGCCGCGAGATTTCTGGGCTATGTCAAGGAAACGGAACTCGCCCGCCACATGAGCGCGGCAGATTGCTTTGTCTTTCCCAGCCACACTGACACATTTGGGCTGGTGATGATTGAGGCCATGGCCTGTGGCACGCCCGTGGCGGCCTTCAAAGTTCCAAGCCCAGTTGATGTGATCATCGAAGGCCGCTCCGGCGCCTTGCATGATGACCTGGCACAAGCCATTGCCAAGGCGCTCACGCTCGATCGCAACATCGTACACACAGAAGCGCAGCAATTCACATGGGAACGAACCGCACGCATGTTTGAAGAATGGCTGCAAAAAATTCCGGCTTCAGCCTATCAGAACCGTCCTTCGGTCAAGGTGGAACAACAGGCCTGAAATTTCAAACCGCGCGCCTCGCCCCGTAGAAAACCTGCTCGCGCTCACGCATATGGGCGCGCACGGCATCACCGAAGGCCGAAAACAGTTTTACTGAATCGGGGTTCTCTGCGGCCCTGTATTCCGGGTGCCATTGCGTGCCGAAGGCAAAGCTGCGTGCGCCTTTCACCGAAACTGCTTCGATGACGCCATCTGGTGCGGTGGCTTCCACTTGCAGGCCCACCCCCAAGGTTTTGACACCCTGGCGGTGCACGCTGTTCACCCGCGTTGTGCCCTTCCCCAGAATGCGCTCCAGCATGCCGCCTTTGGCAATGGTCACATCATGTGCAAAACCATAGCGCACATCGGCGTCATCGGTGTGGCCACGATGATCAAGACGGCCCGCAACACTTTGCAGTTCCGTTTCCAACGTGCCACCCATCACTACATTGAGTTCCTGAAAGCCGCGGCAGATGCAGAACAGGGGAATGCCGCGGTCAACAACAGCGCGGATCAGCTTCAGCGTGGTCTGGTCACGGCCGTGGTCATAAGGTTCATGCGCCTCCGTGGCCTTCTCGCCATAATGCGGCGGATGCACATTGGATACGGCGCCCGTCATCAGCACACCGTCGAAATGGTCAAGCAGCGCGTTGATCTCCGTCTCATCAATCAGCGAGGGGATCATCATCGCCAGAACCTTGGACACATCCGTCAGTGCACGGACATATTTGTCGCCCAGTGAGTGAAACTGGAAGCCAGATTTTTCATAGGTGTCGGCCGGCAGGCCAACGAGGGGAAGTTTGTTTGTGCTCATCATCTCACATCAGGGGCAACAGCGATTTCCATAGTATGCCCAGCGCGGCGCAGAAAGCCAAGGTCTTCGCCATGCCAAGGTGAAGGCGCAGCAATGCGAAGCCCGCAAGGCAGGAAAGCACAAAAGCCGCAACATCAAAGCTGGCTAAGTCCGGCCACCACATCGGCACGGGGCCGGAAAGCCGCTCCACCTTGCCAAACAACAGATGCAACCCAAACCAGATGGAGAGGTTGAGGATAACGCCCGTCACCGCCGCCGTCACCTTGGCCAAGGCCGAGGAAAGGCGCGCATTGCCCTGCAGCCATTCGATATAGGGCGCGCCCACAAATATCCACATGAAGCAAGGTACGAAAGTCATCCACAGATAAACGGCCCCGCCCGCAAAGCCAGCCGCTACACTGCCATGCGCCTTGCTGGCAGCGAGAAAGCCCACAAATTGCCCCACCAGGATCAGCGGTCCCGGCGTGGTTTCAGCAAGGCCCAAACCATCCATCATTTCCGGCGCGGTGAGCCAGTGGTGTTTTTCCACCACGTCCTGCCCCATGTAGGACAAGACTGCATAGGCCCCACCAAAGGTGACAACTGATAGTTTTGAGAAGAAATCGCCCAGCGCCGCAAAGACCGATCCCGGCCAAGCAAGATGCAACGCTGCCAGTGGAACCAGCCAAATCGCCAACCACAAGGATGCGGTCTTGAGTGTGGAAGACGCGGCAGGCATGGCCTTGCCGCTTGTTGCCACGGCATCACTTGCGCTGAAATAGCCAAACAGCGCCGCCACAAGGATCACCAACGGAAAAGGCAGGCCAAAGCAGAACAGTGCGATGAAAGCCAGGGCAGCGACAACATAGTCCACCCGCTGCTTCAACGCGCGTTTGGCCACGCGTAGCAGCGCTTCCAAAACGATGGCTAGAACCGCTGCCTTCACGCCCCAGAACAGATTGGCCACCAGCGGCAGGTTTCCATAAAGCGCATAGAGCAGCGAGAGTATATAGAGCACCACAGCGCCCGGCAGCACAAACAGCAAGCCCGCCACCATGCCGCCGCGCCAACCGTGCAGCTTCCAGCCAATGTAGGTGGCCAGTTGCATCGCTTCTGGTCCGGGCAGCAACATGCAAAAGTTCAGTGCACTGAGGAATTCCTTTTCGCTAACGAGCGCGCGATTATCGATCACCTCACGATGCATCAACGCGATCTGCCCCGCTGGCCCACCGAATGAGAGAAGACCAATCTTGGCCCACATGCGAGTAGCCTGCGCTTGACTGATTATCTGGCCGTCAGTTGTATTTGTCATGCCCATTGCACAACTCTGCCAAACCCGGCCAACTCATGCAAACCCGAAGGCCACCTAACATCGCCTCACGCGGCAACTGTGCTGCCTCGTGTTTTGGCTGCCGACTTTGGCCAGCGCACCCTTGCCGCAGGGAGCACGAAGCGCGCTTCGGTGCCACCGCCAGACTGGCCCTTGAGTGTCAGATCGCCGCCATGCAGCCGTGCAATCCGCCGCGCAATGGAAAGCCCTAGGCCCATGCCGCCAAATCGGCGGTTGGATCCCGCTTCCGCCTGCACAAAGGGTTCGAACACACGCTCGGCATCTGCCTCGGAAATGCCGATCCCGGCATCACGCACGAGAATGGCAAGTTCGCCGCCGCGCCCGCGCTGCATATCTACATTCACCACCCCGCCTTCGGGTGAGAACTTGATCGCATTGGTCAGGATGTTGAGGATCACCTGTTTCAGGCGCGTGAGGTCCCCCGTCACTTCCACATCTTCAATCACCCGCGCCACCACCGAAATCTTGGCCTGCGTCGCCTGATCCCGCACGATCTTTGCCGTCACTTCAATCAGCTCGGCCGCATCATTGGGCTGTTCATCCAGCGTAATGGTGCCGCGCTCAATGCGCGTGGCTTCAAGGATTTCGTTGATCAACCCTTGCAGATGTTTGGCACTTTCCAGGATCGTGCCCAGATATTCGCGCCGCGCCGAAACCGAAAGGTGCTCGCCCTGCCCCGCGCTAAGCACTTCGCTGAAACCTACAATGGCGTTGATCGGTGTGCGCAATTCATGGCTGATGACCGCCAGAAACTGAGACCGCGCATCCAGCGCCTGCTGCGCCACATCCCGCGCTTCGGCCAATCGCCCCTCTTGCAGGCGCTGCGCCGTCACATCCCGGGCGACACCGCGATAGCCGGCAAACGCGCCATCATCTCCAATGATCGGCTGAGCGGAAACCTGCCATTGGCTTGCTGCACCCCCCTGGTTGAGCACAACTTCTTCATTGCGCAACACTTGGTGGGCCGCCAATTTGTCCACCAGAAGCGGAGCGTGCTGACCAAAGAAGCGCTGCTCAAAATTCTTGCATGGGCCAGCGCGATCGTCAGCATGCAAGAATTCGGACAGGCGTGGCGAGAACTCCTTGAGACAGCCATCTGCATCCGTTTCCCACAGCAGGTCCCCGCTTTCGCTGCCGACTTCGTTCAGCAGCATCTTGATCACTTCGCCGTCACGGCGAACATTCTTTTCAAGTTGCACCCGCCGCCGCAACGAGGCGCTGAGAAGGAACACGACACTGCTGAACCCGATCAGGCAAACCACACCAAAGATGTAAGACAGCAAGGATTTTGGGCCCAATGCGGCCACGCTGGTGTAAACGCCAATGACCACCATGCCCGAAACGAATTGCAAAGCTGTTGTCGGCAGGCGGATGGCAACAATGGCGCCCACAAACATCACAGCAAGCGCAATCATGTTGCCGGCATCACCAAGATTGTCAGGCAGCTGCCGCGCATTGCCAACACTGGCCCAGAGCCAGAAAAGTGTCAGTGCAAAACCCAGAAACGGGCCGTAACGCAACACTTTCTGTGCGCGCTCAGCCTGGTTTCCACGGCGGCCCAGACCAAAATAGCCCAACAGCAAAACAGCTTCGATCGCCAGACCAGCAGCGGCCCATGTTGCAAGGCTGGAAAGCGGCAAATAGGTCAGCGCGAAATCACAGTAGGAAATCACGGCCATCATGTGAAACAGCGCCAAAACCGGCAGTGTCGTGCGCGTATCTTCCAGCTGATGTGCAACAATTTCTTGATCGGGATTGGACAAGGCCACCCTGACATCGGACAGACCTCGGGTCAGCCCAGATTTCAGTCGCAATAGATTGTCCGCCGCCATGGGCTTGTGGTGCCCCGAATCACTTATGTGTTGCCTGCCGTATGTTTGCCGTAACCTTGGCAATTACGTCTAGACCCGCAACCGCAAAAGCCGCAAATAGCGATCATGATGAATCTTCCGCCTGGCCACCCCCCAATCCCAGCCCGCAAAGTGGGGCTTCTGCTCGTCAACCTCGGAACACCCGATTCAACCGACACGCGCACCATGCGCGCCTACTTGAAAGAGTTCCTGGGCGACAGGCGCGTGATTGAGGTCAACCGGGTCCTGTGGTGGTTCATCCTCAATGGCATCATTCTGAATACGCGGCCCAAAAAATCCGCCCATGCTTATGAGAAAATCTGGAACCGCGAAAAGAATGAGAGTCCGCTGAAGACCTTCACCCGTTCGCAAAGTGAGGAACTGGCCGCAGCAATGGGCGCTGGAGATAAACTCATTGTCGATTGGGCAATGCGTTACGGCAATCCCTCAATCGGCGCGAAGCTGCAGGAACTGAAAGACAAGGGTTGTGACCGCATTCTGCTGTTCCCCCTTTATCCGCAATATTCCGCCGCCACCACAGGCACGGTGATGGACAAGGTGGGCGAGCAGATGATGAAGATGCGCTGGCAGCCGGCCCTGCGCACGGTTCCGCCTTACTATGAGCACCCGGCCTATGTTGATGCCATCGCTGGTTCGATCAAGACGGCGATGAAGAATCTGAGTTGGAAGCCCGATCGGCTTCTCATTTCTTTCCATGGCCTTCCGCGCGAATATCTCGACAAGGGCGACCCCTATCACTGCCAATGCCAGAAGACCGCACGGCTGGTACGCGAGAAGCTCGGGCTTTCCAAAGAGTTCGCGCAAATCGTATTTCAATCCCGGTTTGGCAAGGCCGAATGGCTGAAACCCTATGCGCAAGACACGGTGGAAGAACTGCCCTCGCAAGGTGTGAAGAACGTTCTGGTCATTTCGCCCGGCTTTGCCACTGACTGCGTGGAAACGCTGGAGGAACTGGCCATTGGCCTGAAAGAAACCTTCATCGAGAGGGGAGGCGAGAACTTTTCGGTTGTGCCCTGCCTCAATGACAGCCCGGCGTCGATGACCATGCTACAACGCATTGTTAAGGAAGAACTTCAAGGGTGGCTGAAATAAAATCCTATCTGCCTTGAATTCGCCACACACTGTTCCTATATTGATCCGCAACAAGGAGACAAAACATGTTCCAAGGTGCAGGCGTTTTCGTTCTGGTTCTTCTGGCGGTGGTGGTTTTCTACCTTTTACGAGCCATCCGTATGGTGCCGCAGGGTTACAACTACACGGTTGAACGTTTCGGCAAATATACCCGCACGCTGTTTCCCGGCCTGGGCCTGATCACGCCCTTCATCGACCGCATCGGTTACAAGCAGAACATGATGGAACGCGTGCTTGCCGTGCCAAGCCAGGAAGTCATCACCCGCGACAACGCCATGGTGAAGGTGGACGGCGTGGCTTTCTTCCAGGTGATGGATGCCGCAAAGGCGTCCTACGAAGTAAACAATCTTGAAAACGCCGTGCTGAATATGGTGATGACGCAGATCAGAACCGTGATGGGCTCTATGGAGCTCGATCACCTCTTGTCACAGCGCGATGAGATCAATCAAAAGCTGCTGGGCACCGTTGATCAAGCCACGATTGGCTGGGGTGTCAAAACCACCCGTATCGAAATCAAGGACATCGCTCCGCCGCGCGATCTAATCGAAAGCATGGGGCGTCAGATGAAAGCCGAACGTGACAAGCGCGCCAACATTTTGGAAGCTGAAGGCTTGCGTCAAGCCGCAATCCTGAGAGCAGAAGGAGAAAAGCAGGCTATCGTTCTTGAAGCCGAAGGCCAGCGCGAAGCCGCGTTCCGCACCGCCGAAGCGCGCGAACGCTCTGCGGAGGCTGAGGCCAAAGCTACCACAATGGTGAGCGAGGCAATCTCCAAGGGCAATGTTCAGGCTATCAACTATTTTGTGGCCAACAATTATGTGAAGGCACTGGAGGCGCTGGCCCAATCGCCCAATCAGAAAATCCTCATGCTGCCATTGGATGCCACCTCAATCTTGGGTTCGATCGGAGGCATTGCCGAAATCGCCAAGGAAGCCTTTGGCAATGGGCCAACAGGCCAGGCCGCAGTGCAGGCCCGCAAGCCTACGCCAACTGTGCCCCGCGGCTGATGTGATGCGAGGTTTTCCATGAACACACTTTTCCCCGAAATCGGCTCTTACTTCTGGTGGATTGTCGCTGGTGTTCTGCTCATCGCCGAGATGTTCCAGCCCGGTTTCTTCATGATCTGGCTGGCGGCGGCGGCGGCCCTCACGGCTATCGTGCATTTCATCATGCCAATGAGTTGGGAAGCCGAAGTGGGCCTCTTTGCCATCTTCTCTGCCGCAGCCGTGGCCACCTCCTGGCGCATTGTGACGCGCGCTTGGACCGCGAAGTCAGACCAGCCGCATCTCAACCAGCGCCACGAAGCACTGGTCGGCAAAACCTTTCATCTTGAACGCGCCATCGTCGATGGCCAGGGCAAGATCAAGGTGGATGACCGTATCTGGGATGTGGAAGGCGAAGACCTGCCCAAGGGCGCGCAGGTGAAAGTGACAGGCGTGGATGGGTTGCGGTTGCGGGTAAAGGAAGCTTAAACCAACTCGCTCAACTGGCCGAGTGTTTCAATCACTCCCGCCAGCTTCCCTGGCAGCCTGTCATCCGGCCCGGCCACGCGCTTGAGCCGCACCGATTGGAAACCAAACTGCGCCGCTGAATGCGCATCCCAGCCATTGGCGGAAACAAAGCAGATCGACGGTGCATCGTGGATTTGTAAGCGCTGCATCGCCATGCGGTAAACCCTGCGGCTGGGCTTGTAGATGCCCACTTCCTCCACCGAGAGCAGATGCTCGAAACTCTTCTCCAACCCGGCATGGCGCGTAATTGAGTCCAGCATCGAAGGGCTTCCGTTGGAGAGAATGGCCAGCCGCTTGCTCTTGCTGCGCAGCGTAGCGAGAGCGGGCGCCACATCGGCATAGGCGTCGAGCTTCAGCATGCCCGTCAACAATTCATCGGCCAGGCCTGCTTCATCAATGCCAAGGCTTTCCAATGCGAATTCCAGCGCCTCGCGCGACACATGCCAGAAATCGGCATGAACCCCCACGAGGCTTCTGATCCAGGTGTATTCCAGTTGCTTGGCGCGCCACAGCTTGGCCAATGCCTCGGCTTTTTCCGCATAGTCCGGACCCAGCTTGGTGACGGGCCCCGCCACGTCAAACAGCGTGCCATAAGCGTCAAACACCACGGCCTGCACGCCTTCGAGCTTCTTGAACAATTCTGCCGCCATGCGCGAAACTTAAACCGAGTCCACACCACGCGACAAGCGGCCCGATCGTCAGGTTGCCGAGATAGCCAGCTTCGATATTAGGCCAACCCTCTTCTTGCGCGAGAAGAAGCGCGTCATCGGGCGTTCAATCAGGAAGTAAGTTGCAAAGCCAGCGCAGAGAGCCAAGGTAAGGCTGATGCCAATGAAGCTCCATACTGGCAAATGCGCGCCGACCAGCTTCACCCACAATCCGCGGAAACCGCGCAGCGCAAAAGGGTGGATGAGATAGAGGCTGTAGGACGCATCGCCCAGAAATTCATGGGAATCGAAGGCAGCGCACCATCTGGCTTAAACACGCCCGCAATCTGCAAGGCGCAAAGTGTGGTCAGAAATCCATTGGCCAAGTCCAGCCCAAGCCTGCGCCGGAACAACAGTGCGACAGAGAAAACCGCATAGAAGAACATTTCGAGATTAAGCGTCCAGCCCAGATTGGCGATGGGGCGCACCAACCCGTTCACCCGCGCCACGGGCCAGAACAGATAGGAATCCGCAATGTAAACCGGGTCAACCACCGGCACGTTAAGCATGGGCGGAGCCAGTATCGCGCCCACCACGGCAAGCGATGTCACCAGCCAGTAAAGCGGCACAATGCGCGTGATGCGCCGGCGCATGAAATCGCTCGCCCCGCCGGGTGCGGCAAAGGCGCTCCATGAGGTAGTGGCCATGATGAAGCCACTGATCATGAAGAACAGGGCCACGCCATTCACGCCGAACATGAATTCATAGCTGCAAGACCGCCCCGTGCCCGTGCACACCGATGTGGCCTCAATGCCCACATGGTAAATCACCACGGTTAAGGCAGCGATGGCCCGCAGGATCTGGATATTGGGAAGTTTCTGCATCTGGCGCGTCCTGGCACTTCAGGCTTCAACAAAGCAAGTTCTGGGCCATGGCAGGATCAAATCCCTGCCTTCTTGGTGTTCCATCCATAGTGGATTTCACTTTCCGGCCAGGCCCTCGGCCCACGGTCAGCCAATGCTGCAAACAGGCCCCACATCAGGCCGATCATCCAATAGAGATGACGCCAATGTTCTGTGTCAATTTGCACGCCCTGGAATGTCATGGCCATGAGGCACGCAAACACTGCAATGCCAGAGGCCTGAAAGGGCGAGCGGCTGAAGATCAACCGCAGACCCACATAGATATCCATCAGAACGAGTGTGATGAAGGCAATGCCCCCGGTCCAGCCGAACGCTGAAAAGGAATTGATGAAGGTATTGTGCGGCGCTTCGTGGAAAAACTTGGTGAACTGCAAGGGTCCAAAACCAAAAGGCAGCTGAAGCAACATGGGAATCGAGTTTTTCTGATTGCCGAAGCGGCCCATTTCACCCGCATCATATTCCTTCACCAATGTGAACCGGTCCCAGAACAGTTGGGCCGTTTCCTTGATTGTGAGCAGGGCGGCGAGGATGAACAGCATCATGCCCACCGCAATGATGGCCTTGAGCACCAGCCCGCCGCGCTGGCGGCCATCGGGCGAAAGCAGGATGGTGAGGCCGATCATCAAGACGCTGGCCAGCGAAAAATCAATCCAGGCCCCGCGCGAGAAAGCCAGCACAATCGCCATCAGAATGAGAAGCAGGCTGCCGATATTGATGAGCGATGGCCGCAGCTTGCCCAGCATAAGCATCTGCAATTGATAGACCGCGGGCAAGACCAGATAGGTAGAAAACACGTTGGGGTCCTTGAAGCCACTTACCATGCGGCTATAGACCACAAATCCCAGACTATCTGGCACCATGTGAAAATACCCCATCAGCCCCAACGCGGCAGCGATGGTGGCGCCCCAGCGATAGTATTTCATGATGAATTGGAAACGTGCTTCAGGGTCTTCGGCGACAAAGGCGGCATAGAAAATGGCCGAGAAGCACATGTAGAACGATGTGACCACAAACTGCCAGCTGCCATAGGGATCATAGTCAATGGCGATGTAGCTCACCAGCCCGGCCACGTTGTAGACCAGCAGGATCATAAACAGCGGCATGATGGCGCGCGAAAATCGCAAACCACTGCGATAGAAAAATGCCATTGAGACAAAGAACAAAACATCGCCAATCGCCGGTTCGATCTTCACGTAGAAAGAGAACAGGAAGGTGAGCGCAACGGCGAGCAGCCCCAGCCGCAGTGCCAGAGGGGGCGCGTCGGCGTGGGTTTCGGCAAGGCGTTCGGCAGTGATGGTCATGGCCGCAGTGGGGGCCTTTCCGGCAGGCTGGCTTGAAATTGCAATTCTTGCCGAAATCTAAAGATTGAGGGTTAATCAATCCTTGCTGAGCGCACATTCAGCCGATGGATTGCAAGGCCGGGAAAGTCTCGATCAGCCAGTAGGAAATGCTCTGCATCCAGCCAGTGAGGAACATCACGCCGGTGATGACCAACAGCCCGCCCATGGTTTTTTCAACCAGCCCGAGGCGGGACTTGAACCGGGCAAAGAATTTCAGGAAGCCATTGATGCCGGCCGCCGCGACGAGAAAGGGAATGCCCAGGCCAAGTGAATAGACCAGCAGCAATTCAGCGCCTTTGCTGACACTTTCAGTGCTCGCCGCAATGGAAAGAATGGCGCCCAGCACCGGGCCAATGCAGGGCGTCCAGCCAAAGGCAAAGGCCAGGCCAATGGCATAGGCCCCCAATAATCCTACGGGTTTGCTCTCCTGCTGATAGCGTGCCTCCTGCGAAAGGAAGCCGAGTTTGAACACGCCCAGGAAGTTCAGCCCCATGATGATGATGAAGATGCCAGCGATGCGCGCCAGCAAGGGCAGCTGATCGCGCAAGATCTGGCCGAGATAGGAAGCCGTGGCCCCCAAGGCCACAAACACCGTGGCAAAGCCAAGCACGAAGGCCAACGAAGCCAGCAGAACCTGCCGCGCATTGCTGTTGCCGCCGCGCTTCAAATCATCCAGCGAAACACCGCTGATGAACACCAGATAGGGCGGCACCAAGGGCAGCACGCACGGGCTGAGAAAAGACAAGGCACCAGCAAATGCAGCCGCACCCCAAGAAATATTCAAATCCATGGCGGGGCATTTAGCCCATCCCGCGGCTCAGGCGTAGCGCAATTTGCTTCACATTGCCTTCCGTGCTGTAAATTCCACTTGATCTCACGGAGCGATTAGATGCCAGACACGGGTGACAAGCGCATTGAACTGGATTTCGACGGCCACACCGCCCTCATCCGCATCAACCGGCCCGAAAAGCTGAATGCGCTGGATTACGACATGGTGCTGGCGCTGGAACGCGCTGCGATCTTGGCAGACAATGAGGCAGGCATCCGCGCCGTGATCATCACGGGCACGGGAGAGAAATCTTTCTGTGCTGGCGGCAATATTGAAAGCTGGTCAAGCTGGGCGCCCGAGGATTTTGCGCTGAAATGGGTGCGCCAGGGCCACCGTGCTTTTGATGCCCTCGCCCGTCTGCGCCAGCCGCTCATTGCCGCCCTCAATGGCCACTGCCTCGGCGGCGGGCTGGAAGTGGCCATCACCGCCGATCTGCGTGTGGCCGAAGAGCATGTAAAGCTGGGCCTGCCGGAAACCGGCCTGGGTATCATTCCGGGCTGGTCAGGAACCCAACGCGCCACCCGCCGCTTTGGCGCACAACTGGTGCGCCGCATGGCGCTGGCGGGCGAAGTGTTTGATGCGCCAACATCACACTCACTAGGCTTGGTCGACAGGGTTGCACCGCGCGGCACAGGCCTTGAAGTGGCCAAGACCATCGCAGCTCAGATCGCGGGCCGCAGCCCTTCAGCCACGCGCCTCACCAAATTGCTGATCAACGCGGCCGAAGGCGAGGAAAGAGAAGCGGCCATGGAAGCCATGGGCGGTTTCATCGCGGCCGACAGCGCAGACCTTGCCAAAGGCCTTGAGGCCTTCCGCAACAAGCGCAAGCCCGAATTCTAATGCAAGGCCTTTCCATCGGCATCGAAGAAATGAACATGCTTCGGGTCAATCACAATACCCACACCATTGCCACGCCCGGTTTCAATTTCACCGCGCACCTCCACAATGAAGCGCGCGCCGCCTGGCATGTCGATATGGGCATAGCCCACTTCACCCAGGCGCTCGACCAGATCTAGCTGGCCCTTGAGACCTTTGATTGGCGCGCCCAGCGAAAGATGCTCCGGCCTTGCGCCCAGCGTGAGCCTGTCGCCCACCTTGGCGCCACGCGGCAAGGCAAGTGCGAGTTCATCTCCCGCAAGCGTGCGCATCCTGTTTTTGCCGGTCACCTCAATCTCCACCATGTTCATGGCAGGTGAGCCGATGAAGTTGGCGACGAATTTGTTCGCAGGCCTGTAGTAGAGATCAAGCGGCTTGCCCGCCTGTTCAATGCGGCCCTGGTTCATCACCACGATCTTGTCGGCCAGTGTCATGGCCTCCACCTGATCATGCGTAACATAAATGATGGTGGCCTTGAGCAGCTTGTGCAGCTTGGCAATTTCAACACGGGTATTCACACGCAAAGCGGCATCGAGATTGGACAGCGGTTCATCAAACAGGAAAACCTGCGGTTTGCGCACAATGGCGCGGCCAATGGCCACACGCTGGCGCTGGCCACCAGATAGCTCACGCGGGCGGCGCTTCAACAATGCTTCCAACCGCAGAATGCGCGCCGCCTCTGTCACACGCGCATCAATTTCGGCCTTCGGTGTGCCTGCAAAGCGCAAGCCGAATCCCATGTTCTTTTCCACATTCATATGCGGGTAAAGCGCATAGGACTGGAAAACCATGGCGATTTCGCGCTTGGCGGGCGCAAGATCATTCACCCGCTTGCCGCCGATGGAGATCTCGCCGCCATTCACGGCCTCAAGCCCGGCAACGGAACGCAGCAACGTGGATTTGCCACAACCAGAAGGCCCGACCAGCACAACAAAGCTGCCGTCTTCGACCTCAAGGTCAATATCCTTCAGCACATCCACCGTGCCGTAGGATTTTTGCAGTGATTTGATCGAGACATGCGCCATGTTTAAACCTTGGGGTCAGCTCACTTCACCGCGCCCGAAGTGAGGCCGCGGATCAGTTGACGGGAAAAGAGAACATAGAAGATGAGGACGGGAATGATGGCCGTGGAAAGCGCTGCGAGCACCGCGTTCCAGTCCGTCACATACTGCCCGAGGAACTGCTGCACACCCAGCGTGATGGTTTGTTTGCCGTTCGAGGGCGCAAGCAGCAACGGAAACCAAAGATCGTTCCACACCGGGATCATGGTGAAGACAGCCACCGTCGCCATCGCGGGCCGCAGCAACGGCAACACGATGTGAAAGAAGATGTTATATTCCGAAAGGCCGTCGCAACGCGCCGCCTCGCGCAAGTCCTTCGGAATCTGGTGTACGAATTCGCTGAGGATAAACACCGCCAAAGGCAGGTTCTGCGCCACGTAAACACAGATCAGCGCGGTCAGCGTGTTGATCAGGTTCATGCCGGAAATAAGCGATATGATGGCAACCGAGCCAAGTCGGATCGGCACCATGATACCGATGGAGAGATAGAGGCCCAGCACCTTGCTGAAACGGAATTTGTATTCCGACAGCGCGAAGCCCGCCATGGCGCCGAACAACAGCGTGAAGAAGATCGTGCCCAGTGTCACGATGATCGAATTCATATAGTAGGTGCCGATCGCACCATCTGCGAACACACGGTGATAGCCGATGAGATCGAATGAAGTGGGCCCTGGCGGCGTAAGCGGCGACAGGAAGATCGCCCGCTTCATCTTCATCGAGTTCATCACAACGAGGATGATGGGGAACAGCGCCAGTGCGGTATAACCCAGCAACACGGCGTGGATGGCGATGGTTGAGAAGCGGCTGCGCATTGGCCCCTCAGAACGAATAGCGCTGAATGCGCCGCTGGATGACATAGAGATAGACCAGCAGACCCATCAGGATAATCAAGAACATCATCGTGGCAATGGTGGAGCCCATAGTCGGATCGCCCGGCTGCAGCTGGTTACCGAAGAATGTACGGTAAAACAGCGTGCCCATGATGTCGGAGGTAAAGTTTGGACCCGCCAAAGCGCCTTCCATCACATAGATCAAGTCAAAAGCGTTGAAGTTGGCAACAAAGGTGAGCACGGAGACAAGCCCGATGGTGGGCCAGATCAAAGGCAGCTTCACATGGAAGAATGTCTGCCACTGGTTGAGGCCATCCACCGTTGCGGCATCCACCAAATCATCAGGAATGGCCAATAGCGCGGTATAGATCAGGATCATTGGAATCCCGACGAACTGCCATACCGAAACCAGAGAAATGGTGAGAAGTGCGATGTGCTCCTCGCCCAGATAGGGCCCGAAGAGGAACCCCAGATGTAAGGCTTGCAAAAACAATTTCCACACGCCCCAAAGCGGGCTCAAGATCAATTGCCAGACAAAGCCAATGATGACGACCGACAACATCGTCGGCATGAAAATCAGCGTGCGATAGGTGTTGCGGAATGCCAGTTGCTTCAGGCTGAGCAATGCCGCCAACGCCAGCCCGATCGGGTTCTGTACGCACATGTGAATGATGAAAAACAGGATGTTGTTGCGAAACGCATTCCAGAACGGCTTGGACCACGTGTCATCAGTAAGCAGCGTGTGAAAATTGCCAAGGCCATTATATGTAAGCGCCCCGCCCTCCTGGCGCTGATACAGCGAGTCAAATATCGTGGCGAGCAGCGGATAGACTGAGAACAGCGTGTAGATAACAACGGCAGGCGCAAGGAAGAAGGCCAGCACGCGCCAATAGGCGCTGCGGTTCATGCCAACCATTTCCACTTGCTGATTGTCTGCCATTGTTGCTCCAGAAAAAAGCCGCCCCAGGGTTCCGGGGCGGCTCCATCATTCACATTACTTCTGCTGCGGCGCGTACCACTTCTTCAGGCCGTCTTGAATTTGTGCTGCGGCGGCTTCCGGTGTCATGGCGCCATTGAGTACCTGGGCCGAAACGTTCCACAGGTCATTCTCCATGTTCGGCTGGCCACGCGACAGGATCTGGTATGAGTTGCGGATCGTTGACTTGCACTGGCCACGCCATGAAACAAAGGTCTGCGCCACATCATCCTTCACCGTCACCTTGGTATTGGAGAGCGGATAGAAGCCCGGCAACGCATTGGCGAAGATGTTGGCGAATTCGTCAGAACCAATCCAATCAAGGAACACTTTCGCGTCCTTCGCATTGGGGCCCTTGGCATTCATGCCAATGCCGATGTCGGTGTGATCCGAGATATAGCAATCAGCCTGACCAGCTGGCGGCGGAGCCTTGAAGGCGCCCATGGGCACATTCTGGCCGCGGAAAGTGGAAATATCCCACGACCCAGCGGCATAGATGGCGCCCTTGCCGAGGCCGAACAGGTTCTGGCTGTCCGGATAGGCCTGCGCCTTGTAGCCATCACCGAGATAAGGCGCCCACTTGGCGAGGGCCTTGAAGGTGTTCACATAGACAGGATCAGTGAATTTCTGAGTGCCTGCGATCAAGCCTTTGCGGCCATCTTCACCCTTCCAGTAGTTGGGGCCAATGTTCTGGAAGCCCATGGTGGCGGCTTCCCATTGATCTTTCGTGCCCATCACCAGCGGTGTGTACTTGCCATCCTTCTTGATTTTCTCAAGTGTGGCGAGGAATTCTTCTTCCGTCTTGGGCTCAGTGAGGCTCAGTTCCTTGAAGATGTCCTTGTTATAAATGAAGCCGTGGATCACGGCACCCATCGGCACGCAGAAGGTGGTCTTGCCATCATCCGTGGTCCATGCGGCCTTGGCCACGTCTGAGAAATTCTTCATGTTGGGTAGGTCATTCAGCGAAGTGAGGAACCCCTTGTTGAAGAGATCGAGCGAAGCATCGAAAGGTTTGCAGGTGATGATGTCACCAGCTGTGCCGCCTTCAAGCTTGGCATTCAAAGCGGCATTGTAATCTTTCGGAGGTATAGGGCTGAAGGTCACGTCGATGTCGGGGTGGGATTTCATGAAGGCTGGAATGATCTGTTCTTTCCAGATGGCGGCATCGTCATTGCGCCAACTTTCAATCGTCAGCTTTCCGGCTGAAGCAGTGGCAGCCATGGCACAAACGCCAAGGGCCGCAAGGCAGGCAACTTTCAGTGTGGTCTTCAACATTGGTCTTCTCCCTGTGTGAGTGTTGAACGCTAAGTTTTTTTGTGGAGCTGGGCCAAGGCTAGTCTCAAATTTCCCTTGGTGCCAGTTAGTAGGATTTGGGCGTCCGCAAGTGACTTTGCGCCCGCACAAAGCAGTATGGCGGGTTTGATCTCATGCGCTTGCGCCAACGCAGCATGGGCATCAGCGAGCGCAACCCCCGCAATGTCCGAAACGATGACCGCCGCCCGTTCTTTCAGTTTTTCATTTTCGGCGCGCATGGCAACCATCATGCCGTCATGCACACCGCCAAGCTTGATGCAGGCCAAAGTGGAGATGAGATTGAGCGCAGCCTTCTGCGCCGTGCCCGCTCCCATGCGGGTGGAACCTGCAATCACTTCGGGGCCCGTGTCGAGCACCACCTCAACATCGCCCACTTTGCCCAAAGCAGAGCCCTGAACATTCACAACGGAAATCACAAAGCAGCCTTTGGCGCGCGCTGTCTCGGCGGCCGAGATCGTGTAAGGCGTGCGGCCTGATGCTGCGACAGAGATGAGCACATCCCGCGGCCCGCAAGCCTGCGCGGCGGCAGCACCATCGGCAGTGCTATCTTCCTTGTCGGCCAGCGTTTCAAAAATGGCACTCTGGCCACCCGCAATCAGATAACCCAGTTGCTCTTCCGCGATGTTGTATGTGGCAGGCAACTCGGTGCCATCCTGAACCGCGATGCGGATGGAAGTGCCAGCCCCCGCGTAATAGAGCCTTCCTCCAGCCTGCAGGCGCTCCACAACGGCGTTTGCCGCCCTGGCGATCGCAGGCAAGGCAGGCTTCAAAGCCAGCACCGCGTGAACCTGGCCATCGAGCAGCGCATTCAAGATGCGCGCGTCCGGCCATGTGTCGATCCCGGCGGAAGCCGGGTTCACACGTTCAGTCTGGCGTTGCACTTGGGACATGGGCAACTAATACCACCTTATTACCACTTGTCTAGTAAAAAATTAACATCCACCCACAGATCAAATTTTAATCATTATATATCAGCATTTTAACTATAGTAAATAAGAGCTTTCCATTTTGGTATTGTTGTGGTATTGCTTCCACATGGCTACCAAACAGGCACATTTCCTCGGCATTGATGGTGGTGGCAGCCGCTGCCGCGCCCGCATCCGCAGTGCCTCTGGAGAACTCCTGGGCGAGGCTGTCGGCGGCCCCTCCAACATCTATCAGGATTTTGAAGCGGCTCTCGTCACCATCATCAACACCTCGCAGGAAGCCGCCGACAAGGCGGGGGTGAAACTGGAAAACCTTCACGCTGGCCTTGGCATCGCGGGCATCGTCTCATCTGATGGCGGTGCTGCACTGCAAGCCCGCCTGCCCTTCGCCAGCGCGGTGGTGGACAGTGACGCGGTCGCCGCCTGCCTCGGTGCCTTCGTCGGCGGGGATGGCGGAATCGTGATTGCCGGCACCGGCTCCATCGGCTTTTCGCTCGTTGAAGGCGCACGCTACATGGTGGGCGGTTGGGGCTTCGCACTGGGCGACCACGGCTCTGGCGCATGGATCGGCCACCACGCCACACGCCGGGCGGCCCTGGTCATTGATGGATTGTTGCAACCCACACCACTCATTGAGCGCGTGATGGAGATTGCAGGCTCCACCCGTGTCACGCTTTCGCGTTGGTCAGAAAACGCGAGGCCTCGGGACTTCGCGCAGTTTGCCCCCGCGGTGTTTGAATGCGCCGCCAAGGGCGATGTGATCGCCATGACAATTGTGATCGAAGGCTCTTCCGCCATTTCCAATTTGGGCCGCGCCTTGCTGGCACGTGGTGCACGCAGGCTCAGCCTGCTGGGCGGGCTCTCAGGGGTCTACCCACAATATCTTGATGCGGACATGCGCCGCGTCTTGGTGCCGCCCGCTGCTGATGCGGTTGATGGCGCGATGATGATGGCCCGCAAAGCCCATGGCCTGCCCTCCCTTCCTGCTAAAGGTGGCGCATGACGGTAGCCAGGCGCATCTTTGCTGCCGGCCGTTTGGCCCAGGCCGACGACGCACCGCTTTACATGCGCGTCAAGCGCTTGGTTAATGAAGCCATGAGTGACGGCACCTTGCACGCAGGCGATGCCATTCCCTCTGAACGTGATGTGGCTGAATTGCTGAATGTCTCGCGCGTGACCGTGCGCAAAGCCTTTACGGAATTGGTCAATGAAGGCCTGCTCACGCAAAAGCGCGGTTCCGGCACCTATGTCGGCGGAGCACCAGCGCGGCTGGAGCAACCACTTTCGCGCCTCACATCCTTCAGCGAAGACATGAAGCTGCGTGGACTGGAAACGCGCGCCCAATGGCTATCGCGCGCCACAGAATTGGCCACGCCAGAAGAGGCGCTCAAACTCTCACTTTCACCTTCTGAGCGCGTTTCGCGCTTCAAGCGCTTGCGTTTTGCCAATGATGTTCCACTGGCGATTGAAGATGCTGCAATCCCCGAGAGGTTTTTGCCAGAAGCGGATGCTGTTCAAGGTTCGCTCTATGCCGCGCTTGATGCGCGCGGCTTCAAGCCGGTGCGCGCCTTGCAAAGGCTTCACGCGATTGGGCTTGAGCCGGAAGAAGCCGCGTTGCTGGGGGTGGAACCAGGTGCTGCAGCCCTGTTTATTGAACGTGTCTCATTCTTGGCCGATGGGCGCGTGGTTGAATTCACCACCTCGCATTATCGCGGCGATCTCTATGACTTTGTGGCGGAACTCACCTTGGCGGCGGAGACCTTGCCATGAGCCTGATGGAGAGCGAAGCGCGCGAAGCGCCCGAAGCTGTGGCTCGCTTTCTCGAAGCCAATGGCCCTGCACTTGCCGCGCTGGCGCGACGTCTGCGCGACAACCCGCCCTCGGTAATCCTCACCGCAGCGCGCGGCAGTTCTGATCACGCCGCCACCTATCTCAAATATATGATTGAGATCTTGTTAGGCGTGCCCTGTGCCTCCATTGGGGCTTCAGTGGCATCGGTCTGGCATTCGGAATTGAAACTCAACAATGCCGTCTGCATCACAATCTCGCAAAGCGGCCAAAGCCCTGATATCGTCAGCTTGCAGGAAGCGGCGCGCAAGGCAGGCGCACTCACCGTTGCGATGGTGAACCAGACAGGCTCGCGCGCCGAGCAAGGCTCTGATTTCTTTCTGCCACTCTGTGCCGGGCCGGAAAAAAGCGTGGCGGCCACCAAGAGCTTTATCGCCTCACTCGCAGCAGGGGCCGCCATTGCAGCGCAGTGGAAACAGGATCAGGCCTTAAGCGCGGCGTTGCATGCCTTGCCGGAAAAGCTTGAGCGCGCGGCAAGCATTCAATGGCCCACATTCCAGGCCCGTGCGATATCGGCGCAATCACTTTACATTTTGGGCCGTGGTCCTGGCCTTGCCATCGCGCAAGAGACAGCACTGAAGATGAAAGAAACCTGCGCGCTGCATGCCGAGGCGCTATCCTTCGCCGAGGTGATGCATGGGCCGCTGGAATTGGTGAAAGCCCATTTTCCGGTACTTGCCTTTTCACCGGAAGATGCCTCGCGCACGCTGGCGCAGGAAGCCCTTCAGCGTTTGCGCCGCGTGAATGCTGATGTATTCGCTGTGGAGCAAGGGGGATTGCCCCATGTTGCAGCCGGTCATGCATTGCTGGAACCCGTCTCCATGATCCAGTCAGCCTATCTCAACATTGAGCCCCTCGCCCGCGCCCTGGGCCGCGATCCTGATGCACCACGCCTGCTCTCCAAAGTGACGGAGACAGTATGATGCGGCACATTCTCAAGGCAGCCCGCGTGTTCACTGGTGAAGCAATGCTGGCCGATCATGCCGTGGCCATTGAAGGCACGAGGATCGCAGCGGTTTTTCCAGCCAATCAATTGCGCGTTGGCGCAGACGTGACCGATTTGGGCGATGGCATCCTGGCACCCGGATTCATTGACGTTCAGGTGAACGGCGGCGGCGGCGTCAACCTCAATGACACACCGACCGTCAATGGCGTTCTCACCATTGCCCAAGCACACCGCCAGTTCGGCACCACGGGTTTGCTGCCCACTGTCATCACCGATGCGCCCGAGGTTCTACTCGCGGCCACTGAAGCGGTGAGCAACGCGCGCGCTGTCGACGCCAGCGTATTGGGCATTCACATCGAAGGCCCCTTCTTGGATCCCGCCCGCAAGGGCGCGCATGAGGCACAATTCATCCGGGAGTTGACGGCAGAAGATGTATCATGGCTCACTGATCTCAGCTGCGGCGAGGTTTTGCTCACCGTCGCGCCCAACAAGGTGAACGCGCAAGACATTGCGGCCCTCACAGGCGCTGGCATTCACGTCTGCCTTGGCCATGCTGAAGCGTTGTTTGCGGAAACAGTTGCTGCCCTCGATGCCGGCGCATCGGGCTTTACCCACCTCTTCAATGCCATGAGCCAGATGAATGGGCGTGAACCCGGCATGGTGGGCGCGGCTTTTGCTAGCAATGCCTACGCGGGTCTCATTGCTGATGGCTTTCATGTGCACGAAGCTTTGTTGAGGCTGGCCATCCTGGCCAAACCAGGAAAGATCATGCTGGTCACGGACGCCATGTGCACGGCTGCGGGCGGCCCGGATCATTTCCAATTGCAGGGCCGCGAAGTGCGCGTGAATGGCGGACGCCTGGAACTGCCCAATGGCACACTGGCGGGATCGAACCTGACCATGGATGAGGCGGTTCGTTTTTGCGTGAACCGGTTGGGCCTGCCACTTGAGCAAGTTCTGCCCCTTGCCTCTGCCAACCCCGCGCAGTTCCTGGGCCTCGCCGATAAGCTCGGCCACATCAAGCCCGGCCATTTGGCAAGCCTGGTGCTTCTCGACAAAGATCTGAATGTCCAAAAAACCTGGGTGGAAGGCGCATGAGCAAAGTGAAAGTTCTGGTTGTCGGCGTTGGTGGCATGGGCATTTCCCATGCAAGGGCCTATGCGGCAATCGAAGATTTTGAACTTGCAGGGCTGTGCAGCCGGGGCATCGATAAGCGCAATGATCTCGCAAATGAATTTCCCACAGTGGCAAAATTTTCGGACTATGCCGAGGCCCTGGCAACGATCAAGCCCGATGCAGTATCGATTAACACCTGGCCTGATACCCATGCCAAATATGCGCGCATGGCCTTTGAATCTGGCGCACATGTTTTCATCGAAAAGCCACTGGCTGACACAGTGGAAGAGGCTCGTGCCATCGCTGCCTTGGCCAAAGCGCAGAAGCGCAAGCTGGTGATCGGCTATATCCTGCGTGTGCATCCCTCCTGGGTGAAATTTGTTGAGTTGGGCAAGACGCTGGGCAAGCCACTGGTAATGCGGATGAACCTCAATCAGCAATCTTCTGGCCCGCAGTGGGAAGTGCACAAACACCTGATGAACTCCATCAGCCCGATTGTGGATTGCGGCGTGCATTATGTAGACGTGATGTGCCAAGTGACGGGAGCCAAGCCCATTTCAGTTCACGCCATGGGCGTTCGGCTTACGCCAGAAGTATCCGAAGCCATGTACAACTATGGCCAACTACAGGTGAAATTCGATGATGGCTCGGTCGGCTGGTATGAAGCAGGCTGGGGCCCGATGATGAGCGAGACGGCCTTTTTTGTTAAAGACATGATCGGACCGAAGGGTTCAGTCTCCATCGCCATGGACGAAAGCAAGGCAGGTTCATCGGACGTCGACGCACACACCAAAACCAGTGCGCTGCGCCTGCATCATGCGAGCCTGAAGCCGGATGGCACTTTTGCCAAGGCCGACGATTTGATTTCGATGGCCGATGAGCCGGGGCATCAGGAACTCTGCAATCGCGAACAAGCGCTGTTCCTTGATGCCATTGTGAATGACCGTAACATGGATGCCCATGTGGAAGACGCGATCCGCTCATTGCAGATTGTATTGGCCGCAGACCAATCCGTGCGCAGCGGCGAAGTGGTAAGGCTGGATTAGCGAACTCAATCAGGATCTTATAAGATAATTCCTTTGAAAGCAATTTAGTCCTTGACAGCGTACGGTCAACCTGCTATATCTCGCTACACTCCACACTTGGGTCAAACATTCGGCCCCATCTGCAACAAGTCTTGCAAGCTCACGAAGACAACGTTGGGATGGCGTTCTGAAAGCCCAATCAGGTGGGATGATTCAGTTTCAACTTATGGAAATTTCACTTTTTGGCCGGCCCCTGCTCAACGGGCGCCTTGCCCTTTTCGATGAGGTAGAAACCATCTGCCTGAACATCCTGCCAGTCCGCCGCCGGCTCACCGGGCCAGGTGATGCGGATCTGAGTGGCAGTCTCTGCGCCAAGGCCGAAGTGCAGGAAGCCGGCCTGGCCCGAGACATGCCCGCCGCCCACATAGTTCTCGCGCGACATGATTTTGCCGCCCTCTTCTTTCACTTCCACCCAGGCGCCGATGGCGTTGCGATTGCCGCCGGCCTGCTGGAGCCTTACTTCGATAAAGTGGCCGAGATTGGTGGAGATGTTGCGCCAGACTTGCACATTCTCGCGCCGCGCAGTGACGACGAGATCCAGCTTGCCGTCACCGTTGAGATCAACCAGCTGCGCACCACGATGGTTGCGGAAGCTCACGATGCCGGCCTTGTCACCGGCTTCCATGAACGTGCCGTCTTCCTTCTGCAGCAAAAGGTTATTCGGGTCCTTCTGTGCGAAATCGGGCATGCGGTCCACATTGCCCTTGGCCACGAACAGGTCATAGCGGCCATCATTGTTCACATCTTCAAACTGGGTGTGCCAGCCTGTGGAGGGGCGCTCGTCACCCCCGGTGTAGGGCCGATGGGCTGTGGTGCCCATGGGGAACTGGGCTTCTTTATAGGTGGGCTTGGCCGCACCGTCGGCCAGCATCTGCATGCGCTGGTCAGCCATGGATGAGAGGTAATAGGAGGGATAGCCAGAGCTGTTGAAATCAGCCGTGGCAATGCCCATGCCCCAGAGACGGATGAAGCGCCAACCTTCCGCTTCCGTATAGAGTTTGGGCGCCTCGCCGGGCGTCACGTGCCACATCTGCTCCTGCCCGCCCATGTAATATTCGCGGTCATTGGAGACACGCAGAGAAGCTGTGCCGGAGCGATTCCAGTCGGTGAACAGCATAGAGAGCGAACAGAAGCTGGGCTTGAGCACAATACGCGGGCCATAAACCTTCTGGTCGGAATCGGGGCGCAGCAGCCAGTTGTCAGAGCAATGGCCCCAGGGGTCATCCTCGAACTTGCGGTCAATGTAGGTGCCGAAGGCCAGCGTTGGCAGGTTGTTGCCCTTCTCCCAGGTGGCCGAGAAGGCAGTGGCCCAGGCATCGCCGCCATCGATGCGCCAAGCCTTGTTCATCTCGGTGAATTTGCAATGGCCAAGGCCGCGCATCACTTTGCTCTCGCCCACCCGCAATACGACGAGGTCCATCTTGCCATCGCCATCAATATCAAGTGGGTAGGCGCCGGTGACGCGATCCAGCTCAAGGCCGCTGTTGCGTGCCTCAGCGAACTTCAGCGTGCCACCGCGCTTGGATTGGTTGGAGAACAACTTCGCCTTGTTCTCGCCGCCAGCAAAGAACAGCTCCGGCAGGCCATCACCCGAACAATCAAAAGCCGCAACCCCGCCACCCACGATATATTGCCAATCACCCTTGTAGATAGAGGTGAGGCCGGAACTGGCGGTTTCTTCCTTGAACTGCGGAATGATGGGATCGGCATGGGCCAGACCCACATTGAGAAGCACTGCGGCCCCTACCAACGCGTGTTTCACTTTTCCATCCTCAGCTTGGCGGCATAGGCACCGATGCACTTGCCTTGATCTAGCCCGCGCTCAATAGCGGCTCGGAAGTGGATGCCGCCATACATGCGGCTGATGCCGGCCTCTTCCGCCGCCTGCCAGAAGCCGCTGAAGTGGCGAATGCCCAAACCATCGCGCTCATGCGTGGTATCGTCGAACGCGTAAGCATCACCAAAGATCGAGGCCAACGCCACAGCAGCGGCACCCGTCTGTGTGGAATGCCCGGATGGGTATTCCGGGAAGGGCGGCGTGATCAGCAGCGTCTCCCACTTCGGATCAATCTTCTTCTTGATGAAGGTGAGAGGGCGGATGAAGTCATATTTGTATTTTTCATGCCAACAGCCAATGAAGCCATCGGCAATGGCCACGCCCACCTTGGCCAGGGCCTCGCTGGCCTTGGCCGCAGGCAGATGCTTCTCCTGCATGATGTCCAGCACAATGCCCACCCAGTGGCCGGGCGGCGTCCATGACAGGCCCGGATCATCCGACCAGAAGCGTGCAATGGTTTTCTGCTCCGGCGTCAGATTATTCTTGGTGTCGTAAACTTCCTTGGCCTGCTTGAAGAATTCGGACTGTTGATCCTCACTATATTCCGGTGGCGCAGGCAGCGGGCAGGTAGCACCATCAGGCATTGCAAAACTGCGGTTCTTGCCCCAATCCGGCAACAGCGGATGTTGCTGGATCTGATACTGGTTCGTCGGCACCCAATGGCCCGGAAGCTTGCTGACCTCATAAACCTTGGGGAAGCCCAGATTCTCAATCACCGCCCCGCCATCAGACTTGGACCACGTGAGAATAACCTGCTCCAACTTCACGCCGTAAGCTGCACTGCGCGCCGCGACATCGGGGGCCACACCTTTGGCCGTCTCCGCCTTCATGCTCTTGGAATGGGCAGCCATCACATGCTGGCCCGAAGGGCCGGTGTTGGCGAAGAAGTCCTTGATCGCTGCATCTAATGCCGCATTCATCACAACCGCTTCGTCATAGGCCCTGCCCTTTTCGCGCTGAGGCAAATCCTTCAGCCCGTTGAGTTGGCCCGCCAGGGATTGTAAATGATCATCGCCCGAGGCCGTCGCTTCATAGGCTGTGACGCCAAGATAGGCGAACGCACGGCTCGCCACCGGAGGCGAATAAGTCGCCGTATGCCGCACCAGATTGAGCAGCAGCGTATACCAGTTGAAAAGCACCTCCTCGGGCGCAGCCGCCTGAGCAGGACTGAAGAAAACGAAGATCAACAACAGTGCCGCAAGTTTCTTCATCTCGACCCCAATGCTGTGTCTTGTCCCTACCGAAAAAGAGCGGTTGGATTTACGCTGCGTCTTTCATCGCCCCCGGGCCGGGAATGGCCCCCTTCGGGCACTTGCCCGCGATGATCATGCCCAGCACTTCATCATGGGTCACATCCGTGGTGCGCGCCGTGCCCACCACCTTGCCGTTCTTCATCACGGTCAGACGATCTGCCAGATCAAACACGTCATGCAAATCATGGCTGATCAGGAAGATGCCAATGCCTTCAGCCTTGAGCTGCTTGATGAGTTCGCCGACCTGCGCAGTCTCCTGCGGGCCGAGCGCTGCCGTTGGCTCATCCATAATCAGGATACGCGCATTGAAATGGATGGCGCGCGCAATGGCCACCGACTGGCGTTGGCCGCCCGAAAGTTTCGACACCGGCTCCTTGAAGCGGCGGAAATTAGGATTCAACCTGTGCATCACCTTGCGCGCGGCAGCTTCCATGGCCACGTCATCCAACGTGCCCAGTGGTGTTTTGAGTTCGCGGCCCAGATAGAGATTGGCGGCAGCATCGACATTGTCCGCAAGCGCCAGTGTCTGGTAAATCGTCTCAATGCCTTGCGCCTTGGCGTCGCGCGGATTGTCGATGGCCACTTCCTGGCCGTTCACGAAGATCTGCCCATGGTCGCGCTTGTAAGCGCCCGAGAGCATTTTGATCAGCGTGGACTTGCCCGCACCATTGTGCCCCAGCAGGCCCACAACTTCACCTGGATAAAGATCAATTGAGGCATGATCCACCGCCTTGATGCCGCCAAAGGCAATCGAGATGTCACGCATCTCGACGAGCGGCGTGCCAGCCGCTTTCGTCGGTACATGCGGCTCTGCTCCCTTCACAACAGCCGGCGACTCGTGGGTTTCAATGACCACTGGCTTGGCAGTCTTGCGTGCGGCAGCCTTTGCGGGAGATTTCTTCACTGACTTTGCCATGTTGCTCTCCCTCACTTCACTTTGTTGCGATAAATCTGGTCAAGCCACACGGCCAAGACCAGCACGCCGCCCACAACCATGTTTTGGAACGCGGCTGGCAAATTGAGCAACGACATGCCCGAGACGATGGATTGCATCATCAAGGCGCCGATCATGGCCCCGTAGATCGTGCCGACACCGCCTGCCAGAGAGGTGCCGCCGATCACCGTCGCGGCAATTACATAGAGTTCATTGGTGAGACCCAAGGCATTGGTTGCCGCGTTCAGACGGGCCGACGAAATGATCGACGAAACGCCCACCAGAAAGCCCATCAGTGAGAACACTTTGACAGTGAGCCATTTGGTGTTGATGCCCGCCAGTTCGGCAGCTTCCGGATTGCCGCCCGTGGCATAGACATAGCGGCCAAAGCTAGTTCGTGTAGCAATGAATGTCATGATAAGGCACACGCCGATGGCGATGAGGGCAGGCAACGAGAAGCCTGTGTAATGGATAAGGCCCGTGGTGCAGTGAACCACTTGGTCCCCCGCCATGCAGATGGCGCTGCCATCACGGTCCTCCACCCCGGGCGGAATGACCAGATTATTGGCCTTGGCATAATCTTCCATCACACCTGGCGGCCAGGGATAGGAGTTCATCACCAGTGTTGTGCCCAACACAGCAATGGAGCCTGCGGCCACGAGAAACACTTCGGCCCAAACAGGGCGAAGGGGAAAGTTAAAGCGAATGCGCTGCCTGCGGCCATTCACAACCGCATAGGCAATGGCGAGACATGCAATGATGCCAATCGTCCAGCTCCAGAAAGGCCCAAGCCAGCTGGATTGAACGCCGCCGCCGAAGACTTCGAACGTCTGGTCCATCGGCGCCACTGTTTCGCCCTTGGCAAGAAGGAAGGCGATGCCGCTATAGGCAATCAAGCCGCCAAGCGTAACGATGAAGGCGGGAATTTTGGCATAGGCCGTCAGAAACCCATTCAATCCACCAATGAGCGCGCCAAGCCCGAGACAAGCCAGCACGCCCAAAGGCCAAATGATGGGATGGCCGACGCCCAAGGCGGGCGCGAGTTGATAGACCTGTAAAACCGCTGTCGCCACCGCAATCAAGCTCAGCATGGAGCCGACCGACAAATCGATTTGGCGCATCACGATCAGCAGCACCATGCCAGTGGACATGACGGCAATGGATGAGGTTTGCACCAACAAGGTCCAAAGGTTTCGCGGTGTCAGAAAGGCGCCGCCAAAGAGCCCATCGTCAGGCGATTTCAGCCCGCTCCAAATGTCAAAGATGCACCAAACCATGAGCAAGGCCGCAATCATGCCCAACATGCGTGTGTCAATTTCAGTGGCGCGGAAAAAGCGCTTGACAGCACCTTCCTGTTCCATCGCCGGGCTCTGGCTGCTTGTAGTTGGTGTGGACACGTTTGCCTCCGAATTTTTTTATGGGGAAGAACCCCGCATTGGCCATTTCCGCAATGCGCTGAAACGGCGGTCTTATGACGCTACCTATAAAAACTGCGCCATCTTTTAGCAAGATGGCGCAGCACGTTGTCAAACTAACAAGTGGTTACTTGCAAGCAGGAACGTCTTTTGCGCCGGCGCAAGCTTCGTCCTTCTTGATCCAGCCAGCCTTGATCACGTCATCAAGGTTGGCCTTGGTGATTGGATCTGGAGCCAGAAGAATGGCGTTCATTTCAACCTTCTTCTTGCCGTCCTTGAACTTGGAGACGCCAGGCAGCTTGTCGATGGCAGTACCTTCGGCCATGGCTACGGCGGCTTCAGCAGCCACCTTGCCAAGAGCGCGCGAGTCCTTCCAAACCGAAACGGTCTGGGTGCCTTGGGCAACACGGTTCAGAGCGGCCTTATCGCCGTCCTGGCCGGATACCGGCACTTTGCCAGCAAGACCTTGGGCCTTGAGAGCAGCCACAACACCTGAGGCCATGCCGTCATTTTCAGACACCACAGCATCAACCTTGTTCTTGGTCGAGGTCAGGCACTGTTCCATGTTCTTCTGGGCGTTGTCTGGCTTCCAACCATCGGTGAAGGTTTCGCAGACATTCTTGATCTTGCCGCCGTCCATGGCAGCCTTCAGAACTTCCATCTGGCCCATGAACAGGAAGGTAGCGTTCGGGTCACCCTTGTCGCCCTTGATGAAGGCATAGTTGCCTTCCGGCTTGGCTTTGAGGATTTCCTTGGCCATCAAACGGCCCACGCCAACGTTGTCGAAAGTGACATAGAGGGCGTTCGGATCTTCAAACTGCACGTCATAGGCAATCGACTTGATGCCAGCATCGGTGATCTTCTTGATCGAAGGCAGAATGGCGTCTGAGTCAAAGGCAACGATCATGATCACGTCAGGCTTCTGGGCGATCAGGCCTTCGATGTCGGCAGCCTGCTTCTGGGCAGAGCCCTGAGCATCAGCAGTGATGTACTTGTCGCCAGCGGCTTCAACAACAGCCTTGATGGCGGCATCGTCTGTCTTCCAGCGTTCTTCCTGGAAGGTCTTCCACGAAACGGCAATTGTCTTGCCCTTGGCCATGGCAACGCCGCTCATCGCAGTTGCTGCGAGAGCGCCAAGCATGACGGCTTTCACGAGATTCTTCATTTGGATTTTCCTCCTGTTGATATCCAAAACAGACTTACCCGCCGCAACAAATGCGGCCTGTAAACCTCTTTGCCGCGTGAACCACGGATGGCCACACGGCAAATTTCTGTTCGACGTAAATTGCCTCCCAGTATTACAATTGTCAGACAATTTATTTCGATACTCAAAATAATCTTGCATAACGCGCCATCTCTAGTCAACCTGATTTTGAAAGGCGTCGGACAAGTCGCGAAAAGCCAGGCTTGCTGGCGGTTTTGACGATAGTGAGTTGGCGCAGTTCAATATGCCCAAGGTTTACGCCGGGGCATGGAGCGAAGCAACCCCAACACCATTGACGACCAGTGACGGATCGAGTTGACCGGCAAAGAAATCCAACACATTCTTGACCGACGCAATTGCCATGCGCTCGCCACACTCCCGCGTAAGTGCGGCGTTGTGCGGCGTCACGATCACTTGGCCCAAGGAAAAAAGCGGGTGGTCCTTGGGCGGTGGTTCAATGTCAAAAACATCAAGGCCCGCCCCGCCCAGATGCCCGCTTCTTATGGCCTCAGCAAGTGCGGTCTCATCGAGCAAGCCGCCTCGCGCGCAATTGATGACCACAGCACCTTTCTTCATCATCGAAAACTCGGCCCGCCCCAGCACGGGCCGTTCCGAGCGTGGAATGTGAAGCGATACAAAGTCGGCCCCGGCCAAGGCTTCCAGGAGGTCAGCCTCCGCTTTTACAGTTTCATCTTTCCATCCCTGCTTGAGCAGGAAAGGATCATAAGCCCGAACGTCCATGCCAAAGGCCTTGGCCATCTGCGCGAAAAGCCTGCCAATCCTGCCATAGCCAACAATCAGCAACCGCTTGCCCGAAACTTCCTGCGGCTCGAGTGAATTTCGCCAGCCCCAATTCGCATTCCGCACAGCGCGATCAGCCAGCACCAAACGCCGGGAGGCAGCAAGCAGTAACATCATGCTGTGTTCGGCAACGGCATTGGAATTCACGTCACCAATGATAGCCAGCGGAATGCCCCGCTGCGTGAGTGCCGCCACATCAACCGCATCATAACCAACGCCATGGCGTGAGACCACCTTCAAGCGTTTGCCGGCGGCAATCGTTGCCGCAGTCATGGGCTGCGTGCGAATGACAATCGCATCCGCCTTGTCGATCAGCGGCACGTAGGAAGCCTCGCTCACCTCCTCGACATGCTCAAAGCTGAAATCCTGATGCTCCCGCAACAAGGCTATTCCCGCCGGATGCAGTTTCCCCGCCAAAAGAACGTGAGGCATTTTTGTGCTCCTAGAACCATTGGTGACGCCGATTGGTGCGATTCGCGTGGCCACGCAATAATGGCGCATCAAGGCTCTTGGCGGCCGCTCCAATCACAGCCACTTGTGCGGATCATGCTGTGCTTGCGGCCCGGTTGCAAGGCTGCACCCCAGATCGGCAATGCTGTCCAACGAATGCACTGGGAAGAATTCACCCACAGGGCACATGATGGCGTATAGACAGAATGCGTTGTTAGCAGGGCTTGCGCTTGAGAGGCAATATCTGCGCTGACTCTGCTGCGATGGCTGGTTCTTGCCCCAGAAAATCCGCCACAAAGGCATTGGCCGGGCGTTGGTGGATGTGAGTGGGCGTGCCAATCTGTTCAATGCGCCCCTGGTTCAAAATGGCCACACGGTCTGCGAGCTCAAAGGCCTCATCCTGATCATGGGTCACGAAGATTGTCGTATGGCCAGTGCGTGTATGCAGATCGCGCAACCACTTGCGTAGATCTATCCTGATCTTGGCATCAAGTGCGCCAAACGGCTCATCGAGCAGTAGCACACGAGGTTCAATGGCAAGCGCACGCGCCAGGGCCACGCGCTGGCGCTGGCCGCCCGAAAGCTGAGTGGGGTAACGCCGTTCCAATCCGTCAAGCTGCACAAGTTGCAGCAGATCAGCAACACGCTTTCGAATGTCCGCCTCTGTTGGCCGCTGATGGCGAGGGCGAGCGCAGTCCGAAAGCGATATTGTCTTCCACCGTCATGTGGCGGAACAAGGCTTAATGCTGGAACACAAAACCAATGCGCCGTTCGCGCAACGAGAGTTGAGCGGCGTTAATGTCTCCAAAAAGAATGTGACCGTTGTCTTGAAATTCCAGCCCCGCGATGGTGCGCAGCAGAGTTGTTTTTCCAGAACCTGAAGGGCCGAGAAGGGCCAATAGCTCGCCACCCTCAACGGTGAGCGAAACGTCTCGCAAAACGGTTTGCTCCCGGAACCTCTTGTCGATGTTTTGAATATGGACGGCAACAGACATGGAGCACCTCAATGCTTGTGGGAGGAGGCCAGCTCGTCACCATAGCGCCATTCCAGGAAGGTCTTAAGAACAAGTGTGACAAGCGCAAGGCCAGCCAGCAGAGTGGCAATCTCCGTGGCGCCCGCATAGTCAAACTCTTCCAGCTTGATGACAATGAGCAGTGGCGCAATTTCCGACACATAGGGAATGTTGCCTGCAATGAAGATCACCGAACCATATTCTCCAACGGCGCGGGCAAAGGCGAGAACCGTGCCCGTGAGAAGTGCAGGATAAACCGTTGGCAGTATCACTTGCCTGATGGTGCGCCAGCGGCCAGCTCCCAGAAGGGCTGCTGCTTCCTCCACATCTCGCTGCGCCTCAGCTAGCACGGGCTCCACACTGCGCACCACAAAGGGCAGCCCAATAAAGATCAAGGCCAGCGTCACCCCAAATGGTGTAAACGCAATCTTGATCCCCACTTTGGCCGCCAACGCGCCGATCCAGCCATTGGGCGCATAAAGCGTGGCCAGGGCAATGCCAGCCACCGCGGTGGGCAGTGCGAAAGGCAGATCAATCGCGGCATCAATCAGCTTGTGCCCCAGAAACTTGTAACGCACCAAAACCCACGCAATGAGCAGACCAAACACTGCATCCACCAGCGCAGCAAAAGCGGCCGCACCGAAAGATAGACGCAACACAGCCAGTACACGCGAGTTTGTTGCGGCCTCATAGAATCGCCAAGGGCCAACGCTGGCAGCTTTCAGCACCGGCGCTGTGAGAGGGACTAGAACAATGAAGCCGAGCGCCAAAAGCGTGAACCCAAGCGTCGACGACCACTGGGCATGGAACGTCTTCAACATCCCTTACCGCAACGCCTTTGACGTAACCTGGATCACGCCAAGGGCGGCCACCGGCATGACCTACAAGGTTGATGGGAACAACGCGGTTTACGCAACCGTGGGCTACGCCTGGAAAGACAACGGCGACGGCGCCGGTTTGCTGGGCGATTAAGTGGAATGTCGCAGTGGGATACAAGCTCAGCTTCTGAGCAACGCCAAATTGAGACATGGAAGCTCCCGATCAAGGCGGCTGTTGAAATAGCGCCATTGTTTGGCCAATCATCAATTGGCCAAAGGTGCGCGCACGGAATTTCAACTGCCACGAAAATTCTCAGAAGGTGGATTCACGTTCTCCAGAATGTAATGAGCTTCAATTCGACGTCAAATCCCAACTTGCATTCGAGTCATCTACCTTTACATTTTTAGCACGGCCAACACCGATACAAGCGATACCAAGGTCGCAGGCCAAAGTGCCTGAGGATCAATCTTGAAAGTTTTGTACGTGAAAATGAATGCGCCGAAGAACAGAAGATACAGCCATGGCGTCCAGTGAAACCTTCGGTTTTTTGAGGTTGTCCGCGTTAATGAGCCGCGAACAAACACGGCAAGTTTATTCATGAGGTCTTCTGCTCTCGCATGTTGCCCAAAGAGGAGCTGCCGATCGAAAGCAGTATTTTCCCTGTGTATGTATCATCGGCATCAGCCTCAAATATTTCCCTTTTCGCTTCTCGCCGCGCCAGGGCCGCAATCGAGAGATTGGCATCTCCAAAGCAGTCAACGCGATCTGCCCGGCGCAACATTTCCAAATCGCGCAGTGTCAAATCACCGACGTTGGATGCAGTGATGCAATAGATCTGGGTTCCGCCTCCTTCGGCCTTGGCTTTCATTCCAAAAGCCCGCGCAAAGAAAGCATTCCAATACTGCCGCCGCCGATCCGCACTGCCTAGCCTCTGATTTATTCTTGGGCGCAAAGCATTGGCCTTTAACGCCAAGGCTTGCAATTCCACTGGCAATGTAGCCTCGATCAACGAGCGCACGAGCTGTGCAAGCACTGGTGCGGCACCGCCAGTGGAAATTCCGATTACCAAAGGTGATTTGTTCACGACCGAGCCAAATTGAAACTGGCAATAGTCAGGTTGATCCACAACGTTGAAAATCGCTCCCGCGGCTTTGGCCTTGTCTGCAAGGTCAGATGCTTCGGCCTTGGCCACATCTGCCACAACAAGGAAGACATTCGAAAATGATACTTCTCGCCATGCAGCAAAGACAATCTTCGCACGCCCCGTTTCCACATTGCTGACCCATTGCAAGGCAGAGGCTGTTGGCGCTTCACACACGAGAGTGACCCTGGCACCCGCCTGCAGCAGAAGCTCAGCTTTCCACAAGGCGCCCTCACTTGCGCCAACAACCATTGTCGGCTTCTCATGGAGATCCAGGAACACCGGCAACACGGCTAGGGCTTCGATACGCTTTGTATTACTCAGCTGCGGCGAGCGGCTTTGCGGCTTCATGCATGATCCTCCGAATTTCAATGCGGCAGGAGCCGCAACCAGTCCCGGCCCTTGTTCCAGCACACACCGCATCAAGGGCGGCGCTGGGGTGCGCGTGAATGAAACGGGAAATGGTTTTCACACCAATGGCGTTGCACGCGCACAATGTGGGGCCCTGATCTTCACTTTCCTGCTGAGGTCGGCCTGCGAGAACCTCAAGCGTATTCACGTGTTGGCCCAATTTTGTCTGGAGCCAAACGCGGCTGACTTCAACGGGCGCAGCACTCGCAAAAAACGCAAAGCTGAGACGCCCCTCATTCACCACGGCGCAGCGGAATAGATTAGAATGTGGTGAACCCAGACTGGTGACTTCGCCACCGGCCGATAAGGCTTGGTAGAGGAAGATTCCCCAATCTCTTGGTAAGACCTCGCCAGCGCACTCAAATGCCATGCCGCGATCAGTGGGGCGCCAGGCGCTGTAGTTGGCACGCGGCACGAAGTGCTGCGTTGATATTCCAAAGCCATACCACTGGGCGGCAAATCGCCTTAACCGCACGGCTGAAGATTTCAGCGCAGGCTGGCCGCTGACAGGATCAACTTTTCTGTGGCTGGCTGCATTGGCCAGACCAGCCCCACCAAAATTGCTATTCCAATGCATGGGTTGAAAGATTGAGCCGGGTTGGACAGCATCAGTGATGAGGGCACGAGCGATGCTCGTTCCCCTTGGGCCTGAGACTTCCACAACCTCGGCGGCTCTAATCTTCAGAAGCGCTGCATCTTGCGGGTTGATCTCGACATAGGGTTCGGCCCTGTGTGCGAAGAGTTTCGGCACCAGCCCGGTGCGCGTCATGGTGTGCCATTGGTCACGGATGCGACCGGTGTTCAAGGTCATATCTTGAGCAGGCAAAGCCACGTAATCTGTGACAATGAAGTGCGCCTTGCCTGTGGATGTTTGATATTGACCATTGGCAAATGGCCGCGTGCCACCCCATTGCATGGGCTGGAGGGCTTCATAATCGACATCATTCCAGGCCGTGAGATCAAGCTTGCGCTGCCCATTATTTCCCATTTGGGTGAGGCGCACATGTTCGCTGAAAATCTCTGAAGGCGAGGCATAGTCAAATCCGGCGAAACCCATGGCCTTCGCCACATCTGACATGATACGCCAATCGGCCCGCGCCTCTGCGGGTGCAGGCAGAAGCGCGCGCTGCCGCAAGATGCAGCGCTCTGAATTCGTCACTGTGCCGCTCTTCTCTCCCCAGCCGAGTGCGGGCAGCTTCACATGGGCAAACCGAGCGGTGTCGGTGTTGGCAGTCACGTCTGAAACAACCACAAAGGGGCAGACACCCAGAGCTTCAGCAATGGCCGTTGCATCAGGCATCGATACAACTGGGTTGGTAGCCATGATCCAGAGCGCCTTGATGCGTCCATCACGAACTGCATCAAACATCTCCACGGCTTTCAGGCCCGGCCGCAGCGCGATGTATGGCGAATGCCAGAAGGCTTGAACAGCATTGCGTTGATCTACGTTTTCAATATCCAGATGTGCGGCCAAGGTGTTTGAAAGGCCGCCCACTTCGCGCCCGCCCATCGCATTGGGCTGGCCGGTGATCGAAAACGGCCCAGCCCCGATCTTGCTGATGCGGCCCGTGAGCAGATGGCAATTGATGATGGAATTCACTTTATCGGTGCCGCAAGCGGATTGGTTGACGCCCATGGAAAAGGCGGTGACCACTTTTTCATGGCGCGCAAAAAGTGAATAGAATTCTTCCAGCTCAACTCGTGTCAGGCCGCAGGCATCCGCCGTCTTGGCTACACTCCACTCGTTATTTGCCAACAGGGTTGCGTTGAAATTTTCCGTGTGCTCCCGGACGAAATCACCATCAATCTGGCCAGCACCATAGAGATGGCGGAACAATCCGTTGAACAAGGCCACATCGCTTTGCGGCCTGACCGCCAAATGTAAATCCGCGGCCTCAGCGGTGGCCGAGCGTCGCGGATCGATGACAACCAATTTCGTGTCGCGCCTTTCGCGCACCGCCTGCAAGCGCTGGAACAATACGGGGTGACACCAGGCCAGATTGGAGCCAACCAGCACCACGAGATCCGCCTCTTCCAAATCCTCATAGGAACAAGGCACAACATCGGCCCCGAATGCACGCTTGTGGCCTGCCACGGCCGAAGCCATGCAAAGCCTTGAGTTGGTATCAATATTCGCTGAACCGATGAACCCCTTCATGAGCTTGTTGGCCACGTAATAGTCTTCAGTCAGGAACTGGCCGGAAACATAGAAAGCCACTGAATCCGCGCCATGCTCAGCAATGGCGGCACTGAATTTTTCGGCGATCAGTGAAGTAGCGTGTTCCCAACTGGTGCGCTGATTGTTGACTTCGGGGTAAAGTAGTCTCTGGCCAAGGCCCAGTGTTTCACCAAGTGCCAACCCCTTGGAACACAATCGTCCGAAATTGGCGGGATGGTCGGGGTCACCCTGAATGTCCACTGTGCCATCTGTTGCCGGGGAGGCGATCACGCCGCATCCCACGCCACAATAAGGGCACGTGGTCTTGACTGGCTTCATGCCGCGCTGCGCTTCAGGATTTCGGCACTGAGATAGATGCGGCCGCCATCAATCTTCACAGGAACCTTGCGCGCGCAGCCCCCGTCAGGCCCTTTCACCGCGCCGTCTTCAAGTCCGATCACCCAGTTGTGAAGCGGGCAGGTGACGCTGTGACCATTGACGATTCCTTGGCTCAGCGGGCCACCTTTGTGGGGGCATCTATCCCAGAGCGCGAAGATGCGCCCATCAAAGGCTTTGAAGACCGCAATGTCGCCCTTGGCAGTGGCGACAATACGAGAGCCGCGGTACGGAACTTCGGTGACATTTCCAACGTCCAGCCAATTCTCATCCATGATTTACTCCGCTGCCAGACGCATCGGGAACTTCCGCAAGGGCATGAACTCGCGCGAGTCCACCCCTGATGCGCGCAACCGCCATGGGTCAATCTGATAGATTTTCTGTGAAACAACGAACCGCTCGAAATAGGCCCGCCGCTTGGCGGCATCGGCCACGATATTTTGGCGGACTGACTCCAGGCCCACCCGTTTGGCCCATTTGTAGATGCGTTCGAGGTAATGGCCCTGCTCACGGTAAAGCTGGGTCAGCGCCACAATCATCTCGAGCGCTTCTTCTTCTGTATTCACATGGCAGAGAAGTTCTGTCCCCTTGATGTCAAGGCCGGCAGCGCCCGCAAAGTGAATATCATAGCCGGAGTCCACGCAGATCACGCCAATGTCTTTGCAGGTGGCCTCGGCGCAATTGCGTGGGCAACCCGAGACAGCGAGCTTCACTTTGGCCGGGGTCCATGAACCCCACATGAATTTTTCAAGCTTGATGCCAAGGCCAGTCGAATCCTGCGTGCCGAAGCGGCACCATTCTGATCCCACGCAGGTTTTCACCGTGCGTAACGCCTTGCCGTAAGCCGCACCTGATACCATGCCCGCCGCATTAAGCTCAGACCAAACAGCCGGCAGATCTTCTTTCTTCACGCCGAGCAGATCGATCCGCTGGCCACCTGTCACTTTCACAGCAGGAATCGCAAACTTCTCCGCTACGTCAGCTATGGCGCGCAGCTCCTTAGGGCTAGTCATGCCGCCCCACATGCGCGGCACAACAGAATAGGTGCCATCCTTCTGGATATTGGCGTGCACACGCTCGTTGATGAAGCGTGATTGGCTGTCATCCTTGTATTCGGTTGGCCAATCGGAAAGGAGGTAGTAGTTCAGCGCCGGGCGGCACTTGGCGCAACCGCAAGACGTTGTCCATTCCAACTCCTGCAGCACGGCCGGGATGGTTTTCAATTGCTTGGCACGGATGAGTTGGCGCACATCAGCATGGCCAAGCCCAGTACAGCCACACATGGGTTGCACAGCGTTGGGTTGATATTTGTCACCCAACGAAAACGCCAGAAGTTTTTCCACTAGTCCTGTGCATGAACCACAGGAAGCTGAAGCCTTGGTATGGATCCGCACATCATCAACGGAACTCAAACCTTTGGCTGTGATTGCATCTGTGATCTTGCCCTTGCATACGCCGTTGCAGCCGCAGATTTCTGCGTCAGGCGGTAAGGCTGCAACGGCCGCCATAGGGTCCAGGGGGGTGCCCCCAGCATAGGCTTGCCCAAAGATCAACATCTCGCGATTTTCGGAAATGTCTTCTCCCTTTTTCAGCTTGTCGAAAAACCAAGGGCCATCACCTGTGTCACCATACATAACCACGCCGATGATCCTGTTGTCTTTGATCACCAGGCGCTTGTAGATGCCGCGCGCGGCATCGCGCAGCACAATTTCTTCACGGTCCGCTCCATCAGCAAAATCGCCGCCGGAGTAGAGTTCAACGCCTGTCACCTTCAGTTTGGTGAACGTCACCGAGCCATGATAGGCGCTGTCCTGATCCGCGAGATTCTCGGCTATGGTGCGGGCCATTTCGTAGAGCGGTGCCACCAGGCCATAGACGAGCCCACGATGCTCCGCACATTCACCCAAGGCATAGACGTCTGGGTCGTTGGTCAGCATTTGGTCATTCACCACAATGCCCCGGCCAACTTCAAAGCCTGATTGCTTGGCGAGCGCAGTTGATGGCCTGATGCCAACGGCCATCACCACGAGATTGCCTGGCAGAACCGTGCCATCTTCCAGCATCAAGCCTTCAACCTTGTCATCACCGACTATCGCCTTGGTGTTTGACTTCGTGTGAACCGCAACGCCACGCCGCTTGAACTCTTTCTCAAGCAAGTGCGCCGCGGCCTGATCGAGCTGCCGCTCCATCAAATGTGGAGCCAAGTGAACCACGGCAACGTCCATGCCCTGCATTTTCAAGCCTGCCGCCGCCTCCAGGCCCAAAAGGCCACCGCCGATCACGACAGCTTTGCCCCCGGCCTTGGCCGCATCCAACATTTTTTCCACGTCATCGAGATCGCGGTAAGTGACGACACCCTCAAGCCTGCTGCCCGGCACGGGAATGATGAAAGGTGAGGAGCCTGTGGCAATCACCAGCTTGTCGTAACTTGCCGCAGTACCATCTGCTGCCGTCACCAATTTGGCTTCGCGGTCAATCA
>JANPHF010000060.1:0-38048 GCA_031424315.1 Aestuariivirga sp.
GCCTTTTCCATTGCCCAACAGGCCATTGCCCTCGGTCTGTGCCCGCGCATGAACATCACCCACACCTCAGAAACCGAAAGCGGCCAGATCTACGTCGGCCAGATCAACTGGATGGTGATGCTTGGCGTCATTCTCCTCGTGCTGGTGTTCCGCTCATCCGACAGCTTGGCCTCGGCCTATGGCATTGCCGTCAACGCCGCCATGCTGGTCAATACCCTGTTGGCGGTGATCTACTTCTGGAAAGGAGGGCCACGCTGGCTCTTTGTGCCAGCCCTGGTGGCCATCGCCGTTGTTGAATTGATGTTCTTTGCCGCTAACACTTTGAAAATCGCCAACGGCGGCTATCTGCCTATTCTCATCGGCCTGACAGTGATCATGCTGATGGTCACCTGGCGGCGCGGCTTGCAATTGCTCAACAGCAAACTGCAACGTGAATCTGTGGAGCTCAGTGGCCTGCTTGAAAGCCTTGAGCGCCACCAGCCGTCGCGCGTGGCTGGCGCAGCGGTGTTCTTGCAAACCGACAACAAATATGCCCCATCTGCTTTGATGCACAACTTGAAACACAACCGCGTTCTGCACGACAAGCTGATCTTCCTCGCCATGAAAACTGCCGATGTGCCACGCTGGGAGGATGACCGTGTGAGCATGAAACAGGGCCCGATGGGCGCTTGGATAGTCACCGCCAAATTCGGCTATATGGAACAGCCTGACGTTCAAGCCGCCTTGCGCGCTTGCGCCTCGCATGGCCTTGAAGTTGATCCACGCCAGGCTAGCTATTTCCTCGGCCGCCGCGTGATCAAGATGGCAGCGCGTTCAAAAATGCCCTTCTGGCAACAGCGCATCTTCATCATGCTGGCCAACCACTCGGCCCGCGCCATTGACTTTTTCCGCATTCCGCCTGACAGGGTGGTGGAACTTGGCATGCAAATGAGTGTCTGATGGCCCTTCTCTCTCCCTTCTCCGTTCCAGGCCGCTTTTGGCGCGGCAACCTGCATACCCACTCCAACCAGTCCGACGGCGTGTTGCCAACTGAGGGTGTGATCCGCGCCTACAAAGATGCAGGCTATGACTTTCTCCAGCTTTCCGAACATTTCGTGAAGCACTTCGATTTTCCCATCAATGACACGCGCGCCTTTCGAGGCAATAACTTCACCACGTTGATCGGCGTTGAACTCCACGCCCCGGAAACCAGTGCGGGCGAGTTGTGGCATATCGTTGCCGCGGGTCTGCCTCTGGATTTCAAGCCGCCACATGAGGGTGAGACCGGGCCTGAACTGGCGCGCCGTGCGCGCGATGCCGGCGCATTCATCGCCATCGCCCATCCCTCGTGGTCGCGCTACACGATTGAAGATGGCCGCGCACTGGATGCCGCTCATGCTGTCGAAATCTATAATCACGGCTGCGCCGTCGAGAATGATCTTGGCGAGGGCTGGTATCTCTACGATCAACTGCTCAATGAAGGCAGGCGCCTCACTGCCATCGCCACCGACGATGCCCACTTCAAGACGCCAGATTATTTTGGCGGCTGGGTGAATGTGAAGGCGCAGAGCCTCGATCCCGAAACGCTTCTTGCGGCGCTTAAGGCGGGGCATTTTTACGCCAGCCAGGGCCCAGAGTTTCATTCGATTGATTTGAAGGGCAAAGAAATCAGTATCTCCTGCTCACCGGTGGACGTCATCACCGTCGTATGTGGCAATTCACGCACAGTTGTGAAAACCGGCAAAGCAATCACCTCGGCAACTTTCGATCTCACCAAATTGGAAACAGGTTGGCTTCTGAAAAAGCCCTCGCCATGGTTCCGTGTCACGGCCATCGATCACGCGGGAAAAAGGGCCTGGACCAGCGCTTACTGGTGGTCGGATCTCGCTCGCTAAAGCCCGCTCATCCTCGCAGGGATTAACCTGCGGCTAACCATAACTGCTTAACTCTCCGACACTTGTTTGGTGTCAGAATGCGTTTTGGTCTGCAAACCTTGATCCGCCTTTGCTTGAGGCTGGCGTTTATGGCGCTGGCTTGGGGTTGGCTTGCCGCAATTTCACAAGCAAATGCAGCCACTTGCGCGTCAGCAACTTCGGCAGGCACAGCCCCACCTTCCTGGCAGACCTATTGCTGGATCGACATGACCAGCTACAACAACGCCACCGTGTTTGGCGGCGGCCAAGCCTTTTCGATCACCCTGTCGGATGGCTCAATCCTCTCATTCACCCTCTCGGGCAACTCAACAGGCGGCGCCATTACGGCGGTCGCCGCCCCCGCATGGAGTGGTGCCGCCACAGGCAATACGGCCTTCCTCGGGATTCCTGGCAAGCCCATTCTCTACACAACGGCCGGCGGCACGGTAAACCTCACCTTGTCCAACATTCAAGTCACGCCACCCAGTGGCGTGGTTGCAACTGGCCAATACAAGCTGGTGGTGGCGGATGCGGAATCCACCAACAACGGTGAATCCCTCACCTTCACCACCAACGGTGGCAGCTGGGCGCTGGTTGATACTGTGCCACCCATTTCCGGCGCGCTATACCCAACACAAACTGGAACGGGCACCGCCACTTTCAAGGAAACAGGTGTTGCGGGCACTGTGGGCGCCTACATTGTCGGCAGCCTCAGCCCCAGCAACGTCACCGTTCAACTTGTCGCCGGCGGCCTGCAAGGCGTGATGCTGGCGGTGCAATATTCCACCATCTCTGTGAATAAGACGATCAGTGGCAGCCGCGCAAATGCAGCTGATCAGTTCACCTATGGTGTCAAAACCACCACCGGCGGCGTCAGCATTGCGTCCGCCACATCCTCGGGCGCAGGCAGTGGGCCATTCGGCGCGGCTGTATCGACCTTATCCTCTGGCATTGCGGTGACTGTCAGCGAGCAGATGGCGGCCGGCAGTGTCAGCAATCTCTCGCAATACACAACCAATTTGAATTGCACCAACGGCACCGCGGGTTCGCCGACAGTCCTGCCATCCAACCAGCCCATAACAAGTTATAACATTGGCTCGACGACCTATGGCGACGCTATTGCTTGCACCTTCACCAACACTGCAAAACCCGCAACCGTAACGCTTCAGAAAATCACATCGGGCGCCGTAGGCGGGCCCTTCTCGTTCTCATCCACCAATTTGGCGTCAAGCCCCGCCGCGATCACAACCACATCCACCGGCACGGCAACGCCTGCATCACCAACCGCCATCAATGTGACCGCATTGAACACGGCTGTCACACTCACCGAAACGCCAGCGGCCAATTTCACTGCCAGCGCAGTAACCTGCACCGACGCCAATTCGGCAGTCACAGGAAATCCTGCCAGCTTCGGCACTCTGGCCGGCAATGTGATCACCATCCCCGCCGCTAATATTGTGGCAGCAGCACAGATATCCTGCACGCTCACTAACACTTTCAACACCGCAACAGCAGCTACGGTGGCGGTTCAGAAGACCACGCTGGGCTCATCCGGTGGCCCGTTCACATTTTCCTCAACCAATCTTGCTTCAACGCCTGCAGCCATCACCACGGCAACGGCTGGCACCCCTGCCCCGACCTCCCCGGCTCCGATTCCCGCCACCGCCACCGGAACCGCCGTCACCATCACGGAAACGGTGGCCACGAATTTTGTGATCACCTCCGCAAGCTGCTTGGACGCCAATGCAGCGGCATCCGGCAATCCGGTCACCAGCTTTGGCACGCTTGCGGGAACGGTGCTCACCATTCCCGCCACCAACATCCGCGCCAAGGCACAGATCACGTGCACCTTTACCAACACGGCCAATGCCGCAATTCCACAGGTGGCAATCCAGAAGATCACCACTTCCCTGCCCGGCGGGCCCTTCAGCTTCACATCCACAAATTTGGCTGGCGCACCCAGCAATATAACCACGACGACAGCAGGCACGGCAGCACCTGTGGCGCCAAGCTACATCACAGTAACAAACGCGGCCAATCCCGTAACGCTGACAGAGGCGGCCAACAGCAACTTCAATCTCTCGACAGGCACCTGCACCGACACAAACTCCGGCGTGACAGGAAATCCCGCCAGTTTTGGCACATTGGCGGGCAGCGTCATCACCGTGCCTGCCACCAACCTGAAACTCTTCGCCAAGATTGTTTGCACTTTCACCAACACGCCCAAGCCACCAACCTTTGCGTTGCAAAAAATCACTTCAGGTTCCTTTGGTGGCCCCTTCACATTCACGGCTACCAACCTCGCCTCTAGCCCGGCCAACATCACCACGGTCGCCCCCGCCACAGCCACACCTGCAGTACCAACAGCCATCCAGGTGACTACATCTGGCACAAACATCACGGTGACTGAGGGCGCAAACGCCAGTTTCAATGCAACTTCGGCCACCTGCTCGGATGCCAATTCAAGCTTCACCGGCAACCCCGCCAGCTTCGGCAGCCTCGCCGGCAACGTGCTCACGGTTCCTGCCGCCAATGTGTTGCTGGCGGCCCAGATCAACTGCACCATCACCAACACGGCAAAGCCTGCCACCGTAGCCGTACAGAAAACCACAACAGGTGCTCCAGGCGGGCCCTTCACTTTCGCGGTTTCCAACCTGGCCTCAGCCCCCGCCAACATCACCACTGTGACAGCGGGCACGCCAGCGCCAGCTGCGCCCACGGCTGTCAATGTGACTGCACTGAACTCCGTCGTCCAGGTCTCGGAAGGCGCCAACGCGCTGTTCACGATTTCCGGCGCAAGCTGCACTGATGCCAATTCGGCGGTAACAGGCAACCCGGGCTCATTCGGCACACTCACCGGCCAGCTTCTGGCTATCCCCGCCGCCAATGTTCTCCCCGCCGCGCAGATCAATTGCGTATTCACCAATGCAGGCAACGCGCCCAAGATCACTCTGCAAAAGGCGCTGGCTGGTTCGGGCCGGTTGGCAGCAGCCGATCAGTTTTCATTGACGGCAACGGGCACTGGCGCCCCCGCCGCAGTCGTCACCACCGGCGCTGGTTCTGCCATCACCTCCGCTGCGATGAGCTTCACGGCAACGGCGGGTAGCGCCTATTCGCTGACGGAGGCGATGGCCGCAGGCTCAGCCTCCCTCATCACCGGTTATGCCAAGACGGTCAGTTGTTCCAATGCCAATGCTTCTGGCACAAATGTATCTGCCATTGCCACCATCCCCATCGCCTTCACGGCCCAAGCTGCAGATAATATCATTTGTACGATCACCAACAACGGCACGGCAACGCCACAGCTCATTATCAGCAAGACCTTTGCGACGGCCCCTACGCCTGTCCTGGTAGGACAAACGGTCACCTACACATATGTTGTCTCAAACACCGGCAATGTGACTATGAGCAATGTGCAAGTTAAAGACATGCATGGTACGCCTGCAGTTCAAATCGCCGTGGGCGGCGTGGGCATCAAAGGCGAAACCCTCACCACGCCTGGCCCCTTGGGCGCGGGCGCTTCGCCTGACACAACCGCCAATGATGGCATTTGGACCACACTGGCCCCCGGCGCGACAGTGACCTTCACTTACACGCACACCGTCACCCAGGCCGAGATTGATCACGGCTAAATCAAGCTATGGCTCCGCGTGGCCGATAGAGCAACAAGCCCAGCGCAGTAATAGCCGCCATGGTCGCGCCGAAATAAAAGGTGGGTGCCGCCCCGCTTTTGTCCCAGATCAGCCCTGCAAGCACGCCAGAGGCAAGTGTGGCAAGGCCGCAGGCTAGATTGAAATAGCCAAAGCACGTGCCGCGCAAATGAGCTGGCGCCGCATCGGCCACCAGCTTGCTGAGCAAGCCCTGCGTTAGGCCCATATGCAGGCCCCAGATGGCGATGCCCACCAGCATCACCCACAACCCAGACTGCTGCGCCAGCAACACATCGGCAACCAGCAAAGCAACAGCGCCACTGAACAGCAGCCCCTTGGTGCCAAAGCTGTCGGAAATCACGCCCGCAGGATAGACTGCCACGACATACACAAAGCTCATGAGCATCATGACCAATGGAATAAGGGGGACAGGCAAGCCGCCATTCTGCGCTTTGAGCACCAGAAATCCTTCCGTCATGCGCGCGGCAGAAAGCGCTACGCCGATCCCGAGTACAATCCAAAAAGCCGTTCCGGGATTGGCAGGCCTAAAAACATCGCGCCATGTTGAACCCGCCGGCTTGGCGGGGGTTGAGCGCTCCGGTTCCTGAAGCCCGAAAACCAAAATCAAAACGGTGATGACCGCAGGAATGCAGGCCACCCACAGGATGTGGCGCAAGTCTGCCAGCGCAAACCACAGCAGCACCACGGCAATCAGCGGCCCGATGATGGCGCCCACGGTGTCCAAACCCTGCCGCAAACCAAACGCCGCCCCACGCAATTCCGGCGGCGTGAAATCCGCCACCATCGCGTCGCGGGGGCTGCCGCGTATGCCCTTGCCCACCCTGTCCGCCACGCGGGCAACCAGAATGCCAATGGGTGTTGCAGCCAGCGGAAACAGCGGTTTGGTGAGGGCCGATAAGCCATAACCCAGCACGGCCAGCCACTTCCGGTTATGAATCCAATCGCTGGCCACGCCCGAGAACAGTTTCGTCACCTGCGCCACGGCTTCGGCCAGCCCGTCAATGAAACCCACCAACGCCACCGAAGCCCCCAGCGTGCCCACCAAATACAGCGGCAAAATCGCATGGGCCATCTCGCTGCTCATGTCCATGAACAGGCTGACGAGCCCTAGCATCCAAACGCCGCGTGGAATATTTTTCATCACATCAATCCTGTCATCCCGGCGAAAACCGGAATCTTGACCCCTCAATGAAGCAGATTCCGGCCTGCGCCGGAATGACGTATAGGGTGATTCATGCTCCCCATCTCTTCACCACAAAATCCCACGATCAAACTCATCCGCTCTCTCGAGGATAAAAAGGCCCGGCGCGAACATGGCCTGTTTGTCGCCGAGGGCCTGCAGATGCTGGACAGGGCCGAGGCCGAAGGCCATGTGCCCGAGTATCTCATCGCCACCAAACACCCGCATGTTTTTGATGAGGTGAAGCCCTACATCGTCACAGATAAGTTGATGGCGGAGCTTTCGGCCCAAAACAATCCACACGAAGCGCTCGCCGCCTTCAAGCAGCGCTGGCAGGCTCACCCCACCAAACAGGGCACTTGGCTGGCGCTGGAAGAGATCCGCGACCCCGGCAATCTGGGCACAATCATCCGCACTGCCGATGCCGCAGGCGCCGAAGGCCTGATCCTGGTGGGCGACTGCTGCGACCCTTACGCGCCGGACTGTGTGCGCGCCACCACAGGTTCAATCTTCGCTCTGCCTCTGGTGAAGATGCCGCTCACTCAATTCATCGATTTCGTCAAAGCCTGGCCCGGCACGTCGCTCGCCACCCGCTTGGATGCGAAAGAGGATTTCAGAACGCCACAACCCGGCCCGCACCTCATCGTTTTGGGCTCAGAGGCCAAAGGCATTTCCGATTCCCTTTCAAGCGCTTGCAAGAAGAAGGTAAGAATTCCGATGAAGCGAGGCGTAGAGAGCCTCAATGTGGCAACCGCGGCGGCGCTGATGCTGTACAGGACCAGTTGAGCCGGATTCACCTGCCGTCCAAATCTGGTTCTTGAACCCACCCTGCCATTAGCTGAAACTCGCCGCAACGGAGAGCTAAAATCAATGAAATCTCATGCGCGTGTGGTGGTGATCGGTGGCGGGGTGATGGGGGTTGGCCTACTCTATCATTTGGCACTGGAGGGCTGGAGCGATATCGCCCTCATCGAAAAGGGCGAACTCACCTCCGGCTCCACCTGGCACGCCGCCGGGCAATGCCCGCATTTCAATGGCTCCCTGAACATGACCAAGGTGCATGTTTACGGCACGCAGCTTTATCCGCAGCTGGAAAAACTGACGGGCCAAGCTGTTTCATGGCATGGCTGCGGCGGTTTGCGCCTCGCCACTACCGACGAGGAAGTGAACTGGCTGAAATATGTTTACGGCATTTCCAAACTGGCGGGCTACGAGGGCGAGATCATCGGCCCTACCGAAATCAAACAATATCATCCTTACTTGGAAACCTTTGGCATCAAGGCCGCCTTCCGCACGGTGACCGATGGCCATGTGGCCCCCGCTGACATCACCAATGCCATGGCCGCAGGCGCACGCAAGCTGGGCGCAGAAATCTATCGCCGCAACCGGGTGATGGATGTGAAGCTGTTGCCGAATGGCGAATGGCGCGTGTTCACTGAGCAAGGCACGATTGATTGCGAACATGTGGTGAATGCGGCAGGCAGCTACTGCGATGTTGTCGGCTCTTGGACGGGCCACAACGTGCCCATCGCCAACATGCTGCATCAATATATCATCACTGAGCCCTTGCAGGAATTGATCGACCTGAAGCAGGAACTGCCCGTGGTGCGCGATCCCTACTCCCATGCCTATTTGCGTGAGGAAACCAACGGTGTGCTTGTAGGCCCTTATGAAACCGCCACAGCCCATACCTGTTGGGATGGCCAGCCGCCGCGTTGGGATTATGAAAGCGAGCTTGAGGTCAACGAGCTTGACCGCATCATGCCCTGGCTGGAGAAGGCCACCGAGCGTCTGCCCCTCTTCGGCAAGGCGGGCATCAAGTCGGTTATCTCCGGTGCCATTACCCACACGCCCGACGGAGTGTACCTCTCCGGGCCCGCCCATGGCCCGAAAAACTATTGGATGCATTGCGGCGCGTCGATCGGCATCTGCCAAGGCGGCGGTGCCGGCAAATATCTGGCGCAATGGATGGTGCATGGCCAGACCGAAATCAACATGCGCGAGTTTGATCCGCGCCGTTTCGGCAAATGGGCGACAAAGGACTACACGTCAGAAGTTTCCGTGGCTGACTATCACCACATGTACTACTGCTACAAACCCGCCGAGCAGCATGAAGTTGGCCGCGGCCTTCGCAAGTCATCGCTCTATGATCGTCTGGCCAAACACGGCGCGCAATTCGCGCAAATCTTCGGCTGGGAACGCGCACGTTATTTTGGCGTGCCGGAAAGCTTCTCCTTTCGCCGCAACAATGTGTTTGAAACGGTGAAATCCGAAGCCTTGGCCGTGCGTGAGCGTGTGGGGCTTATGGACTTGTCCACCTTCGCAAAGTTCGAAGTGAAGGGGCCCGATGCTTTCGCCTTCCTGAACCGTATAAACGCCAACAAAATGCCCGCCAAGAATGGCGGCATCGTTCTTTCACATTTGCTGAATGACAACGGCTTCATCGAAAGTGAAATGACCATCACCCGTTTGGCCGATGACCATTTCTACGTCCTCTCCGCCGCCGCAGCGCAGGAATATGATTTCGACCAACTCTCTTGGCGTTTGCGTGCCGCAGAAAAAGTGTTGATCAGCGACGTGACGGATGATTACGCGGTTCTGGTTCTCGCAGGCCCACGCGCGCGCGATGTGCTGGCGCAATGCACCAGTGCCGATCTTCATCACCCCTGGCTCACGGCGCAAACAGAAACCGTTGCAGGCGTGGCCAATGTGAGGCTGCTGCGTGTGAACTATGTTGGCGAGTTGGGCTGGGAGATCCATGTGCCGATGCATGATGCACCAAAAGTGTTCGATGCCTTGATGGCCGCAGGCAAGGCGCACGGCATCGCCCTGTTCGGCACCTATGCGATGAATTCGCTGCGCATGGAAAAGGCCTATCGCGGATGGGGTTCAGAACTCACCGCCGAGATCGACATGTTCGAGGCTTCGATGGGGCGCTTCATCCGCCTGGACAAGGAAGACTTCACCGGCAAGGCCGCTTCGTCGAAGCTGAAGCAGCGCGGCCCACGCATGCAACTCGTCTACATGGAAGTGGACAACACGGATTCGGATTGCATGGGCAATGAGCCTGTCTATCACAGTGGCAGACAAGTTGGCCTCACGACTTCCGGCGGATTCGGTCATGCCGTTGGCAAATCACTTGCTTTCGCCTATGTCGACCCATCGCTGACAGCCGTGGGAACCGAATTCGAAATCATGATCTTTACTGAAAGCCGCAAGGCCCACATCATTGCTGAATCAGCCTACGATCCGCAGAACACGCGCCTTAAGGCATGAGCCAACCACATCCGAAAGCGCTGCAAGGCATTGGCTTGATGCTTGTTGCCATGCTGTGCTTTCCCTTTCTCGACGTGCTTGCCAAAAAATTGGGCCAGCAGGGCGTGCCCGTCATTGAAATCGTCTGGGCGCGCATGTTTTTGGGCACGCTGCTGTCAATGCCTCTGCTGTGGATTTTGGAAGGCAAAGAAGCGCTGAACCCGCGCCAAAGTGTGTTGAACATCACCCGCGGCATCGCCATCCTGCTCACCACGTTTTTCTTCTTCTCTGCGATGAAATTTCAAGGCATCGCCGAAACGCTGGCCATCTATTTCGTGCAGCCCATTTTGGTGACGGCTCTGGCACCTTTTCTGCTGGGCGAGAAGGCGTCCTGGCAGCGCTGGCTTGCGGTATTGACGGGCTTTACCGGCGTGCTCGTCATCATCCGCCCCGGCCTCATTGCCTTCAACCCTGGTTCGGCTTTGGCTTTGTGCTCGGGTCTTGCGGCGGCGTTTGTAATTTTGATTTCGCGCAAGCTCGCAGGCGGCAGTTCAGCGCTGGCCAACACCTTCTATACGAGCATGTTTGGCGGCATCATATGCAGCGTTTTGCTCTTGGCTTACTGGCAATGGCCCACGGGCGAACAATGGGCCATGATGTTAGGCGTGGCAGTGCTTGGCAGCACCTGCAATTTCCTCATCATCAAGGCTTTCGAGTGGTGCGAAGCCTCACTGCTGGCACCCTTCGGCTATGCCGAAATGATCAACGCCGTTTTGGCAGGTTGGTACTTCTTCGGCGACTTTCCCGATTTCTGGACATTCGTCGGCCTTGCAATATTGGTGGCCTGCGCGCTTGCGGTGTCCACCCACGAGCGCAGCAGGATTTTGGCCGAAGACCCCGCCAGGCAATAAAGCCGCGTTCTCTCAGTTCGAAGAAAGCTGCGGTTTCGGATCCATTTTTTCCCAGCTGTCGCCTGCGCCCACAATGCAGCTCACGCCTTGGGCATCGGTAGAGACCAGCGTGAAGGTTCCCTTCGCTGAGGCATAAAGCTCAACCATTGCCTCCTTGCCAGCCAGGCCCATGCCAATCTGCTGCTCGCCAAAGCGCGTGTCCAGAATTTCCGCCAGCCTGTTATGCTTGGCGCAAAACGTGTCCGCCCGCGCTGGCACGGCCAAAGAAGCAAAGGCAGCACCATAGAGAATCACTCTTGAAAACCGCATAAGACCTCCATTTCCGGTTGCCGGAAACGCCTGAGGCTTCAGTCACATAGTCTCGGGCGAATCCGGAACCCGACACTGATCAAGTTCCGTCATTTCTGCTCCAAAGAGACACAAGGGGCACCTTAAGGGTGCGCTCAATTTATTAAAAAGTGCTTAGCCGAGAACGCGCTCGATGCGTTTGTCCGGCACCAGCCAGATCGCAGCCACAATGGCAAAGCAAGCGCAAGAGACCATCGGCGAAAAGAAAGCCATGGGAATTGCGATGATATAAAACACCAGTGAGATCTTGCCCTTCTTGTCGCGGCCCACAGCGCGGGCAATCTCAGACTCCGGACCATGCAGGCGCACTGAAACCACGGTCAAGATTGTGTAGGCTACGGCAGAGGCCAGAAGATTCACCCCATAAAGCGCCACCGGCCAGGTGGTGAAATGGTTCTCGCCCATCCAGGCAGTGGTGAAAGGCACCAGCGACAACCAGAACAGCAAATGCAAGTTGGCCCGCAGCATCCCGCCCGAAACCTTGTGGATGATATGGAAGAAATGGTGATGATTGGCCCAATAAATGCCAACGTAGATGAAGCTCAACACATAGGTGAGAAACGTCGGCAACAATGGCAAGAGTTCCGTTGGTTCAGGCCCATGCGGCGGCTTCAGTTCCAGAACCATGATGGTGATGATCACGGCGATCACCCCATCTGAAAATGCCTCTAACCTGCCCTTGCCCATGATTCTCCTTGATGCCTGATGCAACCAGCTAAACAAAAAGGGCCCGCACCATCAAGTGCAGGCCCCGAAAGTTTCCGTATCTGGCTCAGGCGTGTTGCGGCATTTCCGCATTGCCCACGCGCAGCTTCAGCAGATACCACACCGCGGCCACACCAACGGCCTTGGACAGAACCTCGGTCACAAAGGCGGCAGGCGTGAGATAGCCAGCCATATGCTGGAACACCAGCGTATCTACCGGCACTGACAGCAGCGCCGAAAGGATGATGCGGTTTTGCAGCGGGCGTTTGGTGAAGCTGTAAACAGCCCAATCAGTCATTTCCGACAGCGCAAAAGCCGTCAAGCTGGCGATGGCCAAATCCGGCCCGGCGAAATACCACACCGGAATGCCTGCCAGAAATGTGGCCAGCAAAACCTTGTGGCCAATTTCGCGCTGGGCATAATCACGCAGCACAAATACAAAGCCAACAATGATGTTGGCCAGATAGAGCGTGCCCATCCAGGTGTTGGTGGACCACTGGGTGACGCCTTCGATCAAATGCTCCGGAACGAAAAGCTCGTTCACCAAAATGATGAAGGCAATGTAAGCGCCAACCGAAAGGGCAATGCGAGCGGTGCGGTTCATCAGCCCACGATCTCCTTGGCCTTGAAGTTCTGCTTGATTTCCTTTTTGGCGTTGTCAAGCGAGTCCGAACCATGCACCGAATTCTCGTCGATGGACTTGGCAAACGAAGCGCGGATGGTGCCGGGTGCTGCATCCTTCGGATTGGTGGCGCCCATGATGTCGCGGTATTTCTTCACGGCGTTTTCGCCCTCAAGAACCTGCACCACGATCGGGCCTGAAACCATGAACTTCACCAAGTCCTTGAAGAAGGGGCGCTTGGCATGCACGGCGTAGAACTTCTTGGCATCGGCCAACTTCCACTTCACGCGCTTCTGCGCCACGATGCGAAGGCCGGCAGCCTCGATAATGGCGTTGATGGCGCCAGTGTGATTGCCCTTGGTGGCATCCGGCTTGATGATGGAGAAAGTGCGTTCCTTGGCCATGGTATCCTCAAAAGTTGAATGGAGTGAGCGCGCCTATAGCGGGGAGAATGCTGCGGTGCAAGGGCGGGCTGAATTGACCTTCCCGCGACAAGCGCTCCAAACTGCGTTACACGCGACGCGAAATTGAAAAGGATTCGCCCCATGTCAGAACCCAACGCCGCCGCCAAGCCCGCCCTGCCCGATCGCCTTTGCATTGATCCGCGCAGCCCACATTTCAACGCCGATGTGTTGCAACACGGCATAGGCATCCGCTTCAACGGCGTGGAGAAAACGAATGTGGAGGAATACTGCATTTCCGAAGGCTGGGTGCGCCTGCCCACGGGCGGCAAGTCCAAAGACCGTTACGGAAACCCGATGACAGTGAAGGTCAGCGGCAAGGTGGAAGTGTTCTACGCAGAGGGTTGAGCGCGCGAGTTCAAGCCAGCCCTACTCCCCCGTCATCACCTCGCTCACGCGCACAGTCGTGCGCAAGGCCTTTTCCGGCATCTGGTGAAACGCCCCAAGCGCCACCGCCAACACAAAAGCCGCCAGCGCAAACAGCGGCCGAAAGGCGGTGTGGATGTCGCCGCTCACCATGATGTCCTGCAGTTTAACGCCAGTCTGTTGTTCCAGCGCGGCGAGATTGGGCAATTGCGAAAACAGCACCGCGCCAAACAGCGCTACGATCAATGCGCCGCCCAAAGAACGGAAGAAGCCCATCACGCCTGTCACTGTTCCCATCTGATGCGGGCTCACGGCGTTTTGGATTGCCACCGTGGTGATCGGGAACACGGTGCCAAGGCCAATGCTGAAGCCAGCGATCAACACTTCCACCACCCAGAAGCCAGGGTCTTTCGCCAGTAGCGCAATCAATCCAAGTCCGAGCACGGAGAAGATCAAGCCCACATAAGCCGGCCGCTTGTAATGTGCATAACGCGCCATGAAGCGCCCGGCAATGATGGCACCCACCACGGTGCCCGACATGAAAGGAATAAGGCTCAGGCCGGATTGGCTGGCGCTCAGGCCGAAGTTCAGTTCCATATAGATCGGAAGATAAGCCGTGATGCCGATATAAGTGCCCATGATCAGCATGGCCGTTGCCGTGCCCATGGCCACCACCGGATTCTTCAATATCTCTGAGGGAATGAACGGCTCAGGTGCGGATTGCAGTCGCCACACGAAAGCTGCCCACAGGAGGACAGATATGGCGAGAAGGCCCAAAACTTCAGGCGACATCCACGGATAATGAATGCCACCCCAACTCAGCGCCAGCATCAGCGCAACGCTGGCGAGAGCCATGAGGGCGGCGCCGAGAAAATCCAGCTTGTGCGGCTTCTCATGGCGCGGCAATTTCTTGAGCAGGTTGTTGGTCATCGCCAGCGCCACAATGCCAATGGGCAAGTTGATCCAGAAGATCAGGGACCAGTGCCAGTGTTGTGCCATATATCCGCCCAGCAACGGGCCGGAAATGCTGGCCAGCATGTAAACGCCAGAAATGTAAACCTGGTAGCGCGAGCGCTCCTTGGGCGAAACAATGTCGGCAATGATGGTCTGCGCCAGCGAGATCAGCCCCCCACCGCCCAAACCCTGCAGAGCGCGCGCGATGATGAGCAGTAACAGGTTCGGCGCCAGCGCACAGGCAACCGAGCCTAAAACGAAAACCACAATGGCAAAAAGAAGGGTTTTGCGGCGGCCGACAATGTCGGAAACCTTGCCGTAAAGTGGCGTCACAGCGGTGGATGAGAGCAGATAGGCCGCCACCACCCAAGGCAGATATTCGGGGTTGCCCAGCGCACGACCAATGGTGGGCAGCGCCGTCACCACAATAGTCTGATCCAGCGCGGCCAGGATCATGGCCACAATCACGCCCGAGATGATGCGCAGCACCTCGGGGTGGGAAAGTGGCGCCGTTGAAGTCTGTTGGCTGGGGGAGTTCATCGCCTGAGTGTTGGGCCGCTGCGTCGGAACTTGCAACTGACCTTTCTGCAAAGATGGAATGCGAAATCGCCGAGCAAATCCACGATTTCAGCTTACAGCTCGCACCCAGACCGCATTGTCATGATAGGCCCCGCCGCCGCCTGGCGCGGGTTGGTCCGCGCCTGTCAAAGTGTTGATGCCCTTGCCACCCTCGTGCAGATGGTTCGGCCAAAGGCCCTCGGCTATGAGTACGCCACGCCGCAAGCGGTCGAAGGCTTTGGCATGGAGGGTGACTTCACCGCGACGCGAACCCACTTTAACTTTCGCGCCATCGGCGATGCCAAGGGCAGTGAGGTCATCGGGATGCATCAGCACAGAGGGTCGGCCCTCACGTGCGCGGCTGCCCGGCGTTTCATTGAATGTGGAATTCAGGAATGTTCGCGCGGGCGAAGTTGCCAAGCGGAATGGATAGGCCTCGTCCGCCTGCTCATGCGCCGCATAATGCCCCGGCCATTCTGGCAGGTTTTCAATTGGCCCCAACGCGCCCATCTTGGACATGACTTTGGCCACCGCTTTCCAGTCAGCACGGAAATGAAACTTGCCATCGGCATGGCCAAAGCCCTTGGTGAAATGTGCCGTCGCAAAATCCGGCTGCACGTCAAACCAGTTTTCCTCTTCCAATGCATCAAGCCCCTTGCGACCAGAGCCGCGCAGCATGTCATCGATCAAGTCATGGCCCGACTTCTCAAAGCTCACATGTTTCGCACCCACACGCCCAGCCAGTTCCCGGATCACGAAATCATTTGAGCGGCATTCGCCCGGTGGTTCGATCAACTTGCCGCCCCACATGATGTGGCTGTGGCCGCCACCCTGATAGATATCGTCATGTTCCAGAAACATCGTGGCCGGCAAAAGCACGTCCGCATATTTGGCAGTCTCGGTGATGAACTGCTCATGAACGCACACAAACAGATCGTCCCGCGCGAATCCTTCGCGCACGCGGTTTTGATCGGGAGCGATGACAAGTGGATTGGTGTTCTGGATCAGCATGGCCTTTACAGGCGGCCCACCTTGCAGATCATGCGGGTTTCCGCACAACACTTCGCCCACGCGCGCTTGGTCCATAACACGCTGGCCGCTGTTGGCGTCTTTCGCCTCAAGCCCCCTGCTGTTCCATTTATAGATGCCGGAATTGGAATGCAGCGCACCCCCACCCTCATGCAGCCAAGCTCCCGTGATCGCGGGAATGCAAGACACCGCGTGCATGTTGGCCGCCCCATTGCGGCTCCGCGCAAACCCAAAGCCGATGCGGAAATAGGTACGTGGCGTTTTTCCGATAAGGCCAGCGAAGGCCACAATGTCATCAACCGGACAACCGCAAATCGCCGCCGCCCACTCCGGCGTCTTGTCTTTGAGATTGGCTTCCATGCCAGCCGGATCATCCGTATACTGATGAAGATAGTCCCGGTTCGCATAGCCATCGCGGAACAATACATGCATCACAGCGCAAGCCAGCGCGCCATCGGTGCCAGGCTTGATGAGCAGTTTGATATCGGCTTGCTTCATCGTACCAGTTTCATAGATATCCACACAGGCCAGTTTTGCGCCGCGCTCTTTTTTGGCCACGGCAATATGCGCCATCACGTTCACTTGCGTGTTCACCGGGTTGCCGCCCCAGACCACGATGAGATCAGACTTCTGCATCTCTCGCGGATCCACCCCGGCAATGCGGCCTGCACCAGCGTAAAAGCCGGACCAAGAAAGTGCGATGCAAACCGTGCCATACATTGAGGAATAGCCCTTGGTATTCACCAGGCGCTCAATGCCGTCGCGCATCAGCAAGCCCATGGTGCCCGCATACCAATAGGGCCACACGCTTTCTGCGCCATGATCTTTCTCGGCGCGCAAAAACGCCGCAGCAGTGAGATCAAGCGCCTCGTCCCAGGTGATGCGCTCAAACTGCCCTGGCCCCTTTGGGCCAGTACGCTTCATCGGGTAAAGCAAACGCTCCTTGTGATGGACCCGTTCGGCATAGCGGGCCACCTTTTCGCAAATCACACCCTTGGTGTAAGTGTTATCCTTGGCCCCGCGCACACGCCCAATGGTGCGCTCATCAAGCAGCTCAACTTCCAGTGCGCAAGCCGAAGGGCAATCATGCGGGCAAACTGATCGGCCTATTTTGATATTCTGAGCGGGAGGTTGCTGAATGTTCATGACTCGCTTTTAGCCGAACGATCCGAATTTCACAAAGCTGCCAAATTTGAAGCAAATGAACGATGCGCCGCTAACCGAAAATTTACGCCCTAAACAACTTGTTATTCTCCCCATGCAGTTCAGAAACTAAGTTGTGATGAGTATGAACCTCGACTCAGACTGAAATCGGTACTTTGACCATCCGACGACCGTCTGAACTTGGGTAGACCTGAAACAGGAAAAAAGACCGATGGCCAAGAATGTCTTGAATAAGGGTCTTATGGACGCATTCCAGCCACGCGGCGGCCATGCCGATGCATTTCTCCCGAAAAAGTTTGCCCCGCCGGCGGCCAGCCATGCTGCCCAGGTGCCCCATGCCCCAGCGCCGACAGCCAACGCATCATCAGAAACAAACCACTTCAACTTCCTCACAGGCGATGCTCATTCCTCCTCCACCAGCAGCGAAGTTCATTCCACACCCACCAGCAACGATGCCGTAGAAATAAAGGTTCCGGTCTTTTCCGAATTTGGCTTGCCACAGGTGCCGACTGAAGATGCCCAGCCAGAATCCTTCACCTTCGCCGTAGGCACAGCTCCCGCCACGATTTTGCAAATTGCTGCCTCCACCTTTGCGGTCAGCGCGGGTAGCGTCACTTTTGACTTGATCTTTGATGCCGCGGCAATGGCAGCGCCGGTGGCCTTCCGCAATGGCATAGAGCAGGCGGCGGCTCTTCTGGCCAGCGTCATCTCAGACAAGATCACCATCAATCTCAACATCGACTACAGCGGTACGGGAGGTGGCGCTGCCGCTGGTCCCGACAACGGGTTGTATGAAAGCTATTCTTCAATTCGCTCGCTGCTTGTGAGCAAAGCGGCGCCAGGCGACACGACTTTCAATTCACTGCCCAACACGAGCACAATCCAGGGTCAATCCAACGTCGCGGTGTGGAATGCCCAACTCAAGGCGTTCGGGCTCATGAGCGCCAACAGCACCACCACCGATGACGGCAGCGCCTATTTCGCCACCGACATCAACTCCAATCTGCTCATCGGCGTAGCCTTGCATGAGTTGACCCATGCAATGGGTCGTGTCCCCTTTGGCGCGGCACCCGACATCTTCGATCTGTTCCGCTTTACAAGCGCCGGCGTGCGCCTGTTCAGCGGCGCTGCCACTGCACCGGCTGCCTATTTCTCTTTGGATGGCGGCGTGACCAAGCTGGCCGATTTTGGCCGCAACTCCGACCCCAGCGATTTTTTGAACGGCGGCGTGCAAGGTGCCAACGACCCGTTCAACGAATTTTACACCAGCAGCACCAGCCAGGCGCTTTCGCCGGTGGACCTGAAATTGCTGGCGGCCCTGGGCTTTCATCTCAGCGGGTCTTCTCCCGCCGCAAGTCCTGACCTCTCAATCAGCGGCTTCGCCGCAACCGGCACAACGTTGAAATTCGCTCTGAACGACAGCGGCATTGGTGATGCAGGCGCATCCACGACCGGACTCTACCTGTCGACCCATGCCATCCCGACGACTGCCGACACCTTGGTCGGATCATTCAGCGCGGCTGCGCTCGCCGCTGGTGGCACCCAGGCCGAAAGCATCGCCTTCAGCCTGCCTGCCACGCTTGCCGCCGGCACCTATTACCTTGCGGCCATTGCCGACAAGGCCGGTCAAGTTGCCGAGACCAGTGAGACCAACAACACCTCGACTGTGTTACCCGTTGTGGTGGGCAGCGCGGTGGCCAACACTATGGCTGGCACCAACGCCATCTTGTTTGGCCTTGCAGGCAATGACACCATCACCAGCAATGGCGGCAACAGCGTGCTCGTCGGCGGTGCTGGCAACGACACGCTGTATGGCGGCGCAGGTGCTGACCAGTTCGTCTTCAACACCACGGCAGACGGAATGGATTATGTGCGCCGTTTCGCAGCCGGCGATCACATCGACCTTGCTGCCCTCGGTTTTGGCAATGGCCTCGCAGTGGGCGGCGCCAACACCGGCGTGCTGGACGCCTCGCACTTCGTCGCCAACGCCACCGGCCCAACCAACCTTGCGCAGGAACTCTGGTACAACACCACCAGCCATATCCTCTATTTCGATGCACAAGGCTCAACCCCCGGCAGCCACGAAATCGCTATCGCCCAGATGATGAACGGCTTTGTCCTGCACAACACCGATTTGTGGATGGTTTGATCGCCGAGGGTGATGCGGTCGCGTGCCGCCACCCGATTTGTGAAATTAGTCCTTGACATTAATTCCTAGGCAGGCTATGTGAGAGGCTGGTTGGCAGTTCCCTGCCAATCCGGCTGTTTGACATTGTTGAATCTTTTAAAGGGCTCCCCGCCCCAAGGCCCACCCGCGCCCAACCCTTCCAGCAAAAGCTTGCCATCTTCTGCAAAGCGACGTGGAGGGATGAGCCCCGCGGCAGAGCACTTTGGGCAAAGCACAAACCACGCGGCTTGCCCGCACAAGGCCAACTGCACCATAGTCAAGAGCTCAAGGTCTACTGTCGGAGCCAAGTACCATGTCTCACACCGTTGTCATCGGAGCCTATGGCCACATCGGAACTTACCTGGTGCCGCGCCTCGTCGAAGCGGGGCACAGCGTAACTGCCGTCAGCCGCGGCCAAGCCAAGCCCTATCTGCCCCACGCCGCGTGGTCTGCGGTGAAACACCAAACCATGGACCGCACCGCGCTGGAACGAACCAAAAGCTTCGGCGCCGCCATTCGCGACCTGAAGCCAGATATCGTGATCGATCTCATCTGCTTCACGCCAGACAGCGCCAGAGAACTGGCCGAGGCCGTCAAAACCCGCATATCGCAACTCATCCATATCGGAACGATCTGGACGCATGGGTCCTCCGTCTCGGTTCCCACACGTGAAGACGCACCCAAATATCCTTTCGGCGAATACGGCGTTCAAAAGAAACTTGCGGAAGACGTGTTGCTCACCATGGCGCGGCGTGAAGGCCTGCCCGTCACCATCATTCACCCCGGGCATATCGTGGGGCGCGGCTGGGTGCCGCTCAACCCTGCTGGCCATTTCAACCCGGCGGTTTTCGACAAGCTGGCCAAGGGCGAACAATTGACGCTGGCCAATTTTGGATTGGAAACCGTGCACCATATTCACGCCGATGATATAGCGGCCCTCATTATGGCCGCACTCAGCAATTGGCGCCAAGCCACTGGCGAAAGCTTTCATGCGGTTTCAGAACAGGCCCTCACGCTGCGCGGCTACGCCGAAGCAATGTATCGCTGGTTCGGCCACGCGCCCAACCTGGCCTTCCAGCCCTATGAGGCCTGGGCCAAGGGCGAAACCCCGGAAGATGCCAAGGCCACATGGGAACACATCGCGCGCAGCCCAAATTGCGCGATGGAAAAAGCCAAGCGCCTGCTCGGCTTCACCCCGCGCTATTCATCGCTTCAGGCGGTGCAAGAGTCTGTGCGGTGGTTGAGGGAAAATAGGATGCTGGGAGAGTTAGGGGCTGGCAGCGCGGAGGAGTTGACATCTGACTTTTAGATTAGATGAGAACAACGGCATCGTTGATCTCAATTTGGAGGAGTATCACTGATGTCAATCAAGCTTTCCCCCATTTTTGCGGTTCACCCCGGCCTATGGCTGCGGGAGGAAATTGTAGAGCCGCGCGGCTTCAGCACTGTGGCGCTGGCAGAACATTTCGGCGTTTCGCGCCAATCCGTCAGCAAGCTGCTGAACGGGCGCGTGGGCCTTTCCGCCGACATGGCCATCCGCTTTGAAAAGGCTTTTGACCTGAGTGCCGAAACACTGTGCCGCAAGCAGACTGCGCATGATCTTGCGGCGGCAAGGAAGGGTGAGAAGAAGATTGCTGTGAAGGCGCTTCGGAGTGCGGCTTAGGGGGCATTAATTATCTGCTCTGGCCTTCCAATTTGTCTTCCATCCAAGCGCTCGCGTCATCTGGAATGTGTTTAGACACGGCACACCGAAGTGTTGGCACACGTCCGGTATAGCTCGATTTTGCCGCTTTTTGCTCGGCCTAGAAACTTCGGTGGTAACGACCGTTCTACCTGGCATTGCCAAGGCATAGGCAATCAAGAATGGGTCTCTTCCAATTGAACCAAGTTCAGCATCGGTCAAATTTTCCCCGTAGCCTTCGTTCAAAACTTTCTGAACCAGGTTTGCATCTAAACTCTCGTTCAATTGAAGGGCTTCAACATTCGATTTTTCCTTTCGCCAAACATAGAATGGGTGGCTTTTGTCGCTGCCCGCGTTAACTTCTTCAAACAATTCTTGAGGTATTTTTAGATTGCCCTTTTCTCCATGGTAGTGGAGCCACGGCCAAAATTCCGGAACTTGATCCATTGCATAGTAACTATCTTTTGCCGTGATGATGACGTTGGCATCCAAAAGATACAACATTTATGCATAACCTTTTTGCAAAGGTTGATGCAGAAAAGCACTGACTGAGCCCGCCTTAACGCCCAGCAACCGAGATGCTCTAGTGGGGGTCAAGTTTCCACTATTCATCGAGCGCCTTGCCAAATCCACAACCGCTGGCCCAAGGCGATGGCGGAGTACGACATAGCGGTTCGGTCCTCCACCATCGGATGACTTCGCTCTTTGTCTTTCCTTGCTACGCAGCCAATCGTCATCGAGCTGCTCGCTGATACGCTGATACAATGCGCTATCAATTCCGCCTAGCCGAAGAAGCTGATACGCAACCATTCGACGGCTTACGTTTCGACCTGATGAAAAATCCGAAACAAACCTGATTGCGTCTTCGAATGCTGAGGTCTTGATCCTCGCAATCTCTGTAAGATCAGACTTCGGAAGCAGCAGCTCACTTGCAACTTCGTTGCACAACCGCTCAGTTCGGTTCAATTCAGAAGAGCCACTCAGGCCAGTTTGGCCCAGCCAGATGTGCGCGGCCTCATGAAATGCTGTAAATGACCATGCTGAACGAGCATCATTATCATTTATTACAATCATGGGAGCCAACCGATCAGAGATCGCATAGCCTCTAAAGGACTTGGTCGAAATATTTGAGTGGTGACTTCCCAAATTCCCAATCAACAGAACAAAGATGCCAACCTTTTCAAAACATCCTCGAAGATAGGAGAATGCCGCACCTTCATCCTTCGCCTCTCGAAATTTCGAAATCTCAAATCCGATTGTTGACTTGACAGCCTCTACTACCCTTGAGCTTTGAACGTCGATCGACATTGACCCAACAAATGGCAGCTGCTCGACTTCCTCATCCTCCAACAATGATTTGATGACATCGTGGCGCGCACGGACATCGCGAATGAGCGCATCAAGTTTGGGATCAAAATCGGTTTGCAAGCTGCCCGGAGCTTTCCGAAAGTCCTCACCACGATCACCTTGGATTGGCGGTCTCAGCAGATAAAAGACAGTAAGTGGCCTTCTATATCTTTCAGCCAATTTAGAAAGCTGACCGTGCGTTGGCTCTTTATCTCCACTTTCGATTGCTGCCAGACTCACGGCGGCAATTCCGGTTGCCTTCGCCGAATCAGCAAGCGACAAACCCGCAGTTTCACGGGCCCAAATTAGAATGCTGGGATTAACCACAGGCATTGCAGTTACTCTGTTCCTTCATCTTTCGCGGTTTTAGCATTATGCTAGTTTGCATATCACCGCTGAACAAACAAATATATTGCTTGGAAACGAAAATCGCCCCCCTCGCCACCGAACTCACCACATGCTATTGCGGCGCAGCATTTTAGGAAGTTGGACTATGGCAAAACCCACCCGCACCGAAACCGATACCTTTGGCCCCATTGAGGTTGAGGCCTCTCGTTATTGGGGCGCGCAGGCGCAGCGGTCTTTGCAGAATTTCAAGATTGGCTGGGAGAAGCAGCCAGCCTCTGTTGTGCGCGCGCTGGGTGTGATCAAGCGCGCGGCGGCGGAGACCAACACGTCGCTCGGCCTGCTCGACAAGAACCTGGCCGCCGCCATCATCAATGCCGCGCAAGAAGTGATGGAGGGCAAGCTGAATGAGCACTTCCCTCTCGCCGTGTGGCAAACGGGGTCTGGCACGCAATCCAACATGAATGCCAATGAGGTGATTTCCAACCGCGCCATTGAAATGCTGGGCGGGGTGATGGGTTCGAAAAAGCCTGTGCACCCCAATGACCATGTGAACATGTCGCAATCCTCCAACGACACTTACCCGACAGCTATGCACATTGCCTGCGTGGAAGAGATTCATCACCGCCTGCTGCCCGCCTTGCAACACCTGCGCAATGCGCTGAATGACAAGGCGCATCAGTTCGCAAAGATCATCAAGATCGGCCGCACCCACACGCAGGACGCAACGCCGGTGACGCTGGGCCAGGAATTTTCGGGCTACACACAGCAGGTGGACAACGGCATCGCCCGCATTGAGCAGACCCTGCCAATGCTGATGCAACTGGCGCAGGGCGGCACGGCGGTGGGCACCGGGCTGAACGCACCCGTGGGCTTTGCCGAAATGGTGGCGGAGCGCATTGCCAATATCACCCGCCTGCCGTTTACGTCTGCACCAAATAAATTCGAAGCGCTGGCCGCGCATGATGCGATGGTGATGACGCATGGCGCCATCAACACCGTGGCAGCCGGGCTGTTCAAGATCGCCAATGACATACGTTTCCTGGGTTCAGGCCCGCGTTCTGGTCTTGGCGAATTGCAATTGCCGGAAAATGAGCCTGGTTCATCCATCATGCCCGGCAAGGTGAACCCCACGCAGTGTGAGGCGCTCACGCAGGTTTGCATTCAGGTGTTCGGCAACAATGCGGCGATTACGTTTGCCGGATCGCAAGGGCATTTTGAGTTGAACGTGTTCAACCCGGTGATGGCCTATAACTTCTTGCAGTCGGTGCAGTTGGTTGCGGATGCGGCGATGAGCTTCACTGATAATTGCGTGGCGGGCATTGTGGCGCGCGAAGACAATATCAAGGCCAACCTTGATCGCTCGCTGATGCTGGTCACTGCGCTGGCGCCCAAGTTTGGCTACGACAAGGCCGCCAAGATTGCCAAGACCGCGCACAAGAACGGCACAACCCTGCGTGAGGAAGCGCTGAAGGAAGGCATCAGCGCGGAAGATTTTGACGCCATCGTGCGCCCTGAGAAAATGCTGGGGCCTTCGTAATGGGCGAAATTGTCAACCTGCGAACATTCCGCAAGGCCAAGGCCCGCGCAGAAGGCGAGCAACAGGCTGCAAACAACCGCGCCAAGTTCGGCCGCCGCAAGGAAGACAAGGAGCTGATGCAGCAGATTGAAGCGCTGCAAGCCAAGGCGCTGGACGGCCACAAGCGTGATGACGATGGCGGCAAAGCCTGAACTCAAACGCTCCCTCACCATCGCCGGGCATCGCACATCCTTGTCGCTGGAGCCGGAATTCTGGGAGGCTCTGAAACAGGCGGCGGATGCAGAGAAAAAATCCCTCGCCGCACTGGTGGGTGAGATTGATCAGGCAAGAGACGGGCGCAATCTGTCGAGCGCCATTCGCGTTTGGATATTGAAACGGGCGCAGGATTGATCTCCACCTTCTCCCTTGCGGAGAAAAGCAAGCTACTTCAACCGCCCCAGTAATCGACGCTTCTCTTCCTTGTCCATCGCCTGCCCCGCTGCGATTGCTGCATCGAGCGCTGCCTTGTAGCGCGCGGCATCCAGCGCGCGTTGCTGGGCGAACACTTTCAACATGCGCTGCTGCAAGCGCAGCTCCGTGCGCTGCGCCTGGAAAGCATCATACTTCGCCTTGTCCGCCTCAGCCTGGGCGGCGGCATCCTGCTCAGCTTTGGCCTGCTCCTTCTGCAACTTGTCGAGTGCTTCCATGTCCTTGTTGATCAGCGCCGTGCCCAGCTTGCTGGCAAGGGCCGCCGTGTCAGCACGGGTTTGCGTGTCGCCCGGCGGGCCCTGATAGGTGATGGTCATGGGCGGCAATTCGGGCTGCGCCTTCGAGTCAATTTTTACAGCCGCCGAAATCACGCCAGTGGAAAGATCGATGCCAGGCGTAACAGCAATTTGCGCTTCACTTGTTGCGGCTTGCGCGGCCTGAAAGGTCATCGCACCATCCTTGGCCGAAAATGGCAGGCTGACTTGGCCAATATCAACGCCATCGCCACTTGTCAGGGCGGCAAAGGCCTTCTGGATTTCGTCTGCAGATTTCACATCTTTGATCGCGGCATAAAATGGGTCAGGCGCCAGGCCATTGATCCGCGCATCGGGCGATTGCAGCGTGCCGGAGCCAACGAGATTGGCCAGCATCACAGCCGGGCTGCGCCCTTCGGATGTGAAGGTTCCCTCGAAGACAGAGCTGCCAAGCAAGCCCACAGGCTTGCCATCCTTGGCGAAGATGTTGCGCAGCAGGAACGGATAGCGCAATTGCGCTTTCAACACTTGCCCAGCGCTGGATGGTTTCAGGCTAGCATCCAAATTCACCGCACCACCATCGGAGGCCCGCGCCACCAGGCTCAGGCTGCGGCCTTCTGGGCCGGAACTGAAGCCAATGACGGATTCTCCCAAGGGCGCACCGAGCGGCTCGGCCAACGCATTGGGCCGCAGCCAGATTTCGCCCGAAAGGCCAAAAGGCCAGCCCGCATCAAAGGTGCCATTCGGCCAGGCGCCTTCGCCGCCCCAAGGCGAAGCCGCCAGCGCCACCAAGTCCTGCATGCGAAAACTGCCGCCCACGATATCAAGCTTCAACACACCGCCAGGTGCCAGACGGCCTGAGGCGGTAAGCTTCTGCTTGCCTGCTTCGAGCGTGGCTGATTTCACAACCAGTCCATCTTTTGCCGCCGCCACTTCAGCGCCGGCATTGAGCGGAGCAGCTGAACCCGCATAAACTGGCCAGCCCAGCGCGGTCAGCAATGGCTTGCCGTCTTCACCTGAAAGTTTGAACGTGCCTGTCAGACCCAACCCATCGGCACGCCGACGATAATTGCCGCTGAAGCCCGCCTGAAGCCCCAGCCCATCAAAATTCACGGCCGTCTTGTAACCCATGGCAGGATTGCCGGAAACCGTGAGCGACAATGTTCCATCGCCCGCATCCGCCCCTTGAGGCACCAAGCCTCCCAGCTTCAACACATCGCGTGCATCCGGCGAAGACAATGTGCCGGAGAACCCGATCACCGCATTGGCCCCGGCCTCCAGTTGCTGGGCTGTGCCTGATGAAACCAGCTTGAACGGCCCGCTGCTGCCATTGATCGAATAGCTCACCAAGGGTTCATCCTTGCCGGGCTTTACATTCACATCGGCGCGCAAGTCTGTGGCGCCCAAACCACCCGCCCAGCGCGGGTCCGGCCCTGAAGGCAACAGGCCGAGCAGACGCATCAGCCCCTGCGGACGCGGCGCGCCAACCGCGAATTTGATATCGCCCGAAGGCCCATCTGCCCCCATCAGGATGAGGCCATTGCCCTTCACTTCAGCGCCCTCGACAGCGCCAATCGCAAAGCTCTTCATCTCAAGTCCGGAAGGGCTTGAATCAAAATTCAGTGCCACATCTTTCGCCTCGACGCCATTCACGGCGAGCTTGCCGAAAGAAAGATCAACGCGTTTGGAGAAACTGTCCTTGCCGGGGATAAGGCCGAGCAAACCTTGCGCGCCAGAAAGCCCGGCCAGCCCGCCGGAGACATATGATCCAAGGTCGAATGAATCGGCTGAAAGTTTGAGATCAAGTGCGGGGATGTTGCCAAGGGTTACGCCCAGCTCCGCCTTGCCGGGAAGGCTGTCGAGTTCATACTGGAAATTCTGGAACCCGAAGCGCTTGCCACCCCAGTTCACATCGCTCTGCGCCTTCAACCGCCCGCGCTGGCCATTCCACACTGAGGCAATGTCGTCCTTGCCTTCTGGCCACAGCCACTGCGCGAAGGCGCGCGTGTCGCTGCTTTCAAAGGCGAGATTGCCACCCAGTTCCGCCGCCCCCTCACCCGGGAACATGATGCCGGAAAATTTCATGCGGCTGCGGCCGGGCAAATCAGACGTAAGATCCTGCACACGGATGGCGCCCTGCGAGACCGTGGCCGCGACTGAAACATTCTCGAGATTTTCACCCGCGGCCTGCACAGCTGCCGCCTTCGCATTGAGGGTTACGTCAAGCGCCTCGGGGAATTGCGCCATGAAGGCATTGGCCAAGGCCATCACCCCGCCTGCATGCCACACACGCAGAGCTGCTCCGCCCGCCAGCCCATCGAGATCAACGTGAGGTGCGGTGAGGTTCAACTCCGCATGTGCGCCGTGTGACATGTCCAGCTTCCCATCTCCTTCGATCAGCGTGCCGGAATCTTTCGGATCAGCCGCTGTGATTTTGATCGCAGAGAACTTGGCCACATCGCCTTTCACATCCACCTTTGCCTGAAAGGCCAGTGGCTTCACCGCCCCTTGCAAGCTGCTGCGTCCATCTTGCGTGATGACGGGGTCAAGATTGATCTTGCCCGTATAAGTATCGCCCTGCCCTTCGCCATCGAATGAGAGCTCTGGCAAAGCGCCATCCTGAGGGGCTGCGCGCAGGGCGAATTTGAGTGGCGCGCCGCTTAGATATGCAGAGCTGGAAAATGAAATATCCAGCGGCGTACCATTGGCTTTGCCCGCGCCCCTGAAGCGCCACGGGCCTTCGATCACGGCAGCAGAAGCCAGCCCATTCACATTGGTGAGGCTGCGGGCCAAGGCGTGACGCGCATCACTGAAACCGATGCGCCCTTCCTTGATGTTGATCTGTTCAAGCTGAACATTGCCAAGCAGCAGCATCGGCCCCTGCGGTGCCTCGGGTGCCAAATGCCAGTTGCCATTGCCCGCCTTGTCCAGCGCCAGGTTGAATTCCGGCCAGTCAAGATCAATGCGCTCCACCTTGACCTGCCCAGAAAACAGCGCCGCGAGATTGAGATGCACTGTCATCTTTTCAGCGCTGGCCAAAGGCTCTGTGCCAAAACCTGGCGCATTGGCCAGTTTCACAAACTGTGCCTCCAGCCTTGGCCAAGGAAACAGTCGCACAGCAACAGGGCCTGAAATCTTCACATCCCGCCCCGCGAGTTTGTGGCCATAGGCCTCGAGGTCGTCACGGTAGGAATTCCAGTCAATGACAAAAGGCGCCGCCAGCGCCCCGCCCACCAGCAACACAAGCAGCAACCCGATGTAGAGAACCGGCGATTTCCAAATGCTCATGCGCTGGCCGCCCCTCGCATCAGCTCATGGCCCGGCGTTTTTGCCGGGGTTCATGATATTGTCAGGGTCGAGCGCCAGCTTGATCTGGCGCATTACGTTAACGCCCTCGCCATGTTCCTTGACGAGATATTCGCGCTTGCCAGAGCCGATGCCATGTTCGCCCGTGCATGTTCCGCCCATGGCCAAGGCGCGGTCTATCATCCGGCCATAGGCCGCCTTCACGCGCTTCACCTCGTCAGCATCAGCACGGTCGCAGTAGAGCCCGACATGGAAATTGCCATCACCGATATGGCCCACAATCGGACCATAGAGGCCACTGGCCGCGAGGTCTTTCTGCGTTTCCACCACGCACTCAGCCAAGCGCGAAATCGGCACACACACATCAGTAGAGAAAGTTTCCTTGCCCGGCACGATCGACTTCGTTGCCCAGAACACATCATGACGCGCCTGCCACAGCCTTGCACGGTCTTCCTCTTTCGTCGCCCAATCAAAGCCAATGGCGCCTTCACCTTCGGCAATCTCCTGAAAGCGCGCGGCCTGCTCCGCAACGCCCGCATCCGTGCCATGGAATTCAACAAACAGGGTGTTGGCAACGGGCAGGCTTAGCTTCGAATAGGCATTGATGGCCTTGATGTGCTCATCATCCACCAACTCAATGCGGGCAATAGGAATGCCCATCTGGATCGTTGCGATGGCCACAACGCAGCAAGCCTCAACCGAGGGGAGCGCGCAAATTCCGGCCTTGATCGCCTCCGGAATGCCATGCAGCTTGAGTTGCACCTCGGTGATCAAGCCGAGCGTGCCTTCCGCGCCCACGAAAAGCCGTGTGAGATCATAACCGGCGGAGGATTTGCGCGCCCGCGTGCCGGTCTTAATCACCCGGCCATCCGCCAACACCACGGTGAGTCCCATCACATTCTCGCGCATCGTGCCATAGCGCACAGCATTCGTGCCGGATGCGCGGGTGGAGGTCATGCCGCCGATGGTGGCATCAGCCCCGGGGTCAATCGGGAACATCAGGCCCTGATCGCGGATATGAACATTTAGCTGCTTGCGGGTGACGCCCGCCTGAACGCGGACGTCCTGGTCCTCAGCATTCACTTGCAGAATCTGATTCATCCCACTGAGATCAATGCATATTCCGCCTTTTGGTGCCGTGAAATGACCTTCCAGAGAGGTTCCAGCACCGAAGGGGATGACTGGCACTTTCTCGCCAGCGCAAACTTTTACCAGCGCCTGCACCTCTTCCGTGCTGTTCACATGGGCCACCGCATCGGGCAGGTGCGCCTCGCTCCAAGTCTGGTCCTTGCCATGATGCTCGCGCACCGCTTGGGCAGTGGATAACCTGTCGCCCAAAAGCACTTTGGCGGCGCTGATTGCGCGGGTTACATTGGCTTTCGGGGCTAGTTGATCCATGAAGTCCAAAACTAACACAGGGTGCAGGTTTTTCCATGACAATCGCCAAGCCATACACAAGCAGCATGCAAAAGGTTGAAAGCCAGTGGACGGATTATAACGGCCACCTGAACATGGCCTACTACGCCGTGTTGTTTGACCGCGCGGCGGAAGAAATGTTCGAAACCTTCGGCACCGGCGCTGCCTATACCAAGCGCACCAATTGCACCACCTTCACGCTGGAAACTCACACCACCTATGCCAATGAATTGAAAGAAGGCGAGGATGTGCGGGTGGAAACCCAGATCATCGGCTGTGACGCCAAGCGTGTGCATTATGTGCAACAGATGTTTAGGGGTGACACCAGCTATCTCGCCTGCGTGCTGGAGGTGATGGTGAGCCATGTGGACATGAACATCCACCGCACTGCACCCTTCCCGGATGAGATCCTGGGCAAGATCGAAGCCATGGCCCGGGATCACGCCAGGGTGCCGCTGCCCCCACAAGTGGGCCACAAGATCGGCCTGCCGCTGCCACGTAAATAGCATTTGCATTCCGCCTGAGCATTTACTCACGCGATTGTGCAACTGCGCGCCCCACAATCGTCACACGATCGCAAAACTATCGGCCTAGTTCCTTTGCAATAAGGTTCCATCAGCGAATCTTCAAGAAAGGGAGCGACCCATGTTGAACAACGGTTTTACGCATTTTGCCGAAGCCCTGGTTTTCGTGCACGGCCGCCACGCGGCCGGAGAAGCCGCGCGCCATGCCCTGCTCTGCGAGAAATCGGGAGACACCGAAACCGCTGCCTATTGGCGCAAGCTGCAACGGCAGCTGGCGGTGAAGCTCGAAAGACAGGACTTGCCCCGCTGCGCCTGAGGCTTTGCCCGTCATACAAACAATGAGCTAGAAGGGCTTGTCAATCGAGGAGCCCTCATGCCCAATTCCAATACCAGCCACGAAACCCTGTTGCGCCTCGTCATTGAAGAATCCCGCAAGGCGCGCGCTGCTGGCCATCACCCCTTCGCCGCCATCCTCGTGGGGCCGGATGGCACGGTTTTGATGACGCAACACAACGCCTTCATGCCGGACCATGACATGACGGGCCATGCCGAGCGCGTGTTGATGACCCGCGCTTCCACCCATTTTTCGCCCGATGTTTTGAAAGAATGTTCGATCTACACCTCAGCCGAACCCTGCGCCATGTGCGCGGGCGCCATCTATTGGACGGGGCTGAAACGCGTGGTTTACGGCCTCTCCGAAAAGCGCCTGAAAGCCATCACCGGCAATCACCCCGAGAACCCCACGCTGGACCTGCCCTGCGGGATCGTATTTGCCGCAGGCCAGCGCAAAGTCGAAGTCATTGGCCCGCTGCTGGAAGACGAAGCGGCAGAGGTCCATGAGGGGGTATGGGGGTGACCAATTCATTCATTGACGCAGGGTGATTTTGCCCCGCCGAAACCCCTATATAGGGGTTTGAGATTCGAGCCCCATGCCCATAGACCTTTCAGACTTTGACGAACCCCCGCCACCGCCCAAACAGGGTGGCATTTCGGCGCGCGCCATGGCCGGGGCTGCTCCGTCTTATCTGGAGGGCCTGAACGCCGAACAGCGCGACGCTGTGCTCACCATCGACGGCCCACTCTTGGTGCTGGCGGGCGCTGGCACGGGTAAAACCCGCGTGCTCACCACGCGCTTGGCCCACGTGCTTTCGCAGCGCAAGGCCTGGCCTTCGCAGATCCTAGCGGTCACCTTTACCAACAAGGCAGCGCGCGAAATGAAAGAGCGCATCGGCCAGTTGATCGGCGGAGCCGTTGAAGGCATGGCCTGGCTGGGCACCTTCCATGCGATCGGTGTGAAAATCCTGCGCGCCCATGCGGAATTGGCGGGCCTCAAATCCGGCTTTTCCATCCTTGATGATGACGACCAGTTGCGCCTGCTCAAGCAACTCCTCGTGGCCGAAAGCATTGACGAAAAGCGCTGGCCTGCGCGCCAGCTGGCCAATCTCATTGATGGCTGGAAAAATCGTGGCCTGTTGCCCGACAAGATTCCGGCAGGTGAGGCCTTCTCCTTCGCCAATGGACTGGGCGGAAAGCTCTATGCCGATTATCAGGCGCGGCTCAAAACTGTGAATGCGGCAGACTTTGGCGATCTGCTTTTGGAGCCGTTGCGCATTTTCCAGCAACACCCGGATGTGCTGGCTTCATACCAACAGCGTTTCAAATACATGCTGGTGGATGAGTATCAAGACACCAATACCGCGCAATATTTGTGGCTCAAGCTTCTCGCGCAGGGCCACAAGAACATCTGCTGCGTGGGTGATGATGATCAGTCGATCTATGGCTGGCGGGGTGCTGAAGTGGAAAACATCCTGCGCTTTGAGAAGGATTTCCCCGGCGCGAAAATCATTCGCCTTGAACGCAACTATCGCTCCACCCCGCAAATTCTGGGCGCAGCCTCTGGTCTGATTGCGAAAAACGAATCCCGCCTCGGCAAAACCCTGCATACAGACCGCGATGCCGAAAGCCCCGTGATCGTGCGCGGTCATTGGGATGGCGAGGAAGAAGCCCGCCAGATCAGTGATGACATCGAAAGTCTGCAACGCAAAGGCACGCGCCTGAATGACATCGCCATTCTGGTGCGCGCCTCATTCCAGATGCGCGCCTTTGAAGACCGTTTCATCCGTGCTGGTGTGCCTTACCGCGTTATCGGCGGCCCGCGTTTTTATGAGCGCGCCGAAATCCGCGACGCGCTGGCCTATCTGAAAATCGTCGCCTCGCCCGACAATGATCTGGCTTTCGAGCGTATCATCAACACGCCCAAGCGCGGCATCGGTGATAGCAGCGTGAAGAAGATGTTTGCCGAAGCCCGCGCCAAGAACACTTCTCTCTTTGTCGCTGCCGAGGCCATGAGCCTTGCAACCGAGCTGCCCGCCAAGTCGCGCACCAGTTTGCGTCAGCTGCTTGAGGGCTTTACCCGCTGGCGCGCCAAGTTGGATCATATCCCCCACACCGAGCTGGCCGAAATCATTCTGGATGAAAGCGGCTACACCGCCATGTGGCAGGCCGACAAAAGCCCTGAAGCCGAAGGCCGCTTGGACAACCTGAAAGAGTTGATCCGCTCGATGGCCGACTTTGAAAATCTCGGCGGCTTCCTAGAACATGTGGCGCTGGTGATGGACCGGGATCAGGGCAATGAAGAAGACCGCGTGAACATCATGACCATGCATTCCGCCAAGGGGCTGGAATTCACCCAAGTGTTTTTGCCGGGCTGGGAGGAAGGCCTGTTTCCGTCGCAACGCAGCCTGGATGAAAAAGGCCGCAGCGGCTTAGAGGAAGAGCGGCGCCTGGCCTATGTCGGAATCACGCGGGCCAAGAAAAACCTCACTATCTCCTTCGCGCAGAACCGCCAGACGCATGGCCTCTGGCAGAACGCTCTGCCCTCGCGTTTCATTGATGAACTGCCCGAAAAGCATGTGGAAGTGGCGCCCATGACAACGAGTTACGGCGGCCACAGCCTCGGCTCCTTCGGCACCTCGCGCTTTGATGATACACGCGCCTTCGGCCAGGGCAGCTATTCCACACCCGGCTGGAAACGCGCCGAGGCCAACCGCGCCGCAGGCACCAGCGCCCGCCACACCCCGCGCTTCATCGAAGGCACCCTAGCCATCGACGCCAGTGCCGTCTCGGACTACGAAGTTGGCACAAGAGTCTTCCACCAGAAATTCGGCTATGGCCTGGTGACGGAAGTGGAAGGCAACAAGCTGACCGTGGATTTCGAAAAGGCGGGAGAGAAACGCGTGCTCGACAGTTTTGTGGAGCGGGGGTGACGATGGTCATGGGCGCAACTTCGGCCAACAAATCCCTCATCCTCCGTTTCTACGAAGAAGTTTGGAACAAAGGCAACACTGCCTTTGCCCATGAAGTCTTCGCGGAGGATTACATCCGCCATGATCTGCGCCCCACGCAGGCGCTGCCCGGGCCTTCCGGCCAGGAGAAAGTGGCCACCGATTTCCGCAAGGCCTTCCCCGACATTCACTACACGATCGACCTCGCAATCGCAGAGGACGATCTCGTCTGCCTGCGCTGGACGGCAACGGGAACCATGCTGGGTGACTGGGGCGGGCAGAAAGCCACAGGCAAGAAGCTCGTCTATTCCGGCGTGAACATTTTCCGCTTCAAAGGTGGCAAGGTGGTGGAAATCTGGAACCACCGCGATGATCTTGGCGTGGCCCAGCAAATGGGCGCGCCGGTGTATGCCGGAGCCGCAGGGCGCTGAACCTCAACGCCCAGCCGGCCGCAGGAACTTGCCATTCACCCAGCCTTGAGACACGCCAATTTTGCCCTCTTCTCCTGCAGGAAAGCTGATCGCAGCCACGCGAACCCAGCCGCCCTTCGCCTTGCCGGACAGCAACCACAGATATTGCAGTCTGATCCTGTCCAGCAGAAGGGAACTTGCTGACGGGGCCGCCCGCAGATTCAACGTGTCATCTGGCGCCACCCCCACAACCTGCATCACGCGCGATCCGCGAGGCAAGCGTACACAGCCACCATTGATATTAAAGGCGCCGCTCAGCACGCCCGTCATCGGATATTCCTGGTCGCTCATACCATCGGACCCCGCCCCAGTCCTGATCTTCAACACGAAATGCCCACCATTTTTCATCTGGCCGATGAGCACTCCGCCTTCAGCGCCAGCGCGGAAGACGGCTTGCTTTACGACCTCGACTGCACCGGAATTCGCCAACACCACACCATCAGCACCGCTGAAAATTGAGATGAATGGTTCTGTGAAGCTGCACCAATAGCTGGGCAGCGTTGCAGCCTGCACAGGCGCGCTGACAACCAGCATTGAGAGCGTTGCTGCGGCAATCCGAGCACTAACTGTTTGTCGCGTCATTGCATTTCCTTTGCGGCACAGCGGAAAGATGAATCTTTCCAAGCGTGACTCAAATTAAATGCCGCCGCAAAGGGCTGTGGCACGAAATCGTCGCAATTGTGGCCCATAGTTCTCACGGGTTTAGCGACGCCCTGAGTCGCGTTTCAAGCGTTCCACTTCACACTGAATGGAGATTGCGATGAAAGACACAGAACACCCTGAAAAATTTGAGCAAAGCCGCGATGAGCGCGTGAGCGCGCTGGCCTTTCAAATCTGGGAAGAAGAAGGCCGCCCAGAGGGCCGCTCCGAAGTGCACTGGTATCTAGCCTGCCAGATGGTTGATGCCGAAGATGAGGCGCGGGAGCCCCTGCCCGTCTGGCTCAACAAGGCAGAACAGCAACCAAAGCCGGAGACGGCTGAATTGCATCCGCTGAAGAAGAAGTCTGCCGCCTAGGTTGATTTGAATGCGGCTTCATTGGCCTGGCTCGGAAAGCGCCTGCCAGATGGCCCGCCATTCTTGCGCAATTTCGTCAGCGCGCTGCCAACCCTTGATACGGCGGTACCAGTAGTCGCTGTTTGAAGTGTCGCCCTCAATCCAGTGGCAAAGCGCGTGTACGAGATCATGCGCCCGCTCACCCTCCTCCTGTTGGCACAAGGCATGCGCCTTGTCCCATTCAGCGCCGAGTTTGAACCCGCCCTTCTTCAGCCACCACATGGCTTGTAGAGGCGCGGAAAACTCGGGCGGTGGTGCTGCGCTATCTATTTTCAAATCATGCATCATCAACCAAGACTAGCACAGCGCGTGCCCAATGCATCAAGCTGCAGTGGGTGCAAATTTCAACGCCACGCCATTCATGCAATAGCGCAGGCCCTTGGGCTTGGGCCCGTCATCAAACACATGGCCCAGATGCCCGCCGCAGCGGTGGCAGTGAACTTCGGTGCGAGTGGTGAAGAACGCGTTGTCATCCTTGGTGCCGATCGCATCTGGCAAATGGTCATAGAAGCTAGGCCAGCCTGTGCCGCTTTCATATTTCGTGGCCGAGTCATACAGCGCCAAATCGCAGCCAGCGCAATTGAACACGCCCTTGCGATGTTCATTGACCAACGGTGAAGAGTTGGGCCGCTCGGTTGCCTCGTGTCGCAAAGTCTCATAGGCTTGAGGCGAAAGCAGCGCCTTCCATTCAGCATCCGTCTTCACCACTTCAAAAGCTTCTGCGGCGCTGCTGGCTGCCTTTGCCCAGCCGGCTCCAAATCCAAGGGCTGCGAGCGAAAGGCCGGAAAGTCTGAATGCTTGTCTGCGGGTCATGGGGGAACTCCTTTGCATGCAGCCTAGATAGGTCTGCCGCGAGAGGAACACCATTCACATCCGCGCCCACTTGCTCAAAGGCGCGTGAACGCCCCACCAATTTCGCGATACACGCTTAAAGGTGAATTTAACCATGACTGCCCTAGTCTAAGGCAACCGCAAACTTGGGCTAATGTTGGTTGTGTTGAAGTGAACAATTTAGAATTGCATAATACCATTGCTAAAGGAAGAAATCATATAACTTCCTTTCTAATGCAATTACTTGTTGCTGTTCTTGCAACTCTAAGTCTGGCCCTGCCCGCCGCCGCCACAGTGACGGTGACCAGCACCACCAATGCCACCACGCTGGCCAATACCATTGCCGCAGGCAACAGCGGCATCACCTTGACCGGAACGCCCACCCTGACAATCGGCGGCGCTACCAACAGCTCAGGAACCTTTTCGACAACAGGCTCCAACCTGGGCATTTCCAGCGGCATTGTGATCAGTACTGGCAATATCACTCAAATTCCTGGCGCAGCGCCAGGCCCGGGAAACATCTCGAACGCGGGCTCTGCCATATCTAACGCTGGCACCAGCGAATTTGACATTGCAACGTTCACCTTCTCCTTCATTCCAAAGCCTGGCGTAAACAAGATGTCGATTGCCTCAGTGTTCACGTCTGAGGAATATAACGAATACGTCAACACCACCTTCACCGACAATTTTTCGATGACATTGAACGGCGGTGCCTACACAAATGTGAACATCGCCACCATTCCCGGAACTGCAACAGGTACTGACATCAACTCGGTCAACAACGGCACCAATGCAGGCTACTACCGCGACAATACAGTCTCGCCCTACCCCATCCCTGACATCAAGTATGACGGCGCAACGACGGTTTTCATCAATGCCTTCGATGTGGTGCCGGGCACGACCTATTCGCTCACCATCCGCATCGCCGACGTGGGCGACAATCAATATGACTCGTCGGTCTTTGTTTCCACTTCCACGATCCTCAACAACCCGCCATCGCTTGATCTTTCGGCAGCCGCATCCGGCACAGGCTACACAACCACATGGGTGGAAGGTGGCTCACCGATCGCAATTGCCGCCAGTGACGACAAGATTTTGGACGATGGCACAACCATTTCCTCTGCCACCCTCACGTTGAACAGCCCCGCAGCTGGCGATCTTCTCAGCGTCATCGGTTCCCTGCCCGGCGGCATCACGGCCTCGGCCTATAACAGCGGCACGGGCGTTATCACGCTCAGTGGCGTGGCCACTTTGGCGCAGTATCAAACGGCACTTCAGCAAATAGGCTATTCGAGTTCAGCAGCCAACCCAACCGGGCCCGCCAAGACAGTCAGCGTGATCGTGAACGATGGTGTTGATCCTTCCAACACGGCGGTCGCCACCATCAACATGGCCACCCTCAAAGTGACGAAGACGGCGGGCAGCCCGACAGTGGCTGCGGGCACCAGCGCCACACTCACAGACGCAGGCGACACCATCACCTACACCTATGTCGTCAACAACAATGGCAATGTGGCACTCACAGTCGTCAAACCAGTGGACGCAGGCCCGAAGTTCAATGGCGTAAATGGCACGGGCACACTAAGCGCCTTCGCGCCCGCTTCGGCTTCGATCGCCGCTGGCGGCAGCCAGACATTCACTGCCACTTACACCCTCACCGCCACGGACGTGGCGAATGGCGCTGGCATCACCAATGGCGTCACCAACAGCGCCACCGCCACCGGCACAGCTCCAACTGGAACGGTAACCTCCTCCGCCTCCGCAGCCTCCACTTCTATCCTGACTGTCGCGGGCCTGACGGTGACGAAATCAGCCGCGGCCCCCACGATCGCTGCAGGCAGCAATGCCACGTTGACTGACGCCGGCGATACGATCACTTTCACCTATGTGGTGAAGAACGTGGGCTCGGTTGCCCTTACAACGATTGCGCCAGCGGATGCCGGGCCAAAATTCAACGGCATTGCAGGCACCAATGCACTCAGTGCTTTCAGCCCTGCTTCTGTGGCCTCACTTGCTGCAGGCGCCTCCACAACTTTCACGGCCACCTACACTTTGTCAGCCACCGATGTGAAAAACGCAGTAGGCATCAGCAATGGCGTCACCAATACCGCGACAGCCAGCGGCAAGAACGGCGCAACAACCATCACCTCGCCTGCCTCGAACGCGTCGACCACAATCCCCGCTTCACCAAGCATGACAATCGCCAAGACCTATGTCTTGACTGACATTGGCGGCGGCACGGCCG
>JANPHF010000061.1:0-10616 GCA_031424315.1 Aestuariivirga sp.
ACCCCCCCACGCCCATGTTGAGGCGGCCTGACACATTGCGCGAGCGCTGCACCACGGCTGCTGCATCAAAGCTCACATCCTTTGCGGCAAGGCCATAATCACCGGCATGTTTCATGTAGTGAAAGATCTCGGCCGAACGCAGCAGCGCCTTGGTCGGGATGCAACCCCAATTCAAACAGATGCCGCCCAGATGCTCGCGCTCCACAATGGCCACTTTGAACCCCAACTGTGCCGCGCGGATGGCTGTCACATAGCCCCCAGGGCCTGCGCCAATGATCAGAACGTCGAATGCGTTGTCGGCCATGATTAAATCTCCAATATCTTTCTCACAGCAGGCGCCAAAGCCTTGCCAATGGCAATCGTGTTCTCGGCATCCAAATGCCCACCATCGCCGGAATCCGTGACCGCGACGGTATTGGTGTCAAAGAAATGCACACCCTCTTCCTTTGCCACGCGCGCATAATGCTGGGGCAGCAGCTTGGATTCTTCGATGGCATGGCCCCAAAGATCGTTGAACCATTCATCGTTGGTCTCGCACAGATGCGGCGGCGACATGATGAGGACTTCAGGGCGCTTGTAGTTGTCGTTATAGGGGAAGCGCTTGGCCAATCCAATTAGCCGCGTCATACCCATCGAGGCATCAAAGGCCCGGCAGCGATTGGCGAACTTAATGTCATTGGTGCCTAGCATGATGATGATGAGATCAAGGGGTTCATGCGTTTTGAGCAGCATGGGCAGCGCCACTGCCCCGTTGCGCTCCACATCTTCCGTTGGGTCGGGGAACACGGTCGTTCGGCCGTTGAGGCCTTCCTCAATCACCCGCGCCTTCCCGCCAAGCCCTGCCGCCAACACATTGGGCCAGCGCACCTCGAAAGGATGCCGCGTGCGTTCAACTGCCACTGCGCCCCAGGTGAGACTGTCTCCGAATGCGAGGATGTGCTTCATCGCCCGCTCCTCACACCAGCATCAGCCCCGGCTCTTCGAGATACTGCTTGATCGCGCCCAGCAATTCCGCACCCAACGCGCCGTCGATGCAGCGGTGATCGGTGGAGAGCGTAACACTCATCTGCTGTTCAACCACAACATCGTTGCCCCGCACTACCGCACGGCGTTCACCTGCACCTACCGCCAGGATCGAACTCTGCGGCGGGTTGACGATGGCAGCGAAATTCTTAACCCCCATCATTCCCATGTTGGACACCGAAGCTGAGCCGCCGGTATATTCTTCCGGCTTCAGTTTGCGATCCTTGGCACGCTTGGCGAAATCCTTCATCTCCTGGCTGATCTGCGCCAGACCCTTGGTTTCAGCCGCACGCACCACCGGCGTTATGAGCCCGCCAGGAATGGAGACGGCCACACCAATATCGGCATGCTTGTGCTTCACCATCGCGCTGTCCGTCCAGGCCACATTGGCTTCCGGCACTTTCACCAAAGCCATCGCAAAGGCTTTGATGACGAAATCATTGACTGAAATCTTCCATGCGGGCTTGCCTTCCTTGTCCTTCGGGGCCTGCAAGTTCAAACGCTCACGCAGGGCGAGCAATCCATCCAGGGTGATATCCACGGTGACATAGAAATGCGGCACATGCTGCTTTGATTCAGTGAGGCGGCGGGCAATGACCTTCCTCATCGTATCATGCGGCACGAGATCATATGAGCCCGGCTCAAACACTTTGAGCACAGCCTCATCCGACGGCGGAGGTGCAAAGGCGGCAGCGGGTGCTGCAGGTTTTGCCGAAGGTGCAGGGCCGGCTTTGGCACCTTCAACATCCTTCACCACGATGCGCCCATGCGGGCCTGATCCGTGCACAGATGAAATTTCGATGCCCTTCGTCTTGGCTAAGCGGCGCGCAAGTGGCGAGGCGAATACGCGCGAACCGGAAGGGGCCGCTGAGCTGGCCGAAGCCGCCGTTGGCGCAGAACTAGCAGCTGCTACGGCCGCAACTGATGGAGCAGCCTTAGGTGCTGGAGCCGCAGCAGCAGCGGCAGGCGTGTCCGACACCTTCTCGCCCTCAGCTGCAATCACGGCGATCGGCGTGTTTACGGCAACATCATCCGTGCCTTCCGCCACAAGGATTTTTGCCAGGACACCCTCGTCGATGGATTCAACCTCCATCGTGGCCTTGTCAGTCTCGATTTCGGCGAGAATGTCGCCACTCTTTACCTTGTCGCCCTCTTTCTTGAGCCATTTGGCAAGTTTGCCCTTTTCCATGGTTGGTGAAAGGGCGGGCATGAGTACAGTGGCGGACATGGGTTTAACCCTTGTTGGAGAGAACCGAAGACTGCGCGGCAACCTTGCTGAGGTCTTCATTCAGCACTTTGCGGATGGTTTCGAAATTGGCGGACATGGTGCCGTGGCCCATTTCCTCCATTGAGGCGGCCACCTGCTGCGCCATACCGGCCAGCACATGCCCCCACATATCAGGCTTGCCAAAAGCCATGGAATGCAGCGACAGGCTCAAATGGCCGTTGGTGATCCAGGCTCGGGCCACTTCTCCGGCCTTGGGATCATGAAACACTTCATGCGGCGGCTGCAGCTGGTGGGGATGCGTTTCGTGGGAATGGTCGTGATGATGATGCTCATGGCCATGCTCGTCGTGATCGTGGTCTTTCTTAGACATAGAGAACTCCTTTAGCGGCGGCCACGACTTCATCGATGTTGGGCAAGGCCAGTTTTTCAAGATTGGAGGCATAGGGCATCGGCACGTCCTTGCCAGCAACGCGCGCCACAGGCGCATCAAGATAGTCAAAAGCGTGCGTCATGATTTCAGCAGCAATTTCACTCGTCACCGAGAAGCGCGGGAAACCTTCTTCCACGCAAACGCAGCGATTGGTTTTCTGAATGCTCTTGACCACGGTATCGATATCCATTGGGCGGATGGTGCGAAGATCGATCACCTCAGCTTCAATGCCTTCAGCAGCCAGCTTTTCAGCGGCACCCAGCGCATAAGTCATTCCGATGCCGAAGGACACCAACGTAACATGTGAGCCAGCCCTCGCAACGCGCGCCTTGCCGATGGGGACGACCCAATCATCCAGTTTTGGCACCTCAAAGCTCTTGCCGTAGAGAATTTCATTTTCGAGGAAGATCACTGGGTTCGGATCGCGGATCGCGGCCTTCATCAGGCCTTTCGCGTCAGCAGCCGAATAAGGCATCACCACTTTCAGGCCAGGGATTTGCCCATACCAGGCTGCATAGTCCTGGCTGTGTTGCGCGCCCACACGCGCCGCAGCGCCGTTGGGTCCGCGGAATACGATTGAACAACCCATCTGTCCGCCAGACATATACAGCGTCTTGGCGGCAGAATTGATGATGTGGTCGATGGCCTGCATGGCGAAGTTGAAGGTCATAAATTCTACGATCGGCTTCAGGCCTGCAAAGGCCGAGCCCACCGCAATGCCAGCAAATCCATGCTCCGTAATCGGCGTATCGATCACACGCTCAGGCCCGAATTCATCCAGCATCCCTTGCGAGATTTTATAGGCGCCCTGATATTGCGCCACTTCTTCACCCATCAAGAACACGTCCTTGTCAGAACGCATTTCTTCCGACATGGCCGAACGGATCGCTTCACGCACCGTCATCGACACCATCTCGGTGCCTTCGGGAATCTCAGGATCGGCCATTTCAGCAGGCGCAGAGGCATGAACAGCGGGTGCCGCTGGCGCTGGCGCGGATTGAGCTGCGGCGGCTGGTGCTGCCGCTGGTTTGGCATCTGCCGCCCCAATCACAGCTATAGGCGTGTTCACTTTCACGCCCTCTGTTCCCGCAGGAATCAGAATTTCAGTGAGCGGACCCTCGTCCACCGCTTCCACTTCCATCGTGGCCTTGTCGGTCTCAATCTCGGCTAGAATGTCGCCAGACTTGATCTGGTCGCCAACGTTCTTGAGCCATTTCGAAAGTTTGCCCTCTTCCATGGTGGGGGAAAGTGCGGGCATGAGAATTGTGGGCATTGGTTCTTCTCCTCACGCCACTTTGTAAATGTCGGTCCACAGCTCGGAATCATCCGGCTGCGCATCGGCTGTCGCAAAATCCGCTGCCGCCGTGACAACCTCGCGGATGTCAGCGTCAATCTTTTTCAGATCGTCCTCACTCGCATAATTGGACTTGAGAATGCGAGCCTTGACCTGCTCAATTGGATCATGCTCTTCGCGCATCTTCTGCACTTCATCCTTGCTGCGATATTTCGCGGGATCAGACATGGAGTGGCCGCGATAGCGATAGGTCATCATCTCGAGAATATAAGGGCCCTCACCGGAGCGGCAATGTTCCACCGCACGATCAGCAGCTTCCTTCACGGCACGCACATCCATGCCATCCACCTGCTCGGCCGGAATATCAAAAGCTTCGCCTCGGGCACCAAGATGATCGGCGGCCGCAGTGGAACGGGTGGCGGCCGTGCCCATGGCATAGCGATTATTCTCGATCACAAAGATCACTGGTAGCTTCCAAATTGAGGCCATGTTGAACGTTTCATAGACCTGCCCCTGATTGGCGGCACCATCGCCAAAATAGGTGTAGGACACATTCTGGTTGCCGCGATATTTGTTGGCGAAGGCCAACCCTGCCCCAAGTGGCACCTGCGCGCCCACAATGCCATGGCCGCCGTAGAAATTCTTCTCGCGGCTGAACATGTGCATCGAGCCGCCCTTACCCTTGGAAAGGCCACCCTTGCGGCCTGTTAGCTCTGCCATCACGCCTCTGGGGTCCATGCCACAGGCCAGCATGTGGCCATGGTCACGGTAAGAGGTGATGCGTTGGTCGCCGTCGATGGCCGCCATTTCAAGGCCCACAACCACGGCTTCCTGGCCGATGTACAGATGGCAGAAACCACCAATCTGGCCCATGCCGTAGAGCTGACCAGCCTTCTCCTCAAAGCGCCGGATCAGCAGCATGTCACGGTAGGCTTGCAATTCTTCCTCGGCCGTGAAGCCGGAATTTTTCAAGTCGGATTTCTTAGACGCCTTTTCGGGCTTGCCATTCTTGCGCGCAAGGTAAGCTGATTTGACGGCCATAAACCCTCCCAGATTTGCTGTCACACATTACTTGAAAGCAACCATAGTACACTAAACGCATGTTAGCATTAGGGAAAATGCAATTTAACCGAATTTCGGTTTATCTTGCGGATTAAGCTTGGGTTTTAGCGCTTCACGAGCACTACAAAATCATTTGCCGCTGCCATGTTGAGGTCCCGCCGGGCCATTTCATCCACGAGATCAGCGTCGATGCTTTCAGGTCGCAACCGTTGCACCAATTCCTCTTGCGCAACGCGCTGAGCACCGATTGCCGCAAGGTCCGCCTCCAGCTGCGCCTGCTGCCACTGCAGCGTGTCGCGATAATGAAAACTGCGTGGCCCATAGAGACCCTGCCAGGATACATAGCAAATCAAGGCAAGGCAGGCCCCTGCCACCACAAGTTCCAGCCGGTGTTTGCGGATCAGCAACATGGCCTAATACTTGAAGGCGGGACGCTTAACGGTCGGTTAAAGCAATCGAATTCTGGCGCCTTGCCCTTGATTTTCTCGCCAATTGAGCCGATCTATGCACCATGTTGTCATCTAGCCGATTTGTTGTTGCCGTGCATGTCATGAGCTTGCTTGCCCACTATGGCAAGAAGGGCCCGGTCTGCTCTGCGGTGATCGCAAAAAGCGTGGATACCAATCCAGTGGTGATCCGTAGATTGATGTCGGAACTGGAGGGCAGTGGTCTGGTGCAATCAACTTCCGGCCGGGCTGGCGGCTTTGTTCTGGCTAAAGCGCCAGCTGAAATCAATCTCGCTGAGATCTATCAGGCGGTTGAAGACGAACAGGTGTTTCGTGTTCACCGCAACAGTGAAAACCCCGAATGTGAAACGGCCCGCGCGATATTCAAGTCATTGATGCCGCGCTTGGCAGACGCATCAAAAGCCATGAGTTTGGCCCTCGCCCAAATTCATCTCAGCGAAATTGTCCCACAGCAGGCAGTTGAAGTGGCTGCGTGACCATTCCAAGCAACTGACATTTGCCTGACAATGCTGGGTCCACTACTGTCAGATGCTGTCTTGTATTCCTGATCCATCGCCAGAATCAGAACCCCGATCCTGGTTCAGGCGGTGTCAGTTGCGTCCAAGAACAAGGCCAGTCTTGCCCGAAGTCAGGCCCGTTCCAGCAGTTGAAGTTGGGCCCTGGATCAGGCCGGAACCATGGTGATGCCCTATTGCCCTTTCACCATGGGTGCCCTCCGGTTGATGCAGGGCCCTCGTTTTTGTAGAATAGGTATTATGGCTTTTCGTTTCGCCGCAGCTCTTCTCGCGTTCTCGCTGGTCATGCCCTTGCTTCCGGCTGCTGCAGCACGCGCAGAAACCGAGATAGGCGATGGGGGCGACAGCCACCACGATGGTAGTGGAGAGCATCACGACTCGGGGGATGGGCACAGTTGGGGGGATGGGCACAATGATGACGGCAATTCTGCCGTCCAATCCACAACGGCAACGACTGGCCTAAGTCCAAGAGGAGCGGCCGACTCCGACGCCTCGCGTCAGCACTATGGTGCGATTGTTACTTCGCCTGCGCTTGACACGGAACAAACCAAGGCAGCAATCGCCGGAGGCAAAGCCGCCTCTATGCCTCTGCTCCTTACATATTTGAACCAGAATTACCCGGGCCAGGTCTTGGACGTGAAATTGCACTATGCCACTGATTCCTATGTCTATGAAGTTAGGTATCTTGCTAATGTGATCGTGCTGCGTACGTTGTTTCTAGACGCCACGACATTGAAGGCAAAGTAGCAATGCGAATTCTGGTCGTGGAAGATGAGCCCGCCATTGCGCAGGCGGTTGCCGACTCACTCCACACGGCGGGGTTCTTGCCAGACGTTGTCGGTGATGGCGAAGAGGCTTGGTTTCGCGGCTCAACTGAAAACTATGCGGCCATTGTCCTCGATCTCGGTCTACCCAAGATGGATGGACTCACGCTGATGAAGCGCTGGCGCCATGAAGGCATTGCGGCTCCGATTCTCGTCCTTTCCGCTCGTGGGTCGTGGGCGGACCGGGTTGACGGAATTGACAATGGCGCAGACGATTATTTAGCCAAACCCTTCCAAATGCCGGAATTGTTGGCCCGGCTGCGGGCCTTGGTGCGCCGTGCCAACGGATTGGCGCAAGCAGCGGTAACTTTGGGTGGATTGCACATCGATCTCCGCAGTCGCGTAGTCACGGTAAACGGAGCAATGGTTGCATTGACCCCGCTAGAGTTCAGGCTGATCAACTTCATGGCATTGCAGAAGGACCGCGTTGTCACCCAGCATGAATTGGCAGAAGTGCTCTATGCCCATGATCACGAGCGCGATGCTAATGCGATTGAAGCCGTTGTCAGCCGCTTGCGCCGCAAGCTGGGCAGTGACATCATAAAGACCAAACGCGGTTTTGGATATTTCGTCAACGCACCCCAGGCATGAGTAGACACTCTCTCAAGCTGAGGCTGCTTCTGGCGGCGGCATTGGGTATTGGTCTTTCGCTGCTAATTGCTGGGACAGCCTTTTTTTTCATGTTCCAGCGCTATGCCGAGCGTCTGGCGACGCGCCAGTTGGAAAATGACTTTGTGCAGCTTGTCTCCGGTGTCCGCATTGGCAGCGACGGCAAGATTGTCTCCCGTGCTATTCTGAGCGATCCACGTTTTGAAAAGCCCTACGGTGGCCTCTACTGGCAGATCAATGAAATCGGTCAGGTGCCCTTGCGTTCACGCTCTCTGTTCGACACCGAACTGCCTGATCTTTCAAAGCCTGAAGTCAGGGTCTCTGTGATAACTGGCCCAGAGAATGAGCCACTCTTCGCCTTGCAGAAAGAAATCGTATTACCCCTTGATGACAACAAGGAACGTCATCTGCAAATCACCATGGCCATTGAACGGTCCGACATCGATGAGGCAGCTTTTGGCTTCAGGCATGACTTGGGAATTGGCCTCGCCATCCTGTCATTGGCCCTGTTGGCTGGATCGCTTGTACAAATCCTGCTGGTCTTGAGACCGTTGCAGGAACTGCAAAACGCTGTCACTGAAATTCATGCTGGCCAAAAGAGCCAGGTGAGCGGCACCTATCCCACTGAGGTTCAGCCGCTGGTGGACAATCTTAACTTGCTCCTTCGCGCGAGGGAAAATGCGCTGGAGCGTGCCAGGCAACGTGCCAGCAACATGGCGCATGGGTTGAAAACGCCCCTTACCGTTCTCCACACCATCGCGGACGAACTCTCGGTCAAGGGCCAGAAATTGCCGGCGGCCCAAATCCGTGACAACGCCGCGCTGATCTATGATCAGGTGGAGCGCCAGTTGGCGCGCGCCCGCATGGCGAGCGGCCATGCCAAAGTTCTAACACCACTGCGGCCTGCGGTTGAGCGTGTCGTCAATGCACTCATACGCACACCAGAAGGTGCTGCACTCAACTGGCAAATTGATGTTCAGGCCAACACAGAAGTTGCTTTGGAGCGGACAGACTTGACCGAACTGTTGGGCAACTTGCTGGACAACGCCCGCAAGTGGGCAAAGACCACGGTGAGGATTACTTGTGAGGCAGGCACGATGTGCATTGAAGACGATGGGCCCGGTGTGCCACCGGAGCAATTGCAGGAAATTGAACAGCGCGGTTTGAAACTAGACGTGAAGCGCCAAGGCCATGGCCTTGGGCTTTCGATTGTACGCGAATTGGTGGAATCCTACGGGCTTCACATCACCTATGGACACTCAACCTTGGGCGGCCTTGCCGTTTCCATTTCGCGGCCAGCAAACATCGTCCCAATCCAGTCAGAGAGCGTAGGATTGGAACAGCAGTGACGGGCCGCGCGCCCATCTGGCGCAGCCCATTTGTAAGCAATCAGCCCTTGAGAATTGAGCGGCCCGCATAAACGGCTTGCGTGCCCAGTTCTTCCTCGATGCGGAGCAGTTGGTTGTATTTCGCCAACCGGTCAGAGCGCGCCAGAGAGCCCGTCTTGATCTGACCGCAGTTGGTTGCAACCGCAAGATCAGCAATGGTCGAGTCTTCAGTCTCACCCGAGCGATGTGACATCACGGCGGTATAACCTGCCTTGTGCGCCATCTCCACGGCTTCCAGCGTTTCGGTGAGCGATCCAATCTGATTGACCTTCACGAGAATGGAATTGGCCGTGCCGCTCTTGATGCCGCGAGCAAGGCGCGTGGTGTTGGTGACGAAGAGATCGTCGCCCACAAGCTGCGTCTTCTTGCCGATCTTGTCGGTGATCTTCTTCCAGCCATCCCAATCATCTTCCGAGAAGCCGTCTTCTACCGAGATGATCGGATAGGAGGCGCAAAGCTTGGCGATGTAATCCACCTGCTCATCGATCGAGCGCGTTTTGCCCTCACCTTCATAGACATATTTGCCGTCCTTGAAGAACTCGGTGGCCGCGCAATCCATCGCGAGATAGACGTCCTGACCCGGCTTGTAGCCCGCCTTTTCAATGGCGGTCATTACGAAATCCAGCGCCGCTTCCGCCGACGGCAGGTTCGGCGCAAAGCCGCCCTCATCGCCGACATTGGTGTTGTGACCGGCCTTCTTAAGGGCCCCTTTCAGCGTGTGGAAGATTTCGGCTCCAGCGCGCAATGCTTCTTTGAACGTGGCGGCCCCCACCGGCATGATCATGAATTCCTGGAAGTCGATCGGGTTATCGGCATGAACGCCGCCATTGATGATGTTCATCATTGGCACCGGCAGTGTGCGCGAAGCGGCGCCACCAACATAGCGATAGAGCGGCAGGCCGGAAGCATTGGCGGCAGCCTTGGCGGTAGCCAGCGACACGCCCAGAATGGCATTGGCGCCAAGGCGCGCCTTGTTGGGTGTGCCGTCCAGCGCAATCATGGCGCGGTCGAGCGCGATCTGGTCTTCAGCATCGAAATCAACGAGCGCTTCAAAGATTTCGCCATTGACTGCAGCCACGGCTTTGGTGACGCCCTTGCCCAGGTAGCGGCCCTTGTCGCCATCACGCAGTTCCACGGCTTCGTGGGCACCTGTGGAAGCGCCCGAAGGTACGGCCGCGCGGCCATAGGAACCGTCCTCCAACGTCACATCCACTTCCACTGTTGGGTTGCCGCGGCTGTCGAGAATTTCACGGGCTTGAATGTCGAGAATGGCGGTCATGGAAGGCTCTCCAGTGTTGTGATTTGCGCCCGCTTATGGTTGGGCCGAACGACAAATGCAAGAATTTTGAGGGGCGCACATCAAATTTCAGAGAATGAGGGGCGTTACTCAATTTGGAATACGATCATCACGGTTCAGCTCTCGCCGAAGCCCTTGATTACATCGTCATCCCGGCGCAGGCCGTTCAATTCCCCTTCTCCCCTTGCGGGAGAAGGTGCCCCGAAGGGGCGGATGAGGGGTTGCGCCGCATTCACCGGATGGTGCAGAGCGACCCCTCACCCACCATCCGTCTTCGCTGCGCTACGCTGGATGGTTCCCCCTCTCCCGCAGGGGGAGAGGGACGAGTTTGAGCGAGTTGCAATTGGCCATAACTCTGCCCTTGTTGGTTTCGTGGCGTTCGAAACCGGGGAGGAGATTTGTCCGCCTTTGCCCTTGCGGGCTTCGGCGTGACGCCCCGAAAGGGGCGGGAGGCGCGTGGGATTATCCATCGCGGTGCC
>JANPHF010000062.1:0-8425 GCA_031424315.1 Aestuariivirga sp.
AGGCGCTTCGGGCCTTCAGCATGCATGGCAAAAGCGATTTCCTTGATGTTCAGGATCATATCCGTCACATCTTCGCGCACGCCCGCGATGGAAGAGAACTCATGGAGCACGCCATCGATTTGGATGGACGACACCGCTGCACCTTGCAGCGATGACAGCAAAATGCGGCGCAGCGCATTGCCCAGCGTGGTGCCAAAGCCGCGTTCCAGCGGTTCAGCATCGACAGTGGCGACGCGCTTCTTGTCCTTACCAGCCTGAATGTCGATCTTGCTGGGGCGGATCAGTTCCTGCCAATTCTTTTGATTGACCTGCATGTTCATGTTCCCGTTAGCCTCCGGAAGGGTATGCCCTTCCAAACTCGGTTTTTATCGGAGCGCGCCATATTGAGCGGCACGCAGATTCAACTGTTAGACGCGGCGGCGCTTTGGTGGGCGGCAGCCATTGTGCGGGATCGGCGTGATGTCGCGGATCGAGGTTACTTGCAGGCCAGCGGCCTGAAGTGCGCGCAGTGCGGACTCACGGCCCGAACCTGGGCCCGTCACTTCCACTTCAACAGTCCGCATACCATGTTCAATGGCAGCGCGACCAACCTGTTCGCCAGCCATCTGGGCAGCGTAAGGCGTGGACTTGCGCGAACCCTTGAAGCCCATCTTGCCAGCGGAGGACCACACAATGGTGTTGCCCTGAACGTCGGTGATGGTGATCTGGGTGTTGTTGAACGAGGCGTTCACGTGAACCATGCCGGAAGAGACGTTCTTGCGCTCTTTCTTGCGGGGGCGGGCTGCTTCTTTTGCCATATGAGGTAATCCTTACTTCTTCTTGCCTTGGATGGCCTTTGCAGGGCCTTTCCGGGTGCGGGCATTGGTGTGGGTGCGCTGGCCGCGGACCGGCAGGCCCTTGCGGTGACGCAGACCGCGGTAGCAACCGAGGTCGGTGAGACGCTTGATGTTGACCGCGATTTCGCGGCGCAGATCGCCTTCTACCGTGTAATCACGGTCGATGATTTCGCGGATCGCCAGAACTTCGGCATCCGTCAGCTCATTCACGCGCTTGGCAGCGGGAATCTTCACTTCATCGCAGATGACTTTCGAATTCTTCGGGCCAATGCCGTTGATATAGCGCAGCGCGATTTCAACGCGCTTGCCAGTTGGAATATTTACGCCTGCAATACGGGCCACTCTTAATTCTCCTGTAACATCAACGACTTGTTACGTCGCCAATAAAATCAAAACGCAATACCAATTTGTGCCGATCAATGGCACAAGGCCGTACCATGGGAGTTCCCTCCCCCGGCCAGCCAGAGCATTGAGCTAGAAAGTGCGCCGTCCTTAGAGGGGAATCGCTGCCCCGTCAACCCGGAAAAGCCCTGAAATCTAGCCCTTTAACCCTTTGACGACCGCTTCCATTGCCTGGGTCACCAAGGCAATGTGGGCCATGCCGTCGATCACATGCAGATTGCCCTTGGACTGGTAGTAGGAAACCAGCGGCGCCGTCTGCTTGTTGTACACGGCCAAACGGTCGCGCACGGTTTTTTCATTGTCATCGGCGCGGCGGGTAAACTCGGTTGACCCGCACACGTCGCAAACGCCGGCCACTTTCGGCTTGGCGAATTCCTCGTGATAGCCCTGCCCGCATTTGGCACAGGTGTAACGGCCGGTGATGCGGCGCACGAGGGCCTCATCATCAACCTTCATTTCAATCACGGCATCAATCTTCTTGCCCTTGGAAGGCAGCATTTGGTCCAGCGCTTCGGCCTGGGCGGTTGTGCGCGGGAAGCCATCAAAGATGGCCCCCTTGGCTACATCCGGCTTGTCGAGGCGATCAGCCACGATGCCGATCACAATGTCATCTGAAACCAGGGCACCGCTGTCCATGACAGCCTTTGCCTTGAGGCCAATCTCGGTGCCGGCGGCTATCGCGGCACGCAACATGTCGCCTGTGGAGAGCTGCTTCAAGCCATGCTTTTCTTCCAGAATCTTGGCTTGCGTGCCCTTGCCCGCCCCCGGCGGCCCCAACAGAATCAAATTCATCTGCTACGGCCCCGCAGCGTCGATTTCTTCATCAGGCGCTCATACTGCTGGCTGAGCAGATGGCCCTGGATTTGCGAAACCGTGTCCAGCGTCACCGACACAACAATCATCAGTGATGTGCCGCCGAAATAGAACGGAATGCCAGAATAACCCACGATCATCTCCGGGATCAGGCAGATGATGCACATGTAAAGCGCGCCGATCACCGTGATGCGAGTAAGAATCCGGTCAAGATACTCAGAAGTCTGTTCACCGGGGCGAATGCCCAAGATGAAACCGCCAGATTTCTTCAGGTTCTCCGCCGTTTCCTTCGGATTGAACATGATGGAGGTGTAGAAGAAGCAGAAGAAAACAATAAGCGCCGCATAGAGAATGAGGAACAGCGGCTTGCCATGACCGAGCAGCGCCACGATGCTGTTGAACCAATCGGGGCCTTTGCCTGCAGAGAAATTTGCAACCGTTAGCGGCAGAAGCAGCAATGAAGATGCGAAGATCGGGGGGATGACGCCGGAAGTATTCAGCTTCAGCGGCAGATGCGAGCTTTCGGCTTGCGTCACTTTCATGCCGATCTGCCGTTTGGGATATTGAATGAGCAAGCGGCGTTGCGCGCGCTCAAAGAATACGATGAAAGCCACAACGGCAATCGCCAAGGCAAGAATGCCGACGATGAGGAATGGAGACAACAGGCCCTTGCGACCGAGCTCCAACAAAGCGGCAACGCCTGAAGGCAGGTTGGCCACGATGCCGGAGAAAATGATAAGTGATGTGCCATTACCAATGCCGCGCGCGGTGATCTGTTCACCCAGCCACATCAGAAACACCGTGCCGCCTGTCAGCGTAATCACGGTTGAGGCAATGAAGAATGGCCCTGGATTGAGCACCAGCCCTCCTCGCCCGATCAGGCCCACGGCAATGCCATAAGCCTGCAAAGCCGCGAGTATCACCGTGCCATAGCGGGTGTATTGATTGATTTTCTTCCGGCCTGACTCACCTTCCTTCTTCAGCGCTTCAAGGGCTGGAGAAACCGTCGTCATCAACTGCATGATGATCGAGGCGGAAATGTAAGGCATGATGTTGAGCGCGAAGATGGCCATGCGGCCCAAGGCGCCACCGGCGAGGCCATTCATCCAACCGAGGATGCCCGAGGCGTTCTGGTTGGCGAATTGCGCAACGGCCGCCGTATCAATGCCAGGAATGGGAATGTAGGAGCCGAGGCGATAGACCAACAGGGCACCCAGCGTGAACCAAATGCGCTTCTGAAGATCTTCATTTTTGCTGAAGCTGCCAAAATTGATATTGGCTGCAAGTTGCTCAGCTGCTGATGCCATTGCGCATTCCCCATCCGTCAAAGCCCCTGATATGGGGTCATCTCAGGCATTTATCAACTTTAGAGCACCGCCGCGCCAAACTTCATGTCCGACTGCAAGACGATGCCCTAACGCATTGTATTAACTTCTATTCCAGCCAGCCCGAAGAACCGGGCCAGAAGTTGGATCAAGCCTTGGCGGCAGCCGGCGCTTCCACCGGACGCAGCACCTTGACCGAGCCACCAGCCTTTTGAACGGCAGCGATCGCACCCTTGGTGGCATAGAACACTTCGAAGTTGAGCTTGGCCTTGGGATCAGCAGAGCCGATCAAGCGCACGCCAGCAGTGATCTTTGAAATCACGCCCGCGGCGAGCAGGCTTTCCTGCGTAATGGCGGCCTTGCCGTCGATCTTCTTGGCTTCCACGGCGTCAGCAATGCGCGCCAGCGAAACTTCGTTATAGGCAACCACGTTCGGCTTGTTGAAGCCACGCTTTGGCAAGCGGCGGTAAATCGGCATCTGGCCGCCTTCGAAGCCAGCCTTTGCGCCGCCCTTACGAGCGGTTTGACCTTTGCCGCCGCGGCCAGCAGTCTTGCCAAGGCCGGAACCGATGCCACGGCCCACGCGCTTCTTGGCGTGGCGGGCACCGGCGTTGTCAGCGATCTGATTGAGTTTCATCTGAGGTGATCCTTATTCAACGACGCGCACGAGATGCGCGACCTTGGCGATCATGCCGCGCACGGCTGGTGTATCCACCAGCTCCGACTGCTTGCGGATGCGGTTGAGGCCGAGGCCGATTAGCGTGGCCTGCTGGTCAGCGGGCCTGCGGTTCGGGCTGGCGATCTGTTCAATCTTGACGGTTTTTGCTGCTGCTTTTGCCATGGTCAAATTCCTTAGTCAGCAACCACGTCGGAGGTGCGGTTCTTGAGAACCTCACTCACCTTCTTGCCGCGGCGGGCAGCCACGGAACGCGGAGAGGTTTGCTTCTTCAGCGCGTCAAACGTGGCGCGAACCATGTTGTAGGGGTTCGACGAACCGCGCGACTTGGCCACAACGTCAGCCATGCCCACCGATTCAAATACGGCGCGCATCGGGCCACCGGCGATCACGCCAGTTCCGGGAGGGGCTGTGCGCAAAGTCACCTTGCCAGCGCCCCAACGGCCATCAATGTCATGATGCAGCGTGCGGCCTTCGCGCAGCGGAACGCGGATGAGGCCACGCTTGGCAGCTTCTGTTGCCTTGCGGACTGCTTCCGGCACTTCACGCGCCTTGCCATGGCCAAAACCAACGCGGCCCTTCTGGTCGCCCACAACCACCAAGGCTGCGAAACCAAAGCGCTTGCCGCCCTTCACCACCTTGGCGACGCGGTTGATATGAACCAGCTTGTCGATGAACTCGCTGTCCACCTTCTCGCCGCCCTTGTCGTCACGCTTGCCGCGCTCGGCACGTTCTTTTGCCATCTGCAATATCCCTTAAAACTTCAGGCCAGCGGCACGGGCCGCATCAGCCAGGGCCTTTACGCGGCCATGATAAATATAGGAACCGCGGTCAAACACCACTTCCGAAACGCCGGCCTTCACGGCGCGCTCGGCGACGAGCTTGCCAATTTCGGTGGCGGCATCCTTGTCAGCGCCCGTCTTCTTGGCCTTGATGAAACCTTCTTCAAGGGTGGAAGCCGAAGCCAGTGTGTGGCCCTTCACATCATCGATAACTTGCGCATAGATGTTCTTGGAAGAACGAAACACCGAAAGGCGGGGACGGCCATTTTCGCGGGCCTTGAGCACCTTGCGGACACGAACCTTGCGCAGGCCCATAGCATTCTTTGCATTTGCCATTTGTCTGCTTCCTTACTTCTTCTTGCCTTCTTTGCGGTGAATGTATTCACCCACATATTTGACACCCTTGCCCTTGTAAGGCTCAGGCCCGCGCCATTCGCGGATTTCGGCGGCCACCTGGCCAACCTGCTGCTTGTTGATGCCCGAGACCACGATCTCCGTGGGCTTCGGCACCTTGACTTCGATGCCAGCCGGGATCTGGTAGTTCACGTCATGGCTGTAGCCAAGATTGAGTTGCAGAACCTTGCCGTTCAGTGCTGCCCGGTAACCCACGCCGCTGATTTCCAGCGACTTGGTAAAACCTTCAGTTACACCCTTCATCATGTTCGCCACAAGTGTTCGCGACATGCCCCAGGATGAGCGGGCCAGCTTGGTCTGGTTGATCGGGTCGACCTTGATGCCGTCCTCAGCCATCTTCACGAGAACCTGCTCGTTCAGAATGGTTTTGAGTTCGCCCTTGGGGCCCTTCACCGTCACGGTCTGGCCCGCAATGTTGGCGGTAACGCCAGCCGGGACAGATACTGATTTCTTGCCAATACGAGACATCTGTTTCTACCTCAGAATACCGTGCAGAGCACTTCGCCGCCCACGTTCTGAGCGCGGGCATCCGAGTCCGACATCACGCCTTTGGGCGTGGACAGGATCGAAATGCCAAGGCCGTTGAACACGGAAGGCAGGGTGTCGACCGACGCATAAACGCGGCGGCCGGGTTTGGAAACGCGGGTCATCTCCTTGATGACCGGCGCACCGTCAAAATACTTCAGTTCCACTTCGATCTCGGACTTGCCGTCCTTCTCGATCGTGGCGAAACCGCGGATGTAGCCTTCCTTGGCCAACACCTCAAGCACGCGCTCACGCAGCTTGGAGGGGGGCACGGAAACCTTTGACTTCGAACGCTGCGACGCATTGCGGATGCGGGCCAGCATGTCGGAAATCGGATCATTCACCATTGTCATTTCGGGTGCTCCTTACCAGCTCGACTTGACCATGCCGGGGATCTGCCCGGAATTGGCCATTTCGCGCAGGGCGATGCGGGAGAGTTTCAGCTTGCGGTAGAAGCCGCGCGGACGGCCAGTCAATTCGCAACGGTTGCGAATGCGAACCTTGGCCGAGTTACGCGGCATTTCAGCGAGCTTGAGGGCTGCTGTGAAACGCTCTTCCATCGGCGTGTCTTTTTTCATGATCAACGCCTTGAGCTTGGCGCGCTTGTTGCCCATGGTCTTGGACATCTTGCGGCGCTTGTCATTGCGGTTGATAGAGCTGGTCTTTGCCATATCGGGTCCTTTTCTTACGCAGCTTGCTTTTTCGGCGCAGCACTGCGACGGAATGGGAAGTTGAATGCATCAAGAAGCGCCCTGGCTTCTTCGTCGGTCTTGGCCGTGGTGCAAACCACGATGTCCAGGCCCCAGATGCGGTCGATCTTGTCGTAGTCGATTTCCGGGAAAATCAAGTGTTCCTTGATGCCCATGGCATAGTTGCCATTGCCATCAAACGAACGCTCCGTCAGGCCGCGGAAGTCACGCACGCGCGGCAGCGCAATGGTGATCAGGCGGTCGAGGAATTCATACATGCGGGTCTTGCGCAAGGTGACCTTGGCGCCGATCGGCAGGTTTTCGCGGATCTTGAACTGCGCGATGGCCTTGCGGCTCTTGGTGATCACGACCTTCTGGCCGGCAATCTTCAGCAGCTCGCCAGCCGCAACTTGCACCAGCTTGGAGTCCTGCGTGGCTTCACCAATGCCCATGTTGAGGACAATCTTGGTGATGCGGGGCACTTGCATGACGTTGGAATAGCCGAACTTCTTGATGAGTTCCGGACGGATCACATCAATATATTCTTTCTGCAGACGGGCCACATAGCCCTCTGGAAGGCCGGCATTGGCATCCGCCACAGCCGCCTCGCCAGCATCGGCCTTCTTGGCGCCTTTCGGGGCCTTGGCGGGCTTTGCTGCCGCTTTGGTTTGTTGTTCAGCCATTGATCACTTCTCCACTGCGCTTGGCAACGCGGGCTTTCTTGCCGCCGTCAAGCGTCTTAAAACCAACGCGCGTGGGCTTGCCCGACTTCGGGTCACGCAGCTGCACATTGGAAATATGTATCGGCATGTTCTTGGGGATGATGCCGCCCTCGTTGGCGCCCTGCGCCTTGGTGTGGCGCTTGGCAACATTGATGCCCGAAACCACAACGCGGTTTTCAGCCGGGATCACCTGCAAGACATCACCCGTCTTGCCCTTGTCCTTGCCGGCAATGACGACAACCTTGTCGCCCTTCTTAATCTTGGCAGCCATTACAGCACCTCCGGCGCGAGAGAAATGATCTTCATCTGGTTCTTGCCGCGAAGCTCGCGCGGAACCGGCCCGAAGATGCGCGTACCCACAGGCTCGCCCTGGGCATTGATGAGAACGGCGGCGTTCTTGTCGAAGCGGATGGAAGAACCGTCAGCGCGGCGGATGTCCTTCGACAGGCGAACGACAACGGCCTTCATGACGGAGCCCTTCTTCACACGACCGCGTGGAATGGCGTCCTTCACGGACACGACAATGATGTCACCGATGGTGGCATAGCGGCGCTTGGAGCCGCCGAGCACCTTGATGCACTGAACGCGGCGTGCGCCAGAGTTGTCGGCAACTTCGAGATTGGTTTCTTGCTGGATCATGGCTTAGCCCAACTCTCTCTTATGCTTTTGAAGCATCAACCTTGCCGATTAGCGCCCAGCGCTTCAGCTTGGATGATGGCTTGGTTTCTTCGATGCGAACGATCTCGCCAACCTTGGCTTCGTTCTTTTCGTCATGGGCGTGGTACTTCTTCGACAGACGCACCGTCTTCTTGAAGACGGGGTGCAGAAGGCGGCGTTCCACCTTCACCACAATGGTCTTGTCGTTCTTGTCGGAAGTCACGACACCTTGCAAAACGCGTTTCGGCATTTTCTAATTCTCCTACTTCGCGTTCTTGGCAGCCGATTGGGCCGTCTTGAGACGGGCCACATCACGGCGCAGTTCACGGATACGCGAAGGCTTTTCCAATTGGCCCGAAGCGCGTTGGAAGCGCAGGTTGAGCTGCTCCTTCTTCGCCTTCAGGATTTCTTCTTTGAGTTGGTCCTGAGAGAGGCCCTTGACGTCAGAATACTTCATCTAAGCACCCTCCCCTTATTCGCCCAGACGCGCGACAAAGCGCGTCTTGATCGGCAGCTTGGCGGCAGCCAGCAGCAGCGATTGCTCAGCGATGGCGCGGGAAATGCCGTCCACCTCAAACAATACG
>JANPHF010000063.1:0-25711 GCA_031424315.1 Aestuariivirga sp.
TCAGCATCATCAGCCAGCAGCAGCGCGGTCAGCCTGCCTGCATTCGGCTTGGTGAGGGTCAGGCCATGCGCCTTGGCAATCCATGACCCAAGCTGAGGCACGCGCTTCCAGCGCGCATCACCATATTCAATTTCAATCGGCATCAGGCCCTGCCCTTGGCCGCCTTTGCCTGCTTCTTGTCATAGGCCTGCACGATGCGGCCCACCAAAGGATGGCGCACAATGTCAGAATTAACAAAGGTGGTGATGCCGATGCCTTTGACACCTTCCAGAATCGAGGTGGCCTCGACGAGGCCGGAGCCGATGCCGGAGGGCAAGTCGATCTGTGAGGGATCGCCCGTCACCACCATGCGGCTGCCTTCACCCAAGCGGGTCAAGAACATCTTCATTTGCTGCGGCGTGGTGTTTTGCGCTTCGTCCAGAATGATGAAGGCTGAGGAGAGCGTGCGGCCACGCATGAAGGCCAGCGGCGCAATTTCGATCTGGTTTTCTGCCAGGCCCTTTTGCACGAGGCTTTGCGGCATCATGTCATAAAGCGCGTCATAAAGCGGGCGGAGATAAGGATCGACCTTTTCCTTCATGTCGCCCGGCAGGAAGCCGAGGCGTTCACCTGCTTCAACGGCGGGGCGCGAAAGAACGATGCGGTCCACTTCACCATTCATCAACGCTTCAGCAGCGCAAGCGACAGCGAGATAGGTTTTGCCGGTGCCTGCAGGACCGACACCAAAGACCAGCTCATTCTTGCGGATCTGTTCGATATAGGCCTGCTGGTTGGGTGTTCGGGCGCTGATGGTTTTGCGCCTGGTGCGAACTCCACCTTCGCCATGGGCATGATCGTGGCCCTCAGCAAGCTTCACCATGCGGACGGCGCCATCAATCTCGCCGCGGTTGATTTCACCGCCGCGTGCGGCCTTGGCATAGAGGTGCAAGAGAACGGCGCGCGCCAATTCAGCCTGGTGTTTATCCCCCTTGATGGCAATGCGATTGCCACGCGGTGTGATAGCCACGTTTAGGCGATGTTCAATCTGGGCGAGGTGGGCATCATGTTCGCCCAGCAACAGGGCCATGACGCGGTTGTCATCAAAGGCGAGCGAAAGTGCGCTTTCGTCGGTTTCGGCGGCTCTTAGAGCTACAGCATTGCGGTTCAAAAGTATCAAGGCTCCTTATGTGCGAGACTCAAACCACGGCTTCATATTGCCCTGAAAGTGAGTTCGGGCCAACAGATTTAATGGATATGGGGGCGATGTCGCCAATTTTCAGCCCATTTGCAGACAAATGTACAGATTGCAGATAGGGCGAGCGGCCAATGAGCTGGCCCTCACGGCGACCCGGTTTTTCCAGCAATACGGAGAAGGTTTTGCCAACGCAAGAAGCGTTGAACTTGGCCGCTTGTTCCAGCATCAAGGCCTGTAGACGGGCAAGGCGTTCAGACTTCACCTTATCGTTGATCTGGTCCTTGCGCTCTGCCGCTGGCGTGCCAGGACGTGGCGAGTATTTGAAACTGTAGGCGGAGGCATAACCGACCTCCCGCGTGATTTTAAGCGTGTCTTCAAATTCGGCGTCGGTCTCGCCGGGGAAGCCCACGATGAAATCTCCTGATACTGCGATGTCAGGCCGGGCTTTGCGGATGCGGTCAATGGAATGGAGATACTCCGCCACAGTGTGCCCACGGTTCATGGCTTTGAGAATGCGGTCATTGCCGGATTGAACGGGCAGATGCAGGTAGGGCATCAGTTTTTCATTCTGCGCATGAGCGTCAAAAAGATCATCACTCATGTCGCGCGGGTGACTGGTGACATAGCGGATACGATCAATGCCCTTCACGTGTGACAGGTGTTTGACGAGCTTCGCCAAACTCTCGGGGCCGTTATCGCCAGCGCCGCGATAGGCATTCACGTTCTGGCCGAGAAGTGTAACTTCACGCACGCCCTTGGCAGCGAGCTTTTGGGCTTCAGCCAGGATTTGCGCCACGGGTCGTGAGAATTCTGCGCCGCGTGTATAAGGCACCACACAGAAGGTACAGAATTTGTCGCAGCCTTCCTGAATGGTGAGGAACGCGGCAACCGAGGTGACGGCCTGCGGCCTTTCGCCGAGCTCGACGAATTTATTCTTCACTTCAAATTCAGTTTCAACAACGGGCCTGCCCTGCTCGCGACGTTGCCGCAGCAATTCCGGCAAACGGTGATAGGTTTGCGGGCCAAAGACCAGATCAACCGCTTTATTGCGCCGGGTAAGTTCGGCACCCTCAGCCTGACCAACACAACCGGCCACGGCGATCATCATCTCCCTGCCATCCGCCGCACGCGCGTCCTTCATGTCGCGCAGCTTGCCCAGTTCCGAATAGACTTTTTCAGAGGCCTTCTCACGGATGTGGCAGGTGTTGAGGATGACGAAATCCGCCGCCTCGACACTTTCAGTTTCCTCATAGCCAAGCGGAGCCAGCACATCGCGCATGCGCGATGAGTCATAGACATTCATCTGGCAGCCATAGGTTCGGATGAGGACTTTCTTGCTCATGAGGCGGGGGCTAGCGCATTTTTGTGGCCCCGTGAAGGCTTTCGGCAAGGCTGGCCTTCAGCAGGCTTTCAGTGGCCTTGGCCAAGGCCTTGCGATTGGCGAAATCCTCGGGGCGCAAAGGCGCATGGAAAATCAGCCGCGCAGTGATTGGCCCACCCTTCAGAACTCCCCACAGATGCGGCAGCAGATTGGCATCACCATACCAGGCAATGTCCGGACGCTGGCGCAGGGTGAGGGGCAGGCCATGTTGCGATTGATAGATCAACGTCACTGGAATGAGTGGCAGCTGGGCTTTTTCCACCGCTGCAAAGAATGAGGACTTGAACGGCCGCAGGGCGCGGCCATTGTTTGACGTGCCTTCGGGAAAGAGCACCAGTGTTTCGCCTCGCACCAGGCGTTGAATGAGGGCGGCGTTACTTTGGGCCGTTGTCAGCCGGTTCTGTCGGTCAACAAACAAGGTGTTCTGCAGACGCGCCAATGTGCCGAAGAAAGGCCAGTGGCAAACTTCCATCTTGGCGATAAAGGACACCGACCTTGCCGCCGATAGCACCGAAATATCGAGCCATGACACATGATTGGCGGCGATGAGGCCGGGCGTTGCGGCGTTGCCTTCAATCTGCAGGCGCACGCCAAGGATACGGCAGACCAAGCGATGATAAACATGCGGCAAGCTGCGGGCCTGAGGTAAATCGAGCCATAAGAAGAGGCGCTGCAGCGGCATCAAGGGCAAGGTGATCGATAGAAAAGCGGCGGCCTTGCCCGTTGCTACAATCGTTCTGATCACGGCAGGGATTTGGCCATGACCACGGCATCCTGCCTGCCGTCAGGTGTTTCGTAATAGGCCTTGCGGCGCCCTGTTTCAATGAAGCCACAAGACTTGTAGAGCGCAAGCGCGGCTGTGTTGGTTTCACTCACCTCCAGGAACATGCGGCTGACGGACTGGGTTTGTGCGGCAGCCAAAGCCGCCTGCATCAGGCTTTTGCCCAAGCCATGTTTGCGCTGTTTTTGCGTAACGGCCAGCGTGATGATTTCTGATTCACCAAGTATGGAACGCAAAACCACAAAACCTGCCAGCTTGCCCGCCACCTCCATCACCAGCGCTTGCGTGCCAGAGACAGAAAGCATTGATGCAAGATCAGCCTCGCTCCAACCATGAGCAAAACTCAGCTGATGCAGAGTTGCGATGGCTGGCAAGTCAATTGCTGCGGCGGCGCGCAAGGGTGACTGGCTCGAGGCTTGCGGCTTTGCATCGGCTTCGCGCAGGTATAGGGGCTCAGGCATCGCGCCGGGCGTTGCAGCGGCCGCATAGGCTGCGAGTTTTTCAAGATCCGGCAGATTGCGCGCGGCATCGCTATTCAGCTTTGAATATTGCCCAACCAATTCTTCCGCCCCCGTGCCAAGCACGAGCCCTTGCCAGACATCGAGTTGGGATCCTAGGTCCTCACCCTTCATGATTTCCGGTTTCGCGTCTGGCGCATTTTTCAGGAGATAGTAATAGCCGCTCTGCCCCGCCTTGTGCGCGATCAGCCATGGGCCGTCATTCTTACCAATGGAAAGCGCCACTGCGCTCAAGCTGTCCAAGCCGATCACCGGAATGTTGCGTGCAAGGCCAAAAGCCCGCGCAAAACTCAGGCCGATGCGAAGGCCGGTAAATGTACCAGGGCCAGTCGTGACGGCGACGCGGGCAATAGCTTCAACGCCAAGTACGGCTTTGGCCAGCAGGCGCTGCACCATGGGCGCCAGCGCCTCGGCATGGCCACGCTCCATTTCCATCTGTTCAGCCGCCAGCGCCCGGCCCCCAGCAGCGTCGTAAACGCAGGCCGCGCAACGGTTGAAACAGGTTTCAATGGCAAGAACGATCATGGCCCCTCTTCGGGCCAAGTGCCGCAAAGATCAAGGGTGGATCACGCCCTTGCGCAGAACGATGTTGCCGTAAAGGCGCGGTTCACTTGTGGCAATGATCGCATAACTGCCCTTAACCCTGTTGTAGAAATCTGCACCGACCAGCGTTGTGATGTGGCGCTTGGGCTCCCACTTCTTCACGATCTTTTCAAAATCCTCGAACACTGGTTCCATGCGTTTGGGATCAAGATGGGCGGCGGGGCGGAAGGCGGCGTCCGGCACCATCTCATCCAGTGGCATCACCGAGAGAACAGCATCCAGCACATCGGTTGCCGAATGGCCATCCATGCGCACCAGGCGCTTGGCATCGGTGTCGGCGGGGTAGTTGCCATCAACAATGGCGATCTCATCGCCATGGCCCATGGCGCGCAAGATCTTGAGCAATTCCGGCCCCAATAGCGGGTTTAAACCCTTCAACATCACACAGCCTCTTTGAAAAAAACGTCTCGATCAATAATGAAATTTGCAAAGAGCGGCAGGCTGGCCGCGCCCAGCGCACGTGCACCCCGACCAATGCCGCCTTCGCGCAGTTGGAATGGTGAGATGCCGTTTTGATTGAGGTGCTGCAAGGCCTGTTGTGTGGCCATCACCAGTTTTGCACGCACGGCAGGGGGCATGGCGCCGTCAATGATGACCTCCGCACATTCCGTTACGGCCGCCACCGAGAGTATGGCGGCTGCCAAGCCTGATGAAGCCTGTTGCAACCATTCATCCAGCGCCTTGCCGATGGGCGACCAATCTTCATTCTCTTGCCACAAGATACTGGCGTTCTGGCCTGATCGGTTGAGCGATGTTTCCAGCAAATACAGCGATGCGCATTGGATCAGTTGCTGCGCGCCGCCGGCAGCTTTTGGCACCAGGATTGAACCAAAGGCCCCCGCATTGCCATTTCGGCCCTGAACCAGAGCACCATTCAACACCAACCCACCGCCGATAAAATAGCCCACATAGAAATAGGCGAATTCCGCCGCGCGCTGGCCATTGCCAAACAGCAATTCCGCTGCGCAAGCCGCCGTCGCATCGTTGCAAGGGAAGACCGGGAAGTCGAAAAGCTTGGCCAGTTCACCCATCAGGTCAAAGCCGCGCCAGCTTTCCAGCACATCATGCGGGGCGCCCACTTCTGCTTCCCAATTCCAGAGTTCAAATGGAGCGGCAATGCCAAGGCCAGAAATGCGTTTGCGCATCGCGGGTGTGAATTCTTGCAGGAGCTTGGCCATGCCATCCCGCGCGAATTCCAGAAACTCCTGCGGCGTTGGAAAATGATAGGGCTGATGCACCATGCCCCGGCGCTTTCCGGCAAGATCAATCAACATCAGATCGCCAGAGCGGCGGCCCACTTTCAAGCCGATCGAAAAAGCGCCATCAGGGTTAAGCGCAAAGGGAACCAGCGGCTGGCCCACTTTGCCACGCTGTGGTTCACCCTTGATTACCAGGCCATCCTTTTCGAGCTGGCGCACGATGACCGAGGTTGTCTGGGCGGAAAGGCCCGTCAGCCGCGCAAGTTCCGCCTTGGGCAACATGCCATGGCGGCGGATCAACGAAAGCACCAACCGTTCATTGTATAGCCGCACGCCAACCTGAGTTGTGCCCCTGGCTTCACGCAGCGCTTCCTTGCCCAATACCTGTCCAATATTCATTTGAACTTTCCGCAGCCGGTTGACCCAGCTTTTTCAATGCAACTAGAAACTTTGCGCAAGTGATGAGGGCTGTCAATAATAAATCAAGTTTATTTACTTATTGACAGACCCGCAAATTTGATTCCATGATTAGCCCCGAAGGCAAGCTGGCCCATAAGCCCGCTGCATTCACATTTCAATGGAGAAGCGGCCCCGACCATGGGGCCCGCATGGGAGAAACAAAATGAAATCATTCGTGAAAGCCGCACTGGCTGGCGTCGCTCTGGCTGGCTTTGCAACCACAGCAATGGCTGGCACTTCGGCCTGCCTGATCACCAAGAACAACACAAACGCCTTCTTCGTGAAGATGAAGGAGGGCGCTGAAGCCCAAGCCAAGGCCGCAGGCATTGACTTGAAGTCGTTTGCTGGTGTCAAGGACGGCGACGCTGCTCCACAAATCACCGCGATTGAAAACTGCGTTGCTGCAGGTGCCAAGGGCATTCTGATTACGCCATCAAACGATTCAGTTATTCCTGCTTTGAAAAAAGCACGCGCTGGCGGCGTTCTGGTTATTGCCCTGGACACCGGTTTGGGTGACAAAGATGCTCAAGACATCACATTTGCCACCGACAACTTCGAAGCTGGCACGCTTATTGGCGCTTGGGCCAAGGGTGCTTTGGGTGACAAGGCGAAGGATGCCAAGATCGCCATGCTCGACATTAACAAGGATAACATCTCGGTTGACGTTCAGCGCGATACGGGCTTCCTCAAGGGCTTCGGTATTGATGTTCCGGACCTCAAGGTTCTAGGGTCTGAAAAAGATCCTCGCATCGTGGGCCATGCTACCTCGGAAGCTTCAGAGCCAGGCGGCCAGACAGCGATGGAAACATTGCTCGCCAAAGAGCCTAACATCAATGTTGTCTACACAATCAATGAACCAGCTGCGGCTGGCGCTTTCCAAGCTTTGAAAAAGGCCGGCAAAGACAAGGGTGTGTTGGTTGTTTCAGTCGACGGTGGCTGCCCAGGCGTGAAGAACGTTGCAGCTGGTGTTATTGGCGCAACCTCGCAGCAATACCCTCTGTTGATGGCTTCCAAGGGCATCGACGCAATTGCTGCTTTCGCCAAGGACGGCACAAAACCAAAGGCGACTGAAGGACTTACCTTCATGAACACTGGTGTGAATCTGATCACCGACAAGCCAGTTGACGGTGTGAAGTCCATCGACTCCAAGGAAGGCACTGCCAAGTGCTGGGGCTAATCAGCCCATAGTTATATCTTGAATAAGGCGAAAGGCGGCTGCTAGAGTCGCCTTTCGTTTAACATCTGTCCGACAAGAGGCAGTGTTCTGATGAGGGGAAGGCAAAGGGCATGAGCGATCCAAACGCACCAACCAAAACGATTTCGGATTTTGAAGCTAAATTGAACGAGGCCGACAAAAAGGTTGCATCGTTCGACGAGGATTCCTCGCCACTTTACAAAATTCGCGGCGCCTTGCGCTCCAATCCAACGATGATTCCCGCGCTGGTCCTGATCCTCAGCATTTTGGGTTTCGGCACCATCGCAAACCATTTTTTGACCCCCAACACGTTGTCACTGGTTCTGCAGCAAGTTACCGTGACGGGTATTGTCGCAATTGCACAAACCATTGTGATTTTGACAGCTGGTATTGACTTGTCGGTAGCGCCGATCTTGGTGCTCTCATCAATCATAATGGGGAAATTGGCGGTTATCACAGGTGTTCCGGTTCCAATTTCCATCATCATCGGCTTGCTCTTTGGTGCTGCGATGGGTTGGATCAATGGCATGATTATCACATATATGAAATTGCCACCTTTCATTGTGACGTTAGGCACCCTGTCGATCTTTACGGCCCTGAAGTTGTGGTATTCTGGCTCTGAATCAATTCGCAATAGCGATCTTGAAGAGAAAGCTGGTGGATTGTTGTGGTTTGGAAATGGCATCGATGTTGTTCACTCAGACAAAGGTAACGGCATTCGCGTGACCGGGCTGGGCGATGGCATAGGTAACCTTTTTACAACAGGTGACAGCCTACAGGTCGTGGCCACACTGACTTGGGGTGTCTTGTTTCTAGTCGTGCTTGCCTTGGTTGTCTGGTACATGCTCAACCAGACCGCCTGGGGCCGCCATGTTCATGCTCTCGGTGATGATCCTGATGCTGCCATGCTTGCTGGTATTCGCACCAATTGGACGCTGGTGTCGGTTTACACTTTTGCAGGTCTAATCTGCGGCCTTGGAGCATGGATTTCGATTGGTCGCGTTGGAACAATTTCGCCCATCGGTTTTGAAACTGTCAATCTGGACTCAATTACTGCCGTGGTGATCGGCGGCACGTCGCTGTTTGGCGGGCGTGGATCGATTGTCGGCTCAGTTTTAGGCGCTATCATCGTTGGTGTATTTAATACGGGCCTCGCTCTCGCGGGCGTCGATAGCTATTGGCAAATGTTTGCGATCGGCACTTTGGTTATTATAGCCGTTGCACTTGATCAATGGCTGAGGAGGGCTTCACAATGAGTGCGAAGAAAGTTGCCGCAAAAAAGAAACCTGCCAATAAAGCTGCCAAGAAGGCAGCGCCCGTGGCTCACTTTGAAGCTGTCAGCAAAGCGCCCAAAAGGCCAAACCTCGAAAAGCGACAGCCCATTCTGACCACGCGCGGCTTGACCAAGCGTTATGGCACAGTGGTGGCTCTGAATGGTGCTGATTTTGACCTGTATCCGGGAGAAATTCTCGGGGTAATTGGTGACAACGGCGCTGGCAAAACTTCGCTGATCAAAGCGTTGACGGGCGCTGTTCTGCCTGATCACGGCGAGATTCAGCTTGAGGGCAAGACCATTCACTTCAAGACGCCGCAAGATGCGCGCGAAGCGGGAATTGAAACAGTTTATCAAAATCTTGCTTTGTCCCCCGCCTTGTCGATTGCTGAGAACATGTTTTTGGGGCGCGAATGGCGAAAGCCAGGATTTATGGGTAAATATTTCCGCCAATCCGATCGGTCGGGAATGCAAAACTTTGCCCGCGACAAGCTTTCCGAGCTGGGTTTAATGACGATACAAAACATCAATCAAGCCGTGGAAACACTGTCCGGCGGCCAACGCCAAGGTGTTGCCGTGGCGCGTGCGGCGGCGTTTGGTTCCAAAGTTGTGATCATGGATGAGCCTACGGCCGCCTTGGGCGTGAAAGAATCACGTCGCGTTCTTGAGTTGATCAAGGATGTGCGCAAACGTGGTCTTCCCATTGTTCTGATCAGCCACAATATGCCGCATGTGTTTGAAGTCTGCGATCGCATCCACATTCACCGGCTGGGCCGCAGGCTCTGTGTGATCAATCCGAAGGAATACACGATGTCGGATGCCGTGGCCTTCATGACAGGAGCCAAGGAGCCACCAAAGGAATTGCTGGAAGCCTGAGATGCCGGCAGCAGCAGAGATTGTACAAAGGCTCCGCCGACAGGCGGGGCCTTCTTTGCGTTTCATGGTGGGCATTGCTGGCCCACCTGGTTCCGGCAAATCCACAATCTCTGGTCAACTTTGTGAGGCCCTGACAGCTTCCGGTGAACCCGCCGTTGTGGTTCCGATGGATGGTTTTCATTTTGATGACGCCATTCTCAATGCGCGCGGCCACCGTGCCCGCAAAGGCGCGCCGCACACTTTCGATGTGGCGGGGTTTGAAGTTCTGCTGAAGCGGATCAAGGCTCGCGAGCCAGACATTGCCATTCCCGTTTTTGACCGTTCGATGGAATTGGCCCGCACCGGGGCTGAGATCATTTCGGCCAACACCAAGTTCATCCTTGTGGAAGGCAATTACCTGCTGCTTAAACAGCCTGGATGGGAACGATTGAAACCGCTGTTTGATTTCACAATCTTTCTCAAGGTGACTGAGGCGGAGTTGGAGCGCCGATTGCTGGCCCGCTGGCGTGGCTTTGGCTTTGATGTGGCTGCCGCACGAACCAAGGCTCTGGGCAATGACATTCCCAACGCCAGGCTGGTGGTGAACGAGAGTTCGGCGGCTGATCTGACATTGGAAGGCTGAGAACTTTCTCAACAGTTTTTTGAGTTGGGCCTGACCGGGCGGCTGGACAAGCCACTTCGATGTGGCGCAGTTTGCCTTCCGCAGGAGCCGCAACAAGGCTCCACTTCAACAGGGGACGTTCATGGCAGACTACAAACTGGACATCTACAAAGACAAAAAGGGCGAATTCCGCTGGCGGCGCACCGCCTCCAACGGCGAAATCGTTGGCGCATCTTCAGAAGGCTACAAGGCCAAGAAAGATTGCGAAGCCAATGCCAGCCGCGATACATCAGGCGACAAGTGGGAGTTCTACAAGGACAAGGCTGGCCAAAGCCGTTGGCGCTGTTTCTCCACGGCCAATGGCCGCCAGGTTGGCAAGAGCACCGAAGCCTTCTCATCCCCCGCCAATGCCAAGAACAATGCACGGATGAATGGCTACAAGGGCTGAGGAAGTTTCAGTCTTGAAAATGAAAGGCCGCAAAATGCGGCCTTTTGCATATTAGCCCTGACCGCCGTCGCCCACCAATCCAGCTGCCGCGATACCAGCCAGAGCGGCCGCCTCGTCATTGTCTGATGTGTCGCCCGAAACGCCCACGCTGCCCAGCAAATGGCCGGCCGCGTCCTTGATCAACACACCGCCGGGCACAGGCACGATGCCGCCATCAATGGCAGCCACGGCACCTGCAAAGAAATGCGGCCTGTCCTTGGCGATCTTCTCCAAGGCGCGCGTGCCCATGTTGAAAGCCAGCGCACCCTTGGCCTTGGCGCGGGCGATGTCAAAGCGCGCCAGAGACGAGCCATCTCCAATGGCTGCCGCCTTCACGGTTGCGCGCGTGTCCAAAACGACGACACCAAGGGTCTTGAATTTTGCCTTAGTGCCATGTTCAAGCGTCTTGGCGATGATGGTTTGCGCGGCGGCGAGGGTGAGTGGCATGGGGGATCCTGTGTCTCAAGTTACTCGTAGTCTTGCTGCAGGTTCAGCGCAACATCTTGAGGGCATGGAACCAATCGTTATTGGCGAAGCCCGGAATGCACCACAGGATGCACAGGGGTTCAATGGCGCGGGCGGCGGCGGCCGGGCCCATGTCTTCCACCTCCCAGCCGAATTGGTCGAGAATGGTGGAAACCGTCTTCTTGGCGGCGGCGTCGTTTCCGGCGATGAACATGCTCGGCTTGCCGCCCTTGAAGGTGGGGTTCACCATCGCCCGTGCGCCTACGGAGTTGAAGGCTTTCACAAAATGCGCTGAGGGATTTCTAGCTTGAAGTTTTTCCATCAGCGATTGATTGAGATCGGTAAAGTATTTCAGCACACCATTTTCGGGTGGCGCATCGGCGATGGGGTTGGTGGTGTCGATCACAGTCTTGCCCTTGATATTGTCCGCCCCTGCGAGCGACAGCGCGTTCTCAGCCACCGTGCCTTTGACCGCCAGTACAATTACCTCACCGAATTTGGCGGCATCAGCGAATGAACCCACCTTAACCCTGGGATTAGCCTTGGCAAACTCAACGAGCTTGGCCGCATCACGGGTACCAAGCGTCACTTCGTGACCATGCTTGATAAAACCTGCCGCCAGCGTTGTGGCCACAGAACCTGAACCGATAATTCCAAACTTCATCATGTCCTCCACAGTAAACGCGAGATGTGGGGAGCTGGTGGCCTGGGGTCAAGGCTTGGTCACACGCCTCAAAGTCAGATTTATGCGACCACCTTCTTTCAGCAAGGTTGAAGTTCCACCAAGCACTCGGTCAATGCCATGGAAGCATAGGCGCGCCTCGCCGCCCATAACCAGCACGTCGCCCGAAGAAAGCTTCAGGGTTTGCGTCTTGCCGCCGCGTTCGTTGCAACCGAAGCGGAAGACCGCGGCATCTCCCAGTGAGATGGACAGCACGGGAGCTGCGAAATCTTCCTCGTCCTTGTCCTGATGCAGGCCCATTTTGGCGCCCTGCTGGTAAAAGTTAACGAGGCAAGCTTGGGGTGGGTGGGGGTAGGCGGCATAGCGCTGCCATAGCTCCAACAGCACTTGCGGCATGGTGGGCCAGGGCTGGCCAGTTTCCGGGTGGGCGGGCTGATAACGATAGCCCGCCCTGTCAGACACCCAGCCAAGCGGGCCAAGATTGGTCATTCGGACGCTGAATGGTCGCCCGGTGCGAGGCATCACGGGGGTGAATAACGGCGCTTCTTTCACCGCCGCGCGAAGGGTTTTCACCAATGCTTCCTGCGCGGGGCGGCCCAAGACCCCGGGATGAAAGGTCGGAGCTTCAGCCATGGCGTCGAAAATTCTTCAAATCACGTCCTTGATGGGCTATGGGGCCCTTCCTATATAGCCCCTTGAGCGCCATGGGTGGGTTGAAAACCGCCCGGCAGAAGTGAAATAGGGGGCTTCACACCCGGTGCCCAGTTGGGCCGGGGCCCAAGCCTGCCAGAGGAGAAAACTATGGGTAAAGTCATTGGTATTGACCTTGGCACCACGAATAGCTGCGTGGCTGTCATGGAGGGGAAGAACCCCAAAGTTATTGAAAACGCCGAGGGCGCGCGCACCACGCCGTCGATCGTGGCCTTCAACGTTGAAGGCGAAACACTGGTGGGCCAGCCCGCCAAGCGCCAGGGTGTGACCAATCCTGAAAACACATTCTTTGCCATCAAGCGCCTGATCGGGCGCAGGATGGATGACCCGATGGTGGCCAAGGACAAGAAGCTTGTGCCTTACAACATCATCAAAGCCGACAATGGCGATGCCTGGGTGGAAAGCCGCGGCAAGAAATTCGCACCATCGCAGATCTCTGCCGACATCCTCACCAAGATGAAGGAAACGGCTGAGCGCTATCTGGGCGAGCCAGTCACGCAGGCGGTTATCACCGTTCCGGCCTACTTCAACGACTCGCAGCGCCAGGCCACCAAGGATGCCGGCAAGATCGCGGGCCTTGAAGTGCTGCGCATCATCAATGAGCCGACAGCCGCTGCGCTGGCTTATGGCCTCGACAAAAAATCTTCCGGCACCATCGCAGTCTATGACTTGGGCGGCGGCACATTCGACGTCTCGGTTCTCGAAATCGGCGACGGCGTGTTTGAAGTGAAATCCACCAATGGCGACACCTTCCTTGGCGGTGAAGACTTCGACATGCGCATTGTCGATTTCCTCGCGGACGAGTTCAAGAAGGAACAGGGCATTGACCTCAGGAAGGACAAGCTGGCCCTGCAGCGCCTCAAGGAAGCGGCTGAAAAGGCCAAGATTGAACTTTCGTCTTCGATCCAGACTGAAATCAACTTGCCCTTCATCACCGCCGATGCCTCTGGCCCCAAGCATCTCACCGTGAAACTGACGCGCGCCAAGCTTGAGTCTCTGGTTGATGACCTCATCCAGAAGACGGTTGAGCCCTGCCGCCAGGCCCTCAAGGATGCCGGTGTTTCTGCTGCCCAGATCGACGAAGTGGTTCTGGTGGGCGGCATGACCCGCATGCCCAAGGTGATCGAAGTTGTGAAGAGCTTCTTCGGCAAGGAACCGCACAAGGGTGTGAACCCGGATGAAGTGGTGGCCATTGGCGCTGCCATTCAGGGCGGCGTGCTGAAGGGCGAAGTGAAGGATGTTCTCCTTCTTGACGTAACACCGCTTTCGCTCGGCATTGAAACGCTGGGCGGCGTGTTCACGCGCCTCATTGACCGCAACACCACGATCCCCACCAAGAAGTCTCAGGTGTTCTCCACCGCTGATGACAATCAGACAGCTGTGACCATCCGCGTCTTCCAGGGTGAGCGTGAAATGGCGGCCGATAACAAGATGCTCGGCCAGTTCGACCTGATGGGCATTCCGTCTGCGCCGCGCGGCGTGCCGCAGATTGAAGTGACCTTCGACATCGACGCCAACGGCATCGTGAATGTGTCCGCCAAGGACAAGGCCACGAACAAGGAACAGCAGATCCGCATCCAGGCTTCGGGTGGCTTGTCTGATGCCGAGATCGACAAGATGGTGAAGGACGCTGAAGCCAACGCCACCGAAGACAAGAAGCGCAAGGACGCGGTGGAAGCCAAGAACCAGGCTGAAAGCCTGATCCATTCCACGCAGAAGACCTTGAAGGACGCAGGCGACAAGGTGCCTGAATCCGACAAGTCTGCCATTGAAGCGGCGATTGCCGATCTCAAGTCTTCGATCGACGCCAATGACGCTGAGGCCATCACCGCCAAGACCACGGCCCTCATGCAGCTTTCGATGAAGCTGGGTGAAGCCTTGTACAAGGGTGGCGGTGCCGGCGCTGAGCCGCACTCCGGTGCGCCCGACAATGACCATCACGACGACAAGGATCCGCCGCGTGATGAGTTCGACGATGTGCTCGATGCCGAGTTCACCGAAGTCGAAGAAAAGAACAAGAAGAACTAATACTCACAACGTGCGTCACCCCCGCGAAAGCGGGGGTCTCCGTATCAAGCGAGATTCCCGCTTTCGCGGGAATGACGATCTGAGTAGAAGAGGCCAATGTCCAAGCGCGATTATTATGAAGTTCTGGGGGTTGCCAAAGGGGCTGATGAAAAGGCGCTGAAGAGCGCTTATCGCAACCTGGCCAAGAAGCTGCATCCAGACGCCAATCACGGCAGCACGGAAACCGATGCCAAGTTCAAGGAATTGAACGAGGCCTATGACGTATTGAAAGATCCCCAAAAGCGCGCGGCCTATGACCGCTTCGGCCATCAGGCTTTCCAGAACGGCACGGGCGGGCGGCCCGGTGGCGCTGGCTTCGGGCCGGACATGGGCTCGATGTCGGACATCTTCGAAGACTTGTTCGGCGAATTTATGGGGAATGGCCGTGGCCGCCAGGGCGCCCGCGGTCGCAATCCCAATGGCGCGCAGCGCGGCAGCGACCTGCGCTATAATCTTGAAATCAATCTCACCGAGGCTTTCTCTGGCAAGACCGCACAAATCCGCGTGCCGTCCTCCATCGCCTGCGAGCCCTGCAAAGGCACGGGTGCGAAGCCCGGCACATCGCCCACCACCTGCCGCACCTGCGGTGGTGCTGGTGCTGTGCGTTCGCAATCAGGCTTCTTCACGGTAGAGCGCGCCTGCCCCACCTGCAATGGCCGCGGCACGGTGATTGCCGATCCCTGCAGCCATTGCCATGGCCAAGGCCGCGTCACCAAGGAACGCAATCTCTCGGTCAACATCCCGCCAGGCGTGGAAGATGGTACGCGCATCCGTCTTGCTGGCGAAGGCGAAGCTGGCCTGCGTGGCGGGCCCACGGGTGATCTCTATATTTTCATCTCGCTGCGCCCCCATGAATTCTTCAAGCGCGATGGCGCTGATCTGTTCTGCCAAGTGCCCATTTCAATGGCCACGGCATCGCTGGGCGGCGAAATTGAAGTGCCCACCATTGATGGCAAGAAGGCGCGCGTGTCGATCCCTGAGGGTGCGCAGAATGGTAAACAGTTCCGTCTGAAGAGCAAGGGCATGCCCGTGCTGCGTTCGCATGCGCATGGCGATATGTATATTCAGGTGACGGTGGAAACACCGGTAAATTTGACCCGCAAGCAACGCGAGCTGCTCAAGGAATTCGACAAGGACGCGCATCACAATTCGCCCGAGTCCGAAGGTTTCTTCGCCAAGGCCAAGGCGTTCTGGGAAGGTTTTGGGGGCTGACCCTCTGTTCAATTTCCTGTCCAGCCAATTCGACCAGACGCGGTCTTGCTCGGCACGATAAATAACTATATGGTTATTTAATAGGAGAACTCTATGAGCCCTCAAATCCCCCGCTTCGGTTTCGGCACCTGGAACCACCCCGAAGAGGAAACCTACAAGATCGTGCTTTCCGCGCTGGAGATTGGCTATCGCCATATCGACACAGCCGAGATGTATGGCAATGAGCGCGCTGTGGGCCGGGCGATCAAGGAATCTGGCTTGAAGCGCGATGAGCTGTTCATCACCACCAAGGTGGCGCCGGAGAATTTTGCGCCGGGGCAGATTATGAGTCACGCGCGCGCCTCGCTGGAAAAGCTGGGCGTGGAAAAAGTTGATCTTTACTTGCTGCACTGGCCTTCACCGCAGGACAGATACGATGCCAATGATTATGTGGCGCAGCTGGGCGGCGTTCAGGACGCTGGCCATGCCACGCAGATCGGTGTTTCCAACTTCACCAAGAAATATCTGGATGTGGCGCTTCGCATCCTTGGTGCAAAGCGCATCGCCACCAACCAGGTGGAATGCCATGTGCTGATGCAGAACCGGCCGATTGTCGATTACAGCCACGGCCACGGCATCATCAACACCGCCTACTGCCCACTGGCACGGGGGCACCTGTCCGAAAGCGCAGGTCTCGTGGCCATTGCCAAGAAACATGGCGCAACGCCGGAGCAAGTTGGCCTCGCCTTCCTGCTGGCTGAAGGTCACATCGTGATCCCCTCGTCCTCCAAGCGCGAACGCATTCAAAGCAATTGGGACGCGCAAAAGATCAAGCTGAGTGCTGATGAAGTAGCTGCCATCCGCAAGCTGGATGAAAACCGCCGCCTGGTGAATGGCTCCTGGTGCCCGGTGTGGGATGTTTAGCTGAAGGCGTCGCGCAGGCTCAGCCTTCCGAAGCCCGGAAGTTTGATAGCAAGGTCCGCAGGGTCAAGGCCGATGGTACTGCCCAGCAATTCCAACTCGAGGCCTTCCTTGCGTGCCAATGTGAGGCCCAGATAGCCACCCAGCGATGCCGTGTAGCCGGTGTTACTGGGCGCGCGCATCACATGAAAACCAGGTCCGAGATAATCCTTGCCGACAGCGGCAGATGAAAGCTCCGCATCAAAACCTTCGGTGTGGCGCACGACCCATGAAACAAAAGTGTTGGAGTTTGGCCCCGGCCAGATCACATAGTCGCCCTTGGCGGCAAACGGATAGACTGCGACATTGGCCTCAATCGCCGGAATGAGCGCCGCGGCGTTGTCGCCCTTCACGTCATAGATCACGCGGGGTGTGTTTCCATACCAGAAGGCATCGGCCACATAGGCATCCTTGCGCACCGGCGTGCCCCAGCCCACCACGTCATAGCGCGTCCACTGGGCGGCATTTTTTGGCTTGAACACGAGAGACATATGTTCGGAGAAAATGCCTTTCCAGCGCCCAGTGCGGCTGGCGAGTATGATCACTTCTGCATCGGGCGTGGCATTCGCGGCGGGCAAGACATGGGCTGAAGACCAATCCGCCATCTTCCAATTGGCGGGCCAGCCACGTGCAAGGTTGATGGCGGTGTTGGCGGCCAAGGGTGCCGCCACCAGGAAAACCAAGAAATAGAGGAAATATTTTAGAATTGTTTTCATAGGGCTATATTCTTAGTTGTTTGTGGCTGAAGTGGGACGGCTTTCAGGAATCTTCGCGGCAAATGCACTTTATTTCGCGGTTGCCTGTTGCTAAAGCAGCCCCATGACACTGAAACTTGCCATCGCCGGGGCTGCGGGCCGCATGGGCCGTGAACTGGCCAAGATTGTTCACAACACCGAAGGCTGCGTGCTTGCGGGCGGCCTCGAAGCACCCGGTTCAGCCCACGTAGGTGCAGATTACGGCGAATTGATCGGTGAGAAGAAAATGGGCGTGGCGATCAGCGATGATGCCGCCGCCGTGATCGCCGCTGTTGATGGCATCATTGATTTCACCGTGCCCAAGGCTTCGCTCTCATTGCTCAAGCACACCAAGGGCAAGATCCATGTAATCGGCACCACGGGTATCGATGCTGCAGGCGATGCTGAAATTGCCGACGCGGCGAAAGCTTCCACCATTGTGAAAACTGGAAACTTTTCGCTGGGCGTGAACATGCTGGCAGCGCTGGTGAAGCGCGCGGCTGCCGCACTGGGACAGGACTTCGATATCGAAGTTCTGGAAATGCACCACCGCATGAAGATTGATGCCCCATCGGGCACCGCATTGCTTTTGGGCAAAGCGGCGGCGGATGGACGAGAGATCAACTTGAAAGAGCATTCGGTGCGTTCGCGTGATGGCCACACGGGTGCGCGTAATTCCGGCGACATTGGTTTTGCCACATTGCGGGGCGGCACAGTGGTGGGCGATCACACCGTGATCTTCGCCGGCAATGGCGAACGGTTGGAACTGCGGCATGTTGCTGAGTCACGCGAGCTGTTTGCGCGTGGTGCGGTGAAAGCCGCAGTCTGGGCCAAAGGCAAGAAGCCGGGACTCTATTCGATGTTTGATGTTTTGGGATTGGATTGAAAATGAGTGGAACTCTTGTGCTTGTCCGCCATGGGCAGAGCGAATGGAATTTGAAAAACCTGTTCACCGGCTGGAAGGATCCTGACCTTTCGCCCAAGGGCGTGGAAGAAGCCAAGGCCGCTGGCCAGCGCCTGAAGGCCAAGGGCTTGAAGTTTGATCTGTGCTTCACATCGGCCCTCACCCGCGCGCAGCACACGCTGGCGCTGATCCTTGCTGAACTTGGCCAAACCGGCCTACCGGAAACCCGTGACCAGGCGCTGAACGAGCGCGACTATGGCGAACTCACTGGCCTCAACAAGGATGACGCCCGCAAAAAGTGGGGCGAGGAACAAGTGCATGTGTGGCGCCGCTCATATGACGTGCCACCTCCCGGCGGTGAATCGCTGAAGGACACCTTGGCACGTTCACTGCCCTACTATGTTCATATGATTCAGCCGCATGTGCTGGACGGCAAGAATGTTCTGGTGGCCGCACATGGCAACTCGCTGCGCTCGCTCATCATGGCGATCGAAGGCTTGACGCCTGAGCAGATCCTGAAGCGTGAGCTCGATACCGGTGTGCCGATTGTTTACAAGTTGAAGGCCAATTCACTTCCCGCTTCGGTGGAAGTTCTCGCCTAACAAAAAAACTAGCCCCGCTGCGACATTCATTGCGCCAGCGGGGCCCTCGAAGGATCGAGTTTCAGCTTGAAATGATCCGGATGTAACCGAACCTGTAACGGGCCATTCGAAAATGGCTCAGTTTGGAATTTGAATTGTCGGCATTCCGGTTTGCTCTTCGCGGTCTTCAGCCGCGAAGCTGAACCGGGATGTGATCATAGTCTGTGCTATGATCTCGCTCTTTGATCAGGTGGAGTCATGGCCCCTCCTTCGTAGATTGATCTTCGCGTCTTACATCAGCGCCAATCACTGCGGCTGATGTGTATCATGTTGGACCGATCTGAAAAAATGTCAAGCAACCAAAAGTGAAATTGGTTTTCAATTCATCAACACAAGATTACTTCGGCGCACGCTTGGCCAAGATGCGTTGCAACGTGCGGCGGTGCATGTTGAGGCGGCGCGCCGTTTCTGAAACATTGCGCTGACACAGTTCAAAGACGCGTTGGATGTGTTCCCAGCGCACACGGTCTGCCGACATGGGATTTTCCGGCAAGGTATTGCGGTGATCCTTATCGCCTGTGAGTGCGCCATAGACAGCATCGGCATCAGCAGGCTTGGCGAGATAGTCAATGGCGCCCAATTTCACGGCCGTGACTGCAGTTGCAATATTGCCATAACCCGTCAACACCACGGCGCGGGCATCAGGCCTTGCGGCATGCAGCGCCTCAATCACATCCAGACCATTGCCATCACCCAACCGCAAATCCACCACGGCAAACATCGGTGGCTCCTTCTTCACCTCAGCAATACCCAGCGCTACGGAATCCGCCATGCGGACTTCGAAACCGCGGGATTCCATGGCCTTGCCGAGCCGTGTGAGGAAGGGCTTGTCATCATCGACCAGCAGAAGGGTTTTGGCAGCCTGGGTCATAAGCATTTCTTGTGCGTGCCGCTGGCCCGCGTCAAGCCATTTTGGCAACATCCACAGCGGAGCGGGGCCAAGAGATGTCAATGATGGCGCCTCGCCGCGGTGCACCACGGTTCGACAAAGTGACGATGGCTCCCGATCTTTCCAGCAAAGTCTTGGCAATGAACAGGCCCAGGCCCATGCCCTCATGTTGGCCATCCTCTTGCCGCCTTGCAGCATTGCCATAGCCAGGCCGTGTGGTGACAAAGGGATCGCCCAGACGATCAAAAATCGTTTCATCAAAACCAGGGCCATCATCAAGCACGCTGACAATCACCTGCGTGTCAGACCAGCGCGCCTCCACATCGACCCGCGACTTGGCAAAATCCATGGCGTTTTCGATGAGATTGCCAAGGCCATAACTGATGGCCGGATTGCGCTGGAACACGGGTGGCCCATCTTTCAACCGCTCATCCTGCGGCCGCATGTCGATGGCGACCTCGACCTTCTGGCCACGAAGCGGGGCCACCATGTCTTCCAGCATGGCTTCAAAGCCTACCTGTTGATAGACCTCGTCGGAAAGTTGTTCGGGCACAGCAAGGCGTGTGAGAATCTCGCGGCAGCGCGCAGCCTGCGAGATCAGGAGATCAATATCCTCGCCATGCTTGAAGCGCTTCGGCAACTCGCGCTTCAACTCCTTGGCGACAAGCGCAATGGTGGCCAGTGGCGTGCCAAGCTCGTGGGCGGCGGCGGCGGCAAGGCCATCCAGCGCAGATAGCCTCTGTTCACGCGCCAAGACCATTTCGGTTGCTTGCAAGGCGGATGACATCAGCCGCGCCTCCTGCGCAATGCGCCGCGCATAGATCACGGAGAAGATGGTGGTGCAAACAATAGCCGCCCACATGCCCACCAGATAAGTTGGTGGCAGGGTAAAGTCGGAATCTGGTGGCCAAGGCAGGGGGCGGTGAAACGATACCAGCGTTGTGGCTGCTGCCAGCGCCAGCAATCCGAGCGCCGCTGTCCAGGCCAAAGGCAAGGACGTGGCCGAAACTGTGACTGGCACAAGGAAAAGCAGTGCAAATGGGTTTTGCAAACCACCGGTAAAGTAGATCAACCCTGCGAGTTGCAATATATCAAAGGCCAAGTGCAGGCCGGCAACCTGCGCGGAGAGGCGCTGATTTCCGCGCCAGCGGAATGAGGTCAGGACATTCAACCACGCGCTGGCCGCAATCAAGGCAAAGCAGGCGCTGATGGGCAGGCGGTAACCCAATAGAAATTGAACCACAAAAATCGATGCAGCCTGGCCGATGATGGCCAGCCAACGTAGGCGCACCAGCGTGCCAAGGCGCAAGGCGCCCAGATCTGGCATTGAGTTGGCGGTTTGGGCGTTTGGGCTCATGGCACCGATGCTTGAATGGTCTTTCAATCTAGTGGAGCTTTGCCAGCATTGCAAAATGGCAAATCCTGGCCTGCGACAATCGCGCCGGATCCTGCGACCATCATCAATCCATTAATATGTATATGAATTTGCTACATTTAGTAGTTTGGGGTGACCGCCATGAACCTCTGGGCCGCCGCTTGCAGGTTTTGTTAGGGATTGCGACTATAGTGCACATGCAAAGGAATTGGATTAATGGCGCAAAAAGGTGCTAAAGACTTGAACATGACCGCAATTCCTGCACCTATTTCGATGCTCTATCCCTGGTTTGAAATGAATCATGCGGCGCTGCAACCAGCGCGCATGCTTACAAATCTGGGTCTTTCCTTCTGGCAAAATACCGCCAATCCCATGCGGGACACCAAGCTGGGCCGCCAAGCCACGGCTGCGCTCACCATGTTTGAGCGCGCCACGCGCCGCTATTCCAAGCCCGAATTTGAGCTCGATGAAGCGATCATCGGCAACAAAGCTGTTGTCGTGGAAGAGGAAGTGGTTTGGCAGAGCCCGTTCTGCAATCTCATCCACTTCGCAAAGCAGGACTTCACCAAGAAGCAAGCCAAGCTGCTGCTGGTGGCGCCCATGTCGGGCCACCATGCAACACTGCTGCGCGACACGGTGAAGAGCATGTTGCCGGACTTCGACTGCTATGTGACCGACTGGCAAGATGCCCGCAATATTCCGGTTTCTGCCGGACGCTTTGATCTTGATGACTACACCGACACCATTACCGATATTCTGCACCACCTCGGCGAGCGCGCCCATATCATGGCCGTGTGTCAGCCTTCAGTGCCGGTGCTTGCGGCTGTGTCACTCATGAACGCCAAGTCTGATCCATTGGCCCCGCTCGCCATGGTATTGATGGGTGGGCCGATTGATACGCGGCAGAGCCCCACCTCCGTCAACAAGATGGCGGATGGCAAGAATGTGGAATGGTTCCGCAATACCGCGATCATGAAAGTGGCAGGGCCGCACGCAGGCTTTGGACGTCAAGTCTATCCAGGCTTCATGCAGCTTGGTGGTTTTCTCTCGATGAATATGGACCGCCACCTCAAGGCCCACCGTGATCTGTATCAGGACTTGGTGGCGGGCGAGGAAGAGGCTGCTGAAAAGCACAGCGACTTCTACGATGAATATATGGCGGTGATGGACCTCACGGCCGAGTTTTACCTGCAAACAGTGGAACGCGTGTTCATCTGCCAGGATTTCCCCAATGGCACCTATCACTATCGCGGTGAAAAGGTGGACCCCGGCAAGATCACCAAGACAGCGCTGCTGACGGTTGAAGGCGAGCGTGATGACATCTCAGGCGTGGGCCAGACCAAAGCTGCCCATGAATTGTGCACCAACATTCCGCCCAAGATGAAGAAGCATCACATGCAACTTGGTGTGGGGCATTACGGCGTTTTCTCAGGCTCCAAATTCCGCGCCGAAGTTGCGCCGATGATCGGCGAATTCCTGCGCGCCCAAAAGCCTTGATCGGATTCTTACGCCCGCTTACACAACTGAAGGCAGCACCGCCTGCGCCTGATCCGCAAGAGCTGTTGATCGGCGGGCAGAAAATTTCGCTTCACTTCAAACGCCATGCCCGTGCGCGCCGCATGGTGTTGCGCTTTGACAGCAAGACTGGCGGCCTGGTGATGACGCTGCCCAAGCGCATTGGGCTCACTGAAGCATTGCGCTTCGTGGATCAATCAGCGCCGTGGATCTTGCGCCACTTGAGCAAACAGGTCGAGCGCAAGCAGGCCGCCCACGGTGCAAATGTTCTGCTGCGCGGCGAGCCACATGTTCTGAATTTCACTGGCGGCAGGCGCGGTCTCGTTGAAATGGCGCAAGGTGCGATTACTGTTCCGGGCGATGCGGCCCATGCTGAAAGACGGCTCAAGGATTTTCTTAAAAAGCTGGCCCTCGCTGATCTCACAGAAGCCTCGCAGCGCTATGGGTTAGTGATGAATGCACGTTACACCAGCATCACCATCCGCGATCAACGAAGCCGTTGGGGCTCATGCTCCGCCAAGGGCGGCTTGTCTTATTCCTGGCGGTTGATCCTCGCGCCGGCCTTCGTGCTTGATTATGTGGCCGCACACGAAGTGGCGCATCTGAGCGAGATGAATCATGGACCGCGGTTCTGGCGTTTAGTGCTCACGCATTGCCCGCATGCCAAGCAAGCCAAGGCCTGGATGAAAGCCAACGGGCGCGAGCTGCACAGCTATTTCTAACTAGTAGATGCCAGTGTTCTGTTGGCCTTGCGGCTGTTTCTTCTTGCCAAACAGAAGCTCCAACAGGTTCTTGGGCTGATCATCCGCTGGCGGTGGCGCCATGGCCACTTCGGGCTGATTGCCTTCGCCGTTCTGATCCACTGATTGTGCAGCAATCGTGTTGGCATCACCGGGCTGCTCGGGATTACCGGGAAGGGGTGTCCAATTCAAACCTTTGTGCGCCGGCTCCATCACATCACGCCAGATCATGGCTGGAAGGGAGCCGCCGGTGACTTGCTTGGTGGGCGTGTTGTCATCATTGCCGAGCCAGACTCCCGCTGTGAGGTATGGCGTAAAGCCCACAAACCATGCATCGCGGTAGTCCTGGCTGGTGCCCGTCTTGCCGCCAATATCCCAATTTCCAAATTGTGCCTTGGTGCCAGTGCCCTGGCGCACCACGGCGCGGAAAAGCTGATTCATTTCACCTAATGCCGGATCACTCACCACCTGGCCCAAGCCATCACCCTTGCGTTGGTAGAGCACTTTGCCATCGCGCGTGGTGATGCGCTTCACAACATAAGGCGAAACGGCGCTGCCGCCATTGGCGAAGGGAACAAAGGCTGACGTGAGTTCAAGCGGGTTCACTTCCGATGTGCCGAGCGCCAGCGAAGCATCATGGCCGAGCGGAGATGAAATGCCGAGGCGCTGGGCGGTTTCAGCGACGGCACTTGGCGTCACCTCCATGGTGAGCTTGGCTGAAATGGTGTTGATCGACTGCGCGAAGGCTTGTTCGAGCGAAACCTCGCCAAGATATTTGTGCTTGTAGTTTTCCGGCGACCAGGTGCCGATCCTTACTGGCTCGTCCACTTCCGTCGACGAGGGGCGGAAGCCATGTTCCATCGCCGTGAGATAGACGAAGGCCTTGAAGGCCGAGCCCGGCTGGCGTTGGGCTTTCAGTGCGCGGTTGTATTGGCTCTTCTCGTAAGACTTGCCTCCGATCATGGCCACCACGGCGCCGGAATTATCCATCACCACCATGGCACCTTGCGAGACGCCAAGCTTTTTGCCATTTTGTTGCAGGCGGGCCTTCAGCGCTTTTTCAGCATTGGCCTGAATGGCGGGATCAAGCGTTGTTTCAACCACGATGGATTGATCATAGTTCTTCACAAGCTGTGGCAACTGCGCGTCAATCCAATCCACCGCATATTGGCGGGGCGGCGTGTAGTCGCCAGCCGCCACGCTGTTCGGCTGGCTCACGGCGTTTGTGGCATCATCATCTGAGATGTAGCCCTGCTCCTGCATCGCCTGCAGCACCAGTTTGGCGCGGGCTGTGCTCTTGTCTGGATCATTGACGGGATTGTAGATGCTTGGCCCCTTCAAGCTGGCGGCAAGGCGCGCGGCTTCCATGATGGTTAGTTCTGAAGCAGGCTTGTTGAAATAGGTGTGAGCGGCCTGCTCGATGCCTGTTGCCCCTTCGCCGAAATAGACGCGGTTAAGATAGAGCTGCAGGATTTCATCCTTGGTGAATTTCGATTCGAGCCATATCGCGAGAACCGCTTCCTGCGCCTTGCGCGTGAGCGTCTTTTCTTGCGTCAAAAACAGGTTCTTTGCCAATTGTTGAGTGAGGGTTGACCCGCCCTGAATGAAATGCCCTGCAATCACATTGCGTGACATGGCCCGGGCCAGGCCTACCGGGTCAATGCCGTGATGCTGGCGGAACCGACGGTCTTCAATGGCGATCACCGCATTGGGCACATAGTCCGGCAACTGGCTGATCTTGGCAGCGTCGCCGAAGAAGGAACCCTCCTCTGCCAGCGCGGTGCCATCACTGGCCAGCATCATGATGCCGGGTTCGCGCTTGGGGATTTGGAACAATCCGCGCTGATCGAGTGAAAACCAGATGTAGGCAAAGGCGATTGAACCTGCCACCGCAGCCCAGAAGCCCGCCACCAAGAAGAAGCCGATCAGTCGCCAAACCCACGAGCGCTTGGCTGCGGATTTCTTCTGTCGGGCGGGGGCCTTGAAGCCCGGGTCTTCGTCGTCCTCAGCAAAAAGACGTGGCTCGGCCCGTTTGGCCTTGCCCTTCTTTTTCTTCTTCCCTGAAAACAGCCCCATGGCGGTGAGTTAGCCCATCAAGTCTTGAACTTTGATGAACAGGATTCACGCGCAAATCATGGAGGAATCGTGGCTACATCACGGCGCCGATATACCAGGGGACATATTCATTCTCGCCGTAGCCCAAGGCTTCGGATTTGGTTTTCTGGCCAGAGGCGGTTTTGAGGATCAAGTCAAAGATCTGCTTGCCCTTGTCCTGCAGCGAAACGCCCTC
>JANPHF010000064.1:0-7802 GCA_031424315.1 Aestuariivirga sp.
ATTCACCTCAACGCCCCAGCCAGGTTCATCGCCGATGATGGCATGGCCATCTTCGATGCGGTAAGGCTCACCTCGGAACAGGCCGTATTGCCAGGGATAGTAATCCGCTTCCTCGATCGAGAATTCGAGATATTTTCCGGCATTGGGAATGGCCTTGAGCAAATGCATGGTGCACATGGTGACCAGTGAAAGATTGGCGGCATGCGGCGTGACAGGCAGGCCCGCGGCCGCAGCCATCTTACAAACATGGAGAGTCCGCGAAATGCCGCCGAGATACATGACATCTGGCTGAACAATATCAACCGCGCGCATGCCGATCATGGTTTTCCAGGCCGTGAATTCGCAATCCTGTTCGCCGCCGGCCACATCAATGTCGAGCGCGTCAGAAACTTCCTTGGTCCACTCAAATTCCCAATAAGGGCATGGCTCTTCAAAATGGCCGATACCATTGGCCTCGAGCAGGCGGCCCACTTCAATGGCCTTCTTCGGCGAATAGCATGAATTGCCATCCACCAATTTATCGATGCCATCGCCTAGCGCCTTGGCGACGTATGGGATCACCTTTTCGGTGCGCCCCGGCCATTCATCGCGGTCGCGCCCAGTCTCGGCGCCAACGCGCCATTTGAAAGCATCAAAACCCTTCTCATCGCGCAGCTTGAGGAAGCGTTTCGCCTCATCTTCCGGCGTGATGTCACGCTTCATCGAAGACGCATAAGCCCGAAGCTTGCCTGGCGTGCCGCCCAGCAGCGAAACCACTGGTTTGCCTGCTTGCTTGCCGCGCCAGTCCCAGACGGCGGTATCAAGCCCCGTCATCGCGCGGCGCAGATAAGAGCCGGGGAACTTGTGTTCCTTCTCATTGATCACGGCCAGGATGTCATCAAGATCATCCGTATCGCGTCCCAAGGCATATGGCGCCACTTGGCGGTGAAAAATCTCGCAAGTGATGTCGGCGTTATAGGTTGAGGCTTGGCCCCAGCCTTGGGAACCATCCTCTGCAGTCAAACGTGTGAAACCAACGAAGCGGTTGGTAAAGGTCTCAAGCTTCGCTATCTTCATTGGGCTTGAAGCGTTTCGGCCTTGGCAAGATTGTTGCGGCGAATGATTTCATAGATGATGGCGCCCAGAATGGTGATGCTGATCATGATAGCTGCCAGTGCGCAGATAGAGGGCGTAATACCCGTACGCACTTTAGAGCCAACATAAACGGTCAGCGTGGTGGATGCGCCGCGCGTGAACTGGGTCGCATTGAAGTTCTCCACGGATTGAAAGAACGCCAATACAGCACCGCCCAAGATGGCCGGATAGAGATGAGGCAGAAGAACGCGGCGCAACATTTGCGCATGCGACGCGCCGAGATCCAATGCAGCTTCCTCCAATGCACCATCAAAGCTTTGCAGCCGCGCTAGAACCATGAGCATCACATAAGCTGCAATGAAGCTCGTTTGTGCCAAGACAGAAATCTGCAATCCTGCGGGCGCATTGAACTTGTACCAGAACAGCAAGGTGGAAATGCCGATGACCGCTCCAGGTGTAAGGATCGGAGCAATCATCGTGGCGTAAAGCAATGTCCGGCTTCTGCCCTTGAGGCTATTTACCAAAATGGCCCCAGCCACACCAATAGGAACTGAAATAGCAACCACAGCGATGGCAACCAGCCCGGTATTGGCCGTCGCCTGCCAGATCGTCGTGTCGTTATACAGTTCGGCAAACCAGCGCCACGTGAAGCCGTTCCAGGGCAAGATCGTCGGAAAACGCGAATCGTTGAAGGCCGCGCCACACATCACGACAAGCGGAAGAAGCAGATAGCCGAGAAAGACATAAGAATAAGCTTGCAGGATCGTCTGAGTTGGTTTGAACGCCATTTTCCCGCCCCTCACTTCGCGATGTCGGTGAAACCGACTTTGAACAAACGCATCATCAGGGTCACAAAGGCTGTGCATGTGAAGAGCAGAATGAATGCATAAGCAGCCCCCGCGTTCCAATCGTGGGTTTCAAACATCCATTGCTGAATCACTTCTGTGAACCAGCGCGATTTGGGTGAGGCCAGGAGTGAAGGCACCAGCAGGGAGCCGGCAGAAAGCATGAAGACAGTCACACACCCCGAAGCAATGCCCGGCTTGCAGTGCGGCATGACCACCCGCCAGTGCGTCTTGAAAATACCCGCACCCAGATCCTCTGCCGCCTCGATCTGGTTTGAATCCAGTGAAGTCATCGCGTTGTAGATCGGAAAAAGCATGAAGAGGATATAGGTATAGATCAACCCGACGATGATGCCGGAATAGCCATTCATGCCCCAGGTCCAGTGAATGGGATCGGTGATGATGCCCAAGCTTTGCAGCACGATGGTGAGCGGGCCCTTCAGCGACAAGATGATGTACCAGGAGAAAGACCGCATGAGTTCCGATACCCACAACGGAATCACCAGCAGCAGTAGATAGGAAGGCAGAAGTGCTGAGGGCATTACTTTGGCCAGGCAATAGGCGATCGGATAGCAGATCAAGAGCACGGCAAGTGTGGCGACGCTGCTGTACAGAATGGTGATGAAAAACACCCACAAGTGAATGGGAATTGGAATTGTCACTCCCGATCCACCAAACCCGAACGTCATGTCCTGCGGATTGCTGAACAGCACAAGGTAGTTGTGTAGAAAATAGTGATCGTTTGGTCCGTTGATTTCGGTGACTGGCAAATAGGGCCTGAACGACTGTTCAAAGAGACCCGCATAGGGGAATATGACGAGAATCAGCAGCCAGAAAGCTGTCAGACCTACCGCCGTATAGGTAATCCCACTGCCATAACGCCGGAAAAGCTCGCTCATGGCTCACTCCTTTTCTTCGTAGGCAACAGCCTCTGAATCGAGCAACGCCAAGGCCTTTTCCTGGTCAAAAACAATACTGGTAGATGTGCCGACTTGAGGCGGCAGATTGGAAGGATCGTTACGCACTTCGGCAGAAAGCCTGTGACCCTTTTTGTCACGCATATTGACAGTGGCGAAGTTGCCTTCGAAAGACACACTTTCCACGGTGACTGGAACAGCATTCGCACCGGATTTTGGCTTGGCGGCAAAGACTACATTCTCGGGCCGAACATAGAGGCGACACTTGGAATCCTTGTTGACACCTTCGCCCAGTGTCACCGCGAATTCACCCACGTCCGACTTGAATTTCCCCAGGCCATTGGAAACAGAACTGACCCGACCCGAAAACTTGTTGTTCTCACCCACAAAAGACGCCACGAAACCATTCGAAGGCGTGTTGTAGATTTTCTGCGGAACATCGACTTGTTGAATCTTGCCACGGCTCATCACCGCCACTCGGTCTGACATGGCCAAGGCTTCGCCTTGATCATGCGTGATATAGATGAAGGTCACATTGGTGCGCTTCTGAATGGCGCGAAGCTCGGCGCGCATGTGCTGGCGCAACTTCAAATCCAAGGCAGACAACGGTTCATCAAGCAACATCACCTCGGGCTCAACAGCGAGCGCGCGGGCGATCGCCACGCGTTGACGTTGGCCACCCGACAACTGCGACGCAAAACGGTCACCCACGCCAGGAAGTTCGACCAGATTGAGCAGCTCCTCCGCCCTTGCGCGGCGCGCCGCCTTGTTCACGCCCCGAACCTCGAGGCCAAAGGAAATATTCTCCCAGACGGTCATCAAAGGAAACAGGGCGAGATTCTGGAAGATCATCGCTGTCGGGCGCTTATTCGGTCCGATGCCCTTCATGTCCTTGTCGCCGATCAAAACCTGGCCTTGCGAAGGTTCGATGAAGCCTGAGACCATGCGCAAAATCGTCGTCTTGCCACAGCCCGATGGTCCAAGGAACGAGAAGAATTCGCCGGGATTGATTTTGACAGACACATTGTCGACGGCGCGATACTTGGCAAAATCCATCGTTACATCGCGCAACTCCACACTTGCTGTCATACCCATGCCCCTGATTAGAATTTTTTTATGATTATTGACTTTTTGTACGGGCTCATCAAGCCATTATAACAAAGATGGGGCGGCAACACGCCGCCCCTTCCATATTCTTGTTTGGCTATTATGCGGACTTCCACTTGTCGGCATATTCGCCGCGGGTCTTGGTCCACCAAGCCGGCTGGGCGGGCCACCACCAAAGCTTGGTGAGGGCATCGCCCGGATAGGCAGCAGCATAGAATTTGGAGACAACCGGGTCCATCTTTTCGATGGCACCCTTGCCCACCGGATTTGCCTTGAAACCCGAAGCCCAAGCGGATGCGCCATCAGCAGTCGAAATCCACTTGGCGAATTCGTGAGCCTGCTCGACGTTCTTGGCATTGGTCATCAGCACGAAGCCCTGGCTCCAACCGAAGGCACCTTCCTTCGGAGCGATAAAGCCATAGCCTTCCGAGGCCAGGTTGGCGCCGGTAGAATCCCAAGTCAGGCCAAGCTCAGCACCATTGGTGCGGAACGCGCCTTGTGCTTCGTTTTCAGAAGCCCAGAACTGGGCCACGTTCTTCTTGTGCTTGATCGCTTCTGCGAGAGCAATGTCCCACAGCTTGCGCATCGTGGCTTCGTCCTTGTAGCTGTCTTTCCAAGGCTGCGGCAGCTTGCCGGCAGCGTCAAGTACGCGGCCCATGGCTGAGAGCGAAGAATGCGCACGCAGCGTGACTTTGCCGACATATTTATCGTCGAACAGGTCAGAAAGGCCGATCTTGCCATAGGTGCCATCAACGGTCTTGGTGTTGAATGTCAAGGCTTCGGTGCCCCAAACCGAGGGAACCCAGAGACGCTTTCCACCAATTTCCGAAGCGTCGCCGGCCTTGGAACCGGGAACGCCAGCCAGATAATTGTCCGGCGCAAGCTTCTTCAAATCCCAAGGCTGCACAACGCCTTCAGAATTCCACGAAGGCAAGGCATTTACAGTCGGTTCCATCACGTCAACGGCACCGGCCTGAATGGCAGTCTTGGAGTCAGCAAGCATCACATCTTGGTCAGCTGCCTCCTTGAAGTTCACCTTGATGCCCGTGGCCTTTTCGAAAGCCGGGAACACCGTCTTCTTCAGATCGTCATAGCCAGCCCAACCTTCAAAGTTCAGTTCGCCAGACGACGAGAAGGCCTTGGAAACCGTCAGCGGGGCAGCAAAGCCCACGGCACCAAAGGCCACAGCCGACTTGAGCAGGCGGCGGCGCGACACTGTGGCAGCGCCCACCAATTCCTGCGTGGGGGTAAGTTTCTTCATGTTTGTCCTCTCCTCAAAAATACCGTCATTTGTCCTCCGGCAGACGCCGGATGGGACGATATTGAACTCGAGTATGACTCCTGTGTGACAGTGTTGCAATGGGGTTGCGGCTGTGGAAACACGCAGTTTTTGGCGGCCGCCAAATTTTTTGCACTGCGGCGAAATTTGCGGCATGTGCCGCCATTGTAGCGAGATTCCGCTTGGAGTTTCGCTTGCGACAAGTTCGGCGGTGAGGAAATCCGTGCTGAATTTAGTTTTGCTGCACGTAACCCGCCAAATAATTCATCAGTCAGAGGGTCAGGCAAAATCGTTGGATATCTGCAAGGCGCGCAAAGCGCCATAACCGGCACGCAAGGCAACGAAAAAAACCGCCGTTTCCGCTGCGGGTTATCGTTTATTGCGGGTCTGGACTAGGCCAGTGCCTTCAGCTCTTTCAAAATGGCATCGCCCATTTGCGCGGTGTTGCAATTGGCGGGCCGATCACCGGCAATGTCCTTGGTTCTGAGGCCTTGGCCCAAAACTGCCGAAATCGCCTGGTCCAGCTTGTCGGCCCATTCGCCAAGGCCAAACGAATAACGCAGCGCCATGCCAAACGACGCAATCATCGCAATGGGGTTGGCTGCGCCCGTACCAGCAATATCCGGCGCAGACCCATGCACTGGCTCATAAAGCGCCTTTCGGCGCTTGGTCTTGACGTCGGGTGCACCAAGCGATGCGGAAGGCAACATGCCCAGCGACCCCGTCAACATGGCCGCCACGTCCGAGAGCACGTCGCCAAACAGGTTATCGGTGACAATCACATCATATTGCTTGGGCCAGCGCACCAGCTGCATCGCGCAATTGTCAGCCAGCACATGCTCGAGCTGGGCCTGCGGATATTCTTCCTTGTGGATGCGCGTAACAATCTCGTTCCACAGCACACCCGTCTTCATCACATTGCGCTTCTCAGCCGAAGACACCTTGTTCTTGCGCGTCTTGGCAAGATCAAAAGCCACGCGGGCGATGCGCTCAATTTCAAAAGTGTCATAGACTTGAGTGTCGATGCCGCGCTTCTGGCCATTGCCCAAATCTGTGATCGTCTTGGGTTCGCCAAAATAGACGCCACCCGTGAGTTCGCGCACGATGAGAATATCAAGGCCTTCCACCACTTCCTTCTTCAAGGATGAGGCATCGGCCAGCGCCGGATAGCAAATAGCCGGGCGCAAATTGGCAAACAGGCCCAGATCCTTGCGCAGGCGCAGCAAGCCCGCCTCAGGACGCACATCATAAGGCACCTTGTCCCACTTTGGCCCACCTACGGCTCCAAACAACACCGCATCGGAACTCATTGCCTTGGCCATATCCTCTTCGGAAATCGCCTTGCCATGCGCGTCATAAGCACAGCCGCCCACCAGACCACGTTCAGTTGTAAATTTGGCAATGCCTTGGGCGCTAAACCAGGCCAGGAGTTTTTCAACTTCGGCCGCAACTTCAGGGCCAATGCCATCACCGGGAAGCAGGAAAATATTGTAGGAAGCCATATCAGTCTCTCTTGTTTGTGGCGCCATCTAGCGCAACTGCAGCGACTGGGCAAAGGCTTTGCAGCAGATGACCAAGACAACAGTTCTGGAGCCAAGGTTGAACGCAATCTCCAAAAGCGATAGAGCGCAAGTCTCGGGCCGAACCAGTAGATTCGTGCTTTTGACAACGACCGAGGCGAGACCGTTCAGATCAGCCGAAAGGGGTGTATTGTGAAAGCGTCGACGTGGATCAAGTTTGGCATCCAAAGCAGCTTGCGACGCTCGGGTTGGGAACTGAGGCGATATTCCTTGGTCGAAGAGGCCCGCCTTGTTCAGTTTCTCGACCTGAAGGGCATCGACATTGTGCTGGACGTTGGCGCCAACGTCGGCCAGTTTGGCTCGAATTTACGTCAGGCCGGATTTGCAGGCACTATTATCTCCTTTGAGCCCCAGAGTGAGGCTCATGCGATGTTAACTCGCCGCGCCGCCCCAGATCCTAAGTGGAAAGTGGCTCCTCGCGCGGCCGTTGGAAACCGCCCCGGCGAGGCCGAAATCAACATTTCAGCCAACTCTGTCAGCAGCTCGCTGCTTGAGATCGAATCCAAACATACGGAAAGCGCGCCAACCTCAACCTATGTCGCTAAGGAAAAGGTGCCCGTGATCACTTTGGATCAGGAGCTGCTCATCCCTAATGCAGGGCGGCTTTTTCTGAAGATTGACACGCAGGGCTTTGAACGGCCTGCTCTTGAAGGCGCAACGGCTTTGCTGAAAAGGACCTCTGGTGTGCTGCTCGAAACATCTTTGACTAGTCTGTACAAAGGCCAGGCCAGCGCTCTTGAATTGCAACAGTTGATGGCGGCAGAAGGTTTTGCCCTGTGGAACATCACGCCAGGATTTGAGGACCGGAAGACCGGTCAACTCCTGCAAGCTGACATGGTGTTCTACAAGGATGTGCCAGCCTGATGACCCGATCCCCAAAGACAGGTGAAGTGAAGGATCAGAATGCGATCCGCGCAACATAGTCCCGAAACTTCGCGCCCAGCCAATACCCGCGCTGTCCACGCGAGCCAAGTCGCTGTGCCGGCTCTTGGGCGCACCC
>JANPHF010000065.1:0-33233 GCA_031424315.1 Aestuariivirga sp.
GAAAAATCCAAGTGCCGCAACACAGCTGGCCAGCACGGTCAAGAGCGACGGCACTTCACGCAGCCACGCCCAAGCAATGGCTGCGGTGACAAACGGCAGCGCCGAGAGAATCATGAAGGCCTTGGCCACACTGGTGAACTGAAAGGCCGCCGGAAACGACGTAATGGAGACCAGCAAGCACAGGCAAACGATCACACCGGTGCGGCCAGCATTATTGATCTTGGCACGCAGTGAGGCACCAAATCGCCAATAGGCGTAGGCCCCCACAAAACCTGTGGCGAAAACACCGCGCCAAAAGATGATTGTCCAAACATCAAAGGGCAGAAGGCGGGTAAACATGCCCCCCATGCCCCAAACGACAGTTGAAGCGCCCACTAGGGCAATACCGCGCAAGGTTTCGCGTTGTGACATGGAACGAGGTTATTGGAGCGCGTTTGTCGGCGCAATGGGGTCAACTGCTCAAGAAAATCAGCGCCATCCCGCCGACAACGCATAATGCTCCCACCCATGCTCCAGCAGCGGGGCGTTGGCCTGTGCGCGCCCAGAGCATGGGCAAGATCATAACCGGCGATGTGGCCGACAAGGTCGATATGATGCCGGTCTTTCCGCCAGAAAGCGCATAGAGCAGCAGCGTCATGCCGATGCCCATGGCGAGAACGCCGGTGAGCACGGTGAGGCTCGCCATTTTCCAGTTCAGTGCTGCGCGCGGTTGAACGGCAGGAATGGGCAGTGCCATCACCGTTGTCAGGCAGAAAGCGGCCGTGCCCACGCGCAGCATGGAGGCCACAATGGGATCGAAACCTGCAGCCATGATGGGCCTTGCGATGATGCTGCCCAACGCCTGGCCCAAGGCCGCGCACAGGCCAAAGCCCACGCCCACCAGCAGCGGGCCTTTCATATCTTCTAATTTGTGAACCTGCCCTGAACGTTTGCCGAAAAGGATAGCCAGCATCACGCCGAAGGCCGTGAGAACAATTCCGGCCGTTGCAGTGATCGGCAGTCTTTCGCCGAGCAGCATCCAGCCGAGAATGGCCGACATCGGCGCATTGAGCGCAAAGATTACGCGAGAACGCCGTGGGCCTAAGCGATTCAGTGCGGTGAAGAGCAGCGTGTCGCCCGCAAAAATCCCGACAAAGCCAGAGAGCAGCAACAGAGACGCTGCACGCGCGTCCAATCCTTGCCAGCGGCCCGTGGCGAGGACGATAGCGGCCAGCAGAGCGGTCACCGAGATCTGGCGAAGGCGGTTGAATCCAAATGCACCAAAGTAGCCCGCTGGTGTTGCGGAGATCAGGCTGGTGACAGCCCAGCACAGCGCCGTCAGCAGGGCCGCAAGTTCATGGATGGGGAAAGTTGAAGGGAGCATGAGGGTATGTTTCGGTTCTTGTAATTTGTAGGTCAGTGAAAGCAAGAGCCCTCATCCGGCCTTCGGCCACCTTCTCCCATGCCGAAGTGGGCACAGAAGAAGGCCTTCAATTCTGAAAGTTCAAAATGATTTGCCTTCTCCCGTCCGCAGGATGGGAGAAGGTGCCTGAAGGGCGGATGAGGGCGCTTGAGGGCGCTTGAGGGCGCTTGCTGAGAGATAGTCTCGTTGCGGACAAAAGTGATCTCTCTGCTTCGCCCACCTCTGGAGATGTTGCCTGAATAGTCCATCTTCACCGTACGGTCAAGGATTATTTTCATAATTATATACGTGACAAAAGTGACCGATTCTCATAAAACCCATAGCCGACAGGCCGACGTTTCTGCGTCTTTTGAAAATGTGGTATTCTTTCCCTGTTCAATCAGGGCTGGGAGTTGGCAGGTCATGGACCGCATAAATCAATATTCGTTCTATGATTTTGGAAAGACTGTTGGCCAATTGGCCGAACATACAGGGGACCATGTGGACTCGTATGACATTCTTCTCAATTTAATAACGATAAAATCCAAGTTTGAGGCCCTTGTAGAGAAGGGGGTGCCTTATTCAATTTCAATTTCTAAAAATAGAGCGGATGACGTGTTGACACATGTGAGGGCTCTATACACAGAGAGCACTACGGTTACTGACCCACTAGGAAACGTAACTTTTGCATGGCCAAAACGCGCCGCCAATTTGATTGATGGGTGGAGGATTAAGCAACTAAGCAGCGCCCTCGACCGTTTTGAGACTGTCTTTGCCGAAGAAATGCGCGAGGCCGCTGTTTACAGCATTCCAAAACGCGGGATATTTTCCACCGACCTCTTGCTAAACGATGCGACACAATCGTTTCCTATATCTATTATTGCCGCGCTCCCGGATAAAACAAAAAATGACTGGAAAGCGGCGGGCCGTTGCATGGCGCTCAGCCTTTTCTCTGCTTCTGGATTTCATGTGGCACGCGCCGTTGAGGGCACTATTGAGGCATATTATCAAGCTTACTCAGGCAAACCTGGGAAGACGTTGCACAACTGGGGCGAATACATTGATGAGCTTGAAAAAATTGCCAAAGCCGCTCCAACGCCTTGCCCGCAAGCTAAAACTATTGCTGAATTGAAGCAGATGAAGGATGACTATCGAAATCCCATCATGCACCCGCGCGTTGAATTGGACGAAGCAAATTCAAAGGTGCTGCTGAACAACGGTGAAAGCTTAATCATCTGCATGGCTCAGGAAATTCTGGACATCAGCAAAAATGCACTTCAGCCCAGTCTAGGGCTGGGTGCCGCAACTCTCTTGCTGTCCAACGAGAACGCGGCATGACAGATAAGGATCAAGATACGAAACGCGATGAAATCATGAAGCGAATGCTTCAGATGCCTCACAAGCCTCACAAGGCAAAGCAGACCAAAAAGAAAGCGAAGAAAAAATGAGTTGGCGCAAACTGATTTTGCATTTCGTTGCTGTCTCTTTGGGCATGTCTGCAAAAGTTGGGGGCGAACCTATTGGCCGCCCCCATAAAGACGCTATGGGCGGCGCTTTTGCAACCAAGCACCAGAATTGTTGAGCAGGCCATAGCTCGCCCAAAGTTGCCCTATTTCAATGACGAGCAATCCATCATCTGCATCCATGTGGGAACGAAGTGTATCCCGAACCTGAGCAGCGTTCTGGCCTGAATCTAGCAGGCAAACTGATTGCAAGGAACGAACAGCCTGATACTGGGTAAGTACCGCGTAGAGGCTGTCATAATTACGGGCAGGTTTTCTCAAGTCATAGCTTATTAGGTAAGAGGCCATGTCGGCTCCTTTGTAATGAGCCAGACCTTGACGAGACTCGTACTCTGTTTTACCAACAGCCCTACTGAGGGGAGCCCGCCGCGATCTGGCAGGGTGAATGGGGTCAACGGCGATTCGCAGTCGCCGCCCCCAACCTTCGGTTTTCAATATGATTCTGGGGTTCAAGGCAAGTATTGTTCTTGCCTTGTTCGACTATTCCACAGGGCGCTTTTGGCGCATGCGAAAGAGCTTTTTTGCCAATTGTTTATGCGTCTTGGGTTTCACCAATCCGCCGATAAGTAAGGCGCTTGCCCCAGATGCCTTCCATTATCTTCTCGGTGCGCTCACGGTCTGAAACGCGCTTGGCAGAACGGTTATTATAGCGGAAGTCAAATTCAGCCAGATAGCGGTGGAGATGGGCTTCGCCGCAATGCTGATAGATGCCCTTCATACCGCGTTTAAAGACGCTCCAGACGTTTTCGACCGTATTGGTGTGCACGTGGCCGCGCACATACTCACCCTTGCTGTGGTTCGTTGTATTGTGGCTGGTGAACTCTTTGCCCAAAGCCTTGTATATTGGGCTTTCGTCGGTGTGCAATTCTGACTTGCGCGAAACATTGCGCACCATAACGTCTCGAACCTCTTGGGCCGTGGCGCGGTGAATGTGGAAGGTTTTGACTCTGCCGCCACGTTCAACAAGGCCAAAGATAGCGCGCTTCTGTGCGCCGCCTGATTTGCCCTTCTTGGTGGGCGGCGGAAGGTGCTTGTTACGGATGCGGGGTGTTTCCAGTTTGCCGTAATAGGTTTCGTCAGCTTCGATGATCTTGCCATCGCCACCCATTGGTTCGCTGCCCATATCCTTCATTGCTTCACGGATGCGGTGAGCCATGAACCAAGCGGTCTTATAGGTTACGCCAAGCATACGGTGGAGTTGATGGGCGCTAATGCCCTTCTTGGATGAGGCCATCAAGTGCGTGGCCATCCACCATTTGGTGAGCGGAATCTTGGAGCGTTCAAAGACGGTGCCGACAGTCACAGTGAATTGGCCTTTGCACTCATTGCAATAGTGTAGGCCAGCGCGGTGAGATTGCTTCTTGCCTTCAACCTTGGCGATCTTCTCAGGATCGGCATTGCCGCAATGTGGGCACCAAGGGCCATTAGGCCAGCGCACCAGTTCAAGAGCTTTGCGGGCTTCTTCGAGGTCTGTGAAAATGGGGTTTTGCAAGTCAGTCATTGGAATCGTCCTTATGTGACTGAATCTGCGCTCCTAAAGTACTTTTGTCAAGTATAGAATTGTGATTATTTTCATGTTTCAGGATTTATTTTATAAGCCTCTGATCACGCAGCCAAAACTGCCACAGGAGCCAGAATGGCCAAGCCCAGGCAGAGGGCCAAAGCCCAGAACAATCTGCGGCGGCGGGTGCGTTCGGTGCTGCTCATGGCCGGGTTTGTGGGCCGATTCTCGGGCGCGGAAAATGATTCTTTTCAAAGGCTTGGCGGGACTCTGCCGGGTTAAGAAGCGGTTAATTCCAGCAATTCACCCTCCCCCTTGTGGGGAGGGTCGGGGTGGGGGTCGCGCCGAACTTTACCATTTTGGAATTCAGCAGAAATTGAAAGGCCAGTGCGACCCCCACCCTTAATCCCTCCCCACAAGGGGGAGGGAAATTTGGATTCTACTGCCCCAGGCCCAACAGCACAGTGATGCGGGCCACCGAGACGCGGCGGTTTTCTGGTTCCGGATCAGACGTCGGTATCTTGAGGAAGCGTTCGCCCAATCCAACCGTCCGCAAGTTCTTGGCCGGAATGTTGTAGTAGGTCGACATCATCTTCTTCACGCTATCGGCGCGAAGCTTGGAAAGCTTGAGATTATAGGCATCCGAACCCATCGCATCGGTGTGGCCTTCGATCAGGAACACTTCGGTCGGATATTTCTTCACGATGCGTTCGATGATGGAAGCGATGTTGTCCAGGTGCGAAAGCTCTTCCTCGCGGATGAAGCCTTCGTTGTAACCGAAGTGAACCGTATCCACATCGACGCGGGGGATTGCATCACGCAAGGCAGCGTTTCCGGCGATGTCCTGCACCTTGTAACGGCGCTGGTAGTCACCTGTTGGGCGCGAGGTGAGCACGTCCTGCAGTTCGGCATCATCCACTTCAGCAGCGAAAACTGAATGCGGCCGATTGCGCGGTGGCGGGGCATCCATCTGGAAATCCCACTGATCCGTATTATTGGCCATTTCCATGGCGCGCTGACGGCGCTCTTCGCGCAGACGCTCGCGCAGGATGGCGCGGTTGTAGTCAAGCGAGCGGCGCCAATAGTCGCGGTAGGCCGGATCGTAGCGATCGTCGAGGATGGCATCGTCATAGACCTGGATGCGGCGCTGCAGTTCGGTGGCTTGCAATTGATCCGGCGGGCGGCGGTCTGATAAGACATCGCGCGGCGGGGTTGCGGCCGAAATGAAGCCGATGGAAAGATTGAAGTTGATGCCTCCACCTGCGTTGGCTGATTGCGGCGGTGGGGGTGGCGGTGGCGGCAGCTTGGCACCGGGCGGCAAGGCTGCTGGCGGCTGGCCGGGCTGAGCCGGAGCACCTGCGGCTGGCACCTTTGCAGCACCGGCTTGTGGCAGGGCTGGTGGCGGATTTTGCGCAGCGGCCTGCTGCTGTTTGGTGGCTTCGGTCTGAGCCATCCGTGTACGGAGCACTTCGCGCTCTTTCAGCAGCTTGGCGCGCACGGCGCGTTCGGTTTCCTGCGAAAGCTGATTGGCGGCGAGAAGCTCGCGTACACCATCGAGGCGCTTGCGCAAGTCATCGTCACTGAGCTTGGTGATGTCAGTAGCATCGGCAATATAGGCCTTGGCCTGTTTTTCGGCTGCAGGATCACCGGCATTGGCGTCGAGCTTCTGAACCTGCTCAGGCTGCGGGGCCTGAGCAACGGCTGGCGCTTGCGCCGGAGCAGCGGTGGTAGCCTTTTCGATGGGCTTGGCCGGTGGTGTGGCCGGAGCAGCAGGTTGTACGGGCTGCACCGGCTGAGCGGCCAGCGCAGTTTTGTCCGGGGCTGCAGAAGTGGCTGGTTGCTGCTGTGCAGCCGTTGCATCCGCAGCGGCTTTCGCATCGGCAGCGGCTTTCGCATCGGCAGCTGCCTTTGCATCAGCAGCAGCCTGAGCATCAGCTGCGGCTTTGGCATCTGTCTTGGCCTTGGTATCGGTGGCGGCCTGGCGCTTGGCCAATTCCGCATTGGAAGCCTCTGCGATGGCCTGCAGCTGCGTCTTCACCTCGGGTGCTATGGTTGGGTCATTGACAAAGTGCTGAGCAATCTTGACGCGGCGCGCAAGTTCCTCGGGCTTGAGTTCAGCAAGCGGGCGATTATCGGCCAACAGGGCCAAAACCAATTGCGGCAAGGGTGCTGCGCCTGGGGCCGGAGCTGCGGACTTGGGCTGGGCTTCTGGCTGCGGTTGAACCTGCGCCACTTGCGGCTTAGGTGCAGCAGCCGGAGCGGCAGCTTCTTGCTTGGGCGGTTCTGCGGCGGGTTGTGCCGGAGCTACCGCTTGCGCCTTTGGTGCGGGCTGTGCCGGAGCAGGAGCTGCGGCTTGGGCGCGGGCTTCAAGCTCGGCCTTGGCGGCGGAGGCAATGGATTTCAATTGATCGCGCAAATCAGGCGGCAGCGCTTGATCACCTGCGAAATGCGCAGCGGCACGAAAACGGGCCTTCAATTCCGGCTCAGGGATATCGGCCAACGCGCGCTTTTCGTCCAGCAACTTCAGCACCTCCGGCGGCATAGCCGCCGGCTGTTGTGCAACTTGGATATTTGCGTCCGGTGCTGCGGCTGTCTGTGCTATCGCAAAGCCCGGCACAAATAGTGCCAAGCCCAAGAGGCTGGCGGCGATTTTATTGTTCTTCATGCGTCCACTTCCTTACTGCGGGGCCAAAAGGGGCCACGAGATTCCCTGCAAGATTAACAAAGAGAAAGGCGAAAATCGGGCTGGAAACAGGCGAAAGAAATAATGGGCCCAGCAGGCATTTGCGCAGGTTTGTTCATCACTGGTTCATGTTGCTTTAATCAACCAGATTGAGAATGGTTCCCTTCGCTAGAATGGATTTTCACCACTGGCCAAGCGTACCACAAGTTGGCTGGCCGAAAAATCCTGCGTTGGTTCACCCAGCAAGCGCTTCAACCTGGCGCGCCCGCCCGCCCAGGAATGGCCACCACCCTGCACCACAATCTGCGCCACGGGTGATTGCGCGCAACCTGTGCCGATGGTGGCCACCGAAGTCATGCCATCATCAGCAGCATCAGGCAGTGATATTGATTTGGTGCCGGTGCAGCGCTCGGCCTTGAGGAACATGCCAAATGATGCTTGAGCGCTTTGCACTTCGCCCTGCCCCCAACCGTACAGCACGGGGCCACCTGCCATGGGCACCGCGCGATCTGCCGTGCCCACAATGTTGAGCAGGCGCGCATGACTGCCCGAGCAATCCTGCCCCGCATCCACATTGGCCGAGACGGGTGCAATGGCATAGATCGGCAGAGATGTTGTGCAGGCCATGGCAAAGGACATCATGCCGCCGTTGGAAATTCCGGTGAAGGTGATGTGGTTCGGGTCTGCCACACCTTTTGAAACAAGGTCATTCACCAGGGCTTGCATGAAGCCCACGTCATCAGCCTCATCCACGCGCGGATTGCGGCCATGGGCGCGGCCATCATTCCATTGCCGCGTGAGACTTTCTGGATAGACGACGGTTACCCCGACTGCATTGGCGATTGGGCTGAGGCCAGAGTCGCGCTTGAATTCCGGCGCGCTGCCACCACCGCCATGCAGGGCCACGATGAGCGGGCGCGGACCAGCGCCGCGCGCGGCGTCAAGGAGGTAGCTGCGCGTGACGCCATTTACGGAAATGGTCTCGGCCTGAGCAGCGGCGATAGTCGTAGCGACGACAGCAGAAAATGCAGTGATGAACTTGAACTTCATGGTCTCTCCTCTTTGCGAGTGAGACGGTGAAGACAATGAAGTTCCGTTGCCGCGGTTGATGGAACAGTTAACGCGGCATCACCCCAATCGTCATTCCGGCACAGGCCGGGAGGACGAAAGGGAGGATCGATAAACTACAGCCGCCCGGCTTCAATGATGCGCTTGAGGAAGCCTCTGGTGCGTTCCATTTTTGGTTCGCCGAAAATTTGCTGGGGCGGGCCTTCTTCATGCACCACGCCCTCGTAGAGGAAGCAGACTTTTGAGGCCACTTCCTTGGCGAAGCCCATTTCATGGGTGGCGAGAAGCATGGTCATGCCCTGGGCCGCGAGATCACGCACGATGTTGAGCACTTCGGAGACCAGTTCAGGATCAAGCGCCGAGGTGATTTCGTCAAGCAGCATCACCTTGGGTTCCATCGCCAGCGCGCGCACGATGGCGACGCGCTGTTGCTGGCCGCCGGAAAGACGGTCTGGATAGGCGGTGGCTTTGGCTTCAAGGCCGATGCGCTTCAGCAGCACCATGGCCTTGGCTTCGGCTTCTTCCTTGCTCTTGCCCTGAATCTTCATCGGCGCAAGTGTCACGTTCTGCAGCACCGACATGTGTGGGAACAGATTGTAGCTCTGGAACACAATGCCGGCGAGTTGGCGCAGGCGGTTCACATCCACGCCGGGGCCGGATACGCGGTCTCCCATCAGGCGGATCTCACCGCCCTGAATCTGCTCCAACTGGTTGATGCAGCGCAGAAGCGTGGACTTGCCGCAGCCCGACGGGCCGATGAGGCACACCACCTGATGCTCATTCACGCTCATGTCCAGGCCGCGCAAAATCTGCACCGGGCCATAGGACTTCTGAACCTTGGTCATTTCTAGAAAAGCCATGGCCTTAGCCCCCTGCCCGCATGCGCGCGTTATCGTGTTCGACCAGTTTGTCCACAAGGCGCGCCTGAGGAATGGTAATAAGAACGAAGAGAATGGCAACCACCGTCACCGCCGACAAATTGAACGCGTTGGCTGCAATGATTTTCGCTTGGCTGAAGGCGTCAATCACGCCCACCACTTGCACCAGGGCCGTATCTTTCTGCAGGCCGATGAAATCGTTCAGCAGCGGGGCAATGATGCGGCGCACAGCTTGCGGCACGATCACGAAGCGCATGGTTTGCAAATAGGACAGACCGAGAGAACGCGCGGCCATGAACTGCGAGTGATGAATGCTCTCAATGCCCGCACGATAAACTTCGGCGACATAGGCGCCGTAAGTCATCGTCAAGGCGAGGATACACCAGTACACGGTGTCCACCCGCAAAGCCGCCTGCTTTTCCTGCGCTGTAAGGGCCGAGAGGTCCCTGAATATGGGCACGATATGGCCCATGATCTGATCAGACAGGCCGGATGTGGGAATGCCGAAGCCGATGAGATAGAGCGTCACGATGCCGGGAAGACCGCGAAACAAATCGCAGTAAATGATGGCAAGGGCGCGGATGGGTTTGCCCGCGTTGCCGGGCGTGAGGCGCGCGAGGGCGACGATCAGGCCCCAGACCAGCACAAGCATTTCGGCAATAATGAAAATGAACAGGTTGGTGCCAAAGAACTTGGCGGTGACCAAGAGCCATTTGGCCTGAATCAGCGGCAACAGGAAAAATGTTCTGCCCACGGCCACATCATTGACCAGCAGGAAGCAGACGAAGCCGAGAAGGATGAGCGCAAAGAAGCCCCAGCCAAAGGTGATTTGCGATTTTTCGCGCGCGGCGGCGGTGTCGATGCGGGCCTGCACGATGTCACCCGAGGCCAATGCCTTGCGGGCCGCGGCGGCAAGGCCAAAACCTTGGAATGCGGGGCGGAACAGCGCCGCCACGGCGGCGATCACTACCGCGTAGACCAGGTAATAAACTGAACTTGAAGCGCCGAGAGACGCCAATGCGCCTTCAACAATATAGGCCGTGCCGATTGCGGCAAGCACGCAAAGTGCTGCGAATGCGATACCTGCCCACGCCAGGCCATCCGCCCTTTGGTGCAGGGTTGATGCGCCGTTTGGCGACGCATCAACTGGATTAGTGGATTTTGCCAAGATCAGGGCTTGAAATAGGTGATCGTGGCTGGATCTTTGCCCCAGGCTGCGGCCAGATACTTGGCGCTCAGCTTGGCCATCGTGCCATCAGCAATGATGGAAGCGATGATCTTGTCGATGGTGGCGTTGTTTGGATTGCCCTTCGGATAGATGGCGCCATAGGTTTCGCCAGTCTGATATTGGCCGACAACCTTGAACTTGCCTTTGCCTTCAACTTCCTGGGCCAAGACGATGGCCGTGTCGGTCATGGCAGCGTCAATCTGGCCAGCACCGAGGGCGGCAAACATCGAGCCTGCATCCGGATAGGTTTGAGGTGAGGCAACGCCCAGCTTGTCGGTCACGAAGGCAGCGCCAGTGGTGGCCTGCTGCACGCCAATCTTGGCCTTCTTGAGGGCCACGCCGTCAACCGGGGCTTCGGTGCGCGTCAGAACGCCAATGTCAGAGTTGAAGTAAGGCGTGGAAAAATCGTGCACCTTCTTGCGTTCTTCGGTGATGGAGATTTCCGACATGGCCATATCGAAGTCATGGGTCTGGCCAGCGATCAGAGCATCCCAATCCACCGGAACCAACTTCACCTTGGTGAGGCCGGCACGCCAGGCGATTTCGGCAGCGAGGCAATATTCCATGCCATCCTTGATCGATTCAGCGGTATCGCCATTATACCAGACCGGGGCGGGCAAATTGGTTTCAAGCGTCAATTGGCCGGCTTGGGCGGGCTTGGCGATGGGCATGGAGCCCTTCTTGCCGGTTACTTCGCAGTTATCAATCTTGTCGGCGGCGGACGCAGCCATAGCCATGGCAACGAGCGCCGACGCGGCAAGAACGGACAATTTCACAAATTTCATGATGCTAAACTCCCTGTAGCGTAAAGGATTTAAGCCAAAGCGCTTTCGGATGACAAGAGAATTGTTACAACTTGTATCTGCAGTTAAAAGGACTTCATGTCTTTCCCATTCAAAATTGCCGCTCTCTACCAATTCGCTCCGTTGCATGATCTTGCGGCACTGCAGCAAAGGCTTTTGCCTGAATTGAAGGCATTGGAAATCAAAGGTTCGCTGCTGGTTGCGGAGGAAGGAATCAACGGCACGATTGCAGGTGAGCCTGCCGCGTTGGACGCGGCGTTGGCGCTGATCTCGCGGGTGACAGGGCTTAGTGACTTTGGTGCAAAATTCTCAACATCGGATCACATGCCCTTCCGGCGCATGAAGGTGCGGCTGAAAAAGGAGATCGTGACGATTGGCAATGTGCGGGCCAATCCGAACGAGCGCGTGGGGCATTATGTTGAGGCGCAGGATTGGAATGAGCTGATCAGCGCGCCGGATGTGATTGTGATCGACACGCGCAATGCCTATGAATTCGGTGTGGGCACGTTCAAGGGCGCGATTGATCCACATACGGAAAGTTTTGGAGAATTCCCCGGCTGGGTGCGCGAGAAATTCAAGGCCAAGCCCAACGCGCGCATCGCCATGTTCTGCACTGGTGGCATCCGCTGTGAAAAGGCTTCCGCATTCATGCTCAATGAGGGCTTTGAGAATGTCTATCATCTCAAGGGCGGCATTTTGAAGTATCTCGAAACGGTGCCGCAAGAGACAAGCCAGTGGCAAGGCGGCTGCTATGTGTTTGATGAGCGCGTGGCGGTGGGGCACGGGCTGAAGACGCTGGATTTTACCACCTGTCACGGTTGCCTCGGCCCGGTTTCAGCTGAAGACCGCAAAAGCCCGAAATATGAGGAAGGCGTTTGCTGCCCTGCCTGTGCCGATTCATTGAGCGAGGCTCAGAAGGCTTCCAACCGTGAGCGGCAGAGGCAAGTTGATCTCGCGGCGAAGCGCGGCAAACATCACTTGGGGCCGGTGGAGGGATGAGTGCTGCAGCTCTGCCCGCATCCATGCAGCAGATGGTGGAGGGCGTGGCGGCTGCCCTGCCTCAGTTTCCGCGCTTGCCTCGAATCTTTGCCGACACCTTCTCCAACACTTTCACCACGACCATGAAGCCGCAATCAGATGGCAGTGTATTTGTGATTACGGGCGACATTCCGGCCATGTGGCTGCGGGATTCGGCAGCGCAGGTGCGGGTCTATTTGCCATTGGCCAAACACGACCGGCAATTTTCGGCGCTGATTGCCGGCGTGGTGAAGCGGCAATGTCATTGTGTGTTGATTGACCCTTACGCCAATGCCTTCAATGAAGCGCCCAATGGCCGCTGCCACAACCGCGATGAGACGGACATGGGGCCATGGATTTGGGAACGGAAGTATGAATTGGATTCCCTCTGCGCGCCGCTGACGCTGGCGCATGACCTGTGGCGAGAGACCGGGCAGACGGATCATCTTGATGTCAATTTCATCGCGGCGGCGCGGCTAATTCTTGAGACGATCCGCCGCGAACAGCGGCATGAAAACTCGTCCTACTAATTCCAGCGCTTTGATTGCCCGGCTACCGATACGCTGAGCCATGGCGGCAGAGGCAGCCCAGTTGGCTACACCGGCATGAGCTGGAGCGGCTTCCGGCCCTCAGATGATTCCTGCCGGTATCACTATCTGGTGCACTCCAACATGGTGGCCACGGTGGCGCTCAACAAGCTGGCTGCCCTGCCCCTTGGAGATCAAAGGCTAAAGGCGCAGGCGCTGGCTCTCGCCGCCGAAATTCGCGCGGGCATCGAGCAGCATGGCAAGGTTCAGCATCCGCAATTCGGCGCAATCTATGCCTATGAGGTCGATGGATTGGGTAACGCCAGTCTGATGGACGATGCCAATGTGCCCTCGCTGTTGGCCATGCCCTACATGGGCTATTGCGACGCAGACGATCCAACTTATCAGACCACGCGCGCCTTCATTCTGAGCAAGGGCAACCCCTATTTCTTTGATGGCAAGTCCGCGCGCGGCATTGGCAGCCAGCACACGCCGGATCAATATATCTGGCCCATTTCGCTTTGCATGCAGGGGCTCACTTCAACTTCGCGCGATGACCAACTCGTGCTGCTGCAAATGTTGCTCAACACCGACGCAGGCACGGGCCTCATGCATGAGAGCTTCCACAAGGATGATTCCAGACAATTCACACGCCCCTGGTTTGCCTGGGCGAATTCGCTGTTTGCGGAATTTGTGATTGCCATCAGCGATAACAAAATGCCCGGTGCTTTGGCCCGGGCATCTTGATCAATTTGGAGATGGCGTTTTAGTTGGTTGTGACTTTGGTGGCCAAGGTTGCATCTAGCCAGGCGCGGGCAGCATCGCTGACTGGCAACTTGTTGGCAGCAGCAGCCAGCAAATCATCGGCTTGCGTTGTGCTGTTACTTGCGTTGGACTGAGCATCTGCCAATTGAGTGTTGGCAAGGTCCAGATTGCCTTGCGCCAGATCAAGTGCAGTCTGAGCGTCAATGACGGCCTGGGCAAGTGTTGTGTCAGTTGGCGCAGCCGCTGCGGCCGCCGTCGCACTATCCAGCGCCGTTTGTGCCGAGGCCAGCGCGCCAGTTGCAGTGGTCACGGCACTCTGAGCATTTTGCAAATCCTGTTGGGCTTGTTGTGCTGCCACTTCGGCCTGATAGTAAGTGCGCAACTTGCCGATACGAGAATTTGGTGAAGCGTGGGCGAAAGCCTGTGCTGAAGCGTGTGCGGCATTTAGAGCACCGAGTTGCGAACCGAGCGATCCTTGATCGTTGCTCGCCACTTCAATAGGGGCCTGGCCCTTGGCGGCGCCACCAGCATTGGAGTGAGTGGAAGCTTGGGAATTTGATGCAACATGAGCGTTGCCGTTGCCGCCACCATTTCCGCCCGCGTTGCTGTGGCCGTTTCCGCCACCATTGCCATTGCCATTGCCGTTGCCGGCGTAGGCAAAGGACCCCGCACTGAAGCCCAGCGCCAAAGTGAGAATGATGGATTTCTTCAAGAGATTTGCAGACGTGGACATTGGCGACCCTCACAAAAGTTAACAAACACGCGAATCAACCAAAACTACTCGCAATGTTGCAAAGAGAGTCTGACCAAATTGATCAGCATTTTATCAGTTTTATTGAATCAGCCCGTCCACCCCAAGCCTGCGGCCACGCAATTCATTGTTGCCAGCAGTGAGCCATTGAGCGTGTCATTGGCCTTGCCGGCTCGGGTTTCGCCCAGCAGTTCCACCTGCCAGTTGTTGGCTTGATCTACCATGCCGCGCACGCGGTCAAAGCGGCGGCGGAAAGAGTGGAAGCGTTCGCAGAGCAGCTTGTCGCCGGAGAGTTCGAGGATCACTTTCGACGTGCGCTTGTGCTCGTGGCGGATGAGGGCGAAGATGCGCTCAGCATCATTGCGGCTCTGCACCAGGCTGGCATATTTCTCTGCCACGTTCATGTCGGCGAGAAAGAGTGACTTTTCCACTTCGTCGATGGCAAGGCGAAAGCCTTGCGACTTCGCAAACATTTCGCGCAGCAGTTTGAGGCCCACAGGCCCGCGCGCCGTGAGGAAATCATCCAGCGCATAGCCAAGGCCATACCAGCCAGTGAGCAGGTGGCGGTTCTGGCTCCATGCAAATACCCAGGGAATGGCGCGCAAATCGCTGAGGCCCTTGGCGCCAAATCGCCGCGAGGGGCGCGAGCCGATTTTCAATAGCGCCAACTCCTCCACAGGGCTGGCCTGCTGGAAATAGGTGATAAGCGCTGGATCATGCGCCAGCTTCTGATAGGCCTTGAAGGACAGCTGGGCGATCTGCTCCACTGCCGCTTGATGTTCCGGGTTGACGCGCTGGACTTCATCAGCGCGCGATTTCAGCGAATGCAGCAACACGGCTGATGTGAGCGTTTCGAGATTGATCTGCGCGGTGCCGCGATTGGCGAATTTGGAGGATACAACTTCGCCCTGCTCTGTCACGCGCATGCGACCGCCCACCGTGCCTGCAGGTTGGGCGGCGATAGCGCGGCCTGCTGGCGCACCGCCGCGCGAGACCGAGCCACCGCGGCCGTGGAAGAAGGAAATGGCAATGCCCGATTTTTCGCCCACGCGGATCAAGCGGCGCTGGGCTTCGAACAATTCAAAGCTGGCGCAGAAGAAGCCGCCATCCTTGTTACTGTCGGAATAACCCAACATGATTTCCTGCGCGCCACCATTGAAGGCGACCGACTTCTGCACGATTGGATTGGCCAGCAAATCTTCCATGATGGCGGGGCCAGCGCGCAAGTCTTCGATGGTTTCAAACAGCGGCACAACGCGGACACGGCAGGTTTCGTGGCTGGCGCTATCGGCAAACAGCCCGCAATATTTGGCGAGGAGATAGAGGCCCAGCACATCGTCGGCGCCTTGCGTCATCGACAAAATGAAAGTGCCGATGGCTTTCGGGTCTGGCCCATCCAGCGTTTCGCGGATGAGATGCAAAAGGCCCAGCAGTTCTGTTGCCTCTTCCGAAAGATTGCGGAACTGCGGCACGAAGGCCATGGGCTTTTCCAATTCCGCGCGGAGCCACTGGCTCCAGGCGGCGGAATGAAGTGCTGGCGCTTCTTCTTTGGCCAGTGGGTTCATCTTGCGCCAGATTTCAGCCAGCACGCGGTTGGTGACTGTCGTGTTCTGGCGCAGATCAAGGCTGGCCGTGCGGAAGCCGAAAATCTCCGCTTCCCAGCGCACAGGACGAATGAGGCTGACGGCGAGACCCGCCACCTTCATATCGGCCAACGCCTGTTCTGCTTTCAACAGCAGGCCCAGCAATTCATCGACATTGGCAAAGCTCTTGGCCTTGGTGCCAGTTTCAAACGTGGCTTTCAGGCGCGCGCGCAGGGCGCTGAAATATTGGCGGAAGGGCTCAGTGGCGTTGCGCTTGCGAATGGCATCGCCGCGGGCGGAAAAGCTGAGCTGCTCTTCCAGCGTGGCGAGGAAGGATTCCGGCAAAGGCATTTCCGCCGAAGAAATGGAGATGAACTGGCCGAGTTCTTTGAGCCTCATGTCGAGCCGCGCCACAGAAGCGGCGGCGTTGGCGGCTAAGGCCTTCTTGGTGGTTTCCACCGTCACGAAAGGATTGCCGTCCCTGTCGCCACCGATCCAGCTTGAGAACTTCAGCGGCGGGCGAATGGAGGTGGCTTGTTCGGGATAGTGGCGCAGAAGTGCAGCCTGCAAAATGTCACAAACAGCCGTGGTGCGATCAAACAAGGCGTCGCGGAAGAAGTGCAGACCCCAAGCCACTTCACTTTCCACCGTCGGCTTTTCGGCGCGCACTTCGCCTGTCATCCATAGAAGGTCAATTTCATTGCGGAGTTGGAACAGCAGATTGTCGCGCTCACGCGGCGTCCAGCGCGGGCTTTCGAGCTCATAGAGCTTCAGATAAATGCGGCGGTGGATTTCCAGAACCGTGACGCGCTTGGCCTCGGTTGGATGCGCGGTGATGGTGGGGCCGACATCGAGGATATTCAAAACCCTCTGAACCTGTTCGCCGGAAACGCCATTGGCCGCCGCTTCCGAGAGGCTTTGTGAGAGTGAGCCACCCACTTCATCCGGCCCAGCCTGCTTTTCCAGGCTTCGGCGGTTGCGGATGGCGGCGTTTTCTTCCGCGATGTTCATCAGCTGCAGCCAGATGCCGATCACCTGCAAGGCATGTTCCACCAGATGTGGCGGGATGTGCTGAGCAGCGGCGGCGTCATCGAGGATGGGCAGAACCTCCGGCTCACGCGCCTTGATCACCTGGCGCAGAAGCCCGCGCAGCATGGCGGTGATTTCGTCGATATAAGAACTGTCTTCAGTCGGAGGTGCGGTCATCAAATTCATGAGGGGATTTGTGCACCGCAACATAGTTTGAGTCAACGGGCAATCGAAGTTTGCGCCCAAAGGACAATGCCAGTATTGAGCGGCGATGTTATCAATTTCTGAAATCACTTACCGCATTGGCGGACGCCTGTTGCTGGACCATGCCTCGGCGGTGATCCCTTCTGGCCACAAGGTGGGGCTGGTGGGGCGCAACGGCACGGGGAAGTCCACATTGCTCAAGCTGATCATGGGTGATCTTGCCTCGGAATCGGGGGAGACTTACGTGCCGCGTGGGGCCAGGATTGGCACAGTGGCGCAGGAAGCGCCGGGCGGTGATGAGACACTGCTGGATGTGGTGATGGCGGGCGACAAGGAGCGCGCTTCTCTGCTCCACGAGGCGGAAACGGCCACTGACCCACACCGCATTGCCGACATTCAAACCCGGCTTGCAGATATCAATGCCCATTCAGCAGAGGCGCGAGCTTCAGTGATTTTGGCCGGCTTGGGCTTCAGTGAAGAAACCATGCGCGGGCCCTGCTCGGCGCTGTCTGGCGGCTGGCGCATGCGTGTGGCTCTGGCGGCCGCGCTGTTTGGCGCTCCCGATGTCTTGCTGCTGGACGAGCCCACCAACTATCTCGACCTTGAAGGCACCATCTGGCTGCAGGACTATATCCGCGATTATCCGCACACCATTCTGCTGGTCAGCCATGACCGCGATCTCTTGAATGTGGCGGTGAACGCGATCCTGCATCTTGATGGCCAGAAGCTGACGCTTTATCAGGGCACCTATGACATCTTCGAACGCCAGCGGCGCGAGAAGCAGGCGCTCAACGCCAAGATGAAAAAGAAGCAGGATGACCAGCGCGCGCATATGCAAGCCTTCATCGACCGCTTCAAAGCCAAGGCGACCAAAGCGCGGCAGGCACAAAGCCGCATGAAGGCGCTGGCCAAGCTGGAACCGATTGCCGACATGGTGGAAAACCGCGTCGCGCCATTCATTTTTCCGAACCCGGAAAAGGCTTTGGCTCCACCCGCCTATTCCTTTGAGAAGTGCGGTATTGGTTACGGCGAGCGCGTGGTGTTGCGTAACATCTCGTTGCGGATGGACCCGGATGACCGCATCGCCTTGCTCGGCTCCAACGGCAATGGCAAATCCACTTTCGCCAAGCTGCTGTGCGGCAGGCTGAAGCCGATGCTGGGCGAGATGCATCATCACCCTAAGATTTCAGTGGGCTATTTCGCGCAACACCAGTTGGACGAGTTGGATGAAAGCCGCACGCCGTTTGAATATGTGACTTCGCTGATGCCAGATACGCCTGTGGCGCAGCGGCGCGCCAAGTTGGGCGCTGTGGGCTTTGGTTCGCATCTGGCGGATTCGCCCTGCAACACCCTGTCGGGTGGTGAAAAGGCGAGGCTGTTGTTTTTCCTCGCCACGTTTCACGCGCCGCACATTCTGGTGATGGATGAACCCACCAACCATTTGGATATCGACAGCCGCGAGGCACTGATCCACGCCATCAATGAATATGAAGGCGCTGTGGTTCTGATTTCGCATGACAGGCACATCATCGAAACCTGCGTGGACCGCCTCTGGCTGGTGCGCGACGGCACGGTGAAGAACTTTGATGGCGACATGGAAGACTATACCAATCTGGTGTTGGGCAAGGCTTCAGCACCTGCGCCTAAAAAGGTCGATGCGCCAAAGCCCATCAAACCGGTGTCGGCCACCAAAGCCAAAAACCACGCCGCCAATCTGGTGAGCAAGATGGACAAGCTGCGCGAAAAGATTGAACTCCTGGATGCAGCGCTGGCCGATCACACCATTTATAAGGAAGAACCCAAGAAGGCCGCCGATTTCGCACGCCTGCGCACGCAGATGGCGGAAGAACTTGTGGTCATGGAAGATCAATGGCTGGAGCTGGAGAGCGCCTGATTGTGACCCCCTTCCATCCTCTCGCAATTCTCGCACTTGGCATTTTCCTCATCGCCTATCTGCTGGTGATGCTGGAAGAAGTGATTGACTTGAAGAAGTCCAAGCCCGTGGTTCTGGCTTCGGGAATAATCTGGTTGCTGGTTGGCGTGATGGCGATGAAGGGCGGAACCAGCGCCGAAGCGGCAAAAGCGGCGCGCGAGTCCATCATGGATTACGGCGAGTTGTTGCTCTTCCTGCTGGTGTCCATCACCTATGTGAATGTGCTGGAAGAACGGCGCGTGTTTGAAGCCTTGCGCGGGCGGCTGGTGAGTGCCGGATATTCATTCCGTCAGCTCTACTGGATTCTCGGCTTGAGCACCTTTGCGCTTTCAGTTGTGTTGGCCAACATGACGACGGCACTGGTGATGGGTGCTGTGGCGCTGGGCCTGGGGCGCGGCAATGCCAAATTCGTGACACTCGCTTGCATCAATATCGTTGTGGCTTCGAACGCGGGTGGGGCATTTTGCCCGTTTGGCGATGTGACCAGCCTGATGATCTGGCAGGCGGGTAAATTGGCTTTCCTGCCGTTCTTCAAATTGTTTGTGCCGGCCTTGCTCTCATGGCTGATTCCTGCAGCGCTTATGACGCTAGCCTTGCCCAAGGGCGGGCCGGAAGCCAAGGCCGAACGGGTCAACACGAAGCCGGGTGCTACCGCCGTGGTTCTAATTTTTGCCGCCACCATTATCATCAGTGTGCTGATGAATATGCTTCTGGGCCTGCCGCCAGTTGCAGGAATGGTGCTGGGGCTTGGGTTGCTGCAAGGGCTGGCCTATTTCACCCAGCGGCGCAAAGATGATCTGGTGCTGGATTCCTTTCGCGAAATGCAGCGCATTGAGTGGGATACGCTGTTGTTCTTCTTCGGCATCATGTTCTCCATTGGCGGCCTTGCCCATCTGGGCTGGCTGGCGCTGGCCAACAACGCGCTTTACGCCGGGCTTTCACCCACGCTGGCCAATATTTTTGTGGGGCCGCTTTCGGCGGTGCTGGACAATGTGCCTTTGGTCTATGCCGTGCTGCAGATGAACCCGCAGATGGATGAAAGTCAGTGGCTGCTGTTGGCGCTGAGTGCTGGCGTGGGCGGCTCGATGCTTTCGATCGGTTCCTCCGCCGGGATCGCGCTTATGGGACTGGCAGGCAAAGACTACACCTTTGGCAAACACCTGCGCTGGCTGCCCGCGATTGCACTGGGCTTTGCGGCCAGTGTCATCGCCCATATCGCCCTCACAGTCGGTTTGGGCGGTTGACGAGCCCTTTAATCCCTAGGCCGCACGGGCCAGCGATGCTAGCGTCTTGCGTGCCGGGCGCGAACCCATGCAACACGGGAGGACTCTATTATGTCATTCTACTTGTATCAGCTCAGCTATTCTGCAGAAGCCACCAAAGCCATGGTTGCCAAGCCAACAGACCGAGAAGCAGCAGCGCGAAAACTCATCGAAGCCGCCGGTGGCAAGTTGCACCACCTGTTTTTCAGTTTTGGCAAGTTTGATGTTGTTTGCTTGACGGAGGCCCCCAATGATTCAGTTGCGATGGCCGTGGCCCTGGCAGTTGGGGCGTCAGGCACCACTTCGGGTGCCATGACAACAAAACTGTTTACTGCCTCAGAAGCCATGGCCGCAATGACACTGGCGGGGAAAACTTCAGCCGCTTACAAGCCCCCGATGGCGTAAGATTGAGCTGCGATAGAACGGCGCCAACTTTGCGCCGTTCTAAATCCGGCCCGCTTCCCACCCAAGAATGGCCTTTTTGCGCGTGAGGCCCCAGTGATAGCCGGTGAGCGCACCAGTTGAGCCCAGCACGCGGTGGCAGGGCACCACGAAAGAAATTGGGTTCTTGCCCACTGCTGCCCCCACCGCACGCGCGGCTTTGGGCTTGCCGAGGTTTTTGGCAATGTCGCCATAAGACACGGCGCGGCCACGCGGGATTTTCAGGAGCGTTTCCCACACGCGGATTTCAAAATCGCTGCCGATCATGGTAATGCGGAGGGGCTGGCCATCCCTGATGTTGCCGAAGACACGCGCCGCAAAGGGTGCGGTGCGGGCCGAGTCCTCCGCGTAGCGCGCGTTTGGCCAGCGGCTCATCATGTCTTGAAGCGCCGCCTTTTCCCCGCCCTCATCCGCGAACGAGAGACCGCAAAGGCCATGATCCGTCACCATGGCCAAGGCAATGCCGAACGGCGATGGGTGAAAGCCGTAAGCAATGGCCAAGCCATCGCCCCTGGCCTTGTAAGCGCCGGGCGACATGGCTTCATGGGCGATGAAGAGATCATGCAGGCGGCCGGGGCCGGAAAGTCCACTGTCCAATGCCGCATCCAGGATGGAGGCGCGGTCTTTCAACATGGCGCGGGCGTGATCCAGCGTAAGGGCTTGCAGAAACGCCTTGGGCGTGAGCCCAGCCCAGCGCGTGAAAAGCTTTTGCAACTGGTCTTCGCTCAATCCCACAGGGCGGGCGAGTTCGCCTAGTGAGGGCTGCTCGCGCCAATCGCTGGTGAGATGCTCCAGCACTGCGCGCACCTTGGCATAGTCATCGAGTTCTGATGTGTGTTCCATGTATGCGAAACTAGCTTTGACGTGCGGGCGATTCCACCCGTTTCACGCCACAGCCCGCCGCAAATGTTTGGCCAGTGCTTCACGTTCTTCCGCGCCGAGAAAGCGGCCCACTTCGCTGCGCTTGCCGTGCGAAACCAGAAACAGCCGACCCACCAGTTCGCGCGCCTCATCCACTTCCAATTCCACACGCATCCAGCGGCGATTGAAAGTGCGGCGCTGCTGGCCCCTCCGGTCTGTATGAATGAAAGTGACTTCGTCACCCTCAATCACAATCTGCTCACGCGCCTCGGCGGCGCGATTGTTCAGCCAGAAGGCCACGAAAACCAACAGCACGTCCAGCCCCAGAAATCCGAACACCGGCCAAGCCTTGGTGTTCCAAAAAAAGGCCCCGACGACGAGATTTGAAAACACAACGCCACCCAGCACCAGCCGCAAGCCAAAGCGGCTGAGCGAGCGGTGTGGATAAAGCGTGATCCTGACGGTTTCAGCTTTTGCTTCGGCCATGCCCCAAGCTAAGACAGTTGGCCATGACTGCCAAGATGAAACCCGCGCAAATCGAAGAGATGTTCCGCCGCTTTGCCGAGGCCAATCCGGAGCCGAAGGGTGAACTCCATTCGGTGAACGATTTTACCTTTCTGGTGGCGGTGGTGCTTTCGGCTCAGGCCACGGATGCGGGTGTGAACAAGGCCACGAAGCCGCTGTTTGCGAAAGTGGACACGCCGGAGAAAATGGTGGCGCTAGGCGAAGATGGCCTGCGCGAGGCAATCAAGACCATCGGGCTGTACAAGGCCAAGGCCAAGAATGTGATGGGGCTGTCACGGGCGCTGATTGAGCGGCATCACAGCAAGGTGCCGTCGACACGCGAGGAGTTGGAAGCTCTGCCTGGTGTTGGCCGCAAGACGGCAAATGTAGTTTTAAACATTGTGTTTGGCGAACCCACCATCGCCGTGGACACGCATCTATTCCGCTTGGGTAATCGGCTGGGCCTGGCTTCGGGCAAGACACCGCTGGAAGTTGAAAGGAAGCTGGAGAAAGTGATTCCTGCGCCCTATCTACGCCACGCGCATCACTGGCTGATCCTGCATGGCCGCTATATCTGCAAGGCGCGCAAGCCCGAATGTTGGCGCTGCATCGTGGCAGAGTGTTGCAATTTCAAGCCGAAGACAGAAGCGCCGGGTTAGCGCCCCTGTTTGAAGTAGTGCAGGAAATAGCTGGTGGCAAACACCGGCGTGGCGAAGTTGATGAAGGGGATCAGTGCCAGCGCGCCAGGGATGAGGCCGGCGATGAAGATTTGCACGGCGTTGTCGCGGCGGATCTGGGCCGCCTGGGCCACAGGCATGTGGCGTGCCGCTGCCAGAACGAAATATTCACGACTGATCAGATAGGCGTTGGCGAGCCACATCAGGACCGCGCCGAAGCCTGCAAAAAACACCAGCGGCAGAACCACTGTATTTACGGCCAATGAGAGCGCAGCGAATTTCAGCGCGGTGATGAGACCCACCATGAATTTAAGCGGCCGGCCCGGCGGCTCATGGGCATAGTGCCGCGCTTCGATGCGGGCCGAAATTGTATCCTGAAACAGGCCTGCGAAAAGTGCGGTCACTGGCGCCATCAGGAAGAAGAAGGCGGCGAACAGCCCAAGCCCGGTGGAAACTTGCAATGCAGTTGTCAACCATGGCCATGGGACCATGGTGATGGTCGAGAGCGCGAATTCAATGCCGATCCAAAGAGCGGCAAACAGGCCGATGGACAGCGCAACGGATTTCCACAGGACAGCACGCAGCTCTGGTGAGGTAAGGTCATTCACTGCTTTGAACAAGGCTGAAAACATGTCGCCAGAGATAGGAAGCCGCGCTTGTTTCTGCAAGTGGCTTGGGCTAGTTCAGCCAGCATGAGCAAATTGGAATTTGACGTTCTTACCATCGGCAATGCCATTGTTGACGTGATTGCCAAGGTGGATGACGGTTTTGTTTCCCGCGAGAAATTGGTGAAAGGTTCGATGAACCTCATCGATGAGGCGCGGGCTGAACAGCTTTATTCCGTGATGGGCCCGGCCACCGAAATCTCTGGTGGCTCAGCGGGCAACACGGCGGCGGGCGTGGCCAGCTTTGGCGGAGCTGCTGCCTATTTCGGCAAGGTGAAGGACGATCAGCTGGGCGCCATCTATTCGCATGACATGAAGTCGATCGGTGTGCATTTCGGCACGCCGAAGGCCAAGGATGGCCCGGCCACGGCGCGGAGCTTCATTCTCGTGACCCCCGATGGCGAGCGCACGATGAACACTTATCTCGGCGCCTGCGTCAATCTCTCCACTATTGATGTGGACAAGGCCGTGGTTGAAGCCGCGAAAGTGACTTACATGGAGGGCTATCTTTACGACAAGCCCGAAGCCAAGGCCGCTTTCCGCGAAGCGGCGAAAATTGCCCGCGCTGCCGGGCGGCTCACTTCTATCACGCTGTCAGATTCCTTCTGCGTGGAGCGGCACCGCGATGATTGGCATGACCTCATCAAGAGCAGCATCGACATTGTGTTTGCCAATGAGAGCGAGATCAAGTCTCTCTACATGACGCAGAATTTTGACGGCGCGGTTTCAGCCATTGCGAAGGATTGCCCGCTGGCGGTGCTTACGCGCTCTCACAAGGGCTGTGTTGTTGTGCGTGGCGATGAGAGAGTGACTGTTCCCGCACATCCGGTTGAGCACGTGGTGGATGTAACGGGGGCTGGCGATCTGTTCGCCTCAGGTTTCCTGTTCGGCCACACCCATGGCAAGCCCTTGCGCCAATGTGCGGCCCTTGGCTCGCTTGCAGCTGCCGAAGTGATTTCGCATACAGGCGCAAGGCCTGAAGTGAATTTGTTGCAACTCGCCCGTGACAACGGGCTGATCTGAGGATTTTCCATGCGCCCATCCGGCCGCCTGCCTAACCAATTGCGCAACGTCTCTTTCGCGCGCGCGGTTTCGAAACATGCTGAAGGCTCTTGCCTTGTGAAATTTGGTGACACGCACGTGCTGTGCACCGCTTCGCTGGAGGAACGTGTGCCGCCTTGGTTGAAGGGCGGCGGCAAAGGCTGGGTGACGGCGGAATATGGCATGCTGCCACGCGCTACTGGCGACCGGATGAAGCGTGAGGCCGCCGCCGGCAAGCAATCTGGCCGCACGCAGGAAATCCAACGCCTCATTGGCCGCAGCTTGCGCGCCATTGTGGATTTGAAGGCGCTGGGCGAACGGCAGATCACATTGGATTGTGATGTGATCCAGGCCGATGGCGGAACGCGCACGGCGGCGATCACCGGCAGTTTCATTGCCTTGTCAGACTGCGTCGGCGTGATGATGAAGCGCGGGATGTTAACCGCCTCGCCACTCAAGGATCATGTGGCTGCAATCTCCTGCGGCATTCATGGCGGGCAATGTGTGGCTGATCTGGACTACGCAGAAGATTCCACCGCCGAGACAGATGCGAATTTCGTGATGACGGGTTCAGGCGGCATCATCGAAATTCAAGGCACGGCAGAAGGTGAACCCTTCTCCGAAGAAAAGCTGCATGAGTTGCTAGCGCTGGCCAAAGGCAGCATCGCGCAGTTGGTCGAGATGCAGAAGAAGGCGCTGGCGTGAGCCGCTCACTCAAAAATCAAACCATCCTGATTGCCACGCATAACAAGGGCAAGCTGGAAGAATTTGCCCAGTTGCTTGCCCCTTTTGGCGTGACGGCGAAATCAGCGGGCGAATTGGGTCTACCTGAGCCCGCCGAGACCGAGCACACATTTCGCGGCAATGCGAGGATCAAGGCCGAGGCAGCGTGCAAGGCCTCAGGGCTCATCACCATTTCAGATGACTCAGGGCTCTGTGTGGATGCACTTGGTGGCGCGCCCGGCGTTTATACTGCCGACTGGGCCGGGCCTTCGCGCGATTGGTCGCAAGCCATGCGTTTGGTGGAAGAAAAGCTGCGGGCCGCAGGCGCTGCCACGCACGAGAAGCGGGCTGCACAATTCAAATGCACACTGTGTGTGATGTGGCCCGATGGCGAGACGCAGTTTTATGAAGGCGTGGCGCCAGGTCACTTAGCATGGCCGCCGCGCGGGCCCTTTGGCCATGGCTATGACCCCATGTTTGTGCCCGACGCGCAGGAAGCAACGGGTGGCAAGACCTTTGCGGAATTGACGCCCGAGGCAAAGAACAAGATCTCACATCGCGCTCAGGCGCTGGAGCAGTTGCTTGCCGATCTCTTCTGACTTTGGCGTTTACGTGCATTGGCCTTTCTGCAAGGCCAAGTGCCCCTATTGCGATTTCAACAGCCATGTGCGGCATGAGGCAGTGGATCACATGCGCTTTGCCCGTGCCTTGGTGCGCGAGTTGCAGCACATGCACGAAATCGCACCTGCCAAAACCGTCACCAGCATTTTCTTCGGTGGCGGCACGCCATCGCTGATGCCGCCAGCAGCAGTGGCGCATGTGTTGGAAGGGATTGCCAAACTCTGGCCCATCGCTGCGGATGCCGAAATCACATTGGAGGCCAATCCCACCAGCGTGGAGGCAGAGAATTTCCGTGGCTATCGCGCGGCTGGCGTGAACCGCGTTTCGGTTGGGGTACAATCACTCAATGGCGCCGATCTCGCTGCGTTGGGAAGGCAGCATACGCCAGAGGAAGCGCTGGCCGCGTTCCGACTGGCCGCCAAAATCTTTCCGCGCGTGTCCTTCGACATGATCTACGCAAGGCCGGGGCAAACGGTGTCGACATGGCGTGAAGAGTTGAAGCAGGCGCTTGGCGAGCAACAAGGCCACATGTCGCTGTATCAACTCACCATCGAGCCGGAAACGCGTTACTTCGATCTGTTCCAATCCGGCAAACTGGTGGTGCCGAATGATGACGATGCGGCCTCTCTTTATGAAGTGACACAGGAGCTCACCGAGGCCGCGGGGCTTAACGCTTACGAAATTTCCAATCATGCCAGGCCCGGCCAAGAGAGCCGGCACAATCTTACTTATTGGCGCTATCTCGATTATGCGGGTGTTGGCCCCGGGGCGCATGGGAGGCTGGCAGGATTGGCCACGGCTTGCGAAAAGCATCCCGAAACATGGCTCAAGCGCGTGGAGCAAGAAGGACATGGAATGATTGAGCGCCAGCAATTGACACTGGCCGAGCAAGCCCCCGAATATCTGCTGATGTCCATGCGGATCAATGAGGGATTGGACCTTTTGCGCCATACCAAGCTGGCGGGCCGCGCCATATCAGCCGACAAGATCGACGCGCTGGCTGCGCTGGACTTGTTGCAGGTGGTGGATGGTCGCTTGCAAGCCACCCGGCGCGGGCGGCCCTTGCTCAATGCGCTCATCAGGGAACTCAATGGCTGAACGCCTTTTCCATATCGGCGCGCAGCGACACGAGGCCCCTGCCCTAGAGCCGGGTCTGCACATCACGGCCACGCCAATTGGCAATCTGGGCGATGTTACATTGCGTGCGCTGGCGACACTCGCTGCGGCGGATCTGGTTTTGTGCGAAGACACGCGTGTCACATCGCGCTTAATGGAACGCTATGGCATCAAGGCCGTGATGAAACCCTATCACGAGCACAATGCTGAGGCGGTGCGGCCCGCGATCATTGAAGCGCTGAAGAATGGAGCAGCCTATGCACTAGTGTCGGACGCTGGCGTGCCGCTCGTGTCAGACCCCGGCTACCGCCTGGTGCGGGCCTGCGTGGATGAAGGGCTGGCTGTGCATTCCCTGCCAGGCGCTTCGGCCACGCTGACGGCGCTCACCCTTTCCGGCCTGCCCTCGGATACCTTTACCTTCATTGGCTTTTTACCGCAGAAGGAAAAGGCGCGGCGCGATCATCTCAGCCGTTTCAAGGACGTGCCATCAACACTCATCGCCTTCGAAAGCCCGCACCGCGTGTTGGATGCGCTGCTCGACATCGAAACCGTTTTCCCGAGTCGGAACATGGCTTTGTGCCGCGAGCTTACCAAGCTGCATGAAGAGGTTCTGCGCGGGTTTGCCGTGGAGATTCGCGTGCAGCTTGAAAGGCGCGAGGCCATCAAAGGCGAGATCGTTCTGGTAATTGCTCCTCCGACGGATGAAGTCGAAACGGTGAGCGATGCGCAGATCGAAAGCGCTATTACGGCAGCGCTGCAAGACCATTCCGCCAGCAAGGCCGCCAACCTCGTTGCCAAGGAATTCGGCCTTGCCAAGGAGGATATCTATGCCCGCATTCTGAGGCGCAAAGCCGATGGCCCGTGACCGCAAGGCGGCGGAGGCTAAGGGCCGCTTGGCTGAAACTGTGGCCATAGCGCTGCTCATGGCCAAGGGCTACGCGCTCATCAGGCGGCGCTATAAATCGCCGTCCGGCGAGGTTGACCTCATCATGCGCAAGGGCGATGTGACCGCATTCATTGAGGTTAAGGCCCGTGCCAGCCATGACGAGGCGGTGGAATCGGTGACAGCCTATCAATCGCGCCGCATCGCCAATGCGGCAGCCCATTGGATGGCGCAGGACGAGGTTGCAAACAGTGGCACTTGCAGATTCGACATTGTGGCCGTTAACTCGGCCCTCCTGCCAACCCACATCGAAAACGCCTTCGAGGGAGCCTATTGAATGAGCCTGAAAGTTGCCGTGCAGTGCGACCCTATCGAACTGTTCAACATCGAGGGCGACTCGACTTTTGCCATCATGCTGGAAGCGCAGGCGCGCGGGCATGAGCTGTTTTATTACCAAACCCACACGCTGGCTTATGAGCATGGCAAGCTCACGGCTTTCGGCCAGAAGGTGAAAGTGCAGGATGCGAAGGGGGCGCATTTCACCGTGGGTGAAAAGCACCGCATCGATCTTTCCACGCAGCAGGTTCTGCATATGCGGCAGGATCCGCCGTTTGACATGGGCTATATCACCGCCACGCATCTGCTCGATCTGATCCACCCCAAGACACTTGTGGTGAATGATCCAACCGAAGTGCGCAATGCGCCGGAGAAGTTGTTCATCCTCAAGTTCCGCGATTTCATGCCGGAAACTTTGATCACGCGCGATGTGGGCGAGATCGACAAGTTCCGCAAGGAACATGGCGATGTGATCCTGAAGCCACTGTATGGCAATGGCGGCGCTGGTGTGTTCCGCATTTCGGCCAATGACCAGAATTTCTCCTCATTGATGGAGCTGTTCGCCAACGCCTACCGTGAGCCCTATATCGCGCAGAAATATCTGCCGGATGTGCGCAAGGGCGACAAGCGCATCATCCTGGTGGATGGCAAGGTGGCGGGCGCCATTAACCGTGTGCCGGCCGAACATGACAATCGCTCCAACATGCATGTAGGCGGGCGGGCCGAGCCTGCCACGCTGACCAAGCGCGAGCATGAAATCTGCGAAGCCATTGGGCCAGACCTGAAGAAACGCGGCCTGATTTTCACCGGGATTGATGTGATCGGCGATTACATGACGGAGATCAACGTTACCTCGCCCACAGGCATCCGCCAGGTGAGACGTTTTGGCGGGCCAGATATTGCAGCGCTGATCTGGGATGCGATTGAGGCACGGCTGTGAGCAGACTTGATCTTGTTGCCTTCGATGCCGATGACACCCTGTGGCACAACCTCATCCATTTTGAAAACACCGAGCAGGAATTTGGCCGCATGTTCGAGGGTGAGATTTCTGCCGCTGCGGCCACGCATCACCTGATGGAAATGGAGAAGCGCAACATTGCGCTTTATGGTTTTGGCGTGAAGAGTTTCACCCTTTCGATGATTGAAAGCGCCATTGAAATCACCCAAGGCAAAGTTGGGGCCGAGACCATCAGCAAGCTGATCGCCATGGGCCGCAACATGCTGGACCATGAGATGGAACTGCTGCCCCATGTTGAAGACACGCTAAAGTCGCTGCATGGCGATTTCAAATTGCTGCTGATCACAAAGGGCGACTTGCACCACCAGGAGCGTAAAGTTCTGGCCTCAGGACTTGCCCACTATTTCGAAGGCGTGGAAATTGTTTCCGACAAGAAGCCCGCCACCTATGAGAAAATCGCCAAGCGCTATGGCGGGAGGGTGAGCCACACACTGATGGCGGGCAACTCGATCAAGTCAGATGTGCTGCCCATGATTCATGCGGGTGGTTTCGGCTGTTATGTGCCGTTCGAAATCACTTGGGACCATGAGCACGAGGAAGTGCCCAAGGAAACGGCGCGCTATTTTGAGGTGGCAGACTTGCGCGGCGTGGTTGATTTAGCGCGCAGGATCAAGGCCTGAGCGGCGATCACCTGCTTGCCGTTGTAAGTAACGGAGGGTGAACCGTGGAGCTGATAACCTTCATCCAGTGCGGCTGAAACACGCTCACAGAACCTGCGATCATCCGGCCCCGTGAGGAGCCTGTAACGCAGTTTTGCCTTCACGCCAGATTTTTCCATTTGCCGTTTTCGTCCTGTTTCCAATATTGGATTGAGTGGCCTTCGCTTTTTCGTTTTTTCCATTCGTTCCGGGCACTTGCAAGCGCTTCTTCGGAACTTGAATCAAACAGAATGATGGCTCTTTCGATGCCATCAAGCGCAACTGGCATCGCGCCTTCAACGTAAAATCGATAGGTGGCGGCATTGGGATTTTCTGAATCGGCGCAAAGCCATATGGGCTGCTCGGCACAAGCATCCTCGCCATGACCATGCGGTAGGAAGCTCACATCCTCGTGGCTCCATAGCAACGCGGAAAGCCGTGGCACATTATCCTGCACAATGGTTTCAACGGCAACGCGAATGCCGCGTGCCAAGCTCCGATTCAAGAGGTCGGGCAAGATGTGGGCAAGCGGCTTCTCGCCCAGCTGATAAAAGAAAACTTCCGCCATGAGGCCATTGACCTCAAGGCGGAAGCAATTTCAAGCGTTGTTATGCGGCGAGCGCGGGATAATCCGTGAAGCCTTCTGCGCCACCACCAAAGAAGGTGGCGGGGTTGGGCTGGTTCAGCGGGGCCTTCTTCTGCAAGCGCGTGACGAGATCTGGATTGGCCAGCGCCATTTTGCCCACCGGCACGAGATCGGCCAGGCCAGTCTTCACGTCCTGATCGAGATTCTCCGGCGTTGCATTAGGGCGGTTGACCAGAAGCGGATGCTTCCAGGCCTTGCGCAAATCCTGCACCAGCTTTTCATCGCCTGTGTGCAGAATGTGCAAATAGGCGAGGTTCAGCTTGTTCAACTCGGCAACCAGATAGCGGTAAAGATCACCAGCTTCTGGCCCTTCAGCCAAATCGCCCGTTGGGTTGAGCGGCGAAAGGCGAATGCCCGTGCGCTCTGGACCGATTTCAGCAGCGACAGCTTTGGCCACTTCAATGGCAAAGCGGGCGCGGTTTTCAATCGAACCACCATATTCATCGGTGCGCGTGTTGGCATTCGGCGCAAAGAACTGCTGCACCAGATAGCCGTTGGCACCGTGGATTTCGACGCCATCTGCGCCAGCTTCAATGGCGCGCTTGGCGGCATGGGCGAAATCCTTCACCGTCTGCTTCACTTCCGCAGTGGTGAGGGCGCGCGGCGTTGGCGCTGCCTGCATGCCAGTTGGCGTAAACATCTGAACGCCGGCTGGGGCAATGGCTGATGGCGCCACAGGCTGGCGGTGGTGCGGCGTGTTGTCGGGATGGGCCACACGGCCAGCGTGCATCAGCTGGATGTAGAGGTGGCCGCCAGCCTTGTGAACGGCATCGGTGATCTTCTTCCAGCCCCTGACGTGGGCGTCGGTGTAGATGCCCGGCGTGGTGGTATAGCCCTGCCCGTCGTCCGAAGGCTGGGTGCCTTCTGAAATCAACAGGCCAAGCGAAGCGCGCTGGGCGTAATATTCGGCGGCCAAATCGCCAGGTGAACCATCGGCCTTGGCGCGGCTGCGCGTCATCGGCGCCAGCCCGAGGCGATGCTTCAATTCCAACTTGCCAATTTTTACAGGGCTCCAAAGTGCGGTCATGTTATCCTCTTTCGGTTGAATTCTCTGATCACAGTTGCTATATGTGACCAGGTAAACTAATGTTACCGACACTACATAGGTAACCTTGATCTGTAACACAAGAAGGCACATTTATGAAACCCGGTAACAGCCATGAAACCACCGACTGCCGCGCAGTAGCGGATGTGCTGGCGCGCATTGGCGACAAGTGGACGGTCTATATTGTGAGGTTGCTGGCGGACGGGCCGATGCGCTTCAACGAAGTACGCCGTGCTGTTCCAGCGATTTCGCAGCGCATGCTGGCATTGACACTGCGCGGCCTTGAGCGAGATGGGCTGGTGACCCGAACCGTCACGCCCAGCATTCCGCCGCGCGTGGATTATGAGCTAACGCCTACGGGTCTGACTTTGATCGAGCCCTTGAAGGCTGTGGGGGCATGGGCCATCGCCAACCGTGACTTTGTTGAACAGTCCCGCATGAAATTCGATTTGGCCAATGCAGGCAGCAAGGCCGTGGAAGAACTGGAGCGCAAACGCCGGATTGTTCCACCTGAGAAAAATGCCGCAGGTCAATCAAACCCGCGGCCATTTGAAGGCTGATCAGCCCTATTTTTCGTAATGATCTGCTACCAGCCTGTTGAGGAGACGCACGCCCCACCCGGAGCCCCAGCTTTGGTTGATGGATGTCTTGGTGGCATCCATTGCGGTGCCGGCAATATCCAGATGCGCCCAAGGCACCTTGTTCACGAAGCGCTGGATGAATTGCGCGCCGGTGATGGAACCGCCGAAGCGGCCGCCGATGTTCTTCATGTCGGCAATGTCGCTGTCGATCAGCTTGTCATATTCTGGGCCCAAGGGCATGCGCCACAATTTCTCGCCCGTTTCCAGCCCTGCTGACGTGAGGCGGGCCGAGAGCTCGTCGTTGTTGGAGAACAGGCCAGCATATTCCTTGCCCAGCGCCACCATGATGGCGCCTGTCAGGGTGGCCAGATTGACCATGAACTTGGGCTTGAATCTGTCCTGCACATACCAGAGCACATCCGCCAGAACTAGCCGGCCTTCGGCGTCTGTGTTGAGTACGGCGATGGTTTGGCCGGACATGGATTTCACCACATCACCGGGGCGCTGGGCCGCGCCATCGACGGCATTCTCAACCACACCAATGGCACCAATCACGTTGCACTCTGCTTTGCGCCTGGCCAGCGCCAGCATGAGGCCAGTGACGGCGGCAGCGCCGCCCATGTCGCCCTTCATGTCTTCCATGCCTGCAGAAGGCTTGATGGAAACGCCACCGGTATCGAAAGTTACGCCCTTGCCGACGAAGGCCACAGGAGCCTCGCCCTTTGGCCCACCATCCCAACGCATCACTACAAGCCGCGGCTCGAAGGGGGAGCCTTGCGCCACACCGAGCAATGCACCCATGCCGAGTTTTTTCATTTGCGTTGGCGTGAGCACTTCAACTTTCACCCCAGCCTTGGTGAGCGCCTGTGCGCGCTTGGCGAATTCCACAGGATGCAGGACATTGGCAGGCTCATTCACCAGATCGCGCGCCAGATGCACACCCTCTGCCAGAGCGGCATAGTCAGCAAAGATTGCCTTGGCCTTGGTCGCAGCGGATGTCACAATTGTAAGTGCCTCAAGCAGCTTTGGCGCATCGGGCTTCTTGCCCTTGTATTTGGCGAATTGGTAATTCCGCAGCGCGGCGCCGGAAGCCACCGCAGCGGCCTGTTTATCCGACAAGGCCTCCAGCACCACGAACGCCTTTTCCTGCTTGGTGGCCAACACTTGGCCCGCCACGAAACCGCCTGTCAGCTCCCATTCGCGCTGGCTGGTCTTGTCGGTCGGGCCTGAGCCTACGAAGATTGCCCGCGCCCAGCCTTTGGCCGGGGCCACCAGATCTAGCACCTGATCGCGCTTGCCAG
>JANPHF010000066.1:0-6730 GCA_031424315.1 Aestuariivirga sp.
GGCTTCGTTGGCATTGATTTCCTGCTCTAGTCGATTTCGCTGGGCATCGTCTGTCTCGGCTTCCAGCTCGGCCTGAAGATCTGCACCAGCGTCCTGCAAGATCTCAGTATAGGCCTTGCCAAACTCCCACAGCTCAAGATCTTCTTTAGTCAGTGGGCCACGAATTTCGACCCTCATATTATTGCGATCCAGAATAAGGTCGTCTGGATGAGGAATAGGGTCTGGGAGATCCAAATCAAGCCGCTTGCGGCGTTCAAGTTCGGCACTCCATTTCTGCTTATAGTCAATGGCCACGCCAAAAAAATCGGAGGCCAGGTTCTTTCGTTCTTCCTCAATCTTCAGGACGGCGGAGGCAAAGATATTGGCCGCACGGTTGTTGCCCTTGGCCCCGCTGACGGCCAGTGCTCTGATATTGGCTTCAACCATTGACACGCGCCGGGCCCGTCCGCGCTCCAAAATTGGGATATCCCGATAGGCTTCCTGGAGAATGATGGTCTTGAGGCGCTCCTCAGCCATGCCAGGCATCTGGCACTTCCTGCCTTTCGGTCGACCATTCGGATTTCCCGACTGGCCGGGCTTGAAACGGGTAGCGAGAGGTGGCTTGGCAAAGCCCACCTCATAATTGCTCGGGGCAGGGAGCTTCAGTTTGGATCCGGTAAATTCATCGCTGCTCATCGTAGTTACCAAAAATTCTTGTTGCGCGAAGATGGCTCATCTACCACTGAGGATGAAATGCTCGAAGCATCAGGCGACAGATCTTTTGGCGGAACTGAGGCAGGGGAGAAGGTTGGAGAATTTGCATTGGAACGGTGGTGGTGATCCTTTGCGCCAGTTTGTCTGGTCGCGAGATCATCGAAGCTCTGTGAAGTGGATGCTAACACGGCATCATCCCTGCCATAGGCCTGCCACCGGCGAATGATACGATCACAGTAAAGCGGATCAAGTTCACAGAGGAATCCGCGACGTCCGGTCTTGTGGGCGGCAATGAGGGTGGAGCCGGAGCCACCAAAAAGGTCGAGCACGATATCGCTGCGCTTGGAAACATCCTTGATGGCATCGGCAATCATGGCCACCGGCTTCACTGTCGGGTGAAGGGCAAGATCCTGGTCCCTGCCGCTGCCAAAAGAGTTCATGCCCTTGTAGATCCAGACATTGGTGCGGTAGCGGCCGTGCTGGCCGAGCTCAAAGCTGTTGATGTGGGGTGCCGTGCCCTTTTTGAAGGCAAAGATTAGTTCGTGTTTTGAGCGGTAAAAAGTACCCATACCGCCATTCTCTTTGGCCCAGACGATGAGGTTCTTGAGTTCGGTGTAAGCATTTTTGCCGGCTTCCAGCATTTCCTGCATATGGCGCCAGTCCATGCATATGAAGGCGATGGACCCATCGACGCTGTGAAGGGCGAGATTCCGGAACGCAGTTGTCAGGAAGGCGGTGAACTGGGCCTGATCCATTTCGCCAGATGCCATGGCAAATTCGCGATGCTTGACCTCGCCCAAACCGCTGACATGGCCCTCGATTGGCACGTTATAAGGCGGATCGGTAAACACCATTTGGGCGAATTCGCCAGCCATCAGCTGTTGGACGACAGTAACATCGAGGGCACTACCACAGATCAACCGATGATGACCCAGTCGCCAAATGTCACCGAGTTTGGTGATAGCTGAACCAGAGGCGAGTGGTGGCAGCGTTTCGTCCGTAGGTGAACCTGGGTCTTCAACTGCCAGGCCTTCAATTAGCCCGTCTACTTCGGCAATGGAAAAGCCAGTGAGGCTGATATCAAAACCATCATCGACCGACAGAAGCTCGTGGAGTTCAATGGCCAGGATCTCTTCATCCCAACCGGCATTCAGTGCCAGCTTGTTGTCGGCCAACACATAGGCCTTCTTTTGGGCCGGGCTCATATGCTCAAGCCGGACACACGGCACTCGATCCATCGCGAGCAATTGTGCCCCCGCAAGTCGGCCATGGCCTGCCAGGATCATGTTGTCTTTGTCGATGAGGAGGGGGTTGGTGAAGCCAAACTGCCTGATGCTATCGGCGATCTGTTTGATCTGCTTCTTTGAGTGTGTTCGCGCGTTACGGGGGTAGCGGCTTAAGGCGCGGGTGGAGAGGTATTCGATCTCGAGTTCAGTCATGGCAAATCCTATCTCTGGTTCATGCGTTTCTCCCCGTTCCCAGATTGATGTTGTTTCGGGCGGCCCTGGTCAGCCGCCACACCTTGGAACGTAGATAGAACACCAGAGGCGCCCTGTCCACTATATATTGCTGTTGTTGCACCGTTTTCCCCAAGATGTTGTGTCTGCGGATCCGGCAGGCCAAAGTCAGGTTTGACTTCCTCAGTTCCCTGATTGCACCCGCGTCTTGCCTGTTCGCGGCAGCAAAGTCCCTGATCGCAACATCAAATTCCCTGTTCCGAAACACAGGGAAATTTTCCGTAACGCACGGAAATCAGGTCTGAATTTGCGGGCGAACTGGCCCAGAACAGGCCAAAATCAGAGAATTTCCCTGTTAATTCCCTGTTTTTCAGGGAATTGCAGATACGAACTCTACCGAGACTGCCAGCACAGCCAACCACTTTATGCTATTTTTCCTACAGGATCGAACGTCAGAATGAACGCGACTTTTCCGCAACTTACGCAGAATTATTTCGCGGACCTGACCTGATTTTTTCTGAACCAGACAATATGAGAGTATCAAACTGGAAGGAAAAGGAAGATGACCAGGAAAAGACTGAATGCGGAGCAGATTGTGACGAAGCTGCGCCAGATTGAAGTGCTTCAAGCGCAGGGCAAGACGATTGCCGTTGCCTGCAAGGAAGCCGGGACGATGGAGCAAAACTAGCACCGCTGGCGGAAAGAGCATGGCGGCCTCGGGGTAGACCAGGCCAAACGCTTGAAGCAGCTTGAGACTGAGAATGGAAGGCTGAAGAAGTTGGTGGCTGACCTGTCGCTTGAGAAACAGGTCTTGCAGGATATGGCACAGGGAAACTTGTAGGCCCTGAACGGCGCCGGCAGGCGGTGCAAGCGGCACAGGATAAGTATCACCTGAGTGAACGCACAGCCTGCCCGATATTTTGTACCAGACGTAATCAGAAACTATTGCATCCATGTTGCCCCGTCGAGACGCGGCGGTCTTGACGAAATTGTAAGCGTCGAACAACTGCGGTGTGAGATAAATTGCGACTGTCCTGAAAGTCGGCCTAGGGTCAAGAGCAGACCAGTCTGCGGGACTTTTTAATTTCAGCAATGGGTGAGTAGCGCAAATCTTTTTGGACCATACAATGGTCCGTTGTTGACCCATGGCCGACAAACTCAGTTCATAGTGCAAAACTGAAACTGGCCCAAAGCCGCAGTGCGCTGCGATCCTTGTTTCTTGTAAACATAAAGATACATGCTGGTCCGCCCGGTGAGCGCACGCATTGATGACGCCGCAGAAATTTGCGCGTTGCAATATTTATTTGTGCAATGCAATATGAGAGTGTGAAACCAACCGAACTCAGTATACTCCTGATTGACGAAAGTGAGGACCGCGGTCGCATGATCGAAATGGGTCTGCGTGAAAGCGGGTTCCAGAATGTCAGCCGAATTGTCCACCTCAAAGGCGTTGCCAGTGAAATTGTCCAGCGTGATCCTGATATCATCGTCATGGATCTTGGCAACCCGCAGCGCGATCTGCTGGAACACATGTTTCACCTTACACGCGCCATTCGTAAGCCCATCGCCATGTTTGTTGACCAATCGAGTGATGAAGCCATGCTTGAAGCGATGGAGGCGGGTGTCTCGGCCTATGTGGTTGATGGGCTGCGCAAAGAACGCGTGAAGCCAATTCTGGATCTGGCCATCGCGCGATTCCGGTCATTCGAAAAATTGCGCCAGCAACGCGACCGGGCAATTGAGGAATTGGAAGGCCGAAAGCTGGTCGAAAAAGCGAAGGCCTTGTTGATGACGACCCATGGCATGGCAGAGGAAGATGCCTACGGGCGCCTCCGCAGCGCGGCCATGCAACGCAACATCACCATCGCAGTTGTTGCGCGCGAAACCATTGCGATGTTGCAGCCACAAATGGACAAGGAAAGAAAAAGCTGATGAAACCCGTGCGCGCCGGCTTCTTGCCACTGCTGGACTCGGCAATCCTGGTTGCGGCCAAGGAAAGGGGCTTTGCTGCGGCCGAGGGGATTGAACTAGTCCTGACCAAAGAAACATCCTGGGCCAATGTGCGGGACCGGCTGTGTGTTGGCCAGTTTGATGTTGCACATATGTTGGCGCCGCTGCCGATTGCTCAAAACCTTGGCCTGATGCCTTTGAAGACCAAATTGGTAGTTCCCTTTGCGTTGGGACTGGGTGGCAATGCCATCACCGTCTCATCTGAAACTGCCAAGGCGATGAGCCAGTTCGGCTTTCACAGTCTCGCCGGCCCCGCAGCCGCAGGCAAAGCCCTGTTGCAAGTCATTCAGGCTGGCGCAGCATTGGGCAAACCCAAATTGAAATTCGGCGTGGTTCATGCTTTCTCTTCTCATGCTTATGAGCTGCGGTATTGGCTGGCGGAGAGCGGCATTGATCCTGATCAAGATCTTTCTATTGTTGTCGTGCCACCTTCATTCTTGCCTGATGCGCTCGCCTCGCACGAGATTGACGGGTTTTGTGTAGGTGAACCATGGAACAGCGTGGCCGCACAAAACAGCCAGAGTGTGATCATCACCACAAAGTCGCAAATCTGGCGCTCCAGCCCGGAGAAGGTTTTGGCTGCGCGCAAAGCCTGGAGTGAGCATGAACGCGATACCCTGCACGTCTTGATCAGGGCGCTTCATCGGTCTGCCCAATGGTGTGCTATTCCTGAAAATTTTGGCGAGCTGGCCAACCTCCTGTCCAGCCCAAGATATCTGGGCATCGCGCCGGAAATCATCCATGCCAGTTTGCAGGGCCTTCTGCCGGGAAGACCGCTCGAGTCGGACTTTATTGTGTTCTTTGACAGGGCGGCCAATTTCCCATGGCAAAGCCATGCACTCTGGTTCTTCAGTCAAATGCTGCGTTGGCGCGAGATCAGCCTTTCGGTTGAAAACGAAGAGGTCGCACGCATGACCTATCGCCCGGACATCTACCGCGCAGCCTTGGGGCCCACTGGCGCCAAACTGCCTGGCGCCAGCTCGAAAGTGGAAGGGGCGCTCACTGAAACCCGGCCCATGCCCGCACTCAATGGCCCCTTGGCCATGGGGCCAGACGGCTTTTTTGATGGCCGCATCTTCGATCCAGCACAGATAAAAGCCTACCTTGACGCCTTGCCCTAGTCTCTGCTGCGCTGCACAAAAAATAGCCACAGCTCGCGCGACAAATGGGCAGGTGCAAATCTGAGGCTTTTCGCATAGCCATAACTGATTGAAATACAAGGCAAAAGAAAATCAAAGGAAGTGGCACGCGGCTTGCGTTGTATGACAGTAACTAAACAATCGGCAATGACGCCGACAGGACCGTGAGCTCCTCCCTCACGTCGCCCTGTCGGCGTTTTGCTTTTCAGCGTGAAAGGAAATCGCAATGCAAGAATCCAAGACTTCAGCCGCCATCAGCCGCAGGCGTTTGCTGGGTGGGATTGCAACTTTGTCTGCAGCAAGAGTGTTGCTGCCCTTCGGTGCCGCTTACGCAAGCGAGGCACCGGAGGTGAATGCCGTGAAACTGGGCTTTATTGCGCTGACGGATTCCTCGCCTCTCATTATCGCCAAGGAGAAGGGTCTCTTTGACAAATATGGATTGACGGGAGTTGAAGTCATCAAGCAAGCCTCCTGGGGCGCCACGCGCGACAATCTCGTTTTGGGTTCTGCCGGCAACGGCATTGACGGTGCGCATATCCTCACGCCCATGCCCTACATGCTTTCTACCGGGGCGATCACCCAAGACAAGCAGCCTTTGCCGATGAAAATTCTGGCGCGCCTCAATCTTGATGGGCAAGCCATCTCAGTCTCGCGAGCCTATGCGGATTTGAAACTGGGCATGGATGCCTCGCCCTTGAAAGCGGCATTTGCAAAGAAGAAAGCAGATGGCGCAGCAGCGAAAATCGCTGTCACCTTCCCTGGCGGCACACATGATTTGTGGATGCGCTATTGGCTGGCGGCAGGCGGCGTCAACCCGGACACAGATGTCGAAATGATTGTGGTGCCGCCGCCGCAAATGGTTGCCAACATGAAGGTGGGCACGATGGATGCCTTCTGTGTGGGCGAACCATGGAATGCACAATTGGTGGCACAGGGCATCGGCTATACCGCACTGACGACCGGTGAATTGTGGGCCAATCATCCCGAAAAATCACTGGCTCTGCGCACCGACTTCACGGAAAAAAACCCGAAGGCCACACAAGCACTGTTGATGGCAGTGATGGAAGCTCAGCAGTGGTGCGATGCCGATGCCAACAAAGCCGAATTGGCAGAAATCGTTGCCAAGCGCGCTTGGTTCAACATCGAAAAAAATGACATTCTGGGCCGTTTGAAGGGCGATATCGACTATGGTAATGGCAAGACTGTATCAGCCAGCCCACATTTGATGAAGTTCTGGCGCAATCAGGCAAGCTTTCCTTTCAAGAGCCACGACAGCTGGTTTCTGACTGAGAACCAGCGCTGGGGCCGTATCAAGCCGGATGTTGACGTTGCCGGACTTGTTGAAAGAGTGAACGGCGCTGATTTGTGGCGCAACGCTGCAAAGGCGTTGAGCGTTGCTGATATTCCGGCAAGCGACTCACGAGGCACGGA
>JANPHF010000067.1:0-5577 GCA_031424315.1 Aestuariivirga sp.
GTAGTCGGTGCCGGTGTAAGCCTGAAGGACCGTTGCGTCCTTGTTGACGGACTTGACGCCGCCGACATAGCCGCAGGCGAACTTGTGGATCAGCGGAATGTCCATGCCGCCCACGAAGCCAACCTTGCCGGTCTCGGAGGCCAATGCCGCCATCACGCCAACGAGGTATGACCCTTCGTGTTCCTTGAACACGATCGATTCGGTGTTCTTCGGGTCAACCACCATGTCGATGATGGCGAACTTCAAGTCTGGATAATCCTTGGCCACCTTGGTCACGGCTTCAGCCTGGGCGAAACCGGCAGCGATAATGGGTGAATAGCCCTTGTCGGCGAAATTGCGGATTGCCTGTTCGCGCTGGGCTTCATTGGCGATTTCGAACTCGGCGTAAGACTTACCGGTTTCCTTCTTGAACTTTTCTGCGCCGTTATACATGGATTCGTTAAACGACTTGTCGAACTTACCGCCAATATCAAAAACAATAGCTGGGCCACTAGCTTTTCCGCCTCCGGCCTGCTGGCCACCTTTCAGAATCCACCATCCTCCGATTATAATGATGGCGGCAGCTGCAACGCCTGCCAATAGCTTCTTGTTATCCATAAATGGTCTCCCTGATTTTTGACCGGCTGATCAAGCCTTTGGCTAATCAACGCTAAATTAAGGTCATTGGCAAGAACCCCCGCGCAATGCCCCTTGAAATTTTTGAGAGGCTGCCCACCTTTTGGGCATGGAACAGAAACACAACATATCCGTCAGCCCTGAACAGCTCCAAGCCATTGGCTCCGGCTTCCTGGCTTATGTGAAGCCGATCGCCGCTGATGATGCGTCGCGCATGCTGGGCCAGCCGGTTCAGGCGGGGCCAGAAGGCAAGCTCTTTGCCCTGTTCAACGCCAATGGCGCGCCGATTTCGATCTCACAAAGCTTCGAAGCCGCCGTGGGTGATGCCATGGAGCATGAACTGGTGGCCGCACGGGTGCATTGACCCACGCTAAGCCCCGTTGCGTCGCAGCTTTTCATAACTCGTGGCAGCCACGGCCAGAATGATGATCGTACCCACCAGAATATCGCGAACATAGCTGTCGACGCTCAATTGCGTGAGGCCGTTGCCGAGCACACCCAACAGCAACACACCCACAAGCGTGTGCAACACGCGTGGCTCGCTGTTGCGGCTGATGGTCATGCCCAGAAAAACAGCAGCAATGGCGTCGAGCATCAGGCCCGCGCCCTGCGTTGGGTTGGCGGAAGCCACGCGCGCGGCATACATCAGGCCCGCCAGTGCTGCGCCCGCGCCAGCTATGGCGAAAGCGCCAAGCCGCACCTCGCGCACCCGCACGCCTGCGAGCCGAGCCGCCTCGGCATTGCCGCCCATGGCATAGAGATGGCGGCCAAAAACCTTCTTCTCCAGCAGAAACCAAATGAGGGCCAGAACAACGCCTGCTAGTAGCGTGAGATTGGGCAAACTGATCAGCGCATCGCCTGAATGCCACAGCGGAATCCCGCCACGCGCCAGCCCGCTGAATGAGTCCGGAATGTCGCCGCCAAAAATGGTCTTGCCGCCGCTGATAAGGAAGGCGGTGCCGCCAAAAACGGTCAGCGTGCCCAAGGTGGCCACAAAGGGCAGGATACCAACAAAGGCTACCAGAAAGCCGTTCAGCAACCCGCCCGCCAGCCCCACCGCCAGTGCGCCTGCAATGCCCAACACCACAGAACCTGTAGCCTTGAAAATAAGTGCGGCCACAATGCCTGAGAGACTGGCCATGGAGCCGACGCTCAAGTCAAAATCGCCCATGGCCATCACCACCGTCATGGTGAAGGCCACCACCGCCAGCATACTGAGCTGCTGGGTGATGTTGAACAGGTTGCGCGCTGTCATGAAAGTGCCGGGCAGCAACACCCAGAACAACAGCACCAGCAAGATGAAGCAGGCCAGCGTGCCGTAGTTTTTGATCAAGTTCAGCACGCGCGCCTGCTTCGATGATGGAATGGGCTATTCCTTGACGTTGGCAGCGGTGATCAGCTTGGTCGGCACATAGATCACGCTTTGCTTGATCTTCTCACCGCCCAGATGGCGCTTCACGACATCGGCCACCGTGCCGCCAATGCCCTTGAAATCCTGCGCCATGGAGGCTTCAAAGCTGCCGCCCTTGGCGATGGCTTCACGCGCCTGCGGATTGGCATCGATGCCGGTGATCACGATGCCTTCATCGCCCCGCCCCGCGGCCTCAATGGCCTGCAGCGCGCCCAGCGCTGGTTGATCCCAAGCGGCCCAGACCGCGCTGATCGAGCCCTTGTCAGGGTGCGCAGCCAGAATTGCCTCCATCTTGGCGCGGCTGTCGGCAATACCGCCGTCTTTCACATCCGGCGTCACCCGGTCGATGATCTTGATGTCCGGGTTGTTCTTGAAAATCGCATCTGCAATCACACCGCGCTGCTGCACCGGCGGGAAAGCATCAAACACGAACTCAACAATGGCGCCCTTGCCATTGATGCGGTTGGCCACATAGGCCGCCGTATCTGCCGCCATGGAATAGCCGTTGGAGGTCACATTGGTGACCAGCAGGGGTGTAGCGCCTGCATCCATTCCAAACACCGGAACGCCGGCGGCTTTGGCGGCTTCAAGCCCGGCCTTCACCTGCGATGGGTCAACATTGATCACGATGGCCGAAACCTTCTGGTTGGCGGCATCCTCGATTTTGGCGATGGCGGCAGCCACGTCGCCCTTGGTGTCGACCACATTCACATCCCAGCCGAACTCCTTGGCCTTGGCCTGGAAGGCTTCCACGTAAAACTGCGTGCCCGGCTGGGCGAGATAGGGCGTCACCACCGCGATCTTGTCGGCGGCCTGCGCCACAGCACATGTGCCCATCAAGGCCGCTGCTGCTGCCAAACCTAAAATGCTTCTGCGGCCCAGTTTCATGACGCTCTCCCATTTTTTGTTGAGCCGCTTGCATAGCACGATGAAATCGGCACAATCAATCATATGACAAAAACACAGCCAAAACTCATTGGCATTGATGTGGGAACAACCGCTGTGAAGGCCGCGCTGTTTGATGGCGCAGGCCATGTGCTGAAGAGTTGCGGTGAGCGCTATCCTACGCAACGCCCCGCACCAGGCCATGTTGAGCAGAATGCAAGCGATTGGTTGTCGCGCGTTGAGAAAGCGCTGGCCGAACTCGGCGGCGATGTGCAGGCCGTGGGCCTGTGCTCGCAGGTGAACACCCATGTCTTCGTCGATGACAAGGGTGAGCCCCTGATGCCCGCCTTCACCTGGGCTGACACGCGCTGCGCTGCAGTGGCGGCGGAATTGGATGCACAGGTCAAACCGGAAGACAAGCTGCGCTGGTGGGGCGCACCCCTGCCGATTGATGCGAGCCATGTCCTTGCCCGCATGGCTTTTGTGGCGCGCCATCATGCCGATGTGTGGGCCAAGACCCGCTGGGTGATGGCACCGAAGGATTTCTGCATTTTCAAACTTACTGCCGAAGTGACCGCAGATCCGATGACCTGCTTCGGTTTGGTGGATCAGCAATTGAAACTGATTCCCGAATTGATGGCTTTGATGCCGGGGGCCGAAAAGCGCCTGCCGCCCATTTCCGGCTTCACGACATCTGCCGGCCGTATCCGCGCGGGCCTGCCTTGTGCGGGTGTGCCTATGGTGGTGGGCGCGATGGATGCCTGGTCTGGCCTTTTAGGCGCCGGCGTGAGCGAACAGGGCCAGGGGCTTTATCTCAGCGGCACCAGTGAGATTCTCGGCATCGTTTCAGAAACCAAGGTGCCCACGCCGGGCGTCATTGCGTTTGCCAAATGCGAAGGCATCACGCTGCATGCCGCACCCACGCAATCAGGAGGCGCCTCGGTGGAATGGATTGCCCGCCTGCTCGGGAAATCCGCAGCCGAAATTTCCGCTTTGGCCGCACAAGCTGACTTGCGTACCACGCCGCTGTTCTTGCCACATCTCGAAGGCGAACGCGCACCCCTTTGGGATGCCGCATCGCGCGCCAGCTTTGCGGGGCTCAACTCTTCAACGGGTGCGCCCGAATTGGCGCGGGCCGTTCTCGAAGGTGTCGCCTATTCAGCGCGATTGGCTTTTGACGCTCTGGAGACTTCGGCGGCGCGCAAGCCCGATGTGATCCACCATTCCGGAGGCGGCGCCGAGTCTGGTCTCTGGTGTCGGATCAGGGCAGATGTTCTGGGCCGGCCTTTGTGCCGCACAGCCATGCGCGATGCCGGGGTTTTGGGCGCGGCCCTGATGGCAGGCGTTGGAACGCAGGTGTTTCCGTCACTGCATCAAGCAGCAAGAGATTTTGTACTCTACGACCAAACGTTCGAACCCGACGCGCGAGAAGCGGACCGCCACGCCCCGCGCTTCACAGGCTACAAAGCCCTCTATGAGCAACTGAAGCCGTTGCAGCCGATGTGGCGCAGCTGACCTTATTTCACCAACTCAGCCCGCAGCGCGCTTTCTATCAGCTTCACCGTATTGCCCACGCCGTAAAGTGCTGCGAAGGAACCAAACCTCGGGCCCTTTTCTTCGCCCAGCAGAATTTGATACAGCATGTTGAACCAGCTCTGCGCCACGCCGATGGAGCCATCTTTCTGCGTGGTGGTGTAGGGCTCGCGGCGGCCTACGTCATAGACTTTCTGCTGAATCTCTTCCGGCGTTGAACCTTCCGGCAGAGTCGCAATGGCGGCGGCCAAGGCGCGCAAGGCTTCCGCTTCCTCTGGTGTGGCCGCGCGGTATTTCTTCGCGGGCTTCACAAAGTCTTGATAGTAGCGGATAGCATAGCCCACAAGTGAATCGAGGCGCGGATTGGCTTCTGGCGAAAGCTCCGGCTTATAGCGCTTGATGAAGGCCCACATCACCGCCTTGTCTTCGGTGTTGGCCACCGTGGCGAGGTTCAGCAGCAGAGAGAAGGTGACGCCCGAATTTTCCGGCTTCGGCGGGTTGCCGCCGTGGATGTGCCACACCGGGTTCATCAACTGATCGGCAGGCTTGTCGGCCTGCTTTTGATAGGCGTTCAAAAACGCGTCGTACTCGTCGACCGCGCGGGGGATTACGTCGAAGTAAAGCCGCTTCGCCTCGCGCGGCTTTTGAAACATGTAGAGCGCCAGCGAGTTCGGGTCGGCATAGGTGAGCCACTCATCAATGGTCAGGCCATTGCCCTTGGATTTGGAAATCTTCTGGCCCTTGTCGTCCAGGAACAGCTCGTAGACATAATGTTCAGGCGCCGGCACGCCGAGGATTTCGCAAATCCGGTCATAGATCGGCGCGTTGGTTTGATGGTCCTTGCCGAACATTTCGAAGTCGACGCCGAGGGCGGCCCATCGCATGCCGAAATCGGGCTTCCATTGCAGCTTGACGTTGCCGCCGGTGACGGGGAGCGTAATTTCGCTGCCGTCTTCGTCGTTGAACGTGATCGTGCCGGCCTTTGCATCGACCTTCTTCATCGGCACGTAAAGCACGCGGCCCGAGATGGGTGAGATTGGCAGCACGGGCGAATAGGTCGCCTGGCGTTCTTCACCCAGCGAAGGCAACATCACGCCCATGATGTCGTCATACTTTTCCAACACATGGATGAG
>JANPHF010000068.1:0-8323 GCA_031424315.1 Aestuariivirga sp.
CCCTCCCCCTTGTGGGGAGGGATTAAGGGTGGGGGTCGCGCCGAGCTAAACCTTCATCCCTACATGGATAGATTTTGCTAACTCCACTCGACCCCCACCCCTGCCCTCCCCACAAGGGGGAGGGTAAAGATACAAATTCCATTTCAATGTAATGCCCCTCAAATTGGAACCTTGATCGCCACGCGCAGTCCACCCAAAGGGCTGTCTTCCAAGGTCACATCTCCGCCCTGCGCCTGGGCAATATCCAGCGCAATGGCAAGGCCGAGACCGGAGCCGGAGTGATCCATATTGCGCGCCTCATCCAGCCGCGTGAAGGGGCGGAAGGCTTCTTCGCGCAAATGTGGCGGAATGCCAGGGCCATTGTCATCGACATAGAGCCAAAGCCTTGCGTCGCGTTGCTCGCCCGAAATCCTCACCCGCTTGCCAAAGCGCATGGCATTGACGATCACGTTGGAAAGCAGGCGGCGAAACGCATTGGCGCGCAGCATCAGTTTCAAGTCTGGCAAAGACATCAACTCGACCTGTTTGCGCGCCCTGTCGAGGCTGTCGGCCACCGCACCCACCATTTCGGGAATTGAAACTTCGCTGGCGAGCTCGCCCCCCGCCCCACGCACGAAGGACATATAGTCCTCCAGCATGTGCTGCATCTCGTTCACATCGTCATGCAGCGGCTTCACCTTTGACCCACCGCCCAGCACAGCAAGCTCCAGCTTGAAGCGGGTGAGAATGGTGCGGAGATCGTGGCTCACACCGGCAAGCAATGTTGTGCGCTGATCAACATGCCGCGCGATGCGCCGTTGCATGTCGATAAAGGCCTCACCCGCGGCCCGCACTTCACGCGCGCCTTCGGGTTTGAAACTGGACGTGTCACGCCCCTTGCCAAAATCCTGCGCCGCGGCCGTGAGATCAAGAATGGGCTTGATTTGGTTGCGCATGAAGACAACGGCAATCGCCATGAACACCAAGGTGGAGAGCGCCATGAACAGCAGCAGCAGCGGCGTGCCCACCGCTTGCGCGCGGTTGCTGTCAACATCAAACACAAGCTGCCGGTCTGGTTCCGCCTGCACGCGGATTTCAACCCGGCCACCAGAGGCCAGGCTGTCGACACTGAAGGGTTTGTCGAGGCTGGCCGCCAGGAATGTCGTGATGCGACGATCAAAAACCGAGATCACCGGCGTGCCCTTCAAGGGCGGCAAGGCTCCGGCCTGCTCGAGAGCAAAATTCAACTGCAAGGTATTCTGCGCATAGTCCTTCACTTGCGCCAGTGCCGCATCAGATTTGTCGGATTTCTCGTAAAGCTGGACGATCAGCGCCGTTTCCTGCGCCAGGGTGCGCGCCAGAACATTGGCCACATTGTCGAGATAGCGTGAGACCAACACACCAGCGAGAAGGATCTGCAGCAAAACCACCGGGGTGATCATGATGATCAACGCGCGGCGATAGAGATCCTCCGGCGCATAGGTTTCCAGAAACTCATTGAAGCGGTCGTAGAGGGTTTTCTCTTCAGCCATGCGAAAGCCTAACCCGCAATCAAGGCATAGCCTTGGCCGCGCACGGTTTGCAGATAGCGCGGATTGGCCGGGTCCATCTCGATCTTCTGGCGCAGGCGATTGATCTGCACATCAATCTTGCGTGTGCCTTGCGCCAAATCTTCACCCTGTGAGAGCGCATCGCGCGAAAGCGGCTTGCCCTGCGCCTTGGCCAAGAGGCGCAGGATTTCCTTTTCTCCCGACGTGAGGCGCAGAACCTCTTGTCCCTTGCGCAATTCTCCCAGCGGGATTTGAAAACTGAACGGGCCAAACTCATAGACCTGCGCTTCGCTCTGGGCCGCTTCATTCCGGCGCAGCAGATTCTTCAACCGCAGCAACAATTCTGTCGGTTCAAAGGGCTTGGAGAGATAGTCATCGCTGCCCGAAGAAAGGCCGGCGATCCTGTCCTTGGAGTCAGAAAGCGCCGACAGCATCAACACCGGAATATGGCCGCTTGCAGGAGCGGCCGCGCCGCGCAAATCCTGCACAAAGGACAACCCGGTTTCGCCAGGCATCATCACATCCAGCACTAGTGCATCAAAGCTCAAGCCCTGCATCAGGCGCCGCGCTGAGGCGGCATTGGCCGCCACCGAAACGCGGTAGCCTTGGGTGGAGAGATAGTTCTGCAACAGTGAACGCAACCGAGCATCATCATCCACCACCAGAATGTGGGCGGCCTCAACCATGATGGCCCTTGATGAGCGAAAGCGCCAAAGGCTGGTTCACCTCATCCACCATCGCCAGCAGAACCTGGCCGAATTGCTCCGGCGTGGCGCCAATCTTCTTGCAAGCGCGCTCAAAGCGCGTGATCTGCGAGGCCACCAGCCGCGCCTGCAAGGCCTCCCCCTTGGGGGTGAGATGAAGCAGCCGTTGCCGCCTGTCCTCCGCACCCTCGCGCTGGAAAACATAACCCTGATCGATTAGCTCTTTCAAAACCCGCGCCAGCGATTGCTTGGTGATCTGCAGAATTTCGAGCAAACCGGCCACCGTAAGGCCCGGGTTTCGGCCCACGAAATGCAACACGCGGTGATGTGCGCGGCCGAATTTGAGGCCGGCCAGAATATGGTCCGGATCAGCCACGAAATCGCGGTAGGCGAAGAACATCAGCTCCACCAGCGAAAGGGTCTTGTCTTTCTCATCCAAAATTATGTCAGCCATATTGACATATTTTCCATTTCTGCTATCTTGACCTCACATTTAACGGATTCCAGAACAAATCCAAATTATTGCGGAGGACATGATGTCAGTTATCCCCTTTGACAAGCGCGAAGGCACCATCTGGTTCAATGGCGAACTGGTGAAATGGCAGGATGCCAAGGTGCATGTGCTGACTCATGGCCTGCATTATGGCTCGTCAGTGTTTGAGGGCGAGCGCGCCTATGCCGGGAAGATCTTCAAATCTAAGGAACACACCCAGCGCTTCCGCAAATCGGCCCAGATCATGGATTTTGATCTTCCGTTCACCGATGATGAGATCAATGCCGCCAAGGATGCCGTGGTGAAAGCCAATGGCGGCGGCGATCAATATGTGCGCCCCGTGGCTTTCCGCGGCTCAGAAATGATGGCCGTTTCGGCGCAGAACAACAAAATACATGTGGCCATCGCCACCTGGGATTGGCCATCGATGTTCAACCCCGAAACCAAGATGAAGGGCATCCGCCTCGACATTGCCGACTATCGCCGTCCTGACCCGATGTGCGCGCCGGTTCATGCCAAGGCTGCAGGCCTTTACATGATCTGCACCATCTCCAAGCACAAAGCCGAGAAGAAGGGCTATGCCGACGCGATGATGCTGGATTGGCAAGGCCGCGTGGCAGAATGCACAGGCGCGAATATCTTTTTCACCAAGGATGGCCATATCCATACGCCGCTGGCCGATTGCTTCCTCAACGGCATCACCCGCCAGACCGTGATCGAGCTGGCGAAGGAACAGGGCATGACGGTGAATGAACGCCGCATCATGCCGGATGAATTGCCCAGCATGAATGAATGCTTCATCGTGGGCTCTGCCGCGGAAGTGACGCCCGTGAAGGAAATCGGCCCCTACAGCTTCACCCCCGGCAACATGAGCCGCACGCTGATGGACAGCTATTCCAACCTGGTTCGGGTCTAAAAATAGTTTTCCTGTTATAGGATTTTTTGCTTGACATTCCCCATGACCCGCGCTATATGCGGGCCATGATGATTTTGGTTTTCACATTTCTGGTTTTGCTGTTTCGCCGTGTCCTCAGTTCCGACCCTTCTCGGCAAAGCTATTCAGCTCTAGACAAGAAGTTGCAAATATTGAAAGCTTTGCCCAAAAAGGGGCAGGCAATGGCGCGATTTCATTGGGCACTGGCTGTTTTGGCGTCAATTTCACTTTTCTTGGCCTCGGTCGTTCACGCCGCAGATATTACAGTCCTGCAGCCCGCGACCGACTCAAAGCCTGCGCTGGTTCTCGTGAGCGGTGAGTTTCTGCCCGGCGATGAAAAAGAATTCACCCGCAAGGTTCTCGACATAGACTCCGCTGTCGTCACGCTGGCGAGCCCGGGCGGAAATCTCTATGCTGGCATCCAAATAGGCAAAGCCATCCGCCTGAAACAGTTCTCAACACTAGTGATTGATGACTCTACTTGCGCTTCGGCCTGCGCGCTGGCCTGGCTAGGTGGGATCAAACGCATGATGCAGCCACATGGCCAAGTTGGCTTTCATGCTGCTTCAATCACTAAGGATGGCGCCGCAAAAGAAAGCGGTGTTGGCAATGCACTGGCAGGTTCCTATCTCAATCAACTGGGCCTGCCAGACAGCGCGGTGGCCTACATCACTTCCCCGCCCCCAGACGCCATCCAGTGGTTGACGGCCGAGGACGCCAACAAGATCGGCATTGACGTTTCAGTGGTCGGCGGGAACGCCAGCTCTGGGATAACAGCACCAAAACCTGAACGCCGCGAGTATAAGATTTCCGATGGCGTGGATTTGTTCGGTCAGGACTTGCGCGACATGCCCTTGCGACACGCCTCGCTCGCATCATGCCAAGACGCCTGCGATGCCGAACCAGCTTGCAGGGCCTTTACCTTCAACCGCAAGTCCTCGGTCTGCTTTTTGAAAGACGGCGCGAATTTTTCGGTTGGCTATGAATATGCGGTGGGCGGCTATCTGCCCATGCTGGCCGACAACATCCACGCCTCTGAACTCAAGATCCATCAGCACATGATGGCCGAAGGCAAGTTCTTGCAGACCAGTGTGCCGGAAACTTTTGAGGAATGCATCAAGGCGTGTGATAGCGAAAACGATTGCCGCGCCTTTTTCTATGATCAGAAAAAGCACCTCTGCAACATGCTTTCGACCTATGAAGGGTTGACTACTGCCAAGTCCATGGTGGCAGGAACGAAGTAACATGGAAATGTTAGCTGCTAACTTGTTTCTATTTGGCTCAACACAGGGCGTGGCCATACTCGGATTTCTCGCAGCTTTGTTACAAGTTGCAGGCTACTACATTTACTTGCGTGACTCAGACATTGAACCGAATCCAACTTCTTGGCTCATGTTTGCTTATGGAACTACGATATTGTCGCTACTCGAATATGACAATCGGGCAAGCGTTTGGGAACTGCTGCTGCCCCTGGTTTGTTCGATACTAAGCATCGCAGTGGCAGCACGAATCTTCGTCAGGGCAGCACTTATCTCCGCTAAGCCCAAAGCGCTACTTGTTTGGCCAAAAACACGTTGGGATCAATTGGCACTTTGCGGTGATTTGCTCATCACTCTTTTTTATGTTTCGGCTTGGCTTCTATCAAAAAATGAATTGACCTCAGGCTCAATTGAAAGTGATTTCAGTCTCATTTTGTTAGTCGCATCAAACATCACAAACCTGACCTCCTTTCTGCCAATTTTGCGCTCAACATATCTGAAGCCTGCAAATGAGAGCTTCGTTCCTTGGACAATTTGGACCTTTGCATATTCAATGTTGTTGCTATCAACAATTCTCAGCGGCGATGGCTACACCCTACTAGCTCTCTACCCTTTGATGTGCGCCCTTCTGCACGGTTCAATTGCGGTGCTATCGAGCTTGCCAAAATTTTCATCTCGCCAGTCCTATGCTGAGATCAAAGATCAAAAATCACAGTCTGTAGGCGCTACTGATTTCCTGAAGCAGCAAGAGTTTCTGGTAATCAATAAAAGCAAAATTCATTTCACGGGCCTCCACACCACGTTGAGTTTTTCGAAAGGACAACGGATAGCAACAATTTTCGGTCAAGCTACGGTTTTGACTCACGACGAAATGAGGCATCGAAAGTATCCATTTGTTTGGATTGGACTTGAAGGCCGCACCTACATCAATACAAGTGACTCATTGTGGAGATTCGTCAACCATTCGTGTAATCCAAATGTCTTCCTCTGGCAGAGAGAAGTTTATGCACTTGTAGATATATCTCCCGGGGAAGAATTGACGATGGATTATTCACTCAGCGACGCAGACCCGTATTGGATCATGAATTGCAATTGTGGTTCGAACACATGCCGATCGAGAATAGGGAGCATACATTCCTTGTCGGTTGCGAAATTTAGAAAAGTTCAACCGCATATTCATCCAATATTTGCGAAAATATTTGTCGATTTTCACGGTGCGTGCGATGAATATGAATACAGCGCCTAGAAAACTATCGACGCAAAGTTGTGGTTGGCCCTAACAATGTATGAACTCGATTTTTCTTATTCCTTCCGCTCCCAAACCACTGCGCTCTCATCCCCGTAGGCCCTCTGCCAATCTGGCATTTCGGAGAAGAATTTGCTGCGCCGGTCATCCGGCTGGAAAAGCGCCCAACCGATGTCTTTGTCGGAGATAATCTTGGCCAGCGCATCGCGGCCTGTCTCCTCGCCGCTGTCAATATAGCGCGTCATGAAATCGCCGAGGAACAGCTGTTCGGCGCGGCCGTCGATATAGGTTTTGATGCCGGCAAGGATCAGCGGGCCGCCCATGTTGTAGTCATTGAACACCTTCTTCTGCAGCGCCGGATGGCTGTCGCGGTTTTGCAGCACATAGTTGATCGCACCCGCAACGGATGTGCCCTGCGGCGGCACAACGTGATCTTTCATCACCAGCCATCCGCCATAGGCGAGCACCGCGACGAGTGCGAGCGCGCGCACCGCCATGCTGTTGGCCCCCGCGAGGCGCTCCAGACCATCGCGCTTGCGCAGCTGCCAGCTTTCAACCGAGAGCGCGGGCACTGCCTCCACCACTTCCGGCAACAGCGCCACGGGCACCAGCAGAAAGAAAACATAGAGAAAGCGCATATGCGTGATCATCATGTGAAAGCACATCAGCGCGAAAATGATCTGGCCAAAGGTGAGCCGCGCGCGCGCCTTCAGCAATGCGAAGAACGCCAACATGAAACCCGCTTCAAGCAACTTGTTGTCGGGCGCGGTGAACGGCGCCCATTCGGAGATGCGGTCCATCACGCTGATGCCTCCGGCCAATTCCGCCGCGATCAAATAGGGCCGAATGAAATAGGGGTTGATGAGAGTGACCAGTGCGGTAAGCGCCAAAAAGACGACCCACTTTGCAGCCCCTGCCCTGTCCCCCAGGCGCGAGCGCTCCAGATAGTCGAAAAATGCGCAGCCTGAAATCAGGAAGGCGATGGGGAAACTGCCGTGCAGGTTCGTCCAAAGCACAGTGAGCACCAGGCTCCACCACGGCGGTGATTTCATCTCACGCGCAGCGTCAAACAGCAAAATGGTGAGGCCCACGGCGATGGGAAATGTCAGCACATGTGGCCGCGCTACGGTGACACCTTGGGTGATGAACACGCAGAAAATCACCAGAACCACGGCATAGAAGGGCTGCAAATCCTTGGTGGCCCGCGTGTAGATCAGCCAGCCGGAAAGCGCGATAGCCAGCGAAGCCACGATCAACGGCCCGGCCCAGCCTGCAGCCAGCCAGGTTGCGGCATAGACCACTTGCGCCAGCCATTCCTTGGCGATCCACGGCTGGCCCTCATGCGTGTAAGAGAAAGTATCTACTTGAGGCGCCGCATGCGTGGCGAACATTGTGAGGCCGCTCTTGATGTGCCACCACAAATCCGCCTCGCGCAGCAACAGGTTCACATGGAAAGCGGCATTGGCAAAAACCAGCGCGGCAATCACGGCCCCAAAGGCCAGAATGACGCCCCGGTTCAATCTTGCACTATCATCCATTGCCGCATGCCTCCCCTGAATCACTGGCAGGGGGTTTAACATGCATATCCACTTGGCAAAAATGCCGTGGCTGTTTAGCCTTGCCAAAACATCAACGGAATTCAGGCTCATGAAAACGCTCGACACCAAGCTCGCCAAGATTAAAGCCGGTAAATACCGGCCGCAGGATTTTATCATTGCTGATGCCAAGGATGGTGACATGGGCTTTGGTCGCGCCGCCCCCGGCCCTCACCGCGATGAAAAGCGACTGAAGACCAAGCCCGAATATCTGGCCGCAATGGCAGAGATGACCAAGAGCGGGCTGGTGGATATCATGCTTGTCTCGGCCTCTTCGGCCGAAGCGCTCCACAAGCAGAAGCTTTTTGCCAAATCCAAAGTGACGCCCGCCATCCGCCTGAACGACACAACGGATATCTGGTCGCAGCGCGGCGGCAGCTATAAGGAGGCGCCTTCGCAGCCCTTCCGCTCCGCGCGCATTCCAGAGGCCCGAAAGCTGGCCGATCTTGGCCTCTATTCAGTGACTTACAGCAATAATGTGAATCACGATCTGAAGTCGCTCCAAGCCTATTCCGCCTTCCGCGAGGAAGCGCAGAAGGCCCGCATGCGTCACTTCCTTGAAG
>JANPHF010000069.1:0-23890 GCA_031424315.1 Aestuariivirga sp.
CCCCCGGAAGCAGGAAGGCGCGTGATTTCCTTCCGCCTGCAGGCGCTGCTGTCCGACCCACAATGTGGAAACGCTGTCGACATCGTCCCCTCCTTTGGTTCAGATGATGGGAAGATAGGCATAATAGGAGTTTAATGTCAAGTAGAGATTTAAGGCACTTCTACTTTTTTGACCTTCATTGTCCCAAATTGAAATCTCTACCAATCAGCTAGGCGCTTTCTTGTCCACTAGCCTATATAGTTGTACTTGGCGCCAAAACTTACTGTGTAGATCGCTTTCAATTTTGAATCATGGGGAGCTTCACCAACACCTCTGAGAAATCCGCTATCTTCCACCAATTCAACACCATAACTATTTCGACCTCCAATTGTTATGGTCAATACTGGCGGCACCGCGATTGTATGTGAAAATAAAGCTGCTGACTTGAGCGTGGTTCGCGGGCGCAACGTTACAATCCACCTTTGGACTACTTCCGGAGGGACTACCGGAAATATCTGAGTATTTTTGAAGCTCAAGTTATCCAAGACGGCCAAGTCGCCGTCACCATCAGGCAAAGATTTCAAAGAGTCCCGATTCATTAGTAAAGACGCATGCATGGGTTCAGAACTTAGTCCCTCATCGTACCTCATCAGTCCTACACCATAGCTGACTTCGCTCACGGGGTGTTTCTCCCCGAAATGATTGATGCCTGTGATCTGAGAGTGCACAACGACGGTTATCGGATAAACCTGACGTGCCTTGGTCGTCTCAAAAACTTTGCGAGCATCCGACATAACTTCATCAAGAGTTAGGAACATCTTAGTCCTCCAAGCGTAAGACAAGATTCTATTGAATCTACTAGACGATTGGCCCTTGGATTTCAGATTTGCACTGTTTGGCTCCGCTGGCAATACTGCGGTTCTTGAAACCGAGCGATCCTTGAACTGAGAAGCCAAATGTGTTGAAGCTTTGTTCCGTCAAACCCACGAACCGGAAAAGCGACTAAACCCTCCCCATGCGCTTCGCCCCCTCATTCCTGGATGACATTCGCGCCCGGGTGACGATCTCCTCTGTCATCGGGCGGAAGGTGGCTTGGGACCGGCGCAAGAGCAACCCCGGCAAGGGGGACTTTTGGGCCTGCTGCCCGTTCCATGGCGAAAAGTCTCCCAGCTTTCATGCTGACGACCGCAAGGGGCGCTATTATTGTTTTGGCTGCAAAGCCTCGGGCGATATTTTCACTTACCTGGTAGAGAAAGAGGGCGTGCCATTTCCCGAGGCTGTGGCGCAGTTGGCACAGGAGGCTGGCCTGCCGATGCCGGCCTACTCCGAAGCTGATGCAAAGCGCGAGGAAACACGCACAAGCCTCTATGAAATCATGGAAATATCGGCCAGTTTCTATCAAGCCGAGCTGCAATCAGCGCGTGGGGCCAAGGCGCGCGGCTATCTTTCTGACCGCGGCTTAACGCCGGCCATCCAGACGCAGTTTAGCCTGGGCTACGCGCCGGATGATCGCTCGGCCTTGCGGAGCCATCTGGCTGAGAAAAAGATCTTGCCGGAGCAGATGATCGAGGCCGGATTGCTGGTTTCGGGCGATGACATTCCGGTGGCCTATGACCGCTTCCGCGACCGGGTGATGTTTCCAATCCGCGATGGGCGCGGCCGCGTGATTGCCTTTGGGGGGCGGGCGCTGCGCGCCGATGTGCCAGCCAAGTATCTGAATTCCCCGGAAACTCCGCTATTTCACAAGGGCGACGTACTTTACAACTTCCACGCCGCGCGCGGCCTGGCCCATGACAAGGGCGAGCTGATCGCGGTGGAGGGCTATGTCGATGTGATCGCCCTGAGCCGGGCGGGGCTGCCACATGCTGTCGCACCCCTGGGCACAGCGCTGACCGAAAACCAGCTTTCTTTGCTGTGGAAAACTGTGCCGGAGCCGACGCTGTGTTTTGACGGCGACAGCGCGGGTTTGAAGGCGGCCTACCGGGCATTGGATTTGGCGTTGCCACTGCTGAAGGCGGGGCACTCGCTCAAATTCGCGTTTCTGCCCGAGGGCCAGGACCCAGATGATTTATTGAAGGCCGAAGGGCCGGAAGCCGTGCGTTCCGTCGTAGGGGCAGCGGAGCCAATGGCCTTGGTTCTATGGCGGCGGGCGCTTGATGAAAATGACCGCACGACGCCTGAGCGGCGGGCCGCTTTCGAACGGGATTTGAGGAATCTTATCAATACCATCGGCGATGATGTTGTGAAAAAGCATTATCTTGCTGATTTGGCCGATCGGCTAAGGAATTTGTTTGGACAAGCGGCCCCGCAGCGGCGCGCCACCTATCAGCCGCGCGGGCCACGGCTTAAATGGGGGCAGAACCCGTGGGAGGTGCAGGCGCCAGTCTCAGCCCAGCTGCGGGCGCTGGCTTCGCCGCGCTCAGGTGCCCTTGGAACCGAGCACCGGGCGCAGATGATCGTGCTTGGCCTGATCAATCACCCGGAGCTTTTGCACGAGTTTTGGGGCGAATTTGCCACCACGGAATTGGCCAGCCGGGAGCTTGACTCCGTCCGTGTACTGATTCTAGAAGCGGGTTCGTCTGAGGAAAGCCTTGAAACGGGCCGCCTTCGTGACCACCTGTCGTCCAGAGGTTTCGGCCCCATCTTGGCCCGCCTCGACCGCCAGGCGAAACATTTGAATGAGTGGCACTTAAGTCCCGCGGCAGCCGCAGATGATGCCCGGACAGGCCTCCGCCAGATGATCGCCTTGCACCACAAAGCCATTACACTGACGCGCGAGTTGCAGGCTGCAGAAGCGGCTTTTGCGATGGACATGTCAGAAGCGAACCAAAGCGCCGTTCAGGCGCTGCGTGACCAACTCACGTCTCTTGAAGGCCGCGAAGCCAGCATAGCTGGTTTTGGCGCCGCTTCGGGGCGGGGTTCCAGCGAGGTGAATTGACCTCCAGCCGGGGCCTTTATGGTTAAGCAGCGCTTAAGGGACGGAACCTAGTTTCGACACCGAATCAGTATATGGGCGCATCATCTCCGCTCGGTTTTAAGGAATTGCCATGGCCCGTCCGCCCGTGAAATCTGCAACGCCCGCCAAGCCCGCCAAGGATCTGGCCCCGCCTGCTGAAGAAACCGAGCCGCCAGAACAACCAGGTGGTGACGGCGCTGAGGCAGGCAGCGATGGCCCGATCATTGACCTCAATGATGCGGCCGTCAAGAAACTGATCCGCACCGCCAAGGCGCGCGGCTATGTGACGCTGGATGAAATCAACACGGTTCTTCCTTCAGACGAAGTGACTTCGGACCAGATCGAGGATGTTTACGGCATGTTTGCCGAGATGGGCATCACGGTTGTTGAGAGCGAGGAAGACACCGAAAGCCTGACGGCCAAGGTGGAAGAGGGTGAAGTTTCCACCTCCACCGAGATCATGAAGGTGGAAGCGCCGAAGACTCCGGCCGACCGCACGGATGATCCGGTGCGCATGTATCTGCGCGAGATGGGCGCTGTTGAGCTGCTCAGCCGCGAAGGCGAAATTGCAATTGCCAAGCGCATCGAAGCGGGCCGCGAAGCCATGATCTCTGGCCTGTGCGAAAGCCCGCTGACGTTTCAGGCCATCATCATCTGGCGCGATGAATTGAACGAAGGCAAGATTCTGCTGCGCGACATTATCGACCTTGAAGCAACCTATGCCGGCCCCGACGCCAAGCAGAACCAATCTGTCGCCACCCCTGCGCCTTATGTTCCGCCAAAGGAAGAGGTGAGGAAGCAGGCTGAGGCCAAGCGCGCTGAAGCCGCCGCCAAGGCCGAGAAGCGCCCGCAGCCGGCGCGCCGCTCTGGCGATGATGATGATTATTCCGACGTTCTCTCGCCAGAGGATTTCGATAAGCCGTCCGCCGCTGATGAAGAGGATGATGACGAGGGTGATGATCTGGGCGTTTCGCTCTCCGCGATGGAAGCGGAGCTGAAGCCCAAGGTTCTTGAAGTTTTTGACGAGATCGCACGGCTTTATAAATCGCTGCGCAAGCTGCAGGATCAGGAAGTGACGGAAGGCGAGGGGCTCTCGCCATCGCAGGAGCGCCGTTACCGCAAGCTGCGTGAAGACATCATTGCCAATGTGAAATCGCTGGCCCTCAACAATGCGCGTATCGAAGCGCTGGTTGAGCAGCTTTATGACATTGCCAAGCGCCTGAACGTGCTTGAAGGCCGTCTTGTGCGCATGGCCGAGACTTACAAGATTCCGCGCGAGGAATTCATCCGCGAATATACTGGCAATGAGTTGGATATGGACTGGCTGAAGCGTGTGGGCCGTCTTTCCAAGCACGGCTGGAAGAAATGGGTGAATGACGAGAAGGATTCCATCAAGGTCATCCGCGATGAAATCTTTGAACTTGCTTCCGCGACCGGCTTGCAGATTCAAGAATACCGCAAGATCGTCGGCATGGTGCAGAAGGGCGAGCGCGAGGCGCGCATTGCCAAGAAGGAAATGGTGGAGGCGAATTTGCGCCTCGTTATCTCCATTGCCAAGAAATACACCAACCGTGGTTTGCAATTCCTCGATCTTATTCAGGAAGGCAACATCGGCTTGATGAAGGCCGTCGACAAATTCGAATATCGCCGTGGCTACAAGTTCTCGACCTATGCCACCTGGTGGATCAGGCAGGCGATCACGCGCTCAATCGCAGACCAGGCGCGCACCATCCGCATTCCCGTGCACATGATCGAAACGATCAACAAGATCGTGCGCACCTCACGCCAGATGATGCATGAAATCGGCCGCGAGCCGACGCCGGAAGAACTGGCGGAAAAGCTTTCGATGCCGCTGGAAAAGGTTCGGAAGGTGATGAAGATCGCAAAGGAGCCAGTGTCTCTCGAAACGCCAGTGGGCGATGAAGAGGATTCACACCTCGGCGATTTCATTGAAGACAAGAATGCCGTGTTGCCGATTGACTCGGCCATCCAGCAGAACCTGCGCGAAACGACCACGCGCGTGTTGGCGAGTTTGACGCCGCGCGAGGAGCGTGTGCTGCGCATGCGCTTCGGCATCGGCATGAACACCGATCATACGCTTGAAGAAGTGGGCCAGCAGTTCAGTGTTACTCGCGAGCGCATCCGCCAGATCGAGGCCAAGGCGCTGCGGAAGCTGAAGCACCCGAGCCGGAGCCGGAAACTGCGGAGCTTCTTGGACAACTAATACCAACGACAACGGTGCGAGGTGTTCTTGCGTTACACTTACGTAGCTCGGGTAGTTGCACTATTGGCCTTGGCGTTTGGAGTATTCCGAGTTGTCGGTGGGTTCTCAATAGCTTTTGGTTTCATGGGGCCGGCAGAGCAAGCCTTGCATCAGTATTTTCCAGCGGACGGGACGACTGGTTCCGTTATTGATGACGGTCTGCGAACACTGCTTTTTGCTCTTGTCTTGGGCGTGTTGGTGGAAATCAGCTTCGGGTTGCGAAATCTGAATAAATGAGTTCCAACTGGTGCCGACAGCGGTGGACTTGAAACTGTAACTAAATAAGTTATATATTGGTGTAGAAGAGGATTTAATCATGTCTCAGAAACTTCCCACCTATTTCATCTCGCATGGCGGCGGGCCCTGGCCCTGGCTGCCGGACATGCGCAAGATGATGGCTACGCTCGAAACTTCGTTGGCCAACATGCCAAAGGAAATTGGCGTGAAGCCGAAAGCTATTCTGATGGTTTCGGGCCATTGGGAGCAGGATGATTTTGCGGTGATGTCTTCGCCTGCGCCCGCCATGGTTTACGACTATGGTGGCTTTCCGGCCTTCACCTATCAGATCAAATATGCTGCTCCAGGTGCTCCTGAAGTGGCCAAGCGAGTGGAAGAGTTATTGAAGGCCGCAGGCTTGCCCACGCATCTGGACGCTGAACGCGGCTTTGACCACGGTGTATTTGCGCCGATGCAGGTGATGTATCCGGATGCAGATGTGCCGCTGCTGCAGGTCGCGATCAATCATAATTATGATCCGGCTGCACATTTTGCGCTGGGCCGCGCGCTGGCGCCACTGCGTGATGAAGGTGTACTGATTGTGGGCTCAGGCCTTTCCTATCACAATCTGCGCCTCTTTGGTGTGGCGGGGCGCGAGCCTTCAGCGCAGTTTGATGCCTGGCTGGACAAGGCGGTGAATGCTGATCCCAAAACCCGCGTGCAGGAACTGCTGAAATGGGAACAGGCGCCGGCCGCGCGCATCTGCCACCCGCGCGAGGATCATCTGGTGCCGCTGTTTGCGGCGGTGGGTGCTGCTGAAAACGAAAAAGCCACGCGTGTTTATCATGACACCAATGTGTTTGGTGGCATCACGGCCTCAAGCTATCGCTTCGGCTGAATTGGCTAAGCCGCAGCTTGCTGCATGTCTTTCATGGCATCAGCAAGCGCGGCGAAGCAATTTGCATCAAAGGCGAGACCCACTTCTTTTTGCATCAGCGCCAGCGCGTCGCTCACAGACATGGCCTTGCGGTAGGGCCTGTCTGCCGTGAGGGCATCGAACACATCGGCTACGGTTGCGATGCGCGTGTCGAGATTGATTTCATCACCTTTCAAGCCGTGCGGGTAACCCCGACCGTCCAGGCGCTCGTGGTGGCCTTCAGCGACGGGCACCATGTTGGCCAAAGCCGGAATGCCCCTTAGAATTTGGGCCGAAAGTGTGGGGTGGGTCTTGATGGTGGCATATTCCGCATCTGTCAATTTTGCGGGCTTGTCCAGGATGCCATTGCTGATGCCGAGTTTGCCAATGTCATGCAGCAATACTGCGCGGCTGAGTTGGCGGCGGTGCGCAGCATCCAGACCAAGCCGCTCTGCAATCATGTCGGCATAAAGTGCGACACGGCTGGAGTGACCCGCTGTGAAGGGGCTCTTGCTATCCACCACCATAGCGAAGCCCTTGGCCACGCGATCGAGATAGTCTTCATCCGCGATACGGATATGCTCTTTCGGCTCGAGCGCCAAAATGCGCGTTGCGAGATCGGGCGCGACCAGTGGTTCCCAGAATTCATCAAACTCCACCAGATTGGTGAAAACGTCGACGAGGTCCGTGTCAAACCAGGTTCCGGCGCGGGCCTCAACTTCGCGGGTGGCGGCTTCGCGGCCGCCGGCCATGAAGAAAACGTCTGCGACTTGTGCCAGCAGAGCAATTTGAGACGCGACGGGAATAGCGCGGCGCACATGACCCTCCGGCTTGCCGGACCCATCCCAATGCTCATCAAGATTTTGAATGGCATCCGCCACAACCTTGCTGAAGCCCATCTGACGCGCAATATCGGCACCGCGGTGACAGCGGGCCTCGATCAATTCACGTGAGATCTGCCCGCCATTGCGCATGATGTTGATGATGGCGCGGAAGCGCTCCGCCATCCCACTTTCAAGGCCAGTGTGGGTGAGTACAAAGCGCAGGGCTTGCGAGAGCGAGCCATCGATGAGTTTGAAATCGGCTTTGAATTTGCGGTCATCAGCCAGATAAAGCTGGCAGATGCGGGCGGCGTTGGAAGAGCAGCCAAGGTCTTTCAGCAACAGTGCATAGTAGAGATCGGAGAGTTCTTCGCGGGGCATGTTGATGCCCTCGCCCAGCTTCATGCCCATCCAGCACACGCGGTGGCAATGGCCACGGGGCTGGCCTTCGGTGATATCCAGCGCGTGGCTGAGTGCGCCAATCAATTCTGCACCGCGGATCTTCATGAAAGTGCCATCCCCATTGTCAATGCGAGCAGATTAGGAACTTGAGCTTGAAATTGCGTAAACGCCCAAAGCGGCAGGCCATTTCAGACCCACCGCCTTGCTTTGTGGCCTGCGGGGCGCAGACCAAAGTTGGCACGGCAGATGTTTGCCGCGCCAAATGCCTTATGGACGCCAGTAGGCGAAATGGTCTTTCACTTCGTCTGTTTCAAAGTTGCCACGCATGTCGATGAGCGGAGCACCCTTCTTGGCGAGGGCCTTCAAGGTTTCTGCATCAAACTGATCGCGGAACACCTTGTGGGCCAAAGTCAGGATGATGGCATCGTAGGGGCCGCCGTCGGCCGGATCTTCAATGATCTGGGCGCCACGACCGCCTTCGAAGTGATCGTCAAAGGCCACCGGATCGAAATTGAACACATCGGCGCCACGGTTCCACAAGGCGTCCATGAGAATGAAGGCTTTGGAGTTGCGCGTGTCGGGGCAATCTTCCTTGAAGCTGCGGCCAAGCACGAGAACTTTTTTCTGGGACATACCGTGGCGGCTGCGGGGCAAAAGCTCTTCGATCTTCTCGACGAGATAATGCGCTGCTTGCTCATTGACGGCACGGGCCGCTGCCAACAATTCCATGGAAAGGCCATGGCGACGGCCAGCATCCACGAGATAGTAGGGATCTACGGCAATGCAGTGGCCACCGACCAAGCCAGGGCGATAGTGATGGAAATTCCACTTCGAACTAGCGGCGGCAATCACGTCCGTTGAGCGGATGCCCATCTTGTCGAAGAGCATCATCATCTGGTTCATCAGGGCGATGTTCACATCGCGCTGGGTATTTTCCAGAATCTTGGCGGCTTCAGCCACCTTGATCGACGTAGCCTTGTAGAGGCCGGCCTTGATCACGCGGCCATAGAGGGCTTCCATGAAGTCCGCACAGGCAGGTGTGGAGCCGGACACGATTTTCTTGATATCGGGCAATTTGCGAGTGTGATCGGCAGGGTTGATGCGCTCAGGCGAATAGCCTAGGTTGAAATCCACCAAATGCTTCATGCCCGACACCTGTTCGATGACAGGCAGGCAGCGATCTTCGGTGGTGCCGGGGTCAACGGTAGATTCGAAAACAACGACTGCACCGCGCTTCATGTTGAGGCCAATAGTGCGCGAAGCGGCCAGCAGAGGGCCGTAATCCGGATGATTGTGGCTGTCGATCGGCGTTGGCACGCAGACGATGATGACATCGGCATTTTTCAATGCGGATGGATCGGTGGTATATTCGGCATCTCCGGCGCGCAGGTCTTCGCCCGTCACTTCGCCTGTGAAATCGATGCCTTGCTTGAGTTGTTCAATTTTCTTGGTGTCAATGTCGAAGCCAATGGAGCGCGAGCCCTTGGCAAAGCCCAAGGTGAGCGGCAGGCCGACATAGCCCAGGCCGATCACAGCAACACGCGCCGTTGCCGCATTGGGCAAGGCGCAGGGTTCGTCCGTGACGAGGCGAACATTGGTGGTTGGTTTCATTTCCGGCCGTTTTTCAGCCAGCGCTTGTTTGACGCTTTTCATTGGTTGGTCCCCGTTTTTTATCAAAGCACCACCGATAAAAACCTAAGCGCGAAAAGGATTGCTGAAGGGATGTGGTTAAAAACCGGGCAAGGTTAAGCACTTATCGCCAAATCAACCGCAAATTTAGTGACGTTGCAGTCACTCGCGGCGAAGTACCGGCCGTTGTTAAATTCTTAATTTTTGCAATTAGTTGGCATTAACCGTTGCGCAAACAATGGCCTTTAGAAGGATTGTGTATCGGGGACGGGGCGCCAATGACCCCGCAAGTTTGTGTGTAATGCTTGCGTTTAGTTATATCGAGTGGCTGTTTGCGTTGTTGGTGACGATTGTTTTCGTCAATCGCTACGTTTTTGGCAGCTTCTTGCGCATCAGCGATGCCCGCACGCACCCTGACCATGACATTGATCCGCCCGTTTGGCCCAGCGTTGCCATCGTTGTGCCTGTGTATAACGAGGGCGAAACAATCCTCAAAACCGCCGATGCCTTCAATGAGCTTGATTACCCCCGTGACAAGCTGAAGGTGGTGTTTGTCGATGATGTTTCGACTGATGGTACCTATGACTATCTGCAGCAGGCAGTGGCTAAGTACCCCTGGATGGTGTTGCGCCGGAACAAGAAAAATGTCGGCAAGCGCCTCGGCATCAAGGATGCTGTTCTTGTCACCCACACTGATCTCATCATGTCTGTCGATAGTGACGTGATCGTGGACAAGAACGTGGTGCGGGTTCTTGTGCGCCACATGTACACCACGGGTGTTGATGCCTGCGGCGGCTGCGTATTCGTGGTCAATGCCAATGAAACGTGGCTGACGCGCATGCAGACGGTGAAATACTGGGTTGGCTATCATTTCCTCAAGAATCTCGAAAACCACTTCAGCCATGTGATGTGCCTTTCAGGCTGCCTGACTCTTTACAAGCGCGCGGCACTGCTGGCGGTTGATCTTGACGTGGAGAAACGCACTTTCCTCGGTGATGAAGTGAAATATGGTGAGGACCGCTTCCTCACCCGCAAGTTGGTGGAACGGGGCTACAAGACGCGCCTTACTTTCAATGCGCGGTGCTTCACCAAGGCGCCGCCGCGAATGCCGGGCTACATCAGCCAGCAATTGCGCTGGCGCCGCTCCAACATTGTGGACTTCCTGACGGCTCTGCCGTTTTTGTGGCGTTTTCACCCCATGGTGCTGATCCACTATTGCTCGATGCAGTTGCTGCTGTTGTTTTATCCCATCACGCTGGCGGTGCACATCATCCGCCTAGGCTTCGTAATGCCGATGATGCTGCATGCGCTGGTGGTTACCGTATTTGCGCTGGCTTATGAGTTCAACAAACACAAGCTGCCCCCTGAGGGGCGCACCAATGGCATCTGGTTCCTGATGATGGCCTTTGTGTTTCCGGTGATGTACCTCTGCCTCACGCCGTTGGCGGTGGTGACGCTCGGTACCACCAGTTGGGAGACCCGTGGAGGAGGCGGGGCCGACAAGAAGAAATCGCTTTGGACCAAGGCGCTTGAAAAGGTGGCCCTGGCATAGTGGTAAAAATCGTTTCCCATAGCCCGGTGCCTGCACTCAAGGCCAACCCCCGGATACTCTATATCGGCCAGAACGCGGATGAGATCTGCGATCTAGTTTCGCCGCATGTGGGCACGATTGATATTGACTATGTGACAGGTGTGAATGAGGCCTTGGCCAAGGCCTCCGCGAGCCCGCGGGACATCATCATTGTTGACCAGCGTGATGAGGCGCTTGCTACCAAACTGGTTTTGCCGTTGATATCCTCACAGGGCAACCCGGTGAAACTGGTGGTGATCGCCAAGCTCGCAAGTGTGGGCGCCTATCTGCGCGTGCCAGGTGTGGCGCGGGTCATCTCAGCGCCGGTGCGTGAGCAGCAGTTGATCCGTGTGTTGGGGCTGGACCCAGCGAGGCGGCGCCACGACAAGATCAAGCTCGAAGGCGAAAGGGTCAAAGAACAGGCATTGGCCGAAGGCAAGCCTGTGCCAGACCCTCACGCCAAGCCGCCCGTTCCCAAGCGCACACCATTGGGCGTGGCCATTTCCAATTTTGGCATGAAGATCGTGTCCACCGCCTACAAGCGGTTGGCCTTCACATTGCTGGGCTCACTGTTCATCGCCTTCACCTTCTATGGTGCGTTGATTGGTTTCTACTTGATCTCCACAAGTTGGGCGATGCCGCAGCATCTGTCACGTGGTCGCCCGGTGGTGGACAAGCTGGCGCGTGACATCACGGATTTGCAAGTTGCAGGCAATGTGAACAACCAGCGCCTGACCGAGGCCATGCAAAAAGCGGAGACGGCGCAGCATGCCATGCAGGATGCGCAAATCCTGGTGAAATTCGCCACAGACACGATTTCAAAGGAAATCAAGACCCGGCAAAGCCGGATTGACGTGATTGACCGCAACATTGCGCGCACCGGCGGTGTGCACAGCACATTCCAACGCCAGATCAACAAGGGTGGCATGGAGCAGGACCTTGCCAAACTCTATTCCAAACACCTGATCGACAAGCAAACATTCCAATCCGGCACAATGGGTCTGCTCGAAACCGGCCAGCGGATGGCTGGCATGCAGACCGACATTGACAAGTTGGCGGATGAAAAGAAGCAACTTGAGCAATCGCTTGCCATGTTGCAGTCATTGAAGGCGCAGATGGCACAAGCTGGCTCAGTGGGCAATGTCACCGCCGCAACGGCAGACTTGCTTCTCCTCACCAAGCAGTCACTTGATGCACGCGCCGCCTATGACGCGGCGCGCGGCGAAGTGGACCTTGCCGATCATATCTTGAAGGACCTGCTTTCAACCAAATCGGCCATCGACAAGCAATTGGTTGAAGCGCAGCAATCTGCGATTGGCCGGGCCACTGTCGCGCCGGTTGATGTTTTGTTCGTTCCCTATACCAACGCGGCTAAGTTTGCCGAGGGCACGCCGCTCTACACCTGCCGGTTCACAATGCTGTCGTGTTGGAAGGCGGGGGAGGTGGGCGAGCCCATCCCCGGCGAAGTTCACGTTGTTCACCCGTTCTTCGGCAAGCCCATTCGCGGCACCTTCGTGGAAGCGAAGCTGAGCGAAAAAGCCGCTGTCAATAGAGAGATCATCCATGCCGGTCGACCACCCCTTTTCTTCTTCTAAAAAAGTGGGTGCAGGCCTGGCTGGCCTCATGCTGCTGGTGATTGCGGGGTGTTCCTCGCAAGAGACGAGGCTTGCCCTTTCAGAGCCGCCAGCGCTGCGCCCGAGCGATACGGCACCTGCCGAACCCTCCCGCCTAGAGGTGGCGCAGCAGGCCATTGCCGAGAAGTTCACTGCCGTTAAAGTGGCTGCGGTGGATGGCTTTGATGCGGTGAAGACCACCGCCAGCGCCGGTGTGGCCAAAGTGAAATCCACATTGCGGTCGAGCAATGGCGAGCTCGAATACGCCGCCCTTGGTGTGCAATCGAAACTCAAGCCCAGCGTGGCGGCCGCGGAACCAACTGACTTGCGCGTAACTCATGTTGAGCCTGCAGCTGATGCGCCTGTGCCCAGAGCCCAGCAGAGCGAAGAATCCGCTTGGTGCACCAACATGCGCGAGCGCGCGCTGGCTGACAGCACGATCTTGCGAGGCCCGCGCGTGGCGGGCTCCTACGATGACCAGGGGAAGGCGGAAGTCGCGATAGGTTTGCACTATTCGGATTTCCGCAAGGCTTATCTGGTGGAGCAGCGGGCCGAGGCCGAGTGCCGCAAATTTGTTGCGCAGCGCGGCTTGCAAAAATTGGTTGCCATCTCACCGCAGAACCTGACGGCGGCTGGCTTTCGGGCCAAGGCCGATACCATTGACGCTGAACGCATGGAGCTGGAGCGCTTGCGGCAGAATGTGGCAGCATCGCTTTCGGCAGGCAGCATCAACCATGAAAAGGCCACGGCGTTGTTGATGTTGATTGAACAATTACGGGCTGACGGGCTATCGGCGCGCTCACAGGCGGCGCGACGCATTGATGAACATGGCGCGGGATCAAAATCCGCTCAGCGACTGGGAAATGAGTTGATCGCGGCGGAGCGGGAACTGGATGCCATAGATAGCGCCACCCGCACGGCCGACAACATGGATGTTGATGTGCAGGCAGGTTACAACCAGTATACCGATGGCATTCCCATTGGCTCGAGCACCAGCAACCAGGGCTTTGGCGGCAAGGTGAGCTTCTCGATGAAGCTCGGCGTGATCAACCCGCGCCGGTTTGAACATGAACGGTTGGCAACGGATGCCAAGGAACGCGCCATTCGCACGGAAGACGGTGGACCGATCTGGCAGGCCGAAGAACTACGCCACAACCAGCAACGCGCCATTTCAGCACTGCAGGAATCCCAAGGCCGCATTGAGAACGCCATGGCCGAGGCACGCAAACTTCTGGCCGCACTGTCAGATGTTTCCCAACCCGAGTTTGACGCAGCCAAGCTCAATGCGCGTTATCAGCTTTTGAAGATGCGGGCGGACCAGGCCGCCGTTGCGGGTTCTTTGGCGGAAATTCGCATGAACCTCAAACGCCTCAACAATGGTTAGTTTGGTTTGCGCCTGTCGCATGGGGTGAGACTTGCGGGGAAGCCGCCTTTCTGCGACATCCAGTTCCATGAATTCTGCATCACTCATTATCGGCATTGATACCGGCGGCACCTATACGGATGCCGTTGTCATCGATTCATCACGCCATGTCATTCTCTCCTCGGCCAAGGCATTGACGACGCGTGGCGATCTTTCGGTTGGCGTGATTGAGGCGATGCACGGCGCAATCAAGAAGCTTTCCGGTTTTGATGCCAAATCGGTTGGGATGGTTTCGGTTTCGACCACGCTCGCCACCAATGCGGTCGTCGAAGGGCATGGCGGCGCTGTGGGCCTGGTGCTGGCCGGCTTTGATGATCAGATGGTGGCGCGCAGTGGGCTGCTCAGGGCGTTTCCCGGCATGCCGCTGCTCCGCATTGTGGGAGGGCACGATCACACAGGCGCGGAAGTGGTCAAGCCTGATCTGGCCGCCGTCAATGAATGGCTGGCGGGTGCGGCAGCGGGTGTTTCTGCCGTGGCAGTGGCGGCGAGCTTTGCCGTCCGCAACCCGGCGCATGAGTTGGCGGTGCGGGAAGTTGTTGAGGCCGCAGCGGGCAAACCCGTGACGCTGTCACACGAACTTGCTTCGGCGCTGGACGCGCCGCGTCGCGCCCAAACGGCGGTGTTGAATGCGCGGCTGGTTTCGCGCATTTCTGATCTGGTGCGAGCGGTTCAGGCCGCCATGCAGGAACACGGACTTTCTTGCCCGCTCATGATGGTGAAGGGCGATGGCAGCCTGGCGCGCGTTGAGGCCGTAGCGCAGCGACCGATCGAGACGGTTCTTTCCGGCCCCGCCGCCAGCCTGATTGGCGCACAATGGCTCTCCGGCCTCGACAGTTTCATTATGTCCGACATGGGCGGCACCACGACGGATGTGGGCCTGCTGATTGACGGCCTACCGCAAGTGGCTGAGCAGGGCGCGGAGGTGGGCGGCTGGCGCACCATGGTGAAGGCCATTGATGTCAAAACCATTGGGCTTGGTGGCGACAGTGAAGTGGCGTTAGGCGCGGGCGGCGTATTGGAACTTGGGCCGCAGCGCGCTGTTCCCATTTCGCTCATCGGGCAGCGCTTTCCAGAAGTGATTGCCATGTTGCAGGGCGAGTTGGCGGAAACGCAAGGCGGCTCGCAATTCGGCAAATTCGTCATGCTGCCATTTGGCAGCAAGGGCAGCGGCAATGGCCTGGGCCTTTCGGCCAGAGAGGCGGAAGTTCTGGCTCAGGTGGGCGAGCGCCCGGTTCCATTGCGAAAACTGAACACCGGTTCCGCCGCCCAGCGCGCCATTGCGGCCCTGCGCAAGCGCGGCCTCGTGCAATATGCGGCCTTCACACCATCCGACGCTGCACATGTTCTGGGGCTGCAAGACAACTGGTCAGCCGAAGCTGGCCTGTTGGCTGCTAAACTTCTTGTGCGGCTGCGCGAAATGAAAATGCCGGATGATGCCTTGGTGAAAGCCTTCTGCACCGAGGTTTGGGACAAGACCGTAGCTGCCACCTGCAAAGTGATATTGGACAGTGCTTTTGGTGCCCCTCAAAGCAATGCGCTAGTCAATGCCATCTGCAAGGGTGAGCCATTGCTAGGGCATGTCAAAGTGTCGTTGCAGCCGGAGTTTCCCATAGTGGCCGTTGGTGGGCCTGTAAAAATCTACTACCCGGAAGCTGGCAAGCGGTTGGGCGCCGAGATGGTTTTCGCGCCTCATTGTGATGTGGCCAATGCCGTGGGTGCGGCTGCTGGTCTGGTTGCCTGCCGCGCCGTTACACAAGTTGAAGGTGATGGCGCGGGCCTGTTCCGCGTGACGGGGCAAGGCCCGGTTCTCACCTTTGCTTCGGCCACCGAGGCCTTGGCCACGGCCCAGCGCTTGGCGGAAGAGGCGGCCTTGGCGCAGGCGCGCTTGCAAGGGGCGCGTGATCCCATCGTCAAATCGCAAATCGTCAAGCACTTCCTGCCCGATGCCAGCAATGATGATGGGCTGCTTACCGCCAGTGTCGCCGCTGTGGCACGTGGGCGGGCCTTGCCGGATTAAGACTATATTAACCCTGTCCAAATCCTTCTTGTTGCGTTGCGGCGATGGTCTCGAACTTAACAACACTCGCAAGGTTGCATTAACCAGTCCGCCATAAGTTGTCTCCGACAAGCCATATGGGGAAACGAATCATGCCGACGACCGGTCTCAAGAGCTGGGAAGCGCAATCCGCTGACGCGTCGGCCTGGCGTGTGGAGCGGCCTGAGGCCAAGCAGAGCATGCCGTTCTTTCCTGACCAGAATGGCGGCGTCTATGAAAAGCTGCTGGCGCAACTGCCGGTGATGCTGCATTCAATGGATGGTTCGGGCCGCATGATCTCGGCCAATGCTGCCTGGTGCGATGCGCTGGGCTATACGGCGCAAGATGTGGTTGGCCGCTCGTTCAGCGAATTCCTTCCGATGGAATCGCGCAGCCGCCTGGTGACGGAAATCTATCCGCGCTTCCTCACTTCCAGCAGCGTTCGCAATGCTGAAATTTTCGTCCATCGCAAGGATGGTTCGCTGGCCACCGTGTTGCTTTCGATGACAGCCTATCGCGGTGACAAGGGCAGGCTGGAACGTTCAGTATGCATGCTCGAGGACATTACCGACAAGAAGTTGACGCAGATTGCCAGCGGGTCGCGCCATGACCAGCGTTTCAGGTCAGCCTTTGCGGCGGCCGCGCATGGGATGGCTGTAGTTTCACCTGCGGGCCACATTGAAGTGGCCAACCCTTCACTCACTGCGCTGCTCAAGCGCGATGATCTTGAAAGCACACGCGTGAACTTTGAGGAGTTGCTCCACAAAGATGACCGCAAGACATTTCTGGAGGGCATGAAGCTTTTGCTCACCGGAGAAATTCCGGTGTTGCAACAGGAACTGCGCTTCATGGCGGGAGATGGCCGCAGCTTGTTGTGCACCACCTCCATTGCATTGGTGAAGAACGACAAGGGCGAGGCCGAGCAGTTGATCGTTCAGATCACAGACACTTCTGAACGCAAGCTCTTGAACGAGCGTCTGCTCAAGGCTCAGAAGATGGAAGCGATCGGCCAACTCACCGGCGGCCTCGCGCATGACTTCAACAATTTGCTCACCGTGATCATCGGCAACTTGCAGCTTCTTGATGGCAAGTTCTCGGCTGAGGACAAATCGTCGAGGCGCGTGTCCGAAGCGATTGATGCGGCGCGCAAGGGCTCTGACCTCACGCGCCAACTTCTCGCCATTGCCCGCAAGCAGGAGCTTGCACCGAAAGACGTTGATGTGAATGGGCTGGTCTCATCCATGGCGCCGCTGGTGGCGCGCAGCATTGGTGAAAATATCGAACTGAACGTTCAAACGATGGAGGGGGCGCCGCTTTCGGTAATTGATGCCTCGCAGCTTGAAAGCGCCATTCTCAACCTCGCGATCAACGCCCGCGATGCGATGAATGCCAAGGGCAAGGGCGGCGGCCGCATCACCATTGAAACCCAGCCAGCCTATCTCGACCAGTTCTATGCTGAAAAGCACGTGGATGTGACGCCGGGGCATTATGTTCTGGTGGCCGTATCTGACACCGGTGCCGGCATGTCGCCTGAGGTTCTGGAGAAGGTTTTCCAGCCCTTCTTCACCACCAAGCCGCCGGGGCAGGGCAACGGCCTGGGGCTTTCGATGGTCTACGGCTTCATCAAGCAATCCGGCGGTCATATCAGCATCTATTCCGAAACGGGCCATGGCACATCGGTGAAGATGTATCTGCCGCGCAAGATGGATGGCGATAAGGCAGCGCAGTCCAAGATTGCAAACACGGCCGAGGCAGCCAAGGTTGCGCCAACCCCTGCACGCAAGAAAAAAATTCTCGTCGTGGAAGATCAAGAGGCAGTGCGGGCAGTTGCCTGCGGCTTCCTTGAAGACTTCGGCTATGATGTAATTGAGGCCGGGGATGGCTTCCAAGCGCTGTCTGTGCTGCAGGAAGTGCCGGACATTGACCTGATGTTCTCCGACGTGGTGATGCCCGGCGGCATGAATGGTTTTGACCTTGCGCAAGCGGCGCAAAGCCTGAAGCCTGATCTCAAGATCGTACACACCTCAGGCTATCCGAAAGGCGCGATGGTGCATCAAGACGAGCCGCGCTTCAAGAACGGCTTCATCATCATGAAACCCTACCGCCGTGATGATCTGGAAAAGATCATTAAGGACGCGCTGGAGCAACAGTAGGTCAGGCTTATTGTGGGCGAGCCTTGGGTTTGCCCGAAGCCATTTCCCGTGATAGTCCACCTTCCGAGTTGAACTGAATCGGGGGTGGGTGTGCTCGAAAGATTTGCGCAGGATTTCGCGGGGCTGTTTTCGATCAGCGGCCTTTTCACGGTGGTCATACTTACCGCACTTGAAGTGGTGATGGGGTTTGACAATCTCCTCTACATCTCGATCGACGCGCGCCGGGCTGCGCCAGAAAGCCAAGCCTATGTGCGCCGCGTTGGTACTTTCATTTCGCTGGGCATGAGCGTGGTTTTGCTTTTCATCCTGTTGGAAGTGATCAGCGCGCTGGAACATCCGTTGATCACTCTCGATTTCGTTTGGCTGCACAGTGCCATCAGCGGCCATGCCCTGATTGTCTTGTTCGGTGGCTGGATGCTGATCCGCACGGCCATTCGCGAAATTCATCACATGCTTTCTGTGCATGACCTGGAGAATGAAGGGGGTAAAGACTCTGGTCAGGCTTCAGTTTCTTCGGTCTTGTCGTCCATCGCTGTGATGTGTGTGGTGTTCTCCTTCGACACGGTTGTGGCGGCTATCGCCTTCACTGACAACATGGTGATCATGCTGGTTGCCGTTGTGCTGGCGGGAGTGATTTCGATTCTGGCCGCAGACAAGGTGGCCGCATTCCTGCAAAAGAATAGGCTCTATGAAGTGCTGGGCTTGTTCGTGCTGCTGCTGGTTGGGGTGATGCTGGTGGCCGAGGGCGGGCATATCGCCGCTGTAACGATCTTCGGCTATGTGGTGCATCCGATTGAAAAATCCACCTTCTATTTCGTGCTGGCGTCGTTGGTGGCTGTGGATGTGCTGCAGAGCAAATTTCAGAAGAAACTGGAAGCGGAGAACAACAAGACGGGCTGAGATTGCCCTTTTGGGTTTGGCCCGCTAGAAGGCGCGCAACCGATCATTCAGTTGCAGGAATTCCGTCTATGGCGCGCCAGTTTATCTATCATATGCAAGGCCTTTCCAAATCTTATGCCGGGGGCAAGAAGGTGCTCGATAATGTGCATCTGTCTTTCTACCCCGATGCCAAGATTGGCGTGCTGGGCCCCAACGGCTCGGGCAAATCCACGCTGCTCAAGATCATGGCGGGGCGCGACAAGGAATGGAATGGCGAGGCTTGGCTGGCCGAGGGCGCCACTTGCGGCTATCTGGAGCAGGAGCCGCAGCTTGATGCCTCCAAGACCGTGTTTGAAAACGTGATGGAAGGTGTTGCCAAGAAGAAGGCCATTCTCGACGAATACAACGCCTTGATGGCGGATTATAACGACGAGAATGCCGAGAAGGCAGCAGCACTCCAAGACAAGATCGACGCGCAGAACCTTTGGGACCTCGACACGCAAGTCGAACAAGCGATGGACGCGCTGCGCTGCCCGCCGGGCGAAGCTTCAGTTGAAAATCTCTCGGGTGGTGAGAAGCGCCGCGTGGCGCTGACACGCCTCTTGCTCTCCAGGCCGGATCTGCTGCTGCTTGACGAACCCACCAACCATTTGGACGCGGAGTCGGTGAATTGGCTTGAGCATCACTTGCGCGATTATCCCGGCGCCATTTTGATCGTCACCCATGACCGCTACTTCCTTGACAATGTGACGGGCTGGATTCTGGAACTGGATCGCGGCCGCGGCATACCTTACGAGGGCAACTACTCGGCCTATCTGAAAGCCAAGTCCAAACGCTATGAACAGGAGCAGCGTGAAGACGCCGCCCGCCAGAAGGTGATCAACCGCGAGAGCGAATGGATGGGCCAATCACCTCAGGCCCGCCAGGCCAAGAGCAAGGCACGCATCAAGGCCTATGACGAGTTGCTCAAGGCCAATGATGCGCGCGTGAAATCCACAGACGCGCAAATCATCATTCCTCCCGGTGAGCGCTTGGGCGACAATGTCATCACCGTTGAAGGACTTTCAAAGGCCTATGGCGACAGGTTGTTGATTGATGATCTTTCCTTCAAGCTGCCGCCGGGTGGCATTGTCGGCATCATCGGACCGAACGGTGCTGGCAAATCCACCTTGTTCCGCATGATCACCGGGCAGGAGAAGCCTGATGCAGGCTCCATCTCCATCGGTGAGAGCGTGCATCTGGGGTATGTTGATCAAAGCCGTGATGCGCTGGATGCCAATGCCACTGTATGGCAGGAAATTTCCGGCGGCAATGACGTGGTTTATCTCGGAAAGCGCGAGATGAATTCACGTGCCTACACCGGCGCCTTCAATTTCAAGGGCGGCGACCAACAGCAAAAGGTGGGCACGCTTTCAGGCGGCCAGCGCAACCGCGTGCATCTGGCCAAGATGTTGAAGAGCGGGGCCAATGTGCTGCTGCTCGACGAGCCGACCAATGACCTCGACACTGAAACGCTGGCGGCCCTGGAAGAAGCGCTGGAAGATTTTGCCGGTTGTGCGGTGATCATAAGCCATGACCGCATGTTCCTTGACCGCCTGGCCACCCACATCCTCGCCTTTGAAGGTGACAGCCATGTGGAATGGTTTGAAGGCAATTTCCAAGACTATGAGGAGGACAAGAAGCGCAGGCTTGGCGAAGATTCATTGATGCCCAAGCGCATCAAGTACAAGAAGTTTGCGCGTTGAGGGCGGAACAATGATTACTCACACGGCCCTGTTCCGCCTCAAGCATCCTGCGGGCTCTGTTGAGGAAGCCGCGTTCCTGAAGGCTGCTGATATTCTCATTGCCATTCCCGACGTACAGAATTTCCAGAAGCTACGTCAGGTCTCGCCGAAGAATGAATTTGCCTTCTGCTTTTCGATGCAGTTCAAGAGCCAGGAGGAATATGACTTCTACAATAGTCACCCCGACCACGAGGCTTTTGTGCAGCTACGGTGGATTCCGGAAGTGGCGGCCTTCATGGAAGTGGATTACGTAAACCTCTAGAAACTGGCTTTCGCTCGGGTTGCGTTGGAGATAAACTGCTGTGATGCAAATCACTCGCCGCACTTTGGTCAGTTCCGCCCTTGCCGTTGGTTTGGCACCTGCCGCCCAGGCAAAGATTCTGCCGGGTGAGCCTTTCCCCGTCGCCGATGATGATGAGCAGAAGGTGGAATTCAAGTACCGCCGTCAGGTGGTTGATGCACCTATGGCAGCACCCATGGGCACCATTGTCGTCAACTCCTCATGGCATTGGCTTTACGTTATCGGTCAAAACAACAAGGCCATTCGCTTTGGCATCGGCACTGGCAAATATGGAGATTGGAAGGGCGAGACCGTGGTCGGCCGCATGGAGAAGTGGCCGATCTGGACCCCTACGCCTGACCATCTGAAACGCAGGCCTGACCTCATTCAATATATCCACGGCATGCCCGGAGGGCCCAAGAACCCAATGGGTGCCCGCGCCATTTATCTCTTTGCCAATGATGCTGATACGACTTACCGCATCCATGGCACGGATGTGCCGGAGCATATTGGCACGCGTTCGACAGCCGGATGCTTTGCGATGTTCAATGCCGATGTGATCTGGCTCTATGACCGGGTGAAGCTGGGCACGCGCGTTGTGGTAATGTGAGGCGATGCCCGCCTGGTCACCTGACCAATATTTGAAATTTGCCGATGAGCGCACGCGCGCGGCGCGTGATTTGCTGGCGCAAGTTCCGCTGAAGGAAGCGCGGCTGGTATATGATCTTGGCTGCGGACCAGGAAACTCGACAGAACTCCTGGTATCCGCATTTCCTTCCGCGCGAGTGGTGGGCGTGGACAATTCGCCCGCGATGCTGGCCAAGGCACGCGTTGCCTTGCCGCAGTGTGAATTTGTTGGGGCTGATTTATCTGGCTGGATTGCTCCGCTCGAAGCCGATCTGCTTTTTTCGAACGCCACATTTCAATGGGTGCCTGGGCACATCACTGTGCTGCAAAGGCTTCTCCGAGGCATGAAGACGGGGGCCGTGCTCGCCCTGCAGATGCCAGACAATCTTGGCGAGCCATCGCATGTCAGCATGATTGGGGCAGGGCTAGATGCTCCGTATGCTGATAAATTACGCACAGCCGCAGCAGCGCGAGACGTGTTGCCCGACCCAGCGGAATATTATGCGGCCTTGAAGCCTCTCTGTTCACGCTTCGATATCTGGCATGCGGTTTACAATCACCCGCTTGATGGCGTTGGTGGTATCGTGGAATGGGTGAAGGGCACGGGGCTGCGGCCGTTTCTGGAGTGTCTAACGGCGGAAGAACAGAAGGACTATCTCGCGCGCTACGCAGCATTGTTGGCCAAGTCCTATCCAGTGCAAGCTGATGGCAAGGCATTGTTGCGCTTTCCGCGCCTTTTCATGGTGGCGGTGAAATAGCGTCAAGGGCGAAAGAACGTTTGCAGGCGGGTGACCCTGCAGCTAGCCTTCCTCGGTGATGGAGGCGCTGTGAAGAATAAATGCGGAATCGCCCTGATGGGTATGCTGATTGTCATTGCGCCTGGCCTTGCCCACGGCGAATCTGTTGTTGGCGGCATTGAGAAGAGCATGAAGCGGCTAGAGCATAATCTGTGCAAGGTCAGCCCTTCAGAGAAATGCAAACGCAGCAAGACTGGCAAGGCAAAGGCCAAGAAGCCTTTGGCGCCAGTGCCGCAAGCGACGCCCACACCTCAGGCAAATCCGCCGCCAGCGAACAAGGTGCAAGCTGCGCCGCAAATCCCTGTGCCGGTTCCGCAGCCCAGGCCTGCCGCATTAAATCCGCCGAAGCCAGAGAGGCGTGTGGTTCCTGTTCCTGTGCCCAAGGTTGCTCCCATTGAGCCCACGGTCATGCCAACAGCTCCTAAGCCGCTGCCTCCTGTACCGCCGCCGCAGGTTCAAGCGCCGCAAGCTGCGTCTCCCGACGACGGAAATTGCCTCGCTGCATTGATGAAAGCGGGTGCTTCATTCTCACCCGTGCCACAGCCGGGAACGGGCGCGGAATGCACCGTGGAGAATCCAGTCCGGATTAATTCTATCGTCGACAAGGATGGCACTGTGAAGCTGCCGGATCAGCCGACACTCAATTGCGCTTTCGCCTTGGCGTTCACCTCATGGGTTCAGGTTACGGCCCAGCCGCTGGCGAAAGCGTCGCAAGGTGCAGGGATTGTTGCGTTGGGCACAGGCCCTGGATTTGATTGTCGCGGCCGCAATGGGGATGCCAGCGCGAAAATCAGCGAGCATGGCACGGGCAATGCCGTTGATATTGCCACCATCAGCTTTGCCAATAAACAGCAGGTACAGGTGAAGGATGCGATCAATCCGCAGTCCGCGGGCTTCGGCTTCCTGCGTGACTTGCGCGCTGCGGCTTGCGCCACTTTCACGACCGTGCTGGGACCGGGCGCCAACTCGGCCCATGCTGAGCATTTTCATGTAGATCTGGCGCAACGCAAGGGTGGCTACAGGATTTGCGAGTAGCTATTCTGCGGCTTCCGCAGGTTTGATATCTTCCGGGATGAGGAAGCCGCCGGACTGACGGGCCCAAAGGGCGGCATAGATGCCGTTCTTTTTGCGGACGAGTTCGGCGTGGGTGCCTTCTTCCACAATGTGGCCATGGTCCATCACCACGAGACGGTCCATCGCCGCGATCGTGGACAGGCGGTGAGCCACGGCAATGACTGTCTTGCCTTGCATCAGCAGGTTCAGGTTTTCCTGAATGGCTGCTTCCACTTCGCTGTCGAGCGCAGAAGTTGCCTCATCCAAAATTAGGATGGGAGCATTTTTCAAGAGTACGCGGGCGATTGCAACGCGTTGGCGCTGGCCGCCGGAAAGTTTCACCCCGCGCTCGCCCACGTGGGCATCCATGCCGCGGCGACCGTTTGGATCACGCAAGTTGGCGATGAAGTCCAGCGCATGGGCTTGCTCTGCTGCAGCCTCAATTTCGGCATCACTGGCAACGGGCCTGCTGTAGCGGATATTGTCGCGCACCG
>JANPHF010000070.1:0-3219 GCA_031424315.1 Aestuariivirga sp.
TATCAAGTCATTGATATTAATATAATATATTCTCTATCGGTATTTCATTATCATATAAAATGCATTCGTTTATTGCTGGATGTTATACCGAATTTGCACTACAGTGCTCCTCGGTCTTACCGAGACCTCTGGAGGTAAGAATGAGCCATTCCCGAACCCCAACCTTGGCTGACGTCCTGACGCAGCTGCCCACGCACGAACTTCCGCCAGTAGTGCGCCGTGACATGTCTTCCGCACTTCGGAAGGTCGGCGTGGTCCTTGGCCGTGACTTGCTCGAAATCCCCGCAGACCCGGCCCGGTTGAACGCGCGACTGCAAGATGTGGCCCATTCCGCGCACGGCATCAGCAAGCAGCGCTGGGCCAACGTACGCAGCCTCACCCTCAAGGCCATCGGACTTGTCCGGCCAATTATGCCGGGCCGGCGAACGACGGCAATGTCGGACGATTGGCAAACGATTGCTGAAAGGCTCAAAAGCAAAGATGCCTCAGCCAGGTTGGGGCCGGTCTTTCGCTTTTTATCAGAGGAGGGCGTCAGCCCTGCAGGAATCACTGAGGCCGACCTGCTGCGCTATCGTGATAGACTCCTCAACGAAAGCCTTCGCCGCGATCCACGAGGCACTTGGGATAGTTTGCTCTGGCAATGGAACCGGGCCGTTCGCGAAATTGAAGGTTTTCCAAAGGTTGATCTGTCTCGAGAGAGCCAACGGGAACGCAAATCCTTTGATGAAAGTGATTTTCCGCCGTCATTCTGGGAAGATCGCGATCGGTGGCTTGATCGTCTTCAAGGCAAAGACATCCTCGACGATGGCCCGATCCGCGCCGTCTCGGATAGCACCCGGCATACGCGGGCCTACCAAATTCTCTACTTTGCCAGCGCATTGGTGCGAGCCGGGGTCGGCCCTGACAGAATTCAGTCATTGAACGATCTGGTTGAACTGCAGAATTTCGAAAGGGGCATTCGGCTTCTTTTCGACGAAAAGGCAAGGGAAAAAACATCTCACCTCGCTGGCATTGGCGGCGCGCTGATCTCAATTGCACGACATTACGTCTTGCCGCGGAGTGGAAAAACAGACCTGGAACGTGAAGCTATTCTCCGCCGCTTGCGGGTGATTGTGAGCCGCATCAGCCCCGATCGGGTGGGCATGACGGAAAAAAACCACGACCGCCTGATGCAGTTTGAGTCAGAGGAAGCTATCGGCAAGTTCCTCAATCTTCCCGACCTGTTGCGCGCCAAGATCGTAAGCAAGCCAGTGCCGCAGGCGCAGAAACACGCGATGGCTGATGTCGCACTCGCCCTGGAACTGCTTCAGGTCGCGCCCGTGCGCATTGGCAATCTCAGTAGGATCAGGCTTGATCAGAACCTGATCCGACATCGGGATGGATATCTGCTGGTTTTCAAGGAAGGTGAGGTCAAGAATCGCATCAGACTGCAATTCAAGCTGCCGCAACAAACCTGCGCTGTCATTGACTGGTACCTTTCGCAAGTCCGTAACCAAAGGATTAAGGGCGAAACTGATGCCCTTTTCATTGGCGAAGATGGCATTCGCTTCAAGGCCCAAAACACGCTTGCCAGCCAAATTGCCAAGAAAGTCCTTGAGTACACCGGCCTCAAGTTCAATGCGCACCTGATCCGGCACCTGACTTCACTGATGTTCCTGGATCAGGTTCCCGGCGGCCACCATGTATTGCGACTTGTCCTTGGGCATAAGAGCGTTGAAACACTGCACCGGGCCTATACTGGGGCTGAAGCCAAATCGGCTCACGCCCATTTCGATGGCATTATAAGAGGCCTTCGTGCGCGTCATTCCCAAGTCAAGAAACGGGGGCGCCCGCCCAAAATTCAAAATAGGGAAAGAGCCAAGGATCCGGATTCCGCAAAGTGGCTTCCTGACTCTGGCCCTGGCTCATCACGGAGGCGCTGATGGTCGGTCGTTATCACGTCGATCCGGAAACCGCGATCCTGTGCGTCGCCAATTGGCCTAGGGAGGATCGCTTGCTTTGGCTGGAAGCCTTGCAAAATGATGATCCTTTTTCCGAGGAGGACACCCGCGCAAATAATCGCGAGATTTCCAATAGAAAGATTGAGCGCGGATTTGGACGTTACCTCACTTATCTGGGGCGTCATTGTCCTGAGGCGCTGAACTGCTCTGTCACAGAGCGCATTACGCCGGAGCGCGTTGCAGCTTTCATTGCCAATATGCGCGCCATGGGCAATCGGGACACAACGGTTATTACCCGGCTGCAGGAACTGCATGCAATTGCTGTGGTTCTTGCACCAAAAAAATCTTTCAGTTTCATCAAGGATATGGAGGCGAGGATCCGTGTAACCGCCCGGCCTGCAGAACAAGAAGCGGGCCGTTTTGTTACCACAGACGAGTTGCTGACCTTGGGGCTGCAACTCATCGACAAAGCCTGCGAACAATCGACCCCACGCCTGCGCGCCATCGATTTTCGTGACGGCCTGATCATCGCTCTCTTGGCTCTGCGCCCGATGCGGCGCAAGAACTTTGCGGCACTGAAGCTTGACCTAAACGTGATCGAGGTCAACGGCACATGGAGGCTCAGGCTCAGCCCTGAGGAAACCAAGACCCACAACAGGATTGACGTTGCATGGCCCGATGACCTCATTGGGCCGCTTGAGATCTATCTTTCGGTTCATCGGCCGGTCCTGATGTCAATTGCCGGTCGCTGGCAGAAGCCGATCGATGATGCCCTTTGGGTCTCATCGAATGGATCCCCGCTGACCGAGATGGGCTTTTACCAACAAGTTACAAAACGGACAATGGAAGCGTTCGGAAGATCAATCAATCCGCACAAGTTCCGCCACATCGCGGCCTCTACAATTGCCCTTGAGGATTCAGTTCATGTTCGTGTCGGTGCAAGCATCTTAGGGCATTCGACCTTCCGGACCACAGAGCAATATTACATCATGGCGCAAAGTGCCCAGGCCCATGACCTTTTTGTTGATCGCATCACGGCCAAAAGGAATCAGACAGAAAACAAACCGCAAAGCGGATTTGAAGAGAGTATCCGGAGGCGCAAGAGGCCGTGACGCGTCTGAAGGCACCCCCGCACTTTAGGATTCAGCCACGCGGTCTGTCCCGGGTCGAGGCTGCCGACTATATCGGTGTGTCATCCACCACCTTCGACAAGCTTGTGGCAGATGGCCGAATGCCCCCACCAAAACACATCAATGCCCGGAACGTATGGGATATCCGG
>JANPHF010000071.1:0-22414 GCA_031424315.1 Aestuariivirga sp.
ATTGCAGTCTGTCTCGACGCACAATTCCTCTGCGCAAGGCGCGCGGCCCCAGTGATGAAAGCACAGCGCTCTGGCCTCATCATCAACATGTCATCCAACGCCGGGCAATTCGGCTTCGGAAATCGCACACCCTATGCCGCCGCCAAGTGGGGCGTCATCGGTTTGACGAAATCCCTCGCTATTGAACTGGGCTCCTACAATGTGCGCTGCAACGCCATTTGCCCAGGTGCCGTGCGCGGCGAACGCATTAATAAAGTGATCGAGGGTGAAGCCAACTTGCGCGGGGTCGGATCACAAATCGTTGCAGCCGAACTGGTCAGCCAACAATCCCTCACCCGCTTCACCGAGCCTGAGGAAATAGCGGCTCTCTGTCTCTACCTCGCCAGCCCCGCCGCCTTCATGATCAATGGCCAGGACATCGCCATCGATGGCCACATCGAAACCTTTCACATCAAGTAGGCACCCATGGATTTCAATCTCAGCGACGAACAGAAACTGATCATCAAAACCACACGCGATTTCGTGGAAGCGGAACTTTTCCCGCATGAAGCAGAAGTGGAAGCCACCGGCGTTTTGCGCCCGGCATTGCGCGATTCGATCAAGGCCAAAGCCATTGAGGCGGGCCTGTATGCCGCCAACATGCCAGCCGACGTGGGTGGCGCTGGCCTCGATACGCTGACATGGGTGCTCTATGAGCGCGAATTGGGCCGCGCCTCCTATGCGCTGCATTGGAACTGCGTCTTCCGCCCGTCCAACATCCTGCTCGCCTGCAATGAAGAACAACGAAAGAAATATCTGTTCCCGGCCATCGAAGGCAAAGCCTCAGATTGTTTGGCGCTAACAGAGCCGGGCATTGGTTCTGATTTGCGCGGGATGAAGACTTCCGCGAAAGCCGATGGCGATCACTACGTTATCAACGGCACAAAGCATTTCATCAGCCACGCCGATGAAGCCACTTTCGTGATCCTATTTGCCGCCACAGGTGAGGAAGATACACCGCGCGGCAAAAAGAAGTTGATCACCGCCTTCCTGATCGACAAAGGCACGCCGGGTTTCACCGTGCGCGATGGCTACAAAAACGTCTCGCACCGCGGCTATCAAAATTGCATCTTGGAGTTCACTGACTGCCGCGTGCACAAGAGCCAGGTTCTCGGCGAAGTGCATAAGGGCTTTGATGTGGCGGGCCAATGGCTGGGCGCCACGCGCCTGCAGGTCGCCGCCACCTGTTTGGGCCGCGCTGAACGCGCACTGGATCTGGCCAAGCAATACGCGGTTGACCGCGTGCAGTTCGGCCAGCAGATCGGCAAGTTCCAGGGCGTATCCTTCAAGCTCGCCGACATGGCGATGGAATTGAAGGCCGCCGAACTTCTCACCTACGAAGCCGCGTGGAAATATGATCAAGGCAGCGTCACCGAGATGGATATGGCCATGGCCAAGCTCAAAGCCAGCGAAGTTCTGGCCTTCATCGCCGATGAAGCCATCCAGATTCACGGTGGCATGGGCTTGATGAGTGATCTGCCGCTGGAGCGCATCTGGCGCGATGCAAGGGTGGAGCGCATTTGGGAAGGCACATCCGAAATCCAGCGCCACATCATTTCCCGCGCACTTCTCCGTCCACTGGGTGGCTGATGACGCTTACTCGTTTCCTGAATCCCTCCTCCATCGCCTTCATCGGCGGCAATGAATGCGCCATTGCAATCACCCGCACGCGTGAATTTGGCTTTACGGGGAAAATCTGGGCGGTGCATCCCAAGCGCGATCAATTGGGTGGCATCAAGACGGTGAAATCCGTTGATGAGATCGAAGGCCCAGTTGATGCTGCCTTCATCGCAGTGAAGCGTGAACCCACGGTTGATGTCGTCCGTACACTGAGGAAGAAAAATTGCGGTGGTGCCGTGATCTATGCCGCTGGCTTTGCCGAAGCGGGTGCGACTGATCTGCAAGCCGAATTGCTCAAAGCCGCCGACGGCATGCCTCTGATGGGCCCCAACTGCTATGGCTTCGTTAACGGCCTTTCGCGCGTGGCCCTCTGGCCTGATGAGCACGGCATCAAGGTGCGCGACAAAGGTGTCGCCATCATCACCCAATCCGGCAACATCGCGGTCAACCTCACCACCACTCAACGCGAACTGCCCCTGGCCGCGATCTTCACCATGGGCAACCAGGCGGATGTGGACATCACCCGCATGGTAGAGGCCCTGGCAGAGGACCCGCGCATCACGGCCATCGGCCTTCATATCGAGGGCCTGAAAGATGTGGCCGCCTTCGCCCGCGTTGCCGCCAAGGCGCGCGCCTTGCGCAAACCCATCGTGGCGATCAAGACAGGCAAATCCGAACAGGGTGCGCGCACCACGATGAGCCACACGTCCTCACTCTCTGGCGCGGATCAGCTCTATGACGCCATGTTTGCCCGCTATGGCATTGCCCGCGTGAACAGCGTGACCGCACTCGCCGAAACGCTGAAGCTATTGCATCACGGCGGGCCGCTGCCGGGTGGCAGGCTGGTGTCGCATTCCTGTTCTGGTGGTGAGGCCGCGCTGATCGCCGACTTGGCCGTGGGCCGCAAGATTTCCTTTCCGCCATTCAAGGATGAGACCAAGCCCAAGATCAAGGCCTCGCTCAACGAGTTTGTCTCGGTTGACAATCCTTTCGACTATCACACCTTCATCTGGAACGATGAGCCAAAGCTCACAGCCACTTTCACCGCCACGCTTTCAGGCGGCTTTGACTGTGGCGTGCTGATCCTAGACACGCCAGCCCTCCCCACCACCAACCCAGCCGCCTGGCTGAAAACCGCTCGGTCTTTCGCAGCCGCCGCCAAGGCCAACAAGGCACGCGCCGTGGTGCTGGCCAGTTTTCCTGAAAACATGACGCGCGAAATGATGGCGCAGCTCACGGCCGATGGCATTGCCCCCATGATGGGGTTTGACGATACGCTCACGGCATTGGAAGCGGCAGCGTTCATTGGCGAGAATTGGGCACAAAATGAACCTTTGCCGGCGCTTGCTCCCGCGCCGGTCATCACGGGCGAGCCCAAACTGTTGACGGAGCATGAAGGAAAGAAACTCCTCGCCCGGTCCAGCCTCACCGTGCCCGATGGCCTCGTGTGTAAAATCGTAGACGCAGGCAAAGCCGCCGCCAAACTGGGCTTCCCCGTGGTGGTGAAAACCTCTTCCGCAACCATTGCTCACAAAACCGAAGCGGGCGGCGTGGCGCTGAATTTGAAATCAGAGGCAGACGTGCAAGCCGCCGCCAATCGCATGTCAGGTCTCGGCCCCGAAGTGCTCGTCGAAAAAATGGTTCAAGTCGCGGTCGCCGAACTCATCATCGGCGTAAAGCGTGATCCGCAATTCGGCCTCGCCCTTGTGGTCGGCGCCGGGGGCATCCTCACCGAACTGCTCAAAGACTCCGCCACCCTGCTCTTGCCCACCACGCGGAGTGAAATCACTCGTGCGCTGGAAGGCCTTCGCATCTGGCAACTGGTGCAAGGCTATCGCGGCAAGAAGGGCGACACCGAAGCCGTGATCAATGCTGTTGAGGCCGTGGCCGCCTTCGCCGCCGCGCATGAAACCACATTGGAAGAACTCGATATCAACCCGCTTTTCGTGCTGCCGCAAGGTGCCGTGGCCGCCGATGCCTTGATCAGAATGAGGACGAAATGACATCCCCCATCCGCGTTGAAAAAAATGGTGCCATCCTCGAAGTCACTATCGACAGGCCCAAGGCCAATGCTATTGATGCCGTCACATCGCGCATTATGGGCGAAACCTTCGCGGCCTTCCGTGATGACCCCGCATTGCGCGTGGCAATCCTCACAGGTGCGGGCGAAAAGTTCTTCTGCCCCGGTTGGGACTTGAAGGCGGCTGCCGCAGGTGAGGCCCCGGACTCAGATTATGGCATTGGCGGCTTCGGCGGCTTGCAGGAGCTGCCGGGCCTGAACAAGCCAGTGATCTGCGCGGTCAACGGCATTGCCTTCGGCGGCGGCTTCGAAATCATGATCTCGTGTGACATCATCATCGCTGCCGAGCACGCCACCTTCGCCCTGCCGGAGATCCGCTCCGGCACAGTTGCGGATGCAGCAACGATCAAGCTGCCGCGCCGCATTCCCTACCATGTGGCAATGGAAATGTTGTTCACGGGCCGCACTGTGGAGGCCAAGGAGGCCAAGCACTGGGGCCTGATCAACGAGATCGTACCCGCAGACAAACTCATGGCCCGCGCCCGCGAAGTGGCCGCACAATTGGCCGATGGCCCGCCTCTTGTTTTTGCAGCAATCAAGGAGGTGGACCGCGAAACCAGTCACCTGCCCGTGCAACAGGCCTTCGACATGGTGACCAAGCGCAAGCTGAAGACCGTCGACAAGCTCTACTCGTCACAAGACCAGCTCGAAGGCGCCCGCGCCTTCGCCGAAAAGCGCAAGCCCGTGTGGCAAGGCAAATAAAAAAGGCCGCCCAAGTGAGGGGCGGCCAGAACGCTGAGGGGCAGCGTCGAGGAGGAAAAAACGCGCTAGATCAAACCATCCAGATGCGTGAATTCAAATGAACTTGTACAAAGGTGTCTTCCAGATGGGCTGATGCAGCGGCATCCATCGTGAACGCTCGGCGCACAAAACGACCAAGGCTGGCGAAATTGCTGGCAGGGGTCGTGGCTTTGGTCGGGGTCTTCATGGCGGTAAACTTTCGTTAAGTAATTTTGATGGTCGATAGATAGCAGGTTGCAAATCCAAAGAAAAACGACTAATTCTATCGTCACTTAATAGAAAAATTTGAAGATGGCCATGTTCTTGCCATGATTGAACTCTTCCCCGGCTTGCGGTCATTGCGCGCTTTTGTGGCTTCTGCGCGTCTTTTGAGCTTTTCGAGGGCGGCCGAGGAAATCGGTGTCACACCCGCCGCCATCAGCCATCAAATCAAGGAAATTGAAGATCAACTGCGTGTCACCCTTTTCATCCGCAACAGCCGGACGATGAGCCTGACGCGTGAGGGTGAGATACTCGCAACCGCCGCCCAAGAGAGCCTGGAAACCTTGGGCCGCGCTGTGAAGCGCGTAAAACGCCTGGAAAACCGCAATCAGATCAAGGTTTCAGCCTCCGCCTCCATAGCCGCCAAATGGCTTGTGCCGCGGCTCGACAAGTTCATGGAAATCGCGCCCAATGCTGATGTGAGGCTGGATGTGAATAATGCGCTGGTGGATTTTGAACGCGAGGATGTGGATATCGCGGTGCGCTTTGGCGAAGGCAAATATCCTGGCCTTGATGCAAAGCTACTTTTTCAAGATATCGTGTTTCCGGTTTGCAGCCCCTCCATCATCACCAAGGAAACGCCGCTGAGCCAGCCGCGCGACCTGTTGAAGCACAAACTCATCCATCTGGATTATGACATCCAGAGTGCTTCGCCCTGGCCCAATTGGAAAATGTGGATGGCGGCTGCTGGCATCAAGGATTTTGATGATCGCTCCGGCCTCCACTTCCGCCAAACCTCGCTGACCGTCCAAGCCGCCATTGATGGCATGGGCGTGGCCCTGGGCGATTCCAATCTGGTGGCCGACGATTTGGCGGCCGGCCGCTTGGTGAAGCCCTTTGAACTAGTTCTGCGCACACCGCCGCAATTTGCCTACTACATCATCACGCCGCGAGGCGCTCCGCCCAACCCGCTGGTGGCCTTGTTCCTTGATTGGTGCCTGAAGGAGGCCCGCGAAACCGAGGCCGCCAGCAGCAACATGCAAAAGCCATGAAGCCCAGCAAACTGCCTCGCCTATGCTGACACGACGCGCATTCCTAAAATCACTGGCGGGGTTTGCCGCCCTTGGCGTTGGCACCGCAACTTATGCCGTGTTGATTGAGCCCGGCTTCCTGTTGCACACTAAGGCCTATGCCTTCACGCCACCGCGTTGGACACCGGGCCTGAAGCTGCGCATCGCCCTGGTGTCAGACCTGCATTGTGTCGATCCATGGATGCCTCTGAGCCGCTTCGAGAAAATCATCGAGACAGTGAATGCCATGGAGCCCGATCTCATCTTGGGGTTGGGAGATTATGTTGCAGGCATCCATTTCCGTAGCGGCACGGTGCCCGCGGCAGACATCGCCCAGGCCGCAAGGGCTCTCAAAGCTCCGCTCGGCTTTTATTCGATCAACGGCAACCACGATTGGTGGGACGACAGCACAGCCCAACGCCAACAGGCCGGCCCGCCACTGGCCCAGCGCATGTTTGAAGATGCTGGCATCCCCGTATTGACCAACAAGGCCGTGCAATTGAACAAGGATGGCCTACCCTTCTGGCTATTGGGAACGGATTCGATGGTGGCCTTCAACAAGGGCCGCGGCCATTTCATTGGCGCCGATGACTTGCCCGGCGCGCTCGCCCAAGTGACCGATGATACGCCGATCATTCACATGGCACATGAGCCGGATCTGTTCACGCAAGTGCCAAAGCGCATTTCGCTCACCCTCTCCGGCCACACCCATGGCGGCCAAGTGCGCCTCTTCGGCTACTCTCCCGTTGTTCCCTCCGCTTTTGGCAACCGCTTTGCCTATGGCCACGTGATTGAGAACGACCAGCACCTTCTGGTTTCAGGTGGCCTTGGCGTTTCCATGATCCCGGTTCGCTTCGGCGTTCCGCCTGAGATCAACCTGCTTGAACTAGGTTGAGGATTTCAGCGCCGGATGCAGGCGGAACATGCCTTGCGGCATCTGTTCGAAATCGATCACCGTGCCATTCATCATCTGCGCCGAAGGTGAAACCAGATAAGCTATGAGGTCAGCAATGTCTTCGGGCAGGATGAGGCGCTTACCCGGCATATCAGCACCCGCCTTCTCAGCCCAATCCGCAGGCTGGCCCAAAGAGGCCTGCATCACGCGCTCCCCCTCCGTCAAGGCCCAACCCAGCGCGATGGCAAAGGCGCGAATGCCATCCCAAGCGAAGTCTTGCGCAGCATGTTTGGTGAGAGCCAGAAGCGCTGCCTTGCTGGCCGAATAGGTGCCGAGTGATGGCAAACCGCCATAAGCGATCATGGAGGATATATTGATGATCGTGCCACCGCCATGGGCCTTCATCACCTTGGCGGCCTCCTGCATCAGGAACAGCGGAGCCTTCACATTGACATCAAACAGGCCCTGATAAATTTCTGGCGTCGTGTCACCAATCGAACCGCGCGAAGTGTTGCCAGCAGCGTTCAACAAAACGTCCAGTCGGCCAAATTTGTCCGTACACTGACGAACTGCCCAAGCTGGCGTGGCGTCATCGGCAAGATCAGCGGCAAGTGTTTCAACGCGGCCCAAAGGGCGCAGTGCCGCGGCCTCCTGCTCCAACCGCGCCGCATTGCGATCAAGCAGCATCACCCCGGCAAAGCCCTGCTCCAGCAACTTCTTCGCAGCAGCAGCGCCAATGCCTTGTGCACCACCGGTGATCAGCGCAACGCGTGACATTTCAATCGACAACAATCACGCGGCTGCGCGAAAGCCCGTATTTCTGAACGAGGGCAAACAGCTTCTCGGCATTGTCAGGATGCAGGCGCACACAGCCGTGGCTGGCTGGGTGGCCCAGTGAGCGAATGTGGTAGCTGCCGTGAATGGCAATGCCCCCATCGAAAAACACCGAATTCGGCATGGGCGAATTATCATATTTCTTGGAGAACCACACTTTCGCCAAGCGCTGCACACGGAATGTGCCGCGCGGCGTGTGATAGCCAACGCCGGCCGTTGAAACTGGCCACCAGCCCATGGGCCAGCCATCAACCGTGAGATAAAGCGTTTGGGTGGAAACATTCACCTTGGCGACCACGATGGGCGGTGGCGGAGGAAGGCGCGGAATGTGCTTGTGTGCTTTGGCTTCCGCCAGACCACTACCCAACATCAAAGCGAGGCTGAGCGCCACGCTAACAAAAAACTTCATCATACCTTCGCACCCGATTCATAAGCCCCAACACACCATCGCAGAGGGTGGCTGATCGCGCAAGCCGAAGCAGAATCTAGGGTTGATCCGGCGACTTGCATTGCCCGCCGCACAGGGCATAGCATTGATTTTGATTTTAAATCTAGAAAAGCAAAATACTCCTTGACAGCGTACGGTGAACCTGCTAGTTCTCGCCAGACTCCAGAAGTGGGTGACGAGATGAGCCGCCAGTTCAGCCACCGGATGGAGTAAGCATCCACCTCATTTTTTTCTCCCAGCCAAATCCAACCTTTAAGCGGCAACTATGGGGTTGCAGATCCAGGCAGCGATCGGCGGAGGACAATCAAACAGGGTTGGTCTTCAAGCGCGCTTCGGGAGTTACTTGATCCCAAGGAGCAGCCTGTATTCGGCGGTCTTGATGAACCAAAACATCGAAAAGGCCAGAATGCCGGTGGTCTCAACCCAAAAAAGCCAATGGCTTTCGCAGCCCACGGATCCAAGAATGTGGGGGACGGCGGCCAGTGCGGGCATAGCCACCATCGCAATGCCAGTGAGATTGTAGGCCGCCGTAAACATCAGCTTCTTGCGTGGGTTGACGATATATTTAACCCTGCCCTTGGAGAGAAAAACAGCGACAATTGAAAGGCAAAGAAAGAAGAAGATTGCGCCAAGCGCGTGAAGGCTGATGCCAGAACTAGGGCATTGCGCTTCACTCATTGGAACCATCGCTACGAAAATGGCGGCGACACCCGCACAGTTGAGAATCCAGTTTTCAAGGTTCGACAAGCCGTGAAACAAGAAAAGGAACGTGCCAGTGGCCCAAAGGCTGCCCACGAAAATATTGCGAGAGCTATCGCCAGCATAATAAAAGCTGCTGATTGAAAAGTGCTCATCATATCCACCGAAATAGACCAGCAAGGGCGTGAGGAGAAAGGCCACTACCCCCATGCCAAGACTGAGAAACAAATAGCTCTGAACCGCTTGGCTGGCGAATATCGACTGAAAGTGCTGCTTGTCTTCATGCTTGAGCAGGTCGTTGGCAGCATTGCCAGGTTTGAAAGCAACTTCTTCTTCGGACATGGGCGATCCTTCAAGAGCAGATTTGCGAATCCACAAAAAAGTTGCCGCCGTCAGACCGTATCAAAGTTTGCAGACGAAAAACATGCCCCAGTAAGGAATTTGGCGGAGAGCATGGGCCGCTAAAACAAAAACTCCCGGCCTGTCTTCACTCTGGCCACGCCGTTGTAGCGGATGATGTCGGCGGTTGCGTAGGTTTCGTTCAGCGTGGCAGGGAGGAATGAGCCTGTGCCCACCATGTCCAAAGGCGCTTTGGCAGCACCCATGATCTGGCACTTCTGTGGGTCGAATCCGGAAGAGCCGACGATGTGTGCAGCCTTGTAACCAGCGGCATCCAGCGCGCGGCGCGCGTGGATGATGGCGGCAACGGACACGCCCTTGCCGAAGAGGACGCGGCGCACTTTGTCGACCAGCATGTTGGAGGGATCAAGTTGCACGGTGCGCCCGCCGAGCACGGCTTCGACGATGGGATATTCACCGTGGATGCCCAACCATGCGCCCACCACATCGACAGATTTTTCGTAATCCAAGCCTTCGGCAAAGCGGCCACCATGCGTATCGAGACGGATTCCAAAAGTCTTTCCTGCCTTGTCGAGCTTGGCCTCTTCGTAAAACCATTTGGCACAACGCAAGCTGTCAGCAATTTCCAGGCCCGTGTAGTCCACCAGCGCGGTGAGCGATTGCGCTTCAGGCAAAGTTTCGTGGAACAGCTTCATCGCCTCCAGCACATCACCGTTGGTGTATCCCACCAGCGCATGGGGCATGGTGCCCATGCCACCATTGGCGCCGAAGAAAGGTGCAGTCAGATCCTGCGATGAGCCTACAAAACCTTTCACCGCCTTGTTGGCCTTGCGCGCCGCTTCGCTGCCCACCTTGGCACCATAAGCGGCGAGAATGTTCATCTCAGCACCTGAAGCGTGGCGGGCGTGCATATCCATAAATCCGGCGGATGGAATGGCCAGGCACATTTCATAAGCATTGTTGGCGGCCACACAGGGAAAGCCGGTTTTCTGCAAGAGCAGCGTTTCGATTTCAGACAGCTTCTTCATCGAGCCGGTGATCTCGAGCAGCTTGTGCTCGGACGGCACCACCTCGCCCTCTTCCGCACAGCGCTTGATCTTGGCATCAGGCACGAAATGGTTGACGAGGCGGATGACAGGCTCCAAAGCCGCAACAACACGACGCCGCATGAAGACGGCAAAGGTCACCTCTGCATCGCCGTGTGCTGCCACAATGCGCGATGTGTTGGTGAAATATTTGTCAGTCTGGATCAGCACGGGGCCAGCGGCTTCCACCAGGGCCAACATGCGATCAAGAATTTGCGATTGGGCAGCGTTGAGAGTCATGGTCTGGCTAGGATTAGCGGTTTATCACTAAAGGTCAAACAGCCTTCGCCACCGCCTGCACACCCAGCTTCAGCACGTCATTATCCGTTACCGCGGCCAAAAAGGTGTAACCCATGGCGGCATATTGCTTGATGACCTCGCCCGTGCCGGCGAAGGCACCAGCAACGAGGCCGTTCTTTTTGGCAGCTTCATGCACCTTCTTCATCGCTACCAGATTGGCGGCGGACAGGCGGTTGAGCTCAGCGCCATTCGATAGCGCTATGGAAAGGTCAGACGGACCGACGAACAGGCCGTCCAGCCCCGGCACGGCGGCGATTTGTTCTACTATGTCCAACGCCTCTTGGGTTTCCACCATGGCAAACACCAGTGTATCGCGGTTGGCTTCCTTGAGATAATCGGCAGGCGACTTACCTGAAGCCTGCACCATGGCATAGCCGCCCCACGAGCGCTGGCCCGCCGGTGGATATTTTGCCGCCTTCACCAAGGCACGCGCCTGATCCACCGCATTCACCATCGGCGCAATCACGACCGATGAGCCGAAATCCAGCGCCTGGCCAATGAGGCCCGGATCGTTCCACAACACACGAGTGATGACCGGCTTGCCCGCCGAGGTGATCGCCGCGGCCATACCATTGGCCTGGTCCATGCCGATGAGGCCATGCTGTAAATCCAGCGCCACGCCATCAAGCCCTGCCCGCGCCAATTGCCCTGCAAGCTGCACGCCCGGAATGCCCATCCATGAAAACAGAAACGGCTTCCCGTCATGCAGCCTTGCGCGCAGATCCATGGCTTATCCCTTCGCTTTCATGTCTTTTAGCGCTTCGGCCATTTTCTCAGAAAGCGTGCGTTCAATCTGGTGGTCCGAAACGCTGACATTCTTGGCGGCGAAATCGGCCTTCAGTTTGCGGATTACATCGCCATCGCCGTGTTCCTGCAAATCCACGGTGACGATGGAGGCGGCGTAATCAGCCGCCGCCTGGCCCGAAAGCCCCAGCTTTTCCGCGGCCCACGCGCCCACCAGTTTGTCGCGCCGCGCCCGGGCCTTGAACTCCAACTCGGCATCAAGGGCAAACTTGCCCTCTTCAGCGGCTTCGCGATTGTCGAATGTGGTCATGGGGCACTCCTTATCTCAGCTTTGCAACACTTAGCACACGCCGCGCAAGACCTCCACGCAGCGATACATCTTCTTGGAATCATTTGGGGTTTGCCTTGCGTCAAGTCAATGCTGAAAAATCCGTTGTGCGCCGCAATAGATCACCCTAGAAGGCCGCTTTCCACAGGCGGGCGCGGAGGCTCATTGAGTCCACCTATTGCAGCCCCCATATGTTAGTTTGGGTTTCACGGAGTGCTAATTGAGGATTCTCCCCATGAACGGCAAGCGCACGCGCATCTATGAAGGCAAGGCCAAGATTCTCTATGAGGGCCCCGAGCCGAACACTGTCGTCGTGCATTTCAAGGACGACGCCACCGCCTTCAACGCCGAAAAAAAGGCCGTGATTGATGGCAAGGGCGTGCTGAACCAGCGCATTTCGGAATTCATCTTCCAGAAGCTGAATGACATGGGCATGCCCACGCATTTCATCCGCTCGCTCAACATGCGCGAGCAGCTGGTGCGCGCCGTTGAGATCATTCCGCTGGAAGTTGTGGTGCGCAACGTGGCTGCCGGCTCGCTGGCCAAGCGCCTCGGCCTCGAGGAAGGCACCGCCCTGCCCCGCTCCATCATCGAATGCTATTACAAGAACGACAAGCTGGGCGACCCGATGGTGAACGAAGAACACGTCACCGCCTTCGGCTGGGCAACACCCATGGAGATGGACGACATCATGCACATGTCGATCCGCATCAATGATTTCCTGAGCGGCTTGTTCCTCGGCATCGGCATCAAGCTTGTCGATTTCAAGCTGGAATTCGGCCGCTATGTCGAGAACGAAATGATGCGGGTGGTTCTCGCCGACGAAATCTCACCCGACAACTGCCGTCTCTGGGACATGCGGAATAATAACGCGAAACTGGACAAGGACGTATTTCGCCGCGATCTCGGCAGCCTGACAGACGCCTATCAGGAAGTGGCGCGCCGCCTCGGCATCATCCAGCCCGGCGAACAGCCCGAACGTTCCAAGCCCAAGCTGGTGAAGAGTGACTCATGAAGGCCAAGATCAAGGTGACGCTGAAGAACGGCGTGCTCGACCCGCAGGGCAAGGCCATTGAAGGTGCTTTGGGTTCGCTCGGTTTTAATGGCGTGAATTCTGTGCGCCAGGGCAAGTTCTTTGAAGTGGAACTGGCCGAAACCGACAAGGCCAAGGCGCAAGCACAGCTCAAGCAGATGTGCGAAAAGCTGATCGCCAATACGGTGATTGAGAATTACGACATCGAACTCGCCTGAGGCCGCAGATGAAATCCGCAGTACTCCTCTTCCCCGGCATCAACCGCGAAACCGACATGGTGGCAGCCCTGGAAAAGACCACGGGTGTCAAACCCCATGTGGTCTGGCACACCGAAACCACCTTGCCGAAGGTGGATCTCGTGGTGGTGCCCGGCGGCTTTTCTTACGGGGATTATCTGCGCTGCGGCGCCATTGCAGCGCGTTCGCCCATCATGGCCGATGTGAAGGCCAAGGCGGCCAAGGGCTTGAAGGTGATCGGTGTTTGCAACGGCTTCCAGATCATCACCGAGGCGGGTCTTCTGCCGGGTGCTCTGGTGCGCAATGCGCAGTTGAAGTTCGTCTGCAAGGAAGTGCGCCTTCGCATTGAAAACAATCGAACTTTCTTCACCAATAAAATGGCGGAAGGGGCCGTCGTCTCCTGCCCTGTGGCGCATGGCGAAGGCAACTACATCTGCGATCCCGAAACCCTCCAAGAACTCGAAGGCGAAGGCCGCGTGGTATTCCGCTACGTCGAAGGCACCAACCCGAATGGCGCGATGAGCGACATTGCAGGCATCTGCAATGCGGCGGGCAATGTGATCGGCATGATGCCGCATCCTGAAAACATGATCGAAGCCCTTCATGGCAAGCGCGATTGCCTGCCACTGTTTGAGAGCCTTCTGGCCGCCTAGCGCAATTTCAGGTGGTATAATTTACCACTCGTTTAAGTTGTTGTAATATGCAAGTCCCCCTAGACTGGGGACATTCATATGACTGCAACCGCATTCCGCAACACGCGGAAGGGGCCGGACGCCTATCATTGGCGATTTCTGAACCTTGCCTTCCCTCATTGGGGCTTTTGGGCCATCACAATCGGTATACTGCTGGTGGACGCATTGCTCGATCTTACGCTGCCCAACATCGAATTCTCGCCAGAGTGTTATCGCCCGGTGTTGATTTATATTTTCGTTGCCATCGGCGCGATGGTCTGGCGTTCTATCAGGTTCGAAAGTTTTGATTGGTTCACGCACCGGGCTTGGTGCTTGGTGATGCTGATCGCCTGGGTGGCCGCAACAAGCAAGGCAGTGGGTATTCTAGGTTTTGGCCTCACAGCTCTAAGGCTTCCCATCTTCTCCGATCATCTAATCGCGAGTGACAAAGCCCTGGGCTTCGATTGGAACAGCTACACTCGCGTGATACTGTCAAATCCGTCGAGCGAAGGTTTCTTCTTCCATGCGTATAACGATATTGCAGATGGTGCCATCAAAGCAATATTTGCCATCCCGATTTTACTCAACAACCGCGCAAGAATCTTGGAAGCGACTTTCCTGGCATCCGCAACGGGCCTAGCTTGTTCGGTGATTGGTGCGCTCGCGCCAGCCTACCCCGCCTTCAACACGGTTGCCGACCCAGCGATAACTCAGCACTTGTTGGCAGACGGGCATTTTTCGCTTAGCGGCGTTGCATATTTTTCCTTGGTTTTGCGGATAGCGCCTCATACGCTTGTCACGCCAGACATGCTCGTTGGCCTGGTGAACTTTCCATCCTATCATTGCTGCGTGGCTCTGATCATCATCGTCTGTTCGCGCGGATTGGGTGCAGTGAGCTATCTTGCAGCCGCGATTGGAATTGCGATCATCCTATCTACGCCGGCTTTTGGTGGCCACTATTTTACTGATCTCCTGGGTGGAGCCGCAATTTTTACAATGTGCGCATTTGCCTGGCACAAGCTGTTTTCTCCAAGGATCGCCACGGCCTTACCAGGAACTACCAAAGAGGATTTTGCTTGGCCCTCGTCATGGCCACTGCTGAACAAATTGGCCTACCGGTCTTGACGCCCATCATGGCCGAACAACAAAGCGGGGGGATTGGCGAAATTCAGCAACAAAATTGACTTGAACTTTGTAGCGCACAGTAACTTTGCCTTCATCATCATTCGCGTTAACACTAGATTAACGCTGTGTTTCGGCCTTCATTGCAACCGTCCGCAACGCGAATTGCGAGACGGTCGCAACGAAGAGCCCAGTCCAGGAGTTAAAGAAAATGATCGCCGTCTTTTTCAAAAACAACAAGACCGAAACCACGGAAGAAGACCTTCTGATCCAGCAGCAAGGCCAACATGCCATGCAGGAAAGAATGGCCCGCATGCTCCGCAACGAAGCCAAGCTATCATGGATGCCGCCGCCCGCGCATCTCGCAGCCGCAACTGGCGTTAAGAAATCCTTTTCAATCCGCAAGGTTGTTTCATCAGCCTATTGAGGCGCCATCAACCCAAGCGCGAAATTAACGATTCTCCCTCCCCTGCATTAACCCTCTTGCAAACAGGCACGACTAGCCTGCTTGCAAGTCCGGGGCTCACGCGGATGAATTGGGAGAGAAGTTATGAATCCGTTGCCGGTGTTGCGCAAGATTGCAGAAGATGCCCGATTGGCTGAGTTGAAGAAATTGCAGGAAGCGCTTGAGAAGCCTAAAAATCCGGCTGCCCAAACCCAACAAAAATCCGGCTCCGGGACCTCTCCTACAGCGCAATAAACAGGCCGAAATCGGCAATTGTGAATCTCGGGCGCTGCCTCTAAACGGCAGGCATGAGCAAGCCCGCAGAACCCGCCATAACCCCGGAAATTGTCGCCGCCCACGGGCTTAAGCCCGACGAATACCAGCACTTTCTGGCGCTTCTGGGCCGTGACCCGACAATGACGGAGTTGGGCATCTGCTCAGCTATGTGGAATGAGCATTGCTCCTATAAATCTTCAAAGAAATGGCTGAAGACTCTGCCCACCAAGGGCAAGCGCGTGATTTGCGGCCCCGGTGAAAACGCCGGCGTGATCGACATCGACGACGGCCAGGCCATCATCTTCAAGATGGAAAGCCACAATCACCCATCCTTCATTGAACCATATCAAGGTTCGGCCACCGGCGTGGGCGGCATCTTGCGCGATGTTTTCACCATGGGTGCCCGCCCCATCGCGGCGCTGAACGCGCTGCGCTTTGGCGAGCCTTCACACCCCAAGACCAAGCATCTAGTTTCAGGCGTTGTCGCCGGTGTGGGCGGCTATGGCAATTCCTTCGGCGTGCCCACACTGGGCGGTGAAGTGAATTTCCACGCGCGTTACAATGGCAACAACCTGGTCAATGCCATGGCCGTGGGCCTCGCCGATGCCGATAAGATCTTTTATTCGCAGGCCAAAGGCGTGGGCCTGCCGGTGGTTTACCTCGGCGCCAAAACAGGACGCGACGGCATCCATGGCGCCACCATGGCATCAGCCGAGTTTGACGAGAAAGCGGAAGAAAAGCGCCCGACTGTACAAGTGGGTGATCCCTTCACCGAAAAGTGCCTGCTGGAAGCCTGCCTTGAGCTGATGGCTTCAGGCGCAGTAATTGCAATTCAGGACATGGGTGCGGCGGGCCTCACCTGTTCTGCCGTTGAAATGGGCGCCAAGGGCGACCTCGGCATCGAGCTTGATCTCGACAAGGTGCCTTGTCGCGAAACCGGCATGACAGCCTATGAAATGATGCTGTCAGAAAGCCAAGAGCGCATGCTCATGGTGCTGAAGCCCGAGAAAGAAAAAGAAGCAGAGGCCATCTTCAAAAAATGGGGCCTGGACTTCGCCATCATCGGCAAGACCACCAATACATTGCGCTTCGTCATCAAGCATGGCGGCGAAGTGAAGGCCGATCTTCCTATCAAGGCTATGGGCGATGAAGCTCCGGAATATGACCGTCCCTGGGTGGAGCCCGCCAAGCTCGCCCGGCTGAAGCCTGAAGACGTGGCCGCTCCGAACGACTTGGCCGCAGCGCTGCTCAAGATCATCGCCTCGCCCGACATGTGTTCGAGGCGTTGGGTTTATGAGCAATATGATACGCTCGTGCGCTCGAACTCCGCGCAAATCCCCGGCGGAGATGCTGGCGTGGTGCGCATCACCGACAAAAAGGGCATCGCCGTCACTTCAGATGTAACGCCCCGCTATGTCGAAGCCGATCCCTTCGAAGGCGGCAAGCAGGCCGTGGCTGAGACCTGGCGCAACCTCACCTGCGTGGGCGCAACACCTATCGCCATCACGGACAATCTGAACTTCGGCAACCCTGAGCGTCCCGAGATCATGGGCCAGCTGGTGTTTGCCCTCAAAGGCATCGGCGAAGCCTGCAAGGCGCTGGATTACCCAGTCGTCTCCGGCAATGTCTCGCTCTACAATGAAACCATGGGCCGCAGCATTCTGCCAACGCCCACGATCGGTGGCGTCGGCTTGCTCACGGATCTTTCGGTGATGATGACCAGCCGCTTCAAACAGGCAGGCGATGTTATCATCTTGCTCGGCGGCGATGGCACGGAACTGGGCCAAAGCATGTATTTGCGCGAAGTGCTGGGCCGTGAAGAAGGCGCACCCCCGCCCGTCGATCTCACCAAGGAAAAACTGCATGGCGATTTCGTGCGTGGGCTGATTCACGCACGGCAGGTATCCGCGGTGCATGACATTTCCGACGGTGGCCTTTCCAGCGCAGTGATCGAAATGGCTCTGCCCACCTCGTTTGGCGCAAAGATCGAAGACATGGATCACGCCGGCCTCTTTGGTGAAGATCAGGCGCGCTATGTGCTCACCGCGCGCCCGGAAGAAGCAATGGAAATTCTCGGTGCCGCGCAAGGCAAGGACATTCCAATCCGCATCATTGGCGAAGTGACCGCGGCGGCGGATTTCCGCATCGGCAGCGGCACCATTGTCCCCATGGCGGAATTGCGCCGCGCCCACGAGGGCTGGTTCCCCGCCTTCATGAGCGGAGAACTCTAAACGCCAGCGGGGCGCCTTCTTGTCGTCATATTTGGCGTGGAGAGCACCCATGCGCGCAGGTTGAATCCTGCGCTTTGCAATTTCAATCACAACAAGGATACTCCCATGAACAATACGGCTTCCTTCGCCATCGCTGCCACACTCGTTGGCGCTCTCGCCGCCACCTCCGCCCCTTCAGCTGAAGCTGCAAGCACGGGTGTCAAGGTTGGTGTGCTGAACTGCACTGTTGCGCCAGGCGTGGGCCTCATCCTCGGCTCGTCCAAGACCGTGGATTGCACCTTCAAGGGCAATGACCGCGTGGAGCGCTACCACGGCTCAACGGGCAAGCTGGGGCTGGACATTGGCGTAACCAACAAGTCCTATCTCTCATGGCTCGTCTTCGCCCCTTCGGCCATCAAGCGCGGCGCGCTGGCCGGCACTTATGTCGGCGCTTCAGCCCAAGCCACGGTTTTCGCTGGCCTTGGCGCCAATGTGCTGGTGGGCGGCTGGAACAGCTCGATCAACCTGCAGCCAGTTTCCGTTCAGGGCCAAACAGGCCTGAACCTCGCTGCTGGCCTTGCATCGCTCAATCTGAAGGCTGTTAAGTAAACACCCAACGCTGTTGCATAGCCCGCTCTGCCATGCGCAGGCGGGCTTTTTCTTTGTGGCACTTGCATTGAAGAATGGCGGTTGAGCGGCTATATTCGCCGCAACGCATTCACTGGAAAATCCCCCATGGCCATGACCGCCCAGGATATTGAACGCTTCATCAAGGAAGGCATCCCCGATGCTGCGGTTCAGATCAGCGATCTGGCGGGCGATGGCAACCACTATTCGGCCAATGTCATCTCCGCCGCCTTCAAGGGCAAAAACCGGGTGCAGCAGCACCAGATGGTCTATGCCGCCCTCAAAGGCCGCATGGGCGGCGAGTTGCACGCGCTGGCCTTACAGACGAGCGCGCCGGAATAACAGTTTTTCCCTCCCCCTTGTGGGGAGGGATTAAGGGTGGGGGTCGCTCCGCGGTTTCCACCTCTCGATCAAGTGGTATAACGCCACTCAACCCCACCCCGGCCCTCCCCACAAGGGGGAGGGAGAAGGAAAGAGAAATGTCCATCCACGACCAAATCGACAAAGACGTAAAATCCAACGATATCGTGCTCTTCATGAAGGGCACGGCAGATATGCCCATGTGCGGTTTCTCGGGCCGCACGGTGCAGATTCTCCAGCACCTTGGCGTGCCCTTCAAGGATGTGAATGTTCTGGCCTCGGATGAAATCCGCCAGGGCATCAAGGACTACACCAATTGGCCCACCATTCCGCAACTCTATGTGAAGGGCGAATTTGTGGGCGGCTCAGACATTGTGATGGAAATGTTCCAGTCCGGTGAATTGAAGCAGCTTCTGGCCGACAAAGGCATCGCGTAAAGCACGGCCCACAAAAGTTGAAGACTTTTGCGATCGGGCCTTGCACAACTTTGGAAATCTGATGCTCAAACTCTACACTTCGCCGAGAACCTGTTCCCTCGCGTGCGCCATTGCCTTGGAAGAGGCAGGCGCCAACTATGAATTGGTGCAGCTGGATTTTCCGGGCGGGCAGCAACGCTCCCCTGAATATCTTGCCAAGAACCCGAAGGGCCGCGTTCCTGCGCTGGAAACCGACAAGGGCATCATCACCGAAGTTCTGGCCATCATGGCCTTCGTGGCGCAAATCCATCCCAAGGCGCAGCTTGCGCCCAATGATCCGTTTCTGTTTGCGCAGCTTCAGGGTTTCAATTCTTATCTCGCGTCAACCGTTCACGTGGGTCACGCCCATAACCGGCGCGGCGCGAGGTGGAGCGATGATCCTGCGGTGATTGAAGCCCTGAAGATCAAGGTGCCGCAAAATATGAGCGACTGTTTCACACTGATTGAAAACGGCATGTTGCAGGGTCCATGGGTGATGGGCCAGCAATATACCATCGCTGACGGCTACCTCTTCACCATCGCAGGCTGGCTTGGCGGAGATGGAGTGGATATTGCCAAATTCCCCCGCGTGCATGACCATTACAAGCGCATGAGTGAGCGCCCCGCCGTCCAGCGCGCGGTGGAAAAACATGGCGGCTAGGTCGGCACATCAGGCCTTTCTGGTTTTGGCCTGTGTGTTGATGCCTGCCCTTGCCAAAGCCGACATTGTCGTTGGCGTCGCCAGCCCGCTGTCTGGCCAATACCAGAGCTTCGGCCAGCAATTGCTGGGCGGTGTGAAGGCGGCGGTGGATGCGCTAAATGCCAAAGGCAGTTTCGGCAACGAGCAACTTTCGATAATCAGCGCCGATGACCAGTGCGACACCGCCAAGACGGATGACGCGGCACGGAAACTGATCGCCGCCCATGCCGATGTGGTCATCGGCTCCTTCTGTTCCAATCCATCTCTGGCTGAGGCGCGCGCGCTGGAAAAGGCTGGCATAACCCTCATTTCCCCAGCCGCCACTCTCCCGGCTTTCACCGAAAGCGGCCTCTCCAATGTGATCCGAATCCCCACGCGCATCGACGCCCAAGGCGCATTTGCGGCCCGGCGCATTCTGGCCAAACGCCCCAATGCCAGGCTGGCGCTGGTGGATGACGCAACCCCGCAAATGAAGGCCATCACCGCCAACTTTGCTGCCACCTATGGCAAAGAGCCCACGTTGGCCCTCAGCATCACGCCCGGCACCAAGGACTTTTCTGATGCAGTAGGCAAGATGAAAGCCGCCGCGATTGACACAGTCTATCTCGCTACGTCTGCGCCCGATGCCGGCAAGCTGACCGCAGCCGTCAAGGCGGCAGGGCTGGATGTGAAGCGCTACGGGCCCGATTCCCTGTTGGCTGACCCCTTTTGGGAAGCCTCCGGCCCAGCAGGCGAAACCACCCTGGTGAGCTTTCCATCAGACCCGATTAATTCAAGCAAATCCAAGAACTTGGCAGATGAATTAAAGGCCTTGGGTGAAGTTTCCGATGGCCCGGCGCTGCCCGCCTATGCTGCCCTGGAGCTCTATGCTGCCGCAGCCCACGCGGCGGGCCCGCATTCCGGCCTCGCCATCGCCCAAGCCCTCAAATCCGGCACTCCGTTCGAAACCAACGTTGGCCCTTACCGCTTTGACGCCAAGGGCGACGGGCTGGACTTGCGCTTTTCCTGGTTTTCGTGGAACAACGGCGTTTATCAAACCATTGCAGCGGAAAGCCAATAACGCGCATTCCGGCAAAGTTCTTCCTTTGCCGATCAGAATTCGCGCCACAAAGGAAAACAAATGCGCGCCTTTTTCGTTCAGATCAAATGTGAGCTTGGCAAATCCTATGACGTGGCCAACGCCATTGCCGACGCCGAAATTGCCTCCGAGATTTTCTCGACGGCGGGCGAATATGACCTGCTGGTGAAGTTCTATCTTGGCGAAGGCGAAGACATTGGCCATTTCATCGCCCAGAAGGTGCAAACCATTTCCGGCATCCGCGACACCTTCACCATAGTGACATTCAAGGCGTTTTGAGCCCCGGAATCAGGACTCGCCCCGGCCTTGCCGATTTGTTAGACGAGGCCGAAATTCCTCACCTTCTAGGCCAACAATGATTCCGCGTTACACCCGCAAAGACATGGCCCTGATCTGGGCCCCTGAAACCCGCTTCAAAATCTGGTTTGAGATCGAGGCCCATGCCGCCGACCGCATGGCCCAGCTGGGCATCGTGCCCAAGGCCGCCGCCAAGAAGATTTGGGCCAAGGGCAAGGATGCCAAGTTCGATGTGGCGCGCATTGATGAGATTGAAGCCGTCACCAAGCATGATGTGATCGCCTTCCTCACCCATCTCTCTGAAATTGTCGGGCCAGAAGCGCGTTTTGTGCATCAGGGCATGACCAGTTCCGACGTGCTGGACACCTGCTTCAACATCCAACTCACCCGCGCCGCGGATTTGCTGTTGGCTGATCTGGATGAAGTCTTGGCCGCCCTTAAGAAGCGCGCCTTTGAACACAAGATGACGCCAACCATCGGCCGCAGCCATGGCATCCATGCCGAGCCTGTGACCTTTGGCCTGAAGCTGGCCTATGCCTATGCCGAATTCTCCCGCGCCAAGGAGCGCCTGAAGGTGGCGCGCGAAGACGTTGCCACTTGCGCCATTTCCGGCGCTGTGGGCACATTTGCCAATATCGACCCTTCGGTTGAAATCTATGTCGCCAAGAAGCTGGGCTTGAAGCCCGAGCCGGTTTCCACCCAAGTGATCCCGCGAGATCGCCACGCCATGTACTTCGCAACCCTTGGCGTCATTGCATCATCGGTGGAGCGTCTCGCCACCGAAATCCGCCACTTGCAGCGCACCGAAGTTCTGGAGGCTGAGGAATATTTCGCGCCCGGCCAAAAGGGCTCCTCCGCCATGCCGCACAAACGCAATCCGGTGCTAACCGAAAATCTCACCGGGCTGGCCCGCCTCGTACGCTCCGCCGTTGTGCCCGCAATGGAAAATGTGGCGCTCTGGCATGAGCGCGATATTTCTCATTCATCAGTTGAGCGCGGCATTGGCCCCGATACCACTGCGCATCTGGATTTCGCCCTGAAGCGCCTCGCTGGCGTGATCGACAAGCTGCTGGTCTATCCAGAGAACATGAAGAAGAATCTGGATCGCCTCGGCGGCCTCATCCATTCGCAGCGCATCCTGCTCGCTCTCACCCAGAAGGGCATGAGCCGCGAAGAAAGCTATGCCGCCGTGCAGCGTAACGCCATGCCTGTGTGGCGTGGCGAAGGCCAGTTCCTCGACCTCCTGAAGGCCGACAAGGAAGTGAGCGCCCATCTTTCCCCCAAGGAGTTGGAGAAGCTTTTTGACCTTGGCTATCACACCAAACATGTGAACACGATTTTCAAACGCGTGTTTGGCAAGGCCTGAACGATGTTGAACAAGGCTCACAAAGCGGCCGAAGCGCCAATCCACACCATCACCACCACGGAAGACCTGGCTAGCCATTGTGCGCGCTGGGGCC
>JANPHF010000072.1:0-12717 GCA_031424315.1 Aestuariivirga sp.
CAGTAGCCACAAAAAGTAAGAGATGGGTGAAAGTTGGCGCAACGCCAATCGAGCCGAGAGCCCCAACAATGGCATTGGCCAGTGGCGAATTCTGCTGGCCCTGATCAGTGGTGAGCTGGCTGACCAGGGGAACCAATGCGCCCATGCCCAACATATCTGACAGGCTGGCCAGCAGCATGAGAAATGCGGCAAAGATGGGCCTGCCGCCGGGCGCATTCCAATAAATGGAAAAGACTTTGCGCCACATGATTAGGCCGTGACCTTCCGCGAGCGAGTTGAAGCGGGCTTGGCTGCGAGTGCATCGTCCAGAATGGATTTCAGCAGCCCCACTTCCACACCCGCGAAAGACTGTATGCCAACAGCCACTTGTGGGGGCCTAAGATCGGCACAGAAGGCGCGAACTTCTGGGCCACTCGTGTTGGCAGCGTACCATTTTGTGCGGCAAAGGCTATGTGGATCAAAATAAACTGGCGCAACCTCTTTCAATACGCCATCGACGAAATTGCCATAGAGCGCATATTCTGAAATCTTCAGCTTGCGGCCTAGCGCGCTGTGCCAACTGCGGCCGCTCTTGGCCTCAATATGCTTGCACATTTCCAAGACAGTTGGCCGATGCCAAGTGATGAAATTGTCCACGTAGTCGTAGTATAACTTCTGCTCCAATGGCAGGTCGAGAATTGACAAGGCATTTGTTGTGAACCGCGGATTGGGACCCTCCTGAAGCGGCATTGGTTGAAAATAACGATACATGCGGATTGCGTCGTTTCGCGAAAGCCCCGAGACGTCGAACGGCTTTAAGAAAAAAACATCCGAATCGCAGTAGGCCAAGCCGATGTCGCTGACTTGGGCCGCCATACCAATCTTCACAAACTGCTGCAGATGCCAGCCGACCATCAAACCTGTTCTGCGAGACCACCACAGGCTGCGGCCCTTGGCAAAAGGGACATTAAACAAATGGCGTAAGCCCTTGGGCACAATGTCATGTGTCAGCAGGATGCTGCGGCGTGGGCCAGCGAAGGATTTGAAAAGTTCGTAGTCTGGCTGATCCACCACGACATAGTGATGCCAGGGGCCCGTGAGGAACGCGTCCATGCTGCGACACAAGAGGCGGCAACGTTCCAGATCGCCTGAATAGCTCGGCGTCACAAATGCCCAGGTTACAGCTCTCGACATGGGCCCAACCGCGACCTCAGGCCGGGTTGCGGGCGAAGACTTCCCGCAGGCTGAGGTAAGACACCATGCCAAAGCCGATGGCATAGAAAATGTAAACACCAGCAAAAACAAAAGCCGCATGGCCAAAACCGAAAACCACAAGGCAAATGAAAAGTGCGGCCAGCGCAATTTCGATAAGCACGCTCGGTGGAATGGAGCTGATGTTGTAGGCATGCTTTTCGGCAATGCCATCATTCTTTTCGGTTACGGCAAGCTTGGGCGTGCGCACAAATTCCGTGCTGCGGCCCATGATGCCCTGCAGCACTGCAGCGCTGCAGTGAACGCTGAGGCCAGTGACCAAAGCTATGAATTCCACAGTTGTGAACAGAATGCGAAAGGGATTGCGGCTGTTCCAGGTAAAATCGCCGCTGCGCTGGGCGGTCCAATAGGTAAAAATGGTGGCCAGCATGGCCATGCCAATCATCGCGTTCAGTGTGGTTGAAACGGCCCCAAAATTGACGATGCCGAGAAAGGGAAGAGCGGCGGTTGAAAGGCCGAACAGCAACATGAAAATGAAGATGAAACTGTTGAGCATGTGGAATGAGCCGACGACCTTGGTCAGCAGGCCCTTCGATGAATGCCACAGGTTCGGAAGCGTCTTGCGGCTGGTTTCAGCGGCACCCTTGGTCCAGCGGAATTGCTGGCTGCGCACGGCGCTCATCTGCACGGGCAGCTCTGAAGGCGTTGTGATATTTTCAGCGAAGATGAATTTCCAACCTTTGATCTGCGAGCGGAAGGACAGGTCAAGATCTTCGGTCAGCGTATCGCTTTTCCAGCCGCCCGCATCTTCGATGGTTTTCCGGCGCCACATGCCTCCGGTTCCGTTGAAATTGATGAAGCTCTCAGTTGCCTGGCGTCCTCCATGCTCCACGGAGAAATGAGTATCAATGGCGAAAGCCATCATGCGCGTGATGAGGGAGTAATCGGCGTTCAAATGCTCCCAGCGGGTTTGCACCATGCCTACCTTGGGATCAGAAAAATAAGCCAGAACCTGTTTCACGAAATCGGCGCGGGGCAGAAAGTCCGCGTCAAAGATGGCAATGAATTCGGCATTGTCGAGCGAGAGGCCATAGTCAAGCGCGCCCGCCTTGAAGCCATGGCGCACAGGGCGGCGCACGTGTTCTATATTCAGCCCCTGCTTCCTCAATCCTGCAATGATTGGTGCAGCAATGGCAGTGGTTTCGTCTGTCGAGTCATCCAAGAGCTGGATGGAGAGCTTGTCGCGGGGATAATCAATTTTCGAAACACATTGTAACAAACGCTCAACAACATAGCGTTCGTTGTAGATCGGAAGCTGCAACAGCACGGTCGGCAAGGCGCCCCGCCAGGGTGATGGGGATTCAACCGCATGGGCCTCGATGTTCTTGGTGCGCCAATATTGAAAAGCCAGCCAGGCTTGCCCCAAAGCGAAAATCAAAATCACTGCAGCTGACAAAAATCCAGCGATTTCAGCAAAGAGTTGCAGCACGTACAATATCCCTATTCCCATCCCGACAAGGTTTAACACAAACTGAGGCCGCGGGCGCGGCTCCAATTTCGTAACCAACCCAGATGGGGACATGGGGCGCGTAGGCCGCCCATTCAACCCAGCCTGACTGGTGTAGCCAGATACAAAGCGAGAGGCGGCAAGTCAATTCTGCAGGCGAGGGGCTGCAATGCACGCACAGCGCACTCACACCCATTGCAAGCGGAAATTCCAGGCCCACCCAGAGACCCAGCGCCAACCGTTGCAACATAATTCATCATGTTTCATTCGCCCTGTTTCTGATGTAGAAGGCGCGCAATGCAGGCGACGAATTTCCTCCGACCAACGCGAATAGATCTCTATGTGCTTTCGGTCATTTTCAGGCCAATGCGCAACATTTTTCTGTTTGTGCTCATCATCCTTGAGTGCGTGCGCTTTCGCCTGGGATTGGGCCTCGCCATCAACCAGGATAATCTGGTTAGCCTCATGTTCACTTATTTGGGCCAGTGGCTGGCGCTCTATGCCGGGCTTGCCATGCAGATGGCGCTGGCAATTGGCGTGATGCTGGGCTTTGCCAATCTGGCGCGAAACCGCGAACTCGATGCCATGCATGCACTGGGTTTCAGCTTGCACAGGTTGGCCATACCTGCGGCAGTGATGGCGCTTGGCATTGCTGTGTTGGATTTTGCCATTCTGGGTTGGCTGCAGCCGCTGTCCGTCTACAACAGCGCCAATTTTGTGCATCAAGTGCAGCGTTTCGTGAGCTTGCTGCCCGAGGGTGGCGATCTTTTCGTGAACGGCGACAACAAGACGGTGTTGATCGACAACATTGCACCCAAGAGCAATTCCTTCGGCAAAATATTTGTCTATCAGACTTATCCCGATGGCAAGGCGGTCACCACCGGTGGATCCAGCGGTCACATCAACATCGTCGAGAATGATCCGAATCAATATTACGATGTGCAGAATGTCCGCATGATGCAAATCGTGACCGGCAAGGACGGCCAAGGCGGCCGCACCATGCCTGAGGCCTACAACGCCAGTTCTGCCTCACAACTGCGTGGGCCAGTGCAAGCAATTGATACGCGAAATTTCCGTTTGCGCGGTGATTCCGAATGGGAACTGACTTTCAATGAGCTTGCCAGCCAGTCGCCACCCAACAATTTCAAAGTGGCGGCGCAGTCGATTGTTGCCGAGTTAAACTACCGCCTTGTGCAACTTCTGTTCATCCTGCTGCTGCCCTTCATTGCCATGTTGTTTGTAGTAGAGCCGCAGCGCAATCCAGGACCCTTCCGCTTCCTCGCGGGGCTTCTCGTCATTCTAGGTTTTCACCAATTCCTTGGCATGGCTGTTTCATTCTCGCGCACTGGGGCCTTCCCTGTCTGGCTGACGTTATGGCTGCCGCTGTTTGGGCTTTCGGTTCTCGTGTTCCTCCGTTTCCGGTGGCTTTCGTTGAAACCGGGATTCACGACCGCCCGCTGACGCCACGGAGGCAATGATGCGATTTGAGGGAAGCGAAATATTCAATGTTCCGCGTGAGGTTGTGTGGCAGGGACTGAATGATCCTTCCGTACTCAAACAATGCATTCCGGGCTGTGAATATTTCGTTCGTGAGTCCGCCACGCTGCTGAAAGCAAAAGCCGTTGGCAAGATTGGTTTCGTGAAATTACCTCTCACCGGCAGTGTCATGCAAAGCCAGATCAACGCGCCTGAAAGCTGCACAATCTTTGTGAAGGGTGAGGGTGGCATCCTGGGTCATGCTACAGCCGAAGCGCATATCAAGTTGGTTGAAACTGGTCCGTCTGAATGCAGGCTGGACTATGACATGGAAACCAAGATTGGCGGCAGGCTCGCCAATTTCAGCTCATCTGTCATTTCATCGGTCATGCAATCTTATGCATCACGCTTCTTCGCGCGCTTTGCCGCCGCCATTGCCAAGTAGGTTCACTCAAGCCTTTTGAATGCGGGAGAGAACTTGCTGCAGGGCCTGATGTGGTGAGAGATCGGAAGTATCGATCAACACGGCATCGGCCGCAGGCTTTAGTGGCGCCACCATGCGCGTGGCATCACGTTCATCACGTGCCAGGATATCCGCCTTGATCGCGAGCAGGTCTGAGCCCGGGATCTCGAGATAACGGCGCTGGGCACGGGCTTCGACTGATGCCGTTATGTAGAATTTGAAATCGGCCTTGGGGCAGATCACGGTGCCGATATCGCGGCCGTCCAGAACGGCACCAGGCGGCTTGGCCGCAAAGTCCCTTTGCAACTTCAGCAAGGCCGCGCGCACTTTGGGAAGCACGGCCACCTTGGAGGCGTAGCCACCCACCAATTCACCGCGCAGATCGGCATCCACAAAGGTTGAGGGATCAAGACTGGCGGCAATGGCAGCGCAGGCTTCTTCATCATTGGGGTCAATGCCCTTGCGCGCCACGCTCAATCCCACCATGCGGTAGAGAGCGCCTGTATCGAGATAGTGATAGTTCAAAGTGGCCGCCAAGGCCCTGGCCAAGGTGCCCTTGCCTGAAGCCGAAGGGCCATCGATGGCGATGATCAACTCAGACAACCTCGGCGGCGATCTTGCCGCCCATGCCGTTGATCAGTTCCACAAAGCCCGGGAAGCTAGTGGCGATAAAGGCGCTATCGTCGATCCGCGTGTAGATGCGCGAAGCCAAGCCCATGACGAGGAAGGACATGGCGATGCGGTGGTCCATATGGGTAACAACCTGCCCGCCGCCGGGCGCACCGCCGCCAGTGACTTCCAGCCAATCCTTGCCAGAGCGCGTGAATACACCATTCACCTGCAGCCCGGATTCCACCGCGGAGAGGCGGTCGCTCTCCTTGACACGAAGTTCTTCCAGCCCCTCCATGCGGGTTGTACCCTCAGCAAAAGAGGCCGCAACTGAGAGGATCGGATATTCGTCAATCATCGATGGCGCGCGGCCCGGCGGCACGCGGACGCCGCGAAGGCGCGAATACCTGACATGGAGATCCCCCACTTCCTCACCGCCAGCCAGCCTGCGGTTTTCGATCGTGATATCTCCACCCATTTCCTGGAGCGTAGCGATCAGGCCAGTGCGCGTCGGGTTCAGCATGATGTTTTCGATCACGATGTTGGAGCCCGGTGTGATAAGGGCAGCAACCATCGGGAAAGCGGCGGAAGAAGGATCACCAGGGATAGCAATGTCTTGCGCGGTGAGTTCGTGGCCACCTTCGATGGAGATGTGGCGCGCGCCTTCGACTTCCTTCACATCCAATTTCGCGCCGAAAGCTTTCAACATGCGTTCGGTGTGATCGCGGGTTGCGACAGGTTCAATCACCGTGGTGATGCCCTTGGTGTTGATGCCCGCAAGCAGAACGGCTGACTTCACCTGGGCTGAGGCCATGGGGAGCGTGTAGGTGACAGGCCTGGCATCGGCCGCGCCATGGATGGTGAGCGGCAGGCGATTGCCTTCTGTGGCCTCAAAGCGCGTGCCAAAGCCCGCCAGCGGGACGGTGACACGGCCCATGGGGCGCTTGGAGAGCGAAGCATCGCCCACGCACCGTGCCGTGAGACCGGTTGTGGCCATCAGGCCCATGGCGAGGCGCACGCCTGTGCCGGAGTTACCGAAATCCAGGTCATGTGTTGGGGATTTCAGTCCGCCAATCCCCACGCCTTCCACATGCCAATCACCATCGGCCTGTCTTTCAACTTTGGCTCCAAGGGCTGCCATGGATTTGGCCGTGTTGACCACATCTTCGGCTTCAAGCAATCCCGAAATCCGCGTCTGGCCCTGAGCAATGGCACCGAACATCAAGGCACGGTGAGACATGGATTTGTCGCCCGGTACGGTGATACGGCCCTTGAGACCCTGGGATTTGCGTGAAGCGAGTGGGGTGCGGGTGGAATGGCTCATGGTGCCCGTCCGATACACTGGCTGGGGCGGGCTGTCATCCCCTCCTCGCGCCGGCCCATTTCAGGGTTTTGACATTCCCTCCTGCCCGTGGCATGAGGCGCGCCATCACCCTATTTTGTAACTCTGAAAGGACGCCAACGTGGTTAAGCCAGAGCTTGGAACCAAGCGCACATGCCCCAACTGTGCCACTCGTTTTTATGATCTTCTGAAAGATCCCATCACCTGCCCGAAATGCGGCACCAGCTTCATGGCGCTGCAAATTCTGCCTTCAAAGACTGAAATCCCAGGCATGGTACAACAGCCTGCGCCGAAGCCGCGCGAAGTTGAACCCGGTGACGATCAAGAAGCTGGCGATATCGAGCTTGTCAGCCTTGAGGATGTAGAAGCCGAAGAAAAGGGCGATGACGAAACGGCCGGCATCGAAGATGTTGACCTGGGAGAAGATGGCGCTGAAACCAGCGAAGACGAAGACGATACCTTCCTTGTCGAAGAAGAAGACGACGGCAACATGGGTGACCTTGTTGAAGGCGGCGGCAAGGAAGAAGAAGAAGAGCAGTAAGCTGGACCTTTTTTGATTGAATGGCGCAGGCCTTTTTGGCCTTCGCCAACATTCAAAAATCCACTTGCCTCAGGCCACAAGGCCGACTAGACAGCCAATCGCGTTTGGGCAGAAAGCTTGCCCAAACCCCATTTCCTGAATAACGGGGTCATAGCTCAGCTGGGAGAGCGCTTGCATGGCATGCAAGAGGTCGGCGGTTCGATCCCGCCTGGCTCCACCATTCACCAATCCAATCAAGTCCAACAACACCCGGCGAACCTCCAAAATTGCTCATTCTTGGTCGGTTCTGTGTCCAGTCGAGGCCAAGGGTGCTCATTGACATCCTGCACACACTGGGGGCAACATTGGGGGCAACCCACCTACTCCCATGAGGAGTTGCCCCCATGCCCTTGACTGATACATCCATCCGTACCGCTAAGCCGGGTGAACGGACTATTAAACTATTCGATGAGCGGGGCCTCTACCTCGAACTTGCCCCCAACGGGGGTAAATGGTGGCGGTTGAAATATCGCTTCGAAGGCAAAGAGAAGCGTCTGTCCCTTGGGGTGTATCCCGATGTGGGCTTGAAAGATGCCCGCAATCGCCGAGACGATGCCCGCAAACTATTGGCTGGCGGAATTGATCCCAGCGAGAACCGCAAGGTTCAGAGGTTGGCAAAGGCCGATCGCGCAGCAAACAGCTTCGAAACCGTGGCCCGAGAATGGTTTTCCAAATACGCCTCTCAATGGGCGACTTCACATGCTCAAAAGATAATCCAAAGGCTGGAAAAGGACATCTTCCCTTGGATCGGGGCTAGGCCGATCGCCGAAATTAGGGCACCGGAGTTGCTCGTAGTTCTGCGGCGCATAGAAAATCGCGGGGCAATTGATACTGCCCATAGAGCACACCAAAACTGCGGGCAGATATTTCGCTACGGGGTCGCTACAGGGCGCTGTGAACGCGACACCGCTGCCGACCTGCGAGGTGCTTTGGCACCCGCCAAGCACAGGAATTTTGCTGCCATTACAGAGCCGGTTGCAGTGGGTGAACTACTGCGTGCCATAGATGGATTTCGTGGAACCTTTGTCGTTCAAAGTGCCCTGAGGCTTGCGCCATTGCTTTTTGTACGGCCCGGCGAATTGCGACAGGCAAAATGGAAGGAATTCAACTTCGAAAAGAATGAATGGCGCTACCTCGTCTCCAAGACCAAAAGCGAACATCTCGTTCCCCTGGCGGCCCAGGCTGTGAAAATTCTTGAAGAACTACGTCCTCTGACTGGCAATGGAGATTACGTTTTCCCTGGCCGTGATCCAAGAAGGCCTATGAGCGAGGCCGCCGTGAACGCTGCACTGCGGCGCATGGGCTATGACACAAAGACCGAAATTACAGGCCACGGCTTCCGGGCAATGGCGCGTACGATCTTGCATCAAGAGCTAGGTATCAAGCCAGAAGTCATCGAGCACCAACTCGCCCATCGCGTGCCTGACGCGCTCGGCACCGCCTACAACCGCACGAAATTCCTCAAGGAACGCCGTGCCATGATGCAGCAATGGGCAGACTATCTGGACAAGATCAAAGTGGGGGCCGAAGTGATCACACTGCCACAACGTGCCTCTTAAACCTTGCACAGAGCTGAAAAATAGATTCGGATGAACTCTTGCATGTAGGGCGTGGACTCATAAGCGCGTAGCCAAATGCGGATTGACGCCAGCTTGATAACGGCCCACTCATGGTCACCGAGTTCATAGCGCATAACTAACGGCTCCAGTTTGGGAGCTTGAATCACGTTCGGGCCTAGGCCTTCACGGGCAAACCGTCATGTCCGCAATGGCCCAATGACCGGACATGCGGCAGAAGCTGCCAAATCGACGCGATTGACCCCAACCGGACATAGGTTGCTTTTGCGCAGTCGCCCACTACATACTTGGGAACGGCAAGTTAGTTGCGAAAGGTCACAATGCATTCCTGGGATCAAACATCGGCGAACAAGTTGTGACATCCGTCCTGCCATCAAAGCGCAGTCCGTTGGCGTTCTATGGGCTGGTCTTGATGATGGCCATTCCGATCTGGGCGCTCAGCCGGTTCGCGGGGGTAATCGGGTCGCTGAAAGTCCCCGTCACTGACTTGATGCTGGCGTTCACGCCGCTGACCGCAGCCCTGATCTTGGTGTTCCATGCCGCAGGTACCGACGGGTTGATCTCATTCCTCAAGCGCGTGTTTGATTATCGAACTCTTGCGCGCAACAAATGGCTCTTCCCCGCCCTTTTGTTGGCACCACTCATCTATGCCCTAGTCTATGTTGCCGTTCACTTAGCGGGACATGTGGGAGAGCCGGCGGCAAATCTATCAAGTTTACCCGTGTTGGCCGCAATCATGTTTGTTCTGGCAATTGGTGAGGAGGCGGGTTGGACGGGCTATCTCCTTGATCCGCTGCAGCTTTGGTTTGGCGCACTCGGTGCGAGCGTGATTATCGCCGTCCCGTGGTGGCTCGCTCACATCCCATCGATTATCGCTATTGGCGGAACGGCAAGTGATATTGCTTGGTGGTTTCCAGGTTCTGTCGCGCTGCGGGTTCTGATGACCTCGCTTTACAACAATGCAGGTAAATCCATGCTTGCTGTTATCCTATTCCACACCATGTTGAATGTCGGACGGCCGGTCTTCTATCCGTCGATTGGCTCTCACTACGACCCGACTTACCTAAACGCTGGATACGGGATCGCCTTCGCAATGGCGGCAATTATCGTGATAGTTTGGGGACCGAAAGGTCTGGCGATAAATACTCCGCCATCAATTGAGCAATGAAGAAGGCCAAAGCCGAAAAGCTTTTTGATGGGCTCGCCTATAGCCATCGCAAGGAACATCTCAGCGCAATTGAAGAGGCTAAATCGCCCGACACGCACTTAAGGCGCATAGAAAGGGCAATCCAAAAGATTGTCGTATCAGATGGATGAACGTTGGAGGCAAGTCGTGTCCAATTGGTCTCCGTTCATTTTTTTCATGTTGGTGTTTGCGTTGTCCGCGCCATTTTATCTGGTCGGGGCCATGACGACATTTCAGATTATTCCTGGAGTCCCAATCAGCGGTTTCGTTTTTGTGTGTCCCGCCATGGCCGCCATATTCCTTGTTTTGAGGGAAAACGGGAAAGCTGGCGCGATCGTCTTGCTAAAGCGATCATTCGACTGGAAGCGTATTAGAGGAAAGATTTGGTTCGCGCCGATGATCCTTTTGGCTCCTTTCGCCGCGCTCATACAATACGGGATCATGCGCTGGACTTCAGTGCCGATCCCGATGCCGCAATTTCCAATCGCCATCACGCTGGTCCTCGCGCTCGCTTTATTAGCTGGGGCACTATGCGAAGAGTTAGGATGGTCAGGATACGTCATTGATCCCTTTCAAGATCGATTGGGCGCGCTTCAGGCCAGCATTCTCGTGGGTTTTGTGTGGGCTATTTGGCATATCGTTCCCTTAGTGCAGGTGGGTCGATCGCCAGTGTGGATCGCCTGGTGGTGTCTCGGCACAGTGGCACTTCGGGTGCTCATCGTCTGGCTTTACAATAACACGGGAAAGAGCGTTTTCGCTGCAGCGGTCTTGCACGCGATGTCTAACCTCGCATGGCAATTGTTTCCGATTAACGGCTCTTTTTTCGATGTGCGCATCAACGCCGTGCTCATGACGCTCGTGGCTCTTGCCATTGTTGTGGTATGGGCACCACGAAAATTAGCAGGATAGCTCACCCGATTGCCGCTCCTGGCCCATCGTACCTGTTTGGGTAGTTTTGCAATTGGACTGCTATAAAGAGGCAAGTGGACGTAATGCGGTGATCGAAGAACGGACGTCTATGACCGGAAGCGGATCTTCTGTTGCAAACTTTTCAACAGCATGACAATGAGACCAATCTGGCTATTCAAAGTGTCATTCTTCTGTTCAGGATCTAGTTCCACCGCGATAATCGCCAAACAGATATTGTGAAACATTCTTACCAGAATTAAAATCGACTCATCTGCAATTCATCCGAACATTCTGATCTTTTTCAGACTACCCAGAATGGACGGATCTCAATTTCCGACTTAACTGGCATCGGATTCGGGCAGCGCTTAACCCATGCAACAGCTTCTTGCATATTGGGCAACTCCCAGATCCAGTAGCCAGCGACTAAGTCTCCCTCAAATGGGCCATCGACGACGCCACGCGATTGGCCGTCGAAACTCACTCGCTTACCGTCGCGGCTGGGGCGCAGGCCATCGCAATCCTTCAAAACACCAGCCTTCTTAAGCTCCTCATTGAATACTTGCATCTTGGCCATAGACTCCTTCATCACTGAATCGCTCATCTTTTCGATGCGCTTCTCAAGACTGGGGCTCGATTTGACTAAAATCATGAATTTCATAATGGGGTCCTGCTCATTGACACAGCAACGTAACGACCGGTCTTCCAATTTGGTTCCCTAGTAACATCGAACAATGACTAGTTTGGTGTGGCAACATGTTTACCAACCAACCGCAACATAATGACCGTTCTTGGCCCAAACGAGACTTTATGTGGCAATCAATGACGTTTGTTACTGACGACTCTATTCTCGTGTTCCATCGCACTCGAACGCGCGGTCCGCAAAGTCCCTAAAGCTGAGAAAGAGCGCGCCGGAATTGGCGGTCACAGGCATGCGCGTAAATCCAAACCCGCGCACTCGCGAAATCAAGACAGCAAATGATGGTTGTGGTGAAAGGGGCCTGGCGTCACATCGCCCAATCGGGCGGAAAGGCAACATGAGTCAGGCCCTGCTGGGTAAAGTCAGGTGGCCGGAGGGGATAGGGCGTTCTGCTTCGGCCAACACCGTGTTCGTCTAACACCGATAGAGATTTGCTCGACGCCAGCAGTTCGTAAACTGGCCATCTGTGAGTTTTGTTCCATCATCGCGAGAGAGTTTTGCCTGAATCGCCGGCGTGGCCGCGCTCGCAAACGCTGGGCTGGGCAGCCCCACCACCTTGGTTTGGCAATGATCCAGTACCGATTTTCTCCCCCGATACTATTCAGGGAAACTGGAGTGATGGTGACTGCGGAACTCCCGGAGCGGTGGAGCATTATGTTCCCGAGTAGAAATTTATCCAGTTGGTTGAACTATGAAGCAAGTGGTTGCGGAAGAGATACACTCCTCTGAGGTAGGGGCTATTGTTCCAGTTCTGGGAACCTATGAGACAGGTGCGTCCCTCTATCTATCTAGCATCCTCTATTCCGTACCTTTAGTTTGTTTTACCGGAGCAGTCCTTGCCGACTTTTCTTACCTAAAACACTCTGACATTCAGTGGTCAAACTTCTCCTCCTGGCTTCTGGCCTTCGGCATTATTTTTTTGGGTTTAGCAATTGTTATCAGCATCATGAGGTTCTTAGCCTCCCTCACACGAAAGCGTCGACTTGCAGACTGGCTATTTGGCTTCATAATTCTCGCGGCTGCAGTCGCCGGGTTGTTCGATAACTTCGTCCATAGCCATGACGGGTGGACGTCTGTGTGGCCCACGGGCTTGATGCTGTCGGTCATTGCGGCGTTTTTCAGTTTCATTGCTGTTCTGCTCAAGGTCGCTCTGCTTTCAAATACTTATCTCGTGGAGGCG
>JANPHF010000073.1:0-14086 GCA_031424315.1 Aestuariivirga sp.
CGATGAGCGGCATATCATCGAGGCAACTGAAAAGCCGGACTTCAAGCCAAAAAACTTGCTGACACCCACTCTCAGCAAGAAGTATCGTGCCGCCGCGCGCGCCACAATGAATGAAGTGAGGGTGAAGATATCGCTGCGCGTTCCAAAATCAGACCTTGCCCGGTTAAAAGCAAAGGCATTGCGAGAAGGATTGCCTTATCAGACTTTGATCGGCTCAATCTTGCACAAGGCTGTGTCGAGTTAGAATTCACTCACAACTCTTCGGCACTTCATCTGCAGCCAGCGCGGTGATCTTGTCTTTCTTGCTCCATGCGCCCTTCAGACTGTTCGCGCGGTTGAAATCCAGCCAGACGTGGTCGCCATTGGCGAAGTTCCATTTTCGGCAGACGGTGGTTTTTTCTTGCACCATGCTCCAGCGCTTGGAATGGAAGAAATGGTCAAAGCCCGGCCAGCCAGTTGATTGCGCCAGCCAGCAATAATCGACGAGTTTTTTGCCGAGCAGCAATTCGCACACAGCACCACTTCCGTAGGCGCCGATCCTGTAGCCCTCGGGGCGCACCACGGCATTCACTTGTTCGAAATAGCGCACAATGGCCGGATGAATGTCCGTCGGCTTGATTTCCTCCACCGGCTTCTTGAAGACATGGGCATGATATTGCAGGAAGCGCCCATAACGGCGGATGTGGCGCTTGAAGGCGTGGTCGGCCAGCAGCAAATGATGCCTGCGCTTCTTGCTCATGGCGTGGCCGTCGCTCATGCCATTTTCAAACACCATGTCGCGTATGGTTTGATCCACACCATCGACCGAGAAGTAGATCGCCGACTGTGCGGGTTGGCCGTTGGCGCGGGCAAGCTTCAGCGCGTGGCGCGCGTCGGTTGCGCCGCGATCCTTAATGAAGAAACTTTCGGGATCATCATTCTCGTGCTGGAACACCGAGATGATGTTGAAGCCTGCAGTCACGATGGCATCGGACTCGGGCGGCAACAGCGTCTTGCAGGTGACTTCCTCTTCCGTCCAATCATAGTATCGGATGATAGTCTTCACTCCCATCGCCTTGAGCGCGGCATAGCCTGACTTGCCGGAATCGGTGGTGATGGTTTGGGTGGGTTGCGACATATCCACTGCGGTCATGCCCGCGTGGGCATTGCAGGACGGGCCATCGAAGGATGAGGCCGCTGCCATGCGCGCCATCAAAACCAGCCCCAAGATCATTGCGCCGTAAACCTTCATCGTCATCCCCGAATCAGAAAGGGCCGCATCGCTGCGGCCCCTTCCCAATATGTGATTCTGATTAGCGCTTCGAGAACTGGAAGCGGCGGCGGGCTTTCGCACGGCCATACTTCTTGCGTTCCACCATGCGGCTATCGCGCGTCAGGAAGGCACCCTTCTTCAGCGCTGGGCGCAGACCGGGTTCCATGTTGATCAGCGCGCGGGCAATGCCGTGACGCACAGCGCCAGCCTGGCCCGAAAGGCCACCGCCGACAACAGTGCAATCAACGTCGATTTCCGTCATGCGGGCAACGGCGATTGCGGGTTGCTGCACGAGCATGCGCAGAACGGGGCGGGCGAAATAGGTCTCAATGGTTTTGCCATTGACGGTGATCTTGCCCTTGCCGCGCTTTACCCAAACACGGGCAACAGCATTCTTGCGGCGGCCGGTGGCATAAGCACGGCCCTGCTTGTCGAGCTTTGGCTTGGCATCTGCGACAACGGCCGCAGCCGGTGTTGCTGCCATGCCCATGGCCTTGCCCAAATCAGCGAGTGTTGTTTGTTCAGCCATGGTGTTAGCCTCTCACGACGTTTTTGGGGCTCATCGCCTTGATGTCCAGGGCGACCGGGTTTTGCGCTTCATGCGGATGCGCAGCGCCCTTGTAGATGCGCAGGTTGGTCATCTGCTGGCGCTTCAGCGAAGCGCCGGGCAGCATGCGCTGAACGGCCAAAGCCAAAATGCGCTCTGGATGCTTGCCGTCGCGAATTTGCTCGACAGTGCGTTCCTTGATGCCGCCGGGGAAGCCTGTGTGGTGATAGTAACGCTTCTGCTTGTCTTTCTTGCCAGTGAAGGCAATTTTTTCGCAGTTGATGACGATGACATTGTCACCGCAATCCATATGGGGCGTGAAGGTGGCTTTGTGCTTGCCGCGCAAACGGTTGGCGATGATGGCCGCAAGGCGGCCCACAACCAAACCATCAGCGTCGATGAGCACCCACTTCTTCTGAATTTCACTGGCTTTCGCCGAGTAAGTCTTCATGGTTGTCTCTTGATCCAAAGGTTAAACGAAAGCGCCCCGGTTGAGGCGCTGGATGGCGGGTCAATAGAAATTGCCTGCCGCGATGTCAAGGAAAATGCCTGAAATCGCATCAAAAATTGATGTGGTATTATAGTACCTGTAATTGTTGCTTCCGCGCCGCCCTAAACTCCACACAATTTGCTGGCTGAATCACAGGTGCTGGCCTAACATTCCCATAATTCAAGAGGTTGCCCATGCGTTTGATCCCCGTGATTTTGGCCCTGACTGTTAGTGCGGCCGCTCTTTCTGTTGGCGGCGGCCTTGGCATGGCCCAAACGGCAACGCCAACCCCGCCAGCCACAGCCGCCCCCGACGCCAAGGCAACCACACCAGACAGCAACGCTGCAGCGCCGGCGGCTGGGACTGATGCTGGCACCGCGGCTGACCCAAGTGCTGCGGACACAGCTGGTGGCGATGATATTTCCATCGGCGAAATCCCCGATGTGCAAACCGAAGAATTGACACCCGACCTCGCCAAGAAAGCCATCGATGGCTACCAGATGGTGCATGACAAGTATCAGGACTCGCCATTGGAGGACTATTCAGATCTTCAGGAGTTCGTGGACAAAGACCCGAAGGGCAAGCAGTTCGAAACTGACATCAAGGGCTTTGGTTTCAGCACGGTCAACGACTGGAATATCGCAGTCACTTCAGTTTCTGTTGCTTATAACAACATCCTTGATGACCAGACGGCCGACATCAAGCAGCAGATCGAAGACTTGAAGAAAAGCACCGACATGGCCGAGGACATGAAACAGAAGAACATCAAGTCTCTCGAAGCCTCCATCCCCTCGGACAACAACACAAAAATCATTCAGGACCTGATGAAGGACAAGGCTTACGAAGAAAAGCTGAAGCTGCTTGAAACTACCGAAGAATAGTCCGCGAAGGGGGCAGCGATGGGGCATGAGGCTTATGACGACGAAGACCTGTTGCGCATTCTCACTTCAACCAAGGTGATTGCGATGGTGGGTGCCTCCCCCAAGGAAGCGCGTCCTTCTCACCGCGTCATGAGTTTTCTGTTGAAGCGGGGATATAAGGTGATCCCCGTCAACCCGGGCCATGAAGGCCGGGAGATTCATGAGCAGCGAGTTGTAGCGAAGCTATCCGATATCAAAGAACCCATTGATATGGTGGATATTTTCCGGAACAGCACGCAGGTTGGCGGGATCGTGGATGAAGTGCTCGCCCTGCCCCACCTGCCTAAATATATTTGGATGCAATTGGGTGTGGGTGATGATGCGGCTGCGGCACGGGCCGAAGCGCGCGGCATCGAAGTGATAATGAACCGCTGCCCGGCCATTGAAATTCCGCGCCTTGGGATTTTGTAAGCGACGGTAAGATGGTCCGTTAGCGTCTTGCAATAAAGGCAACCCCTCAGGAGACATCATGAATTCAAACGTGCAACGCTATAATCTTGTGGCCATCATCCTCCATTGGATCACGGCCCTTCTGATCATCTACATGCTCATCTGGGGCGAAGGGTTGATCAATGGACATGGGGCGCCCGGCAGCGACCCTGCGCTGCATGCGTCCTTGGGCCTGCTCATTCTGCTTCTCACGGCGGTGCGCCTGGTTTGGCGCTTGATGAACCCGCCGCCGCCGGATGTTCCGATGTCGGCTCTGCAGCAGAAGCTCTCGCATGCACTGCATTGGGCCTTCTATGCTCTGCTCTTGCTTATTCCAATTTCGGGCTTGGCAAAGCTCGACTCTTGGATTGCTGGGGGCAAGCACTCTGAGGTGGCCAATCTTACCTTCTTCAGCCTTTTCGCCATGCCGCACTTTTCAATGACCTGGCTGGGCTCCGGCCATGGGCTGATGACCAAGCTCGCCTGGGCCCTGCTCGGCCTCCATGTGCTGGCTGCGCTGAAGCACCAATTCATCGACAAAGACAATTTGATCAAGCGCATGAGCCTGCGCTGAGCAACCCCAGATATTTTGCGATTACCGCTCTCCCGCTGGCTCAACTCTGAACCAGTGGGCGAGTTGAGTTTGTTTGACGCCTGACCTGCGCTTTTGCTCAACACATCTGAGCCAAGGTCCGTTGCCCTGAACCGCATTCACTTCTAAGCTCTCCTCATCCGCAGGAGGTTCGAATGACTGAGAAGACCCAAGGCTTTGATACACTGGCCATTCATGCCGGCACGGCACCCGACAGCGCCACCAACGCGCGCGTGACGCCGATCTATCAAACCACCGCCTATGTGTTCAATGATCCCGAACACGCTGCTGATCTTTTCGCGCTCAAGGCCTTCGGCAATATCTACACCCGCATCATGAATCCCACGCAAGGCGCGCTTGAAGGCAAGGTGGCGGCGCTGGAAGGCGGCACGGCCGCATTGGCTGTGGCCTCGGGCCATGCGGCACAGATGCTAATCTTCCACACGCTCATGCAGCCGGGCGATGAATTCATCGCCGCGCGGCAGCTCTATGGCGGCTCGATCAATCAGTTCAACCACTCCTTCAAGTCCTTCGGCTGGAAGGTGGCATGGGCTGACATCGATGATGTTTCCTCATTTGAAAAAGCCATCACGCCCAAAACCAAAGCCATTTTTGTAGAGTCCATCGCCAACCCCGGCGGGCGCATCACTGATCTCGACGCCATTGCAAAGATTGCGCAGAAGGCTGGGCTGCCACTCATCGTCGATAACACGCTGGCCACGCCCTATCTGTGCCAGCCGTTTAAGCATGGCGCCAATATCGTTGTGCATTCGCTCACCAAATTCATGGGCGGACATGGCAATTCCATGGGCGGCGTGATTGTTGATGGCGGCAATTTTGATTGGTCCAAGAGCGTCAAATACCCGCTGCTTTCAGAACCCAATGACAGCTATCACGGCATTGTTTTTCATCAAGCTTTTGGCGGAATAGCCTTTGCCATTGCCGCGCGCGTACTCGGCCTGCGTGACCTGGGCCCCGCCATTGCCCCTCTGAATGCGTTCCTCATTCTCACCGGCATGGAAACCTTGGGCTTGCGCATGCAGCGGCACTGCGACAATGCGCTGAAGGTGGCCGAATGGCTGGCCAAGGATAAGCGCGTGGCTTGGGTCAACTATGCAGGGCTTGCAACAGACAAGGAGCATGCTTTGCAGAAGAAATACGCACCCAAGGGGGCCGGTGCGGTTTTCACGTTTGGTCTCAAAGGCGGATATGACGCGGGCGTCAAAACTGTGAAGGGCGTTAAGCTGTTTTCACATCTGGCAAATATTGGCGACACGCGCTCACTCATTATCCACCCTGCTTCAACGACGCACAGTCAATTGACGGCAGACCAGCGCGGCAAGGCAGGTGCGGGCGATGATGTGATGCGGCTTTCTGTCGGGATTGAAGATGTGGCCGACATTATTGCCGATCTGGATCAGGCAATGGGGTGAGATGCTGTTTGGCGGCTGAGGTTCCACACGGCGGTCGCCAACACAAGCATGGCCCCAGCCTGATGAAGGAGCGCCATTGGTAGTGGCACTTGCAGCAACAGTGTTGTGATGCCCAGTGCGACTTGCGCAATAACGGCAGCCAACAGCCAGCGCGCCGCGATGCTTTTTGATTGAACAGCATTAACAGCCACAAGCAGCGCGGCTAAATAGGCCAACATGCGGTGATCGAACTGCACAGTGAGGGCATTCTCAAACAGGTTGCTCCACCAGGGCGAAGCAGCGCCAAGCCCCTGTGGAATAATCGCGCCATCCATCAGCGGCCACGTATTGTAGCCCTGCCCCGCATCAAGCCCCGCCACGAAGCCGCCTGCCGCGATTTGCAAGAGGATCAACGGCACGAGCACAAGCGCCAGCCACTGATTTGGAGTCTGTGGCTTGCGGTGACGCCGGTTGAGCGCGAAATATACCCAGCAGGTGTAAGCCAAAAGAAATGATGCGAAGGTGAGATGGGCGGCGAGGCGGTATTGGCTGACGCTGACCCGGTCCACCAAGCCTGAAGCCACCATGTACCAGCCTAGCGCGCCCTGCAGCCCACCGAGGATGAAGAGTGCAATCAACTTTGGCCAGACCCGTGGCGGCAACATGCGACGTGCGGTAAAGATGGCGAAAGGCACAAAAAAGACCACACCGATGGCCCGGCCCAAAAAGCGATGCGCCCATTCCCACCAAAAGATGAGTTGGAATTCGCCCAAAGTCATGCCGCTGTTCTGCAAGCGGAATTGCGAAGAGAGTTTGTATTTCTCGAATAGCGCCTGCCAATCTGCGTCAGTCAGTGGCGGGACGGCGCCGACGAGCGGCTGCCATTCAGTGATTGACAGGCCAGAGCCTGTAAGACGCGTGGCACCGCCCACAACCACCATGGCAAAGATCATGGCCGCGATCGCAAGAATCCAGCGGCCCACCCAGGGTGACAAGGGTTTGCGGTATGCGGCATCCATTTTCATGGGCGGCGTTTTGCGCCAGCATGGGGCTGGGTGCAAGAGGCTTGGCGACGCGCCTTGCGCAAGCTAATGAGCTGCCATGCTTCCCTTACGCACCCGCAAATTCATCGGCATCCTGCTGACTCTGGCTTACATCACGCTTTATGCGCTCGTGGTGATGGCCGTTGGCGGCGTGTTCATCCTTGGCAAAGGCGTGGTGGCGGAGTTGCTGTTCTATGTCATCGCCGGATTCGGCTGGTTGCCCGTGGAAATGGTCATCATCCGCTGGATGTCGAAGCCAGACCCGGGAGTTTGATCAGCTCACATTGACCTTGCTGAAGCGGTTGGAGAGCGCTGTGGGCAAGCCGGAAATCATTGCGTCAATATAGCGCAACTCCTGAAAGCGGCCTGAAACCATGATGCGCGGCAGGGCCTGCAGGTGATGGGCATGGCCAGCGTAGATCACACCCTTGCGCGTTGTGAGCGAGGCTTGATAACCCGCGTCCTCCGCCAGTTTGAAGTCGCGTGGCTTGGCATTGGGTTCATCGCCATAGGGATAGGCGTTGAATGCCGTTGGCTCGCCCAGCTCGCGCGTGATGATTTTTCGTGACTCGGTCAGTTCAAAGCGCGCATCGCTTTCATTCATCTTTCCCACGGCAAGATGGTTCATGGTATGGGCACCCAATGTGCAGAGCGGGTCCCTGTTGATTTCGCGCAACTCATCCCAATCCATCGCCACGCTCCGGCAATAGCCGTCCACATCAATGCCACGCGATTCAGCAAGCGTGTGGATCACGCGGCGCTGTTCATGCTGGTCGAGGCTTTCGAACTTCGGGAAGAGCTCAGTCCATGCACGGTTCTTTTCATCATCACTATGCGTTGACAGATCGAATTGCTCACCACTAATTTCGGCCACGAAGCGCGGGCCTGCGTTGATCAATTGCTCAAGAATGCGCCACCAAATTTCACACGTGCCCTCCACAATGCGGGGCGCGACAAAAATCGTGTAAGGGCAATTCAGTTTATCGAAAACCGGACGGGCAAATTCATTGTTGTCCTTATAGCCGTCATCCAGGGTGAATACCGAGAATGGTTTTGCACCATGCGCGCCGTTCCTCAGGCGCGTCACTGCCTCGCCGAGCGAGACTGTTTCGAATCCACGGCGGCGCACGAGTTCTATCATGCTGGCCAAAAACTCTGGCTCAATTTCCAGTTTGCTGTTCGGCGCAAATGTCTTCTGTCGCCCGCCTCCGGGCAAGACGTGATGCAGGCAAAAGATGTGGCCAACGCCTTGGAAACCTTTGCGGCCCACGGCGGTTGCGCCACTGAAATGCATCAGGTCCAGGCAGGCGCGCAGAATGGCCGGAGATGCCATTGTGATCAGGCCGAAGCCTGTTCGGTGCGGGGCACAGTGCGATCTGGCTCGAGCTTCAGCAACAAGGTCTTGGTCTTGCCGCCCTGCTCAAGTGCCGTGGCGGCGCGCTCAGCATCCGCAATGCGTGTGGCGCTGGCGAGGATCACCGTTAGATCGGCGCAATTGACCAATGGAACGCTCGCGGCCTGCGCCTCGCCTACATGCAGCAACACATAGCCATAGATGCCGCGCAGTGCCTGAACGATGGAAGGCAGTTTGGCCGCAATCTGCGCCTGAGATTCTGGTGTCGGAAATTGCCCCAATCGAATGACATGTAGGGGCGAGCCTGCGTCCCGCGCAACCGCCTTGGTGAAATCAGCTGTGCCTGAGAGGAGGTCAGTCAGGCCCGGCGCGGGCGCGAGTTTCAGGAGGGCATCGAGACCAGAGCCAGGAACAGCAACATCCAATGCGATCACCTTTTCGGCCTTGGCGGCCAGCGCGCGACCAATGGCAATTGTCGCAAGCGCTGCGTTAGGCGCGGCGCTGCCGATCGTGGTGAAAGCAAACGTGCCAAGGCCCTGCGATTGCTTGAAGCCTTCAATCACAGCCACTTGGCGCGCAACGCCTTCGGCGAAGGAGGCCGCTTCTCCGCGTGTTGCTCCCTCCAAGAGTTCAAATGCGCCGGAGGCGGTCAACGCTGCTGGCATCGATCCAAATGCACGGGCCTTAGCCTCGGGCCATGCGGCCTTTTGCATTGCTGGCGCCGCGGCTGCCTGTGTGGCGAAGCCACTGGCAAGATTCAGGTCTGGAATTTCTTGCGCGACATCCTCTTGTTCACGCAAGGCATGGCGGCGCGGCGGAATATCCTCATCGCGCCGGCGCGTCGGCACGGCCAAAACTTCAAGGATGAAGGCCAGGCCAAGTGCCAGCGCCAGGCCCGCCATGAAACTTAAAATGAGAACAGGGCCAGTTTTCGGGAAATAGGGGGTGGCAGGAGCAACGGCGCGCTGGATCACGCGGGCATAGCCGGGCTGAAGCGAAGAATCCTGCCTCGCATTCACATCTGCATAACGCGAGAGCATGGATTCCAGCAACGCGCGGTTGGCATCAGCCTCACGCTGCAGTTCCTTCAGCTTTACGTCGGAAAAGTTGTTCTCAGCCTCAGCCCCCTTCATCTTGTCGAGGCTGGCGCGGACGGCATTGGCGCGGGCTTCTGCCACTTTGGCCTGACCCTGCAGACTGTCCACGATCTTCAGTGCTTCTGAACGCACCTGTCCGTTAACGGCGGCCAACTCTTTTTGTGCGGCCAACATCTTGGGATGACCCGGCAAGTAAGTTGCCGACAATTCCGAGAGCTTGCGTTGCGCGACGGCCTGCTGTTGGCGCAGGGACTGCACGGCTGGAGATGACAATACATCCGCCGAGGCATCGACGGAGCCACGGCTGGCAAGCATCTGGCGGATCTCGTTGGCCCGGGCTTCAGCCTCGGCCTTGGCGGTTTCCGCTATTGTAATCTGTGCGTTGAGGTCAGATATCTGCTGCGTTCCCAGCGTTGCCGTGGTGCCCTTCAACAAGCCCGCATCTGCGCGATATTTTTCTACTGCGGCTTCAGATGCGGAAACCTTGCTGCGCAACTCGTCAATCTGCGATGAAAGCCACGTGCGGGCTCGATCGTTCGAACTTGCGCCGCGCTCGTGTGTCGAGAGAATGTAAGTATCAGCAACGGCATTGGCCGTTGCGGCCGCCAAGTCGCCCGATGGGGCCACAGATTTGATGCCGATCGTGTTGGTATCTGGGATACTGTAGACCGTGAGTTTGTTGGAAAGATTTCGGGCTGCCAGATCCTGCGGCTCAAAAAGGTTTGGATCATCCTTCAGGCCCAAGGTGATCAGAATGCCGCTGGCAAGGCCCCCTGGCTTGAGGCGCGTATTATATTCCGGCCTTTTGTCCAAACCCAGTTGATCAACAACGCGTGCGTCGATGTCGCTGGATTTGATTACCGAAACCTGGCTCTGCACCATGCGATCACTGACCAGGCCCTCAGCACTGCCCTGGTCACTCTGGGTACCCGTCTTGTCAAAAGGCGTGGCCAGATTTTCGACGATCACCTGCGCTTCAGCAAGGTAGGCAGGCTTGTTCGTCATCAGGAACAATTCGCCCGCCAGCAGGCCAGCCAAAGGCAGCGACAAAAGCAGCACCTTGTGCCGCCTCATCCCCCGAAAGACTTCGGCAAAGCCGGCTGCTGCTGGAACCTCAGAATAACGCGACATGACTGGACCCGATTGAGAATCCGCTTATCGGGCTTTTATGGTAACCATTCTCTTAACGCAGGCGCTTCCAGCACTTAAGCTGTTGTTCACCATATTTCTTTATCAGCAGCGCCAGAGTTCTCTTGTTTGAAAGTGCGTTGGTATGCGTTTCCCGTTTTCATGGCCTTTGGCGCTGGTTACTGCGTTGAGCCTATCCGGCTGTATTGCGGATCAAGAAAGCGGCCCTTCGGCGGCCCCTGGCGGTGTTGGGATCATGGCCAATGGGCGCGTGATGCAGGGGCCAAACGCAGTTTCCAGCGTGGGCGTTTTGCCCGCGGGCAATGTGATTGGCCCCATCCCCCCATACGGCACGCGCGGCCATGCTGCCGCCTATGAATTCGGCACTGGTTACCGTGTTGGTTCGGGCGACAAACTCGCCATTCGGGTGGCTGGCGAAGCTGATCTTTCCGGAGAGTTCCCGGTGGATGCTTCTGGCGCGATTTCGCTGCCCTATGTGCAATCCGTAACCGTTGCGGGCCTCACTACACCGCAAATCGAAGGCTTGATCGCGTCGCGGCTGCGCCAAGGCTATATTCGCGACCCGCAAGTGGCCGTGCAGGTGGTTTCGCTTCGCCCATTCTATATCATGGGCGAAGTAACATCCGCAGGTTCATTTCCCTATCAGGCGGGGCTCACCGTGCAACAGGCGATCGCCGTTGCAGCCGGCTTCAGCCCGCGCGCCGACCAGTCCATGGTGTTGCTGACGCGACGCGATGCACGCGGCACCGTGACAACCAAGGTTCCATTGACGACACAAGTTTATCCCGGCGACATCATCTATGTGCGTGAGCGCTGGTTTTAATCGCGCGGCCTGAATTCATGCGGATCCTTCATGTTTTTCGCAGCCCTGTCGGTGGCCTGTTCCGCCATGTGTGCGATTTGGTGCGCGGGCAACACCTGCTTGGCCATGAAGTTGGCGTGATTTGTGACAGTTCCACAGGGGGAGCTGCAGCTGAAGCCGCACTTGCTGCATTGGCAGCACATTGCAGCTTGGGCATTACGCGGCGGAAGATTTCGACTCTGCCTGGCTTGGGTGATCTTGCCGGGCGCAATGCGGTCTTGGCTCTCGCACGGCAGATTGGGGTGGATGTTCTCCATGGCCATGGCGCCAAGGGCGGTGCCTATGCGCGGCTTGCTGCCCAGGGGCTGAAATTGCCGGCAGCCTACACAGCGCATGGCGGCAGCCTGCATTATGAATGGTTGAAGTTGCCTGGGGCAGCCTTCCTCGCTGCTGAAAAGGCTTTGCGATTCAAGGGCACCGGCCTGATTTTCGTATGTGAATTCGAGCGCCAGCTCTATGACCGAAAGATCGGGTTGGGTGGTTGCCCCAGCGCGGTTGTGTACAACGGCTTGTGGCCGGAAGATTTCGCACCGCGTGTGTTGGCGCCGGATGCAGCAGAACTGTTTTTCATCGGTGAAATGCGCGAGCTGAAGGGCGTAGATGTTCTCCTTCAGGCGCTCGCACTAATTCCCGAAGTGACGCGCCCAAGGCTTAACCTCATTGGCGAGGGCCGCGACATGGCGGCATTCCAGGCTCTGGCTGGCCGCCTTGGCCTTGGGGAGAAGGCGCAGTTTCTGGGCCGAAAAGACTTCCGCACTGCCGCCAGCCGCGGGCGCGTGATGGTGATGCCGTCACGCAACGAAAGCTTTCCCTATGTGGTGCTGGAGGCGCTGGCAGCTGGCGTTCCCATCATTGCTTCGAAGGTGGGTGGCATTCCCGAGGCCTTGCCTGAAGCTTCCCTTGTGCCAATTGGAGACAGCGCCGCCTTGGCATCAACGATTAAGAGGGCGATCGCCAATTCTGCAATTTTGGAGGCAGAGGCCGCCGTTCTTCGCAACGCAGCCCAAGTGCGATTTGATGCCAAAATAATGGCCAAAGCCATTTGTGAATTCTACCAAAGGTTGAAATAGGTCAACATTTACCAAGGCAGTATTTCCCCAACCTGAGCTGCAATCAGGCTTCGCACTTGCATTCTTCAAACTGGGAGAACGCCTGTTTCAGTTTGGTGCATGGGATGAAGCTCAATCCAAAAGAATTGAAATTTGCCGCGGCAGTGGACGTGGACGCGCTTGTGCACGCCGCAAACCGGCCTCACGTGCGCGACGCGGTCATGTCTCGTCTGGCCAAGCGGCGGGTGGTTACGCCGCAAGTTGCAGTCCTGCTTGCCGGGCTGATTGACGTCGCCGTCACGCTCGGCAGCTCCGTCGCCACTTTCGTTGAATATCCCGGCAGCAATGCGTTTTCGACCTCCACGGCCTATGGTGGGTTCAGCCTCTTTGGCATGGGGATGCTGGCGGTTCTGCTAGAGCTTTTTGGCCTCTATCAGTTCACCAATCTGCTGTCTCCATTTCGTCGCTTGACGCGCTTGGTGCTGGCTTGGGCCATCACCTTTGCCGCGCTGACGTCGAGTATCTTCCTGCTGAAATTCGGCGAACAAATCTCGCGCATCTGGCTGGGCAGCTGGGCGCTGAGCGGGTTGTTTCTGTTCCTTTCAGCACGCTTCTTCATCGGAGGCCTGCTACGCCATTCCAACCGAGACGGCCATTTCAATAAGCGCGCGGTTCTGGTGGGCGGTGGCGAAGCCGCAGGCCGCGTGATTTCTGTGATTGAAAACTCGCGCGACAGTGGCGTCAATCTCATCGGCATGTTTGATGATCGTGATGACGCCCGTGCCCCGGCATTGGTGAAGGGCCTTTACAAGCTGGGGCGGATTGATGACCTGATCGACTTCGTGCGCGCCACACCCATTGACACTGTTATCGTCACATTGCCCACCCATGCCGAAGACCGGCTGGTGCAAATCCTCAACCGATTGTGGGTGTTGCCCATTGATGTGCGGCTTTCAGCCCAGGGGCAGAAACTGCACCTGCGCCCACGCGCCTATTCCTATATTGGCAACCTGCCCTGCCTTGACCTTATCGACAAACCCTTGGGTGAGTGGGGGCCGATGTTCAAGAGCGCCACCGACAAGGTGATTGCTTCACTGGCCTTGATCGCGCTTTCGCCTGTGCTGGCCGCAGTTGCGCTGGCCATCAAGCTGGACAGCAAGGGGCCCATTCTGTTCAAGCAAAAGCGCTATGGGTTCAACAACGAACTGATTGAGGTCTATAAGTTCCGTTCAATGTATGCGGACATGACGGATGCCAATGCAACCAAGCTCGTCACCAAGAGCGATGGGCGGGTTACCCGCGTGGGCCGCTTCATCCGCCGCACAACGATGGATGAGTTGCCGCAACTGTTCAATGTATTGAAGGGCGATCTCTCACTCGTTGGCCCGCGCCCCCATGCGACTCAGGCCAAGGCCGGTGAGGCGCTTTATGAGCATGTCGTCGACGGTTATTTTGCGCGCCACCGGGTGAAGCCGGGCCTTACGGGCTGGGCCCAGGTCAATGGCTGGCGCGGTGAAACTGACACCGCGGAGAAAATCGAGCGGCGCGTGGAACATGACCTGTATTATATCGAAAACTGGTCTTTAACATTTGATCTCTACATCCTTGCACGGACCCCGTTGGCGCTGCTCAAGGGAGAGAATGCCTACTGAAAGCGCCCCATTCTGGCGATTCAAAAATGGCATCACCTCAACACCAAATGCGGGCACAGGACCATACGTGAGCGCGGCCCCAGATAGCGCTCCGCCGAAGAAACTGGCGCTTGCCGGGGTGATCTCGCTGGCCATCAAAATGGCTGGCGCAGTGCTCAGCTATGCCAGCATCGTGGCTTTCGCTCATCTCCTGAATGCCGAGGAATATGGCCGCTTCGCCTTTGGCATGAACGCCGCC
>JANPHF010000074.1:0-28180 GCA_031424315.1 Aestuariivirga sp.
GGCCTGATCGACGTGGAAGGCATGTTCTCCATCCTGCGGGAGAATGCCGAGATTGATGACAAGCCAGGCGCCAAACCTTTCATTGCGGGCAAGGGCGACATTCGCTTTGAGAATGTGTCTTTCGCCTATGACAAGGTGCGCCCCATTTTGAAGGGCATTTCCTTTCATGTGCCTGCGGGTAAAACAGTGGCCATCGTTGGCCCTTCAGGCGCTGGCAAGTCCACAATCTCGCGGCTGCTGTTCCGCTTCTATGATGTGACGGGCGGCGACATTCTGATCGACGGGCAAAATATTGCCGATGTGCAGCAGGAAAGCCTGCGCCGCGCCATCGGCATGGTGCCGCAGGATACGGTGCTGTTCAATGATACGGTGCGCTACAACATTCGCTATGGCAGGCCTGATGCCAGCGATGCGCAAGTGGAAGAAGCCGCAAGGCTTTCGCAGATCCACAAATTCGTGATGAGCCTGCCGAAGCAATATGAAAGCCTAGTGGGTGAACGCGGGTTGAAACTATCTGGCGGGGAGAAGCAGCGCGTATCCATCGCGCGCACAATTCTGAAGTCTCCGCCCATTCTCATTCTCGATGAAGCCACTTCGGCGCTTGACAGTTTGACCGAACAGGAAATTCAAACAGCACTCAAGAACGTCTCGCGCAATCGTACCACGCTGGTGATCGCGCATCGCCTTTCCACCATCATTGATGCCGATGAAATCATCGTGCTCGACCACGGCAGGATTTCCGAGCGCGGCAGCCACCGCCAGCTCCTGCGCGCCAAGGGCCTCTATGCCACAATGTGGAATAGACAGCAGCAGGTTGACGAGGCACGCCGCAGACTCGCCGAAGTTGCGGAACTGGCGGAAGTGTAAAGCGCGTCTTTCGACCCATGCTTACCAACTGTTGAATCAACACTCCGGTAAGCAAACACGCCAAGGCGGCGTTAAGCCTGCACCTCAAATGCACCGCAAATTCGCTTCAAATTTGATGAAAATGCCGCGTGGATTCACCTTTGTTTACTTCTGCGGCGCATTCTGACTCCAACGACCGCAGCACATGCGGCAAATACAAGATGGCAAGTCGCCAACAAGCGCGGCACCGTCAAAAAACATTTTGGGGACGTTAAAATGAAAACGACTACGACGGAGACACTTGCCGGGCGCTTGGTGGAAGACGCGCTCGGTGTGGTGCGCGGACAGATTTTATGGGCGCGCCGCGTGATGAAGTATAACACCTCGGGCCTGCGCGGCCTGAACTATACCACCATGGATGAAATGGCTGATGGCCTGCAGAAGGCCCGCGAAGATGCCGAAGCCAAAGCCAAGGCCCAGGCCAAGGCCATGGGTGGCGATGCCATCATCAATCTGAAGCTGGAAATCACCGAACTCAGCGATGGCCTGTTCCAGGCTGTGGCGACCGGAACTGCAGTTCGCACTTCTGCATTGCCGCATGCCCTGCCGATTTTAGCTGCGGCAGCCAATGATGATGAAGACGATGTGTTCTCCACCATCCCTGTGATGGACAAACCGGCCCTGCGCCTGGTTTCCAGCTACTTGCATTAGATTTTCCGGCGAACCGGCCGATCAAGAGCCGGGGCCTTAAAACTCAGACGGGCCCGTCATTCCTCGGGGGAGGTGGCGGGCCTTTTGCTTTTGCTGCAAAGCAACTATACGGGGCCCAAAGCAAATTCCGGCCAAGTTGTAAACTTGGCCGACAAGAATTTGCTTCAGTTTTGAGTGGCGGGTTTTCTTGTCGACCGCGTGGTTCCACGCGGTCGGAAAGCGCGCTATTGGAGTTCTTATGACGATTGTAGACAGCATCCGTTCCGGCCTTGCCCCTGTTCACAAGGAAGGCTGGCGTTTTGTGGCGATTTTTGCGGCAGTGACCCTGCTGCTGTTCTGGTTGGGCCTTTGGCCTCTGGGCTGGCTTGGCGTGGCGCTTACCGCTTGGTGCGCCTATTTTTTCCGCGACCCCGAGCGGGTCACGCCACAGGCCGCCAATTTGGTGATCGCCCCCGCCGATGGAAGGGTGAGCGCCATTGAATCCGTGATCCCCCCGCCGGAATTGGATCTGCCGCGCGAAAAGATGAATCGCGTTTCTATTTTCATGAATGTGTTTGACGTGCACATCAACCGCGCACCTGTTTCCGCGCGCGTGACCAAGCTGACCTATGTGCCCGGCCTCTTCTTCAACGCTGAACTCGACAAGGCCTCGGAAGACAATGAGCGCCAGGCGCTGACCCTGGAAACGCCTTCTGGCCTGCGCCTTGGCGTGGTGCAGATTGCGGGCCTAATAGCGCGCCGCATCGTGAAATTCGTGGGCGAGGGCGATGCGTTGCAGGCGGGAGAGCGCTTCGGCCTCATTCGCTTTGGCAGCCGTGTGGATGTCTATCTGCCCGAGGGTATCACGCCGCTTGTATGCGTGGGCCAGCGCAGCCTGGCGGGCGAAACTGTGATTGCTGATCTGGACTACAAGGGCGCTGTCCGCAGCGCACGCAAGGCTTAATGATGGCGGATGAAGTGCCTCAGGCCCAAGATGCAGAAGCGCCGCGCAGGCTGAAGCTGATCCCCATCCGCTATCTGCTGCCCAACCTGTTGACGCTGTTGGCGCTGTGCAGTGGCATCACAGCCATCCGCTTCGCCATTGAGGCCCGCATGGAACTGGCGGTCTCTGCCGTGATCTTTGCCGCCGTTCTCGACGCCATGGATGGTCGGCTTGCGCGCTATCTGCAGGGCACTTCAAAATTCGGCGCTGAACTGGATTCACTGGCTGACTTTGTGAACTTCGGCGTGACGCCCGCCATCCTGGCTTATCTTTGGTCTCTGAACTGGCTGAAGACGTTTGGCTGGGTTGTCTGCCTCATGCTGGCCATTGGCTGCGCCTTGCGTTTGGCGCGCTTCAATGTTGCGCTTGAAGATCCGAAGAAGCCGGCTTGGGCCAGCGGCTTTTTCACCGGCATGCCAGCACCTGCGGGCGCATTGCTTTCCATGTTGCCGCTCTATCTCGGATTTCTGGGTTTCATACCAGAAGGCCACAGCTTCGTGCGCACCATTGCCGCCTATGAGATTTTGATCGCCGCCTTGATGGTGAGCCGCGTGCCAACTTTTTCGGGCAAGAATGTCACACGCGTACCGCGCGAATACGCACTGCTGGTGCTTGCCGCGATGGCGATCTTCATTGTTTTGCTGATTTCCTTCCCGTGGGAAACGCTGTCCATCTTGTCGGTCTTCTATCTCTTGCTCATCCCTTTCAGCGTGAGATCTTACCGCCGCCACAAAATGGCAAGCATTTAAAAAGGAAAACGGCCCGGCATGGCGCGATCGCTGTTTGATGAATTGCGGGCCAGGCAAGCCGCGCCAACTGCGCCCCCCAAGCTGAAGCCCAACGCTTTCGCCAGGATTGCGCGCTTCGCCTGGCGTAACGCGGGTTTCGTGATTGGCTTCTGGTTCCTGCTCACGTTGGCTTGTGCCTTTGGCCTGTGGCGCAACTATGCGCCACCCGTTGCCGCCAGCCTGCCACTGGAAATCGCCTTGCCTGGCGACCACACTTCGATGGCAAGCTTCGGCACCTTATTGGGCATGCAAACCATTACGTTGAGCAACACCAGGGCAGACCTGCTCGAAGACCAGCGCAGCGATGTGGTGACCACGATGCGCCAGCGTGGCGACATTTATCAACTGGTCTTTGCACCCGGCGCGGGTGACTATTACGATGGCAACGGCTTTCTCTATCATCCATTGGACGAAGTGAAGGGCAGGGTGGCTTATGCGTTGTCTTTGAAGCCGCTGTTCACGGCCATTGCCGAAGCACCCAATATCAGCAGCATGGCCACACTGGTCACGGAGATTTCAGCCTCGCTCCAACAAGGCCGCGATCCGCAGGGCCTGGATGATTTGCTTTCGGAATCGGCAATTTCAGTGGAAGCCATGATGCGCGGCGAAGACAAGCCCGTGGATTGGTCGAAGCTTGCCGACCTGAACGAGGAAAACACGGCGACGACGGTGACCATTCTTGCAGTTCCTCGCGCAGGGCAAGAAGCGGCAGCAAGAAGCCTGACCTTGAAGTTGCTTAACGTATTGCAGAATTCGTCCGATACCACGGGCAGCCTGAGCCAGCCGGGTATTCCGCCGCCCAAGCGCGCCGCGGCCACTGTGGATGGCATGAGAGCCCTGGCAGCCGCGGCCATCGGTGTGATTTTTGTAGCCTTGATCCTGGCGCTTGCTTTCGGGCGCTTCCGGCTTGTGCTTGCGGCCTTTGTTCCGGCACTTGCGTTCCTGTTTCCAACCGCACTTGCTGTCATGTTAAAGGCGCGCGCCGACTGGTTGGCTTACTGGCCATTCGGCCTTGGCCTGTTGTGGCTGGCGGTGGCTCTTTCCTTGCACACTGTGCTGGCCAAGGTGACTTATGCAAATGGCCGCAAGGCGCGTGAATCCGTGGTGATGCTCGCGGACCAGCATCATGGCCCAGACCTGGCTTGGCTCTGGCTGCTTCTCACGTTGCCGTTTGCTGGCCTGGTTCTGCTTGCGCAGGGGACGGCGCTCGCCCTCATTGCGCTGGGGCTTGGCGCAGTGGCCTTTGCACTGGCCATCACCCTGCCAACAGCGCTCTTGCGTTTCATCCCCGAGGCATTGCAATGGCGCGCTGGCGAATGGCTTGTTCCGGCCCACCGTGCACTTTTTGAAACAGGCCAATGGCAATGGCTCGCCCGCGGCCTGGGCGCACTGTTGGTGGCCGTGAGCGCAGGCTATCTGGCGCTCACGCCAACGCGCATGGAAATTCGCCAGGCCGACGTGCCCGTCAGCGTCGTTGCCTCAAATGCTGCAGATGCGGAAATCACCATCAAGCGCCTGAAAGCCTTCAGCGAGGCGAAGGCCGTGCGCTGGCTGGGCATGTTCATGCCGAAAGATGCTGAGGCCAAGCGCGAGGCCATGAGCTTGCTCAAGGACCAGTTCCCGCGCATCACGCCCGTTCTGAGTGAAGCACCTGCGGATATTCGCGACCAGCTTGAAACTTTGCAAGATAGCCTGAAGGAAATAGCCTCCAATGTTCAGGCCAAGCCGCGCCTCAAAATGGCGGCAGATGATTTCCGGCGCAGTCTTTCCCTCTTGGCTGCAACGAGTGACGACCGGCAGGTTAGGCAATTGGAAAACCGCCTGTTTGGCGGCTTCAACCGACTGGCAGAAAGGGCTGATCTTCTTGCCGCCGTGCCGCCGCCGCAACTCGCAACCTTGCCCAGCGAGTTGCACACCTTGTTTGGAACGCCCGAAGGCGCAATGCGTATCGAAGTTACACCCGTTGATGGCTTCAGCAACGCCAAGCTGGCCGATATTCTCGAACAAGCGGGTTTGAATGTCTTGCACCCCAGTGTCGAGCAAGAACAAGCGAACCGGGCGGTGATCCAGTCTGTCTCCAAGGTGTTGGGATTGGCGGCTGGGATTGGCCTTGGCGTTCTACTTTTGGCGTTACGTCAGCTCCGCGCCATTGCCGCAGGCTTGCTGATGGCGGTCTCGTGTGCAGTTGTGGCTTTTGCCGTGGGCCGCTTCTGGCAGGTGGAGTGGAATCTCACCACCCTGTTGCAGGCCCTGGGCGTGACCTCCGCACTGCTTGCCTTCGTGTGGCCCGCTGCGCGCCACGAAGCCAGCACGACAACCCTGGCGTTGGAACTTTTCCTGCTGCCAGTACTGGCCATGGTGATGGTCTTGCCATTTGACGCACTCGGCGTTGCGCCTATAGCCAACGCAACCTTGCCCGTAGCCAGCGCGCTGATGGTGGCGGCATTGATTGTTGGCCTTCTGCGCCAGCACCGCCGCAAGCCAGAGGGCTTTTTCTAGCCCGATTTGCTTTCGGGCAAGGCGCATGCAATAGTCTTTTTATGCGCCGCCACCAAAACCAATACCGCATGGGATTGAAGCACGATCTGCTCGTGGCTTGTGCACGCATTGGTTTTCGGCCCTAGGCTTCACTTCCGCATCGCCATCTGAAGGCCCCCAACGCGGGGCTAATTTTTCGCAACCGGAATTGAACCATGACGCAGCATCGCAAAAACATTAATCTCGAAGCCGTGGTGAAGGCCGATATCGCCCACCATTTCCATCCCTTTACTGATCACAAATCCTTCCACGCCGCAGGCGGGCCGCGCGTCATTACCCATGGTGATGGCATCTATGTCTGGGATGGCAAGGGCAACAAGATCCTCGACGGCATGTCGGGCCTGTGGTGCGTGAACATCGGCTACGGCCGCAAGGAACTGGCCGAAGTTGCTTATCAGCAGATGCTGGATTTGCCCTACTACAACACCTTCTTCAAGACGACGACTGTGCCCGCCACCGAACTGGCTGAGAAGATTTCGAGCGTGTTGCCCAAGCGCTTCCAGCGCGTGTTCTTCACCAATTCGGGTTCCGAAGGCAATGACACCATTGTGCGCTTTGTCCGTCATTATTGGAAGGTGATGGGCAAGCCCTACCGCCAACAGTTCATTGGCCGCCGCCGTGGTTATCATGGCTCAACCTGGGTGGCTGCCAATCTGGGCGGCATGGTTGGCATGCATGAGCAGGGTGGCGACCAGTTGCCCGGCTTCCACCACATCCAACAGCCCTACTGGTATGATTTCGGTGGCGACAAGACGCCCGAGGAATTCGGCCTTGAAGCGGCGCAGGAACTGGAAAAGAAAATTCTGGAATTGGGGCCAGACAATGTGGCCGCTTTCATTGGTGAACCGATCCAGGGGGCTGCGGGCGTGCTTATTCCGCCTTCCACCTATTGGCCGGAAATCCAGCGCATCTGCAAAAAATATGGTGTGATCCTGATTTCGGACGAAGTGATCTGCGGCTTTGGCCGCACCGGAAACTGGTTTGGCTTTGAAACCTATGGCTACCAGCCCGACATTGTGAACATGGCCAAGGGCCTGTCCTCCGGCTATCTGCCCATCGGCGCGATTGCCTTCTCAGAAGAGCTGATCAAGCCGTTCTTCGAAAAAGGCGGGGAGTTCTATCACGGCATGACTTATGACGGCCACCCTGTAGCTTCCGCCGTTGCATTGAAGAATATCGAGATCATCCAGCAGGAAAAACTGGTCCAGCGCGTGGCCGGACTGGGCCCCTATTTCAACAAGGCCTTGGCCAGCTTGAATAATCACCCCATTGTCGGCGAGACGCGCTCGGTCGGCTTGATTGGGGCGATTGAACTCTCCAACAACAAAGCCAAGCGCGGCCGCTTCCACGACTCAGGCCGCGTGGGCACAATTTGCCGCGACCACAGTTTCAATGCGGGTCTCATCATGCGCGCCTGTTGGGACACCATGGTTCTGGCCCCGCCATTCTGCATCAGCAAAGAGCAGATTGATGAATTGGTGGGCTTGGCCCGCACCGCCTTGGACAAGACCTATGCAGACGTGAAATCCGAGGTGCAATGATGCCGAATGACAGATTTTTAATTGCGCGCCATTGCCAATTTGTAACAATATGAAGACATCTCAACAGGGAGCCAACCGAGAATGACAATTCACAAACTCAACCGCCGCAAGTTTCTGGCCGCGGGCAGTGGCGCTGCCATTGGCATCACGCTCTTGCCCTACAGGGCGAACGCCGCCGAGGACAAGAAGCTGAATCTCTACAGCTGGGATTCCTATCTCGGAGAAAACACGCTGGCCGATTTCAAAAAGGCAACCGGCATAACGGTGAAGTTGGACATTTATGGCAACAATGACGAACTGTTCGCCAAGTTGAAGGCCGGCAATCCGGGATATGACGTGGTTCTGCCCTCGGCTAACTGGATCCAGCGCTTCGTGAAGGCGGGCATGTTGATGCCTCTGGATCATGGCAAGATCCCCAACGTCAAGAACTATGACAAGGCCTTCATGGACGGCGAGTTTGATCCGGGCCGCAAGCATTCGCTGGCCTATGTCTGGGGTACCTATGGCATTGGCTACCGCAAGTCCAAGGCCAAGAATGGCGTGCCGGATTCGTGGAAATATCTGCTGGATTCGCCAGACTATGACGGCAAGATTTCAATTCAGGCTGACCAGGAATATGCCCTGGGCAGCGCACTGCAATATCTGGGCTTCAGCTGGAACTCCACCAACGCCGGCGAACTGGGCAAGGCCAAGGACCTGCTGATCAGCGCCAAGAAGCACATCAAGCTGTTTGCCAAAGACAACGGCCAGGACCTGTTGGCTTCAGGCGATGTTGATATCTGCGGCGAATATGGCGGCGACATCTTGCAGGTGATGAAGGCCGACACGACCAATGATCTTGACTATGTTCTGCCCAAGGAGGGCGGCAACACCTGGCAGGATACGCTCGCCATCGCCAAGGGCGCGCCGCATCCTGAGAACGCACACAAATACATCAACTACATTTGTGATGCGAAGGTGAACGCGGAGCTGATGGCAGCCATCAACTATGCAACGCCAAACGCCGCCGCAAAGGCCCTCATGCCAGATGACTACAAGAACAATCCGGTGATCTTCCCGCCGGCAGATCAGCTCAAGAAGGCAGAACCCAGCCTCTATCTTGGGGAAGACGCGATCTCTGCCCGAGAAGAAATCTGGACGGCTGTGCAGGCCGCATAATCAGGCAGTTCAGTGCGGGGGCGGCTTTTGGGCCGCCCTTGCCTTATGAACCGCTTTCGTTAAAGTGCCGTAAGGTGGCTTCAAGACCGCCTCAACAGGGGTAGGCAATCTTGGATGATTGGAAAGACTACAAACGCGTTTTTCTGACTTTAGCTCTGCCGGGCAGTTTTTGGCTCTTGCTCTTTTTCATCATCCCTATCGCATTCCTCTTTGTCCTGAGTTTTTCCGGCAAGGCCATGGTGGACGGTGAAACCTCAGCCACCGCCTATGACTATCTGAGCACCTTTTCCAACTACACCTCGGCCATGAGCTCGGATTATCTCGTGCTGCTTTGGCGCGCGGTGTGGACAAGCGTGGTGGCCACATTCGTGTGTCTCTTGGTGGCCTATCCGCTGGCTGTTGCTGTGTGTTTTGCGCCACCGCGCTATCGGCCCATTCTGCTTTTGCTATTGATCTTGCCGTTCTGGATCAATCTGCTCATTCGCACTTATGCCATCTATACGATTTTCCGCACCACCGGTGTGGTCAATCAGGCCTTCGGACTTGTGGGCCTCGGGCCCTTTGAGATGATGAATAATTCCGGCGCTGTGATCATGGGTCTGGTTTATGTTTATCTGCCATTCATGGTACTGCCGCTCTATTCCACTATTGAAAAGCTGGATCGCAGCTACCTCGAGGCGAGCCTTGATCTTGGCGCCACGCAGGCCACGACGTTTCGTCAGGTGACGCTGCCGCTCACCATGCCGGGCGTGATCACCGGGATTATTCTTGTGTTCATTCCTTGCCTCGGCACATTCCTGATATCGGACCGATTGGGTGGGCCGAATGACGTGACCATCGCCAACACTATTGAACAGCAATTCCTTGAGGCCAACAATTGGCCCTTCGGTTCGGCGCTATCTTTCATCTTGATGTATGCCACCTTCATTGCGCTGATGATCCGCGCTTTTGTTTCGAAACGCTCGGCCGGGGTGGACGCATGAGTGCGCAACTAAAACCAGGCATGGGCCCGCTGGACTATGCACGCCGCCCTTGGATCATCGCGCTGTTCGTCCTTTCGCTCATTTTCCTTTATGCGCCGATTGTCTCGCTCGTTGTATTTTCCTTCAATATTGACAAAACCGGCGTGTGGCATGGCTTCACCTGGATGAACTATGTGAAAGCCTGGAACAATGCCGACATTTTTGCGGCCCTCAGCAATTCGCTGATGATTGCATTCATGTCCACGATCTTTTCCACCATTTTCGGCGCGATGACGGCGCTGACTCTCTGGCGCTTCAGGTTTCCGTTCAAGAATGCCTATGAGGGCTTTGTGGCCTTGCCCATCGTTGTGCCTGAAATCTGCATGGGCATCTCGCTGCTGATGTTCTTCACCTACACGGGCATGATGGAAGCCACGCGCGACCTTCCATTTCCGCTCAATCTGTCCAACATCATCTTTGCCCACATCGCATTCTCATTTCCCTTTGTCACCGTGGTGGTGCGCGCACGACTGCATGGCTTCAATCGCCAGTTGGAAGAGGCTTCCAAGGATCTCGGCGCCACGGAATTCCAAACCTTCCTGCATGTGATTGTGCCCTTCATGTTGCCCGCCCTCGTGGCGGGCGCGCTGCTGGCTTTCACATTGTCGCTGGATGATTTCGTCATCACCTTCTTCTCATCCGGCCCAAACACCACGACTTTCCCCGTGAAAATCTATGGCATGGTCAAACGCGGTGTGGACATGCAAATAAACGCAGCTTCCACCGTTCTCATCGTCATCACTTTGGCTGCCACACTCATCGCCATGAAATTGCAAGGCCCCGGTAAAACCGGGCATTGAGGAACCATGACTGAACCCATCATCTCCATCCGCAATATCACCAAGGAATTCGCCGGCGGCGTGAAAGCAGTGGACAATGTGTCCATCGACATTGCTCAGAATGAATTCTTTGCGCTGCTTGGCCCGTCAGGCTGCGGCAAAACCACGTTGCTGCGCATGATCTCCGGCCTTGAAACGCCAACCTCCGGGCAGATTGTGATTGGCGGGCAGGACATGGCTTTCACCCCGCCAAACCTGCGACCGACCAACATGGTGTTCCAGTCCTATGCCGTATTCCCGCATATGACTGTCGAGCAGAATGTGGGTTATGGCCTGAAGGTGACGGGCGTACCCGCTGACGAAATCAAGACTCGCGTGGCCGATGCCCTCGAAATGGTGAAGCTGTCATATCTCGCGGCGAGAAAGCCAGACCAGATGTCCGGCGGCCAGCGCCAGCGCGTGGCCCTTGCCCGCGCATTGGTGAAGCGCCCGAAGGTGTTGCTGCTAGACGAGCCGCTCTCGGCCCTCGATGCCAAGCTGCGTGACGACATGCGCATGGAATTGACGCGCCTGCAGGAAACGGTGGGCATCACCTTCATCATCGTGACCCACGACCAAGACGAAGCCTTGTCCATGGCCAGCCGCATCGCGGTGATGGACAAGGGTGCTGTCGCGCAGATTGCAACCCCTGCTGAGCTTTACGAACATCCAAATAACAAGTTCGTGGCCGATTTTATTGGCAAGGTGAATTTGCTAGATGCCGCCGTGATTTCGCAAAAGGGCAAAACAGTCACTTGCGACACCAAAGCCGTAGGCAAATTCGCCATCGACACGGATAAATCAGCCAGCAGCAGCGCCACCATCGCCATTCGCCCGGAAAAATTGAAGCTCTCCGCAGCCGAACCGAAAGGTGCGCGATTGGTGAAGGCCAAAGCCGCGGTGAAAGATGTGGCCTATTATGGCAACACCAGCAATGTGATCGCCGATGTGGGCGGGCAGGAACTGGAAATCAACGTCCAGAATGATAGCCGCACGGAGGGTTCGGGCGTGGAGCGCGGCCAGAAGCTGTGGGTGAGCTTTGATCCGAACGACGCGCTTGTGTTGACTGAATAATGGCTCTCGAAATAGACAAACTTGGCTACATCCCGGGCGATGAAGCCTTTCGCCGTGAGCAGCTGAAAGGCACACGTTTTGAGGCCACCTATGCGGGCGCACTTTCCTTCATGCGCCGCAAATACACCCGTGACCTGACCGGTGTTGATATAGCGATCACCGGTGTGCCTTTCGATCAGGCCGTGTCGCATCGTTCCGGAACACGCATGGGACCGGAAGCGATCCGCCGCGCCTCCAATGAAAACGCCTGGGGACCGCTTTGGCCGTGGAACTTTGATCCCTTTGATACGCTGGCGGTGATCGACTACGGCGACTGCTTCTTCGATTGGGGCCGCAAGGAAGACTTCCCGGTAACGCTGGAAAAGCACGCGGCTGAGATCATCAACAAGGGCGTGGAACTCATCTCGCTCGGCGGCGATCACTATGTGTCTTACCCGCTGCTCAAGGCCCATGCCAGGAAGCATGGCCCCTTGGCGCTGGTGCATTTTGATGCCCACCGCGATGTGGAAATCGATTCAGGCGGCCGCATTGATCACGGCACCATGTTTGGACATGCGGTGAAGGAAGGGCTGATCGACCCGCACAAATCGTTGCAGATCGGGCTTCGCACCACTTTCGTGGGTGAAACCACCATGGGCTTCCGCCTCATCTATGCCGACGAGGTGCATGACAAATCCGCCGCGGAAATTGCTAAGATCATCATCGACAAGGTGGGCAAGAGCAAAGCCTATCTGACCTTCGATATTGATTGTCTGGACCCATCCGCAGCGCCCGGCACAGGCACACCCATTCCCGGCGGCCTCACCTATCATCAGGCGGCCTCGATCATCCGCAAGCTTACCCCGCTGAATTTCGTTGGCATGGACATGGTGGAAGTATCGCCACCTTATGATCATGCGGAGATCACGGCGCTGGCGGCATCAGCTTTGGTCGGCGAATATCTGTGCCTGCGCGCCTGGCAAAAGGGCGCGCGCGCCACGCCCATGAGGGAATAGCGTTTGGGGAGTGTTGAGCCTGCTGCACCTCTGGTGTGAAAGATCAACCATCCCCTAGAGTATGGGGCTGGGCTATCAAGAGCGCCTGCACCCGGCCCGAATCCCCTGAATGACTCCCAGCAACACGCGCAACAACATCATTGGAATTCTCTGCCTGCTGGGTGGCTCATTCGTGTTCTCACTGCAGGATAGTGCCATCAAGGCGATCAGTGGCCACAATGCGGTGACACTGGCCATCGTGTTTCGCGCTATTGTTTCCATGCCCATCCTGCTCGGCATGACCTGGTGGCAGGGCGGCCTAGCGAAACTCAATGACAAGCAACTGCCCATCCTGCTGTTGCGCGGGTTTTTCCTGCTGATTTCTTACACGAGTTACTTCATGGCCTTCCCGGCCTTGCCCTTGGCTGAAGCCGTGGCGCTTTATTTCATGGTGCCGCTGGTGGTGACTGTTCTGGCGGGGCCGCTGCTGCATGAACATGTGGGCTGGAAAAGCTGGGCGGCGGTGGCGATCGGCATTGCGGGTGTCTTGATCATCCTGCAGCCGGGAACCGCGTTGTTCAAACCCGCGGCCTTGCTCTCACTGGTCTCGGCCTTCGCCTATGCCACGGGGCAGATCTTCGCTCGAAAATATGGCGCGGCTACGCAGGTGACTGTGATGGTGTTTTACCAGAACTGGGTTTACCTCGTCGGCGCATCTGCCATTGCGGGCATTGTGGCTTTGCTGGGTCTCCAGCCCATTGGCAACCCGAGTATCGATTTCCTCTTGCGCGCCTGGGCCTGGCCAAGCTGGCATGACGCGGGCTTGATGGCCATTTGCGGGGTGATCGCTGCGGCGGGCTCCACGCTGCTCGCCAATGCCTACCGCATCGGCAAGGCCAGTGTGGTGACGCCCTTTGAATATGCCGGCATGATCTGGGCTTCCACCTTCGGCTTCCTGTTCTTCGGCGAAGTGCCGCGCCTCACCACGCTGGCAGGCATGGCGCTGATTGCCTTCGCAGGCGTGCTGGCGCTGTGGGCGGGCGCGCGCAAATAACGTGAGCGATGCTGCGCTGCGAGACTGCGGGGTTTTCAACCACGGCGATTCCGCTTTAGTCTCAGCGGCATGAACACCACAAACACCGCACCACTTTCCCGCCGCGTCAGCAATGCCATTTCCTATTCCGATGTGATGGATGCGCTCTACAAAGGCCTGAACGACTTCGCCCGCGCCCCGCTGTTCGGCCTGTTCTTCGGCGGCTTTTATGCCATAGGCGGTTATGCGCTGTTGATGCTGCTGGAATATTACCGCACCGTCTGGCTTATCCTGCCCTTGGCCTTGGGATTTCCTTTGATCGGGCCATTTGTGGCCGCAGGACTCTATGAAGTGAGCCGCAGACTTGAACGCAAGGAGCCGCTCAACTGGCCCGCCATTCTTGCCGTGGTGTGGAACCAAAGCCGCCGCGAAATGGGCTGGATGGCCTTCAGTGTGCTCTTTATTTTCTGGATCTGGATTTATCAGATCCGCCTGCTGTTGGCGCTGTTCATGGGCTATGCCGGCTTCTCGCTGGAGGCGGGCTGGCAGGGCATTCTCGCCAATCCCAACGCCTACAGCTTCTTTGCCGTGGGAACGGCAGCGGGCGCAGCGCTGGCCGCAGTTCTGTTCTGCACAACGGTTGTCTCCATGCCCCTGCTGCTCGACAAGAGCGTGGATTTCATCACCGCCATCATCGCCTCTTGGCGCTCCACACTGGAGAATATCGGGCCGATGATTTTCTTCGGCATCATTGTGGCAGCACTGTCCTTCATCGGCATCGGCGCCTTATTTTTGGGTCTCTTTCTGGTGTTGCCAGTTCTCGGCCACGCCACATGGCACCTCTATCGCAAGCTGTCGCCGCGGGTGTGACGGTTTGCTAAGTCGAAAGGCATGAATTCCGTCTGCAAGGGGCTGGGGCCCACATTCATGTTTGCCCTGCTGGTGCTCGGCCATTCGGCGGGTGTCTGTGCCGAAACCTCACCCGCCACGCAAGCGTTGATTGGGCTGGTCACCACCACCAAGCACCACAAGCCGGGTGATCCCATCAATGTTGCACTTGTCGGCAGCCAGGATGAGATCATCGCAGTGATGAAGGCGGCAGGCTGGCAGGTGCCCGTGCCTGTAACCCTGCGCTCCAGCGTCAAGATCGTGGGCAGCGTGGCCCTGCGTCACACTTATTATTCGGCCCCAGTAAGCACGCTGTTCTATGAGGGCCGCAAGCAGGACCTCGCCTTTGAAAAGGAAGTGGGCAAAAGCGCCCGCCAGCGCCACCATGTGCGCTTCTGGAAACTGCAGGGTGATGGCCCGGATGGCCGCGCCTTGTGGGCCGGGGCCGCCACTTTCGACAGGGGCGTAGGCTTCTCTCATCGAAACGGCGCCGTGACGCATCACATCAACGGCGATGTGGATGCCGAGCGCGGTTATCTGATGGATGACCTGAACAAGACATTGCGGCTCACAGCACTCTACATGGTGCCAGGCCACGGCGCGCTTCGCGCCAAAAACGGCGGCGGTGATGTGTATTGGACGGATGGCAATGTGGAAGTGGCCGTCATCGCACCGGATGCCTCGCAGCAGCCGGGGCAGGCGGTGCTGGGGCGGTGACGAAATTTACTTCGTCACCCCGGCGAAGGCCGGGCCCCCGCTTTCAGCTCGTACTAAAACCACCAAAGCGGGATTCAGGTAGCTTGCCCTGAACGACGGAGTGTTGAGATGTGAAGCGCTACGCGCAACGGAGCCTCGAATGGAGCGCCACCGCCGACAGGGTTGCGGTGACCCTCACCCCTTCGCCACCCACGCCTTAAACTTCTCCGCATAATCCGGATGCCATCTTGAAAGCGCGGGGCGGTTTTCGATGATGTCTCCGGCGGCCCAGGCGATGCGTTTTTCATCCAATGCACGCGTCACATCATTGTCAGGGCAGAGGATATAGAAATCGCCGCGCGCCAGTGAAGCCAGCATGAAGTCCACCATCTGTTCCGGCGTCCATGCGCCGGCGGGCTTGGGCGAGCCGCTGGCCGCAGTGAGCCCGGTGAACACCCAGCCGGGGATGAGCAGGTGTGCCGCAACCTTGCAGCCCGGCGTGTTGCGCAGCTCGTGCGCCAGCGCCTCGGTAAAGGCCTTCACGCCAGCCTTGGAAACATTATAGGCCGGGTTGCCCGGCGGCGTGGTGATGCCTTGTTTGGAGCCGGTGTTGATGATGAGCGCAGGTTCTCCATGCGCGATCATCGCCTTGGCAAAAGCCTGCGTGCCATGAATCACACCCATCAGATTGGTGCCGAGGATGTTCGCCCATGAGGCCGAAGCCTCCAGGGTGGACGAGGGCGGACCGAAACCAGCATTGTTCATGAGTAGGGTGACGGGCGGCAGCTTCTGCGCCACCTCGGCGGCAGCGGCGTTGACCGCGGTTTCGTTGCTCACATCCGCGCCGATGGCGAGAACCTTGGCACCCGTTTCGGCCAGTGCCTTGGCGGCGGCCTCCAACTTTGCGCCGGGCAGATCAATCATGGCAATGGCCATCCCGCGCTTGGCCATTTCCTTGGCCGCGGCCAGGCCGATGCCTGAGGCCGAACCCGTGATCACGGCCGTGCGCCCCGCTTTCAATGCAGAATGGTTCGTGCTCATCCACGCCTCCGTGTGCGGCGCGCGCCACCGTCATCACCCAGTGTTTCAACAGTCTTGAGGGGCGGCAGCGTGACGACGCGTTTCAAATTCTTGAAATCCGCAGTCTTGTGCGGAATGGCCATGGCCTCCACGAAATGTTGCTGGAAGAGCGGCTCTACGGCGGTTTCGATTTTCTCGATGCGGCGGACAACACTTTCCACCTCATCACGCGCGGCCTTGTTGAGCAAAGCGATGCGCGCGCCCGTACCTGCAGCATTGCCGGCCGACTGCACATGGCCCAGATCGCAATCCGGAATGAGGCCGAGGATCATCGCATATTTCATGTCGATGTGGCTGCCGAAGGCCCCGGCCAATCTGATCTTGGCAGGTTCCTCAATGCCCAGCTTATCCATCAGCAGGCGGACACCAGCATAGAGGGCGGCCTTGGCCATTTGGATGGCGCGCACATCATTCTGCGTGACGCGGATGAGCGGCTGGTTGGATTGTTCCGCAGGTTGGCGAATGATGTAGTTGAAGGTGCGCTTGTAGGATTCAATGCGTGGGGAACGCGAGGCAAAGCTGCCGTCCATCAGGCCATCCTGATTGATGATGCCGGCAAGATACATTTCTGCAATGGCCTCGATGATGCCGCTGCCGCAAATGCCAGTGACACCCGTTTGCGCCACGGCCTCTTCAAAGCCGGGCTCATCACTCCACAGCGCGCAGCCCACCACCTTGTAGCGCGGTTCCAACGTTTCCGGGTTGATGCGGATGCGCTCAATCGCGCCTGGTGCCGCGCGCTGGCCGCAGGAAATCTGTGCGCCTTCAAATGCAGGCCCGGTGGGCGAGGAGCAGGCGAGCAGGCGTTTCTTGGAACCCAGAATAATTTCCGCGTTGGTGCCCACATCCACGCAGAGCATGATCGCCTCGCTCTCATGCGGCGCTTCAGAAAGCGCCACACCCGCCGCATCAGCGCCCACATGGCCCGCGATGCAGGGCAGCACATAAGCATAGGCGCCGGGGTTGAGCATGAAGCCCATCTCCTTGGCCTCAAACGTGAGCGCCATGCCATCGGCCAGCGCAAAGGGCGCACCGCCTAGTTCCGTGGGGTCTATGCCGAGGAACAGGTGATGCATCACGGGGTTGCCGACCAGCACGACTTCTAGAATATCGGTGAGTTCAATCTCGGCCTGCGATGCCACGGACGCGGCCAACTGTTGCAGCGCGCCGCGAATGGCCCCGGTGAGTTCCGCTTCGCCACCTTTGTTCATCATCACATAGGAAACGCGGCTCATCAGATCTTCGCCAAAACGGATCTGCGGATTCATGATGCCGGCGGAAGCGGCGATCTGCCCGGTGGAGAGATTGGTGAGATGCGCGGCAACGGTGGTTGAGCCCACATCAATCGCCAAGCCATAGAGATTTTCATGGAAACCCGGCCAGATGGCGGCCAGCCTGTTGCCACCGCCCGCAGGCCGCGAGAACACCGCGCAGGTGATCTTCCATTCGCCCTTGCGCAGAACCTTTTGCAAGTCTGTCAGAACGGTGAAATTGGTAGAAAGATCTTCAATGCCCCACTGCGCCTTCAGCGCTGCATAAACCCGCTCCAGATCGGAGGAGGGCTTGTGCATGTCGGGCTCTTCCACCTCGATGTAATAAAGATGCGTGGCGGGATCGAGCGCGATGACGCGTGTGTCGGCCTCCTTGCGCACGACTTGCTTGTGCACCTGCGACTCGGGCGGCACATCCACAACGAGATCACCTTGAATCTGGGTCTGGCACGAGAGGCGACGGCCCTGTGGCAGGCCCTTGATGCGGTCATAGCGCTGTTCGGTTTGCGTGACGCCATTCACATGCGACGCTGAAGACGTAATGCCATGCTTGGCAAATTCGCCCTCTCCAATATTGATCTGGCAGCGCCCGCAGATGGCGCGCCCGCCGCACACCGAGTCAATATCCACGCCAAGGCTGCGCGCGGCTGAGAGCACGGGCGTACCAACGGGGAAGCGCCCGCGCTTGCCGGAAGGGGTGAAAACAATCAGTGGGTTCTGTTCGCTCATGTGAGAGTTATAGCCGAGGCCTGCTTGCCGCAAAGGCCAAATTGCGACATGGTTTGGGCATGGATATCAGACCCGGAAATTTCAATGATCCGCGCGTAAAAGCGCTGCTCGAATACCACTTGCGCGGCATGCATGCGAATTCGCCACCTGGTCATGTTTTCGCGCTGGATTGGAGTGGGCTGCAAAAGCCCGAGATCAGTTTTTACACGGGCTGGCTGGATGACAAGCTCGTGGTCATGGGTGCAATCAAGGACCTGGGCGACAACACCGGCGAGATCAAATCCATGCGCGTGGCCGAAGGTCAGGCCGGCAAGGGTTATGGGGAAGTGATGCTCCGGCACATTGTCGCGGAGGCCCGGACGCGGGGCTATTCGCGCCTCTCGCTGGAAACTGGTTCCGGTGCGGCATTCGAGCCTGCGCTCGCGCTTTACCGCAAGCATGGCTTTGTGGAGGGTGAGGAGTTTGGTGGATATGTGCGATCAGAGTTCAACACTCTGATGCATTTGAACTTTCGCTAATCGCGCCCGATGCGGCCGAGGTGGGTGTCTCTGAATCCGGAGAATAATTTGATGCCATAGCCCATGGCGCGGTCAATGGTGATGTGTGAAAACCAGATGAGCGCAATGCTGAGCCACAGGCTGTTGCCCGAATAGGCTGCGGCACCAATAAGCAGCACCGGAAATCCGATGAAATGGCTGGTGTTATAGGCCACGGCCCCAACGCGGGGGTTAGCGAGATAGCCGAGCATCGCAAGATCGGGGATCAGCCACAGCGCCACATAGAGCCACCAAGAAAAGCCAAAATACCAATAGGCAACCAAGGATGCCAAGGCAAGGCAGGCCGCTTCAACGCGCTGCATCAGGATCATGTTTTACCTTCTGCGCCGGGCTTCGCGGGCAGCGCGGCGGGCGGCGATGTCTTCGTTGGAAGATTGTAAGCCTGCGGCTTGGGCCGAAGCTGAAGGACCTGATGTCATCTCGCGGAACTTATTGTTCCAGAAACGGCAATGGGCATCTGTGCCATTGAGCACATTGGCGCCGAAGATGGCGTGCATGTCTTCGTCATGCATCGGGTTCATGATGGCTGAGGTCATGCCATGCGATGCTGCCATGGCAAGGAAATAGCCCGTGAGAGCGCGGCGGTTTGGCATGCCGAAGGAAATGTTGGAAGCGCCGCAGGTGGTGTTCACTTTCAGCTCTTCACGCAGGCGGCGCACCAGGCGGAACACCTGCTGGCCGGCGGTGCCCATGGCGCCAATCGGCATCACCAGCGGGTCCACCACGATGTCATGCGGCTTGATGCCGTGATCAGCCGCGCGCTGAACGATCTTGCGCGCCACTTCGAAGCGCACATCCGGATCTTCCGAAATGCCAGATTCGTCATTCGAGATGGCGACAACGGGAACGTTATATTTCGCGACCAATGGCAAAATGGCTTCGAGCTTTTCTTCTTCGCCCGTCACAGAGTTGACCAGCGGCCGACCCTTGGCAGTTTCCAGACCCATCTTGAGGGCCGACGAAACGGACGAGTCGATGCACAGCGGCAGGTCGCACACCGACATGACGATCTCCAGCGTCTGCTTCATCAGCGGCGGCTCAGTCTCATTCGGGTTCACGGCGGTTACACCCGCATTCACATCAAGAATGTGAGCGCCAGCAGCCATCTGGGCGAGGGCATCGGACATGACAGTGTCAAAATTGCCAGCCTGCATTTCGGCGGCCAGCTTCTTGCGGCCCGTGGGGTTGATGCGCTCGCCAATGATGGTGAAGGGCTTGTCAAAGCCAATGATGTGGGTGCGCGTGGCGGATTGAACGAGAGTGTGAGTCATGGGTCAGGCTTTCCCGCCGGTGGCGATAAGGGCTTTGATTTTGTCTTGCGTGAATTCCGCTTCCAGCGCGGCCTTGGCCTTGTCAGCCTCGGCGGCCAGATCATCACCCACTTGGGTGGGTGTGCTGCGCCGCCATTCGGCGAGATAGGCGTCGGTGTCCGTGGCACCATCACGCATGGCGGCCATGTCGATGGCTTCCATGAAGCGATTGTCCAGCATGCGCTTTTCTTCTTTCCGCCCCGCTTTTACGGAAACGGCAGAAGGAATGTCACGCCAGTAAGTGATGATGAGATTTGCCATGGGGCACCTTATGCCGGGGCGCAAATGCGACTTCTAGCGAAAAAACGACATGCATTGAAAATCCCCGCAATTCCCGGAAATCGACAGGCCTCGGGTTATGGGGCCGCTGGTTTCTTGCGAAAAATCCAGCCCCAGATGAGCAACAGCAGCGCTGCCCCAATGACTGAGCCGACAAATCCCGCATATTCACCCGATTCATAGAATCCAAACAACTGGCCGAGGAAACTGGCGAGATAGGACCCCGCCACGCCCACCAAAGCTGTGGGCAAAATGCCATGCGGCCCGTTCTTGCCCGGCAACAGCAACTTGGCCACAACTGCTGCCAGCAGCCCGATCAGCACAGTCCAGAAAATCGCGCCCATCGGTTATGACCCGAAGAATGTGCGGGCCAGAATGCCCATGACCATGGCGAAAGAGCGCGCCACTTCCACTGGCGTGTTGTTCGCCGTGATACTGCCGGAAGCATCAATGTCGATGGGCACCTTGTCAGTATGGCCTTCGAAGGTCACATCTACATAGGCGCTTTCCTTCATGATCACCTGGCCGCTCAGGCCGTCTGCGGCCGCGAACAGGTCGGTGTCAGATCCCTTGGTGAAAAGAGCCGCATCATCCTGAGCTGCAGTGTTGGGCACCATCAAGGTGAGGTCATACTGATGCTGGTTGCCGACATTCTTGGTTTCAGTGAAAGGCATGTTGCCTTTCAACGCCACTTCCTTGTCATTGCACTTGATCTTGAGATTCATGAACCAGGATTGGGTCTGGTAGGCATAAATCATGTCGCCATTCCACACACAGCCCTTGTCGGAAGGAAAACCGGCCGATGGCAGGGTGAAATTGTTGAATTGAACCGTATCCACACGCGTGTCGATCAGCGTGGAGCTCTGCTGCGCCTTGAGATTGGCCATGACCGAGTCACGCAATTGAACCGCGCCACTGGAAGGTGTTTCGGGCTTCAATACCATTGAGCCACTGAAAGCCGAGCTTGAGGCCGCCACTTTGCCTACGGCGAGATAGTTGGCCGACATGGTGGTGGCGTCGGTATAGCCATTTGATTTCACGCGCCAGCCGCCCATGTATTGTGTACGCTGCAGCTTCTGGCCGTTTCCGGGATTGATGATAGAACCAAGGCCCGAAACAGCGCAGCTTCTGTCGCGCCCGCCCAGGAGACCGCCCTTGGGCGCTTCACATTTTACATCAAGGCTGGTCTCTATTTGCTTGTCGGAGACGCCCACAGTGAACTGGTCAATGGCGGTGGGATCATTCAGCGAAGGCATGTGAGCCTTCATGGTGAAATTCACCGCATCACCCGCCTGGGCCAACCCGGTAAATGTTGTCAGAATGAAAGCGGAGTAGGCTAATCGGTATCCCATGGAATTCCTCCTGGCTGCGGCAGGATATGCGGGCCACCGCAAATCGGCAAGGCCATATCGCGCCTTGTTGCCAATGGCTTGCAGCGCTCAAGAACTCCAAGCAATGTGGGTTGCCCGGTGTTCGCTTGTGCAATTCATGCTAAGAGCCGTCGCCAAAGCATTCTCAGCACCAGGCAGGAGGTTAACATGAGTTTCCAAGCCTATCTCGATGCTGTTAAGGCCAAGACCGGGCATGACCCGGCGGGCCTTAAGAAGCTCATGGAGAAAGCCGGCGCCTACGCGCCCGACATGTCCGCCACCCAGCTTTGTGATTGGCTGGCCAAGGAATTCAAATTGGGCCACGGCCATTCGATGGCCGTTTGGGCCGTGTTCAAGGACAAAGGTTGGGCCGCAGCACCCGGCAAAGCGAAGACCAAGAAATAGCATCAGCTCAACTGGCCCCAACCGAAAATTCTGCCTAAGCTGTGTTCATGAGCGCCAATAACGATACCGTCGAAATCCATCTGCGCACTGCTGACCAGTTGTTTAACCTGCTTGACCCATCGCCCTTTCGCGAACGCGATCTCGATGAAAAGGCTGAGCGCTACATCGTGGGCTATGCGCGGGAGCTCAAAACCAAAGGTCCGATCAAGATTATTGTCACTCTTCCACGTGATGCCTGCGCCTCGCCTTTTGCCCAGCATGTGCCGGAGGCCATCCACAACTACTTCACCTATCGCGCCGGGTTGATGCGCCAGGACTTGCGCGAGTTGCTGCGCAATGGCACGCGCTTTCTGACCATTGGCCTTGTGGTGCTGGCGGCCTGTTTCATCGCCATCCGGGCCCTCAATCTGCCAGAGAACGCCAGCCCCTTTCAGCGCTTGCTGGAGCAGAGCCTGCTCATCTTGGGCTGGGTCGCCAATTGGCGGCCCATCGAAATTTTTCTCTATGAATGGCTGCCGCTCTATCGCCAGATCAGGCTTTATGACCGCATCGCGGCAGCGGATGCCAGTCTCGTTCCGGTTTGAACGGCGGGCCTACCCATCAGGCAGGATCACCGCTGTGCTGGCGAATGGGGGTGGAAAAACGTTGCGGCGCAGCTTGATTAGCCTTGCCCGCAGCCAGGGCCGCGCGGCGCGCCCGCAGCTCATCGCCCATCGCCAAAACTGTTGATGAAGCCGTGGTTTCAAAGGCCTCGGGCAAAACACCGTGAACAAAGGCTGCGCCCGCGGCCTTGAACAGCCGCCCCGAGAAGCCAAGGGCAAAGCGCATGTGCTGGAAGTAGGTTTCCCCCGCAGCGCGCGGATGGGCAAGAAACAAATCGGCAAGATTCTTCATGTCAGTTTTCCTCCTGTTTGAAAAACTAACCCAAACACGGTGAGAAAATTGCTCGAAGTTTGCCTCTCATTATGGTATTTGTGGGAAAAATTCCACCAAGGACCACAATTTCAGATGCTTGATCCCAAAGACCTTCAGATCTTGAGACATTTGCAGCGTGATTCCGCCATGGGCCTTGAGGACTTGGCGGCGCGCATTCACCTCTCGCGCAACGCTTGCTGGCGTAGGGTGAAGGCACTGGAAGAGGCAGGCGTGATCAAGGCACGTGTGGCGTTGCTTGACGCCGACAAGCTGAACCTGCGCCTCACCGCAATCATTGTGATCCGGACAGCCCAGCATGATCCCGCCTGGCTGCAGAAGTTTGCCACGGCTGTGCGTGACATGCCTGAAATCATTTCAGTCTACCGCACCACCGGAGACACGGACTATGTGATGCATGCAGTGGTGCCTGATGTGGCAGGCTATGACAAGCTCTACAAGCGTCTGATCGCCCGCATTCCCTTGGCGGATGTGTCGTCAAGTTTTGTGATGGAAAAGATCAAGGAAACCACAGCCCTGCCTTTGGGCGAAGCGGGCAAGGCTGCCTAGGACTTCTTGGGCGGCCAGTCTTTAGTATCGTGATCTGGATGCTGTCGATTGGTCGCGGCGAATCCGGCCAGCCGCTGAGCATAAGCGGTGACACCTTCAGCGCCCTCGCCAGAATCATAGGCAGGGATGACTGTGATCTGGTCGAACCAAGGCTCTCGCGATTCAAGCCCATATTGGTTCTGCGGCATAAATTCGCTGTGTTGATCCAGCGAGCCGATTGAAACTGAAATCCGATCTTCGCCCAAGTCATCAAAGGTCAGCGGCGTGCCACAATCCTTGCAGAAGCCGCGCTGCACTTCAGCCGAGCTGCGGAAGTTGCTGATTTCACCCCGTGTCAGGCGGAACTTGTCACGCGGCAGGCCAACAAGTGCAGCAAAGAAATTGCCGAAGGCCTTCTGGCACATACGGCAATGGCAGATGTGCGCACCCGTCGGTTTTTCCAGCAATTCATAACGCACAGCGCCGCATTGGCAACCGCCTATCCAATGTGTCTGGGTCATCTCGGGGGCCACTTTTCTGTGTCGTGATCTGGGTGTTGCAGGTTCGTGTTCTTGATCATCTGTAATCGGGCGGCGTCGTCTCCCGGATATCCGCCAGTGACCGAACACGGAGAGCCGATGATTTCGACTAACCAAGGTTCACGCGCTTCCGCGCCATATTGGTTTTCTGGGCGGAATTCACCGTGGCGATCAAGCGAACCGATCGAAACAAAAATGAATTCCTTTGACAGGTTCCTCATGCCCAGTGGCGTGCCGCAATCCTTGCAGAAATAGCGCTCTGCTCCGTCGGAACTCTTAAAATGCGAGAATGCACCCCGTGTGACACGAAATTTGTCTTTATCGGCCCCGGCAAAGCTCCCGAAGAAGTTTCCGAATTGTTTTTGGCACATGCGGCAATGGCAAAGGCAGGTATCACCAGGTTTCTCGCTGAATTCATAACGCACAGCGCCGCATTGGCAGCCACCTGTCCAGGTCTTGCTCATGCTACCACTCCCAGTGCCTGCAACGCTTCAGCCTCACGCGAACTGAGGCCCAGCACATCTTTTAGCACCGCAATTGTGTCTTGTCCCAGCAGTGGCGAGGGCGTGGGCATCGCTACATGGGAGCCTGAAAATAAGATCGGGTTAGCCACAGTGGGCACCTTGCGACCATCTGGCCCTTCGGCCTCTTGCAACAGCCCCCGCGCCTTCACCTGTTCATTTTCAAACACCTGATCAATGGTGTTGATTGGCCCGCAAGGCACGGCGGCCACCTCGAAATAATTCACCCATTCTGCCGTACCGCGCAGCTTGAGGAAGGGGCGGAGCAGGGGGATGAGCACATCGCGATTTTCCACGCGACCGCGGTTTGTGGTGAAGCGCGGATCTTCACCCACATGATGCGCGCCAATGATGCGGCAGAACTCAGCAAACTGCCTGTCATTGCCCACGGCCATGATGATATGGCCGTCCTTGGTTTCGAAAGTTTGGTAGGGCACGATGTTCGGATGGGCGTTGCCCAGGCGCTTGGGCGCCTTGCCGGACACGAGATAGTTCATCGCCTGATTGGCCAGCACCGACACCTGACAATCCAGCAACGAGATATCGATGTGCTGGCCCTTGCCCGTGGTGGCGCGCGCAATCAACGCCGCCTCAATGCCAATCACCGCATGCAGCCCCGCGAAGATGTCGGAGAAGGCAACACCCATCTTCATCGGCTCGCCATCCGGCTCTCCAGTGATGGACATGACACCCGCCATGCCTTGAATCATGAAGTCATAGCCAGCGCGATTAGCATAAGGCCCGTTCTGACCAAAGCCAGTGATGGAGCAATAGATGAGGCGCGGGTTGAACTTGGCGAGACTCTCGTAGTCGAGCCCGTATTTCTTCAATCCCCCTACTTTGAAGTTCTCAACCAGAATATCCGATTTTGCGGCCAAAGCCTTGATAAGACTCGCTCCTTCCGGTTTCGCCATATCGATGCAGACCGATTTCTTGCCGCGATTGGCGGCGTTGAAATAAGCGGCGTCGCCTTCGCTGCCATCAACCTTTTTGACAAAGGGTGGCCCCCAGCCGCGCGTGTCATCACCTTCTCCGGGCTTCTCGATCTTGATCACTTCCGCACCGAAATCAGACAGCATTTGAGTGGCCCAAGGCCCTGCCAGAACGCGCGTGAGATCAAGCACACGCAGGCCCGAAAGAGCGGGCGTCATGCAGGTTGTTCCTTGTGGATCTCACGCAGACGCGAGGAGCGCAGCAATCCCGCATCATCGACGATGGGATAGCCCGCCGCCACGACGTGCGAATTTACCCGGTGCAGATCGCGGATGATATCAATGAAAAGGGCGCTCTGGCGCAGCGCCGTGGCCTTGTTGGCCAGCGAGGTGGTGAAATGCTGCTGCATCATCTTGTTTTCAAGCTGGCGGAACTCATCCTTCTGGCCGATCAAGTGCTGCGCGCCGGAAACATCGCGTGTGGTAATGATCGAGGCCGCAAGGCGGATGTTGTTCTGGATAATCAATGAAAGCTCGGCCAACGCAGCTTGTTCCTCCGCGCTGAAATCCAACCCTTCCTTGATCTTGGCGCGAATGCGATCCTTCAGGTTAAGCTGGATGATGTCGCCGGCGTGCTCAAGATTGGAGGCATAAAGTGTAACCTCCAGCGCGCGGCGCGAGTCTTCCTGTGAGAGCTTGCCTTGTGACACGTCATTTACATAACCCTGGATGGCGAGCTGAAAGGCGTTGAGCCGCGTGTCCTGCCCCTCCAACTGCCGCAGCATCTCCATGCTGGATTGGGACATGGCCTTGAGGGCGGTGTTGAACATGCGCTCAAGAATTTCGCCCATGCGCGCCAGTTCGATATTGGCATTGGCTAGCGCGATCACTGGCGAGGAAATGGCGGTGGGGTCAAGATAGCGGGGGGTTTTCAGTGAATCTTCCGGCGCAGTGGAATCAGGAACCAGCCGTTTGCTCAATAACGCCATCGCATTCACCAGCGGCAGGAAGAGCAGGGCGACGCCCACGTTGAAAGCCACATGAAATGCCAGCGCCCAAACCAGCGGATTGCTTGGCGCATCGGGCAAATAGGCCGACAGGCGTTGCGCGAAAGCCAGTAGGATAACGGCCAGAATGGCCCGCGCCAGCAAGTTGGAAAGCGGCAGCCGCCGCGCTTCTGGCGGCAGGCTGAGCGAAGCAAAAAAAGCTGGCAAGCCGCCGCCGAAATTGATGCCCAGCAGGAAGGGTAGCGCGCCTGGAAGGTTCAAACTCCCATTCACCATCAGCGAAGCGACCAGCAGAATGGCAGCCAACGTGGAATGAAAACCCCAGGCCATCAACCCGCCGATGATGAAAGCCAGCACCGGCGCCTGCCCCACAGCGGTGAGCACCTGGTGAAACAGACTTTCTGAGCCCAGCGGAGTTGTTGCTTGCGAGATGAGCCGCAGCGATAGCAACATCAAACCAAGGCCGATCAGCACGCGGCCCGCATTATGCGGTTTCAATTCCTCTGAGGATTGAAAGACGATGTAACCAATGAACAGGAACACAGGCGAGGTCCACAGTGCGATGTTGGAACCTGAAGCCACCAGCGCTGCAATCGCCGATGAGCCAGCATCGGCACCGAGCAGCACCGAAAGGCCCAGACCCGCAGGCAGCGCGCCTGTGGTGGCAATGTTGGTGACAATCAGGGCTGTGGCCGTGCCGCTGCCCAGAACCAGCGTTGCGGCCAGGCCCGCGGCGAAGGCCGAGAAACGGTTACCCAGACGATATTCAATGAAATATTTGAGCTGCTCTTCCCACACGCGAAGAATGCCCGTTCGCACCATGCGAACGCCCCACAACAACAGCGCAACGCCGCCTAGCAGGTTGAGGATGACAAGGGTGGACGGATTCAGCGCCGTGGGATTCATGGGCGCAAAACTGTCAGCAAATCACGGCCAAGGCAAGCTCCAGGTTTTGACATTGGTGTAGAACTTCATCGCCTCTGCAACGCCTTCCTTGATGCCATTGCCCGAGTCCTTGATGCCGCCGAAGGGCGACATTTCGATGCGGTAGCCCGGCACTTCCCAGATATTCACCGTTCCCACATTCAGGCCCTCGATATACCTGGTGATGCGCTGAAGGTTGTTGGAACACACGCCGGAAGACAGGCCAAAGGCCGTGGAGTTGGAAAGCCTGATCAGTTCCTCATCGTCGGCTGGCGCGCGGATGATCGGGATGACCGGGCCGAAGGTTTCCTCAAACACCAGTTCAGATTTCGGATTCACGTGGTCAATGGTGATCGGCGGCAGCACCGCCCCTTTGCGCTCTGGGTGGTAGAGAATCCTGCCGCCCTCTTGCGCCGCCACCAGTACGCGCTTTTCAAATATCTCAGCCGTGGCAGCGTTCACGACGCAGCCGAGGTCTGTCTCGGGATTTTCAGGATCGCCGAATTTGATCTTCTTGGCCTTGGCGAGAACCTTCTCGACAAAGGCATCGGCCACTTTCGGTTGAACCAGAATGCGTTTCACCGCCGTGCAGCGCTGGCCGGAATTCTTAGTAGCACCAGCCACCGCCAATTCCGCCGCCTTGTCGAGATCGGAGTCGGACAAATCATCCAACACGATTAGCGGGTCATTGCCGCCCAGCTCCAGCGCCGCGCGCGTATAGCCCGC
>JANPHF010000075.1:0-2588 GCA_031424315.1 Aestuariivirga sp.
CCTCTGTGTCTCTGTGGTGAGTCATTCTTCCTCTTTCTACTCGTTCGTCTGGAAACCGCTATAAGAGCCTTCCACAATAATGTTTTTTGTTTGTTTGGCGTACTTATAGAATTGATGCTTGGTAAGTCCAAAAAATCCGCAAACGGAATCGGTCTAGTAATGCCAATAGGCGACAAAGTATCAGGAGCCAGGGCTGGCGGTTTAGGAACAAAGCCGGAACTTAGCCATTGAATCTCTGGAGCTGTAAAGCCGACCGCAATCATGGCGGCAGTAATCGCGCCTGCCGAATTACCTGCCACGCGCTTAAACCAAATGCCATTGTCATGTAATGCTCTAAGACCGCCGAGGTAAGCTGTTCCTAAAGCACCTCCTCCTTCAAAAACACCATCTACACTCATTTGTTCTTGAAAAGCGATTTTTGCGGCTGCTTTTACTCTTTGCACTGCTTGTTGCGCAGGGGATAATACTTGTCGTCCAACAGCTATATTTTTGTATTCTATAGTAGGCATTTCGATCTCCTTTTCAGTTTTTGCTTTGTTGGGATGAAAGATTGATTAGGCCAACCTTGGCCAGAAAGCGAGCCATTTAGCTCGCCCTTCTTAACCTTGAAGTCATCACGCCCCCCGGCTAAGGGTTTCTCTTTTTGCTTCTACCTCTCGTTCCTCTTCTCTCTTTCTCTCTCCTTTAGCCGAAGTTCAGCTTCCAGATGAACTCGAAGCTTGCGAGAACTCTGCCAACCCGATTCCGGTCGGCGCATCCGCTTCGCCGCGCATCTGGCGCAGCAGGATTTCATTATCAAAGTAGACGCGCTCGCACATGATTTTTCCGGCGTTTTCCCCGGAGCCGAACAAGAAGAAACCGGCTACCTCGAAGGTCACCCGATGCCCGCTCGCTGGCACGCCCATGTATTCGCCTTGATGCGTTCCCTTGAGCGTGACTTCGCGGATCGAACAGCCCGGCGTGTCGTACTCGCCCGTCACGATGATCTGAAAATCAGGTAACGCCGCGCTGATTGTTTGATAAAAGTCCTGCACGCCTGCGATGCCGTTGAACCGCGTCGCCAGCGGCGCTACGTCGTAATAGGCCGCGTCGCCCTGAACGAAGGTGTCGTAAACAGCCTCCCAATCCTTGGCGGTTTCAGCCCGAATGTGTTCGTCAATGGTGGCGCGTTGAAGTTGGATGATGTCCTGCATTTTCGTTTCCTCCTGTGGCTTTGTACTTCGTATTTTACTGAGTTTGTTAGACGGCGCCCCGCCTCTATCCATCGCCGCTCCGCACATCCGACAGGTGCCCCAGCGTTCGGAGTATCGCCATGTTGTCCCAGGTTATCCACCACTCCGCGATCTTTGCACTCTCCATACGGAAGACTGCGCCGAAATCAAACCGCGCCCTTCGCCCGGACGATGGGAACGGCCCCATCGGTCCCTGCTGTGTGCCCTCGTACGTTGCCCAGACGGCGACTAAATTCCCCTCCGCCACGAGATGCGTGATCGTTTGCACGGAATCGGGAAAAACTGCCGCATCCTGCCGCATAAAATCCTTGAACTGCTCCAGACTCCGGACGGCGACCCCCGGAGTCGCCTCGCAATGGCGGACAACGTCCGGAGCGAGGAGTTCGTCGAGCGTATCCATCTGACGGTTATTCATGGCTTCCCAGAATCGCCGGACCAAGTCCTTGTTCTGTTCGCTAGTCGTGCTCATTGTGGGTCTCCTTTTTGTGTTTGTACTGCTGTGTTGTTTGAATTTGCCAGATCACAAAGACCTAACCGGCTAGTTAGGCGGTATGCAGAGGTTGCTGAAGCCTTGATGGAGGCAATAAATTTATTGCCCCAACTCACTTGTCTTGTGGATCAGCGTGAAATAACTTGCTGACAATACTCCACTGACCATCAACTTTGAGTAACTGAAAGGAATCAAGGAAATCGTGGGCATGATAGGCGTCCATTGCCAGTTCGACCGTCGCTGCATTGCCAGCAACCTGCATTGCAGTGATGATGAAATTCGTTGGCTCCCCACTGGTTGCCGGAGCAGGTGTCGAAGCAATGTAGTCGTATAGCCCTTGAATGGGAGTAATGAACAAGTCGCTCCCTTTCCAACCGAACATAGACGCTTGCGGGTGGAACGCTTGTCGCAGTGCAGCGACATTGCCGTTGCGAACACCGTCAATGTAAAGGTCAATAACTTTGCGGATACTTTCTAATTCTGGACAACGTGTACTCATGATTCTCCTATGTGTTGATACTGCTGAGTTGATAGTTTTTTCAGGTCACAAGTGCCTGACCGAGTCTTTCCTAACGGAAATGGCCTTCTTATTCAGGCACGACACCGAGTTGTTTCAGCATTCCAAGCGCATCCCAGATTGAATGCTCTGCAATTATCTTGCCGTCTGCGCATTGATAGACACTATGGCCTTTGACGCTGATTGGTTTCCCCGTGGGCGGAATGCCCTGAAAATCTCCGTTGTGCGTGCCTATTGCAGTCCAGCGCAAAATCGCGCAATCCTCATCCGCCAATTCCTGGTCAATCGTAAGCAGCAAATCCGGGAACGATGTCAGGAGCGCTTGCATGATGGCGCGAATGCTTTCGAT
>JANPHF010000076.1:0-7886 GCA_031424315.1 Aestuariivirga sp.
TGGTTCGGCGAAGGGATGTTGACCAAGCAGTTGGCTGGTGGTGACGGCCTGACCACCGACACACTCGGCACAACCTATAATCCGCTTTATGATCCCCACAGCCTGCCACTGAGCCTTGCCGTGCAAGCAGGCATACCTTTCGCAGTCACCGTGTTGATGCTTCTGATCAATGTGTTTGTGCAGCACTTGCGCGTGTTTGGGCTCATGGCCTCAATCGGCAGTGTTGCCTTCATGACCTGCGCTGTCACATTTGTCGGCATGTTCCCAGGCGGCGGCGATCTCACATCAATGGGCAATGCCACCGACCGTATCTTTTGGATCATGCTCGGCTGGATGGCCTTGCGCGTCAATCAGGCAGCGGCCCGAGGCGCTTCCCTGCCCGTTTTCAGCCAACATGCGGTGACCCCGAGACGCGAAACCAAGCAGGCATGAAATTCTCCATCATCACCGTTAGCCGCAACAACGCTGCGACAATCGGCAAAACCATCGCCTCAGTGCAATCACAGACGTGGCCTGAGGTGGAGCATGTGATGATCGACGGCAGTTCCAGTGACGGAACGCAGGCCCTGATTTCATCCTCACTGCGCTCTTGTGACAAATTCATCAGCGAACCCGACGCTGGCATCTACGATGCAATGAACAAGGGGCTGGCGCTGGCCACCGGAGACATCATCGGATTGTTGAACGCCGACGACCACTACCCACATCAAGACGTGCTGAAGCGGGTTGCCGGGCAATTTGAAAATGAGCCGACCGATTGCGTCTATGGCAATGTTGAGTTCTTTGCTGCAGAGAGCCCTGACAAAATCATCCGCCACTACAACTCCGGGAGCTTCACGCCAGCGCGCCTAGCTATGGGCCTGATGCCCGCACATCCGGCGACCTTCTACCGCCGCCTCACTTACCAACGCGTGGGCCGGTTCAAGACAGACTACCGGATTGCCGCTGATTTTGAATTCACCGTACGCGCCTTTTGGAAGACTGGTCTGCGCGCCAGCTATCTTCCGGAAACTCTTGTTAAAATGCAGCAAGGTGGGGTGAGCAGTGCAGGCTGGCGCAGCAAACTGATCCTAAACCGCGAAATTCTGCGCGCTTTGCGCGAAAACGGGGTGCCTTCTAGCCCATTCCACCTTGCTGCAAAGGTGCCTTTCCGGCTGATGGAGCTGTGGTGAGGCAACGCATCGCCATAACCGGCGCAACGGGCTTTGTGGGTCGCAATGTGATCCCAGCGCTACAGTCAGCTGGCCATGACGTTGTTCCACTAAACAGCGCCGTAAATGGTCCCGGCAGCAGAGCATATGACTTTTCCATGCTAGTGCCAGAACTGCGGACAGCGCTCAAAGGATGCACCAGTGTCCTCCATCTGGCTGCACGCGTGCACGTCCTGGCCGAAGCCAATGATCAGTCTACCATGGAAGCCTGCTTGGCCGCCAATTGCGCTGCGACAGCGAGATTGGCCGAGGCGGCGTCGGCCGAGGGCATTGGCCAATTCATCTATCTGAGCACCGCCAAAGTCTACGGCGAAAAATCCCATGATGTGCCTTTTGCGGTGGGAAGACCTGAGGCACCGCAAGGGCCCTATGCAATTTCAAAATGGCGAGCGGAGCAGACTTTACAGGATCTCGCTGGGCGCGCCGAGTTTGCTCTTTCCATCATCCGGCCCCCGCTGATCCATGGGCCAGGCGTAAAAGCGAATCTGCAGGCACTCGCGCGCATCGCGCGTTCACCAATTCCCCTGCCATTCGGCGCGATTCAAAACCGCCGCAGCCTCTTGGGCACCACAAATCTTGCGAGCCTGCTGAAGGCATTGTTGCTGCGCTCCGACAAGACCCCGCTAACCCTGAATGCCAGTGATGGAGAAGATGTCTCCACAACAAAGCTGGTTCAGCTTTTGGCGGAAGCCCAGGGCCAAAGAGCCAAACTGCTGCCCGTTCCGCAGATACTGTTGCGCGCGATTTTATCGGCCGTTGGCCGCGCTGATCTCGCCGGACGTTTGCTGGACGACTTCCAGATTGATATCGCAGCGACGACGAGCGCCCTTGATTGGAGGCCGTCGGTTTCCTTGTCGGAAAGCCTGAAAGAAGCGTTCTCCGCAGATGGAACAGAACAGTGAAGCGCATTTTCGACATTGCCTTCGCATTGAGCGTTGGCTTCATCCTCCTCCCGATCGCAGCCATTCTGAGCATGGCCGTATGGTTGACGGACCCCGGCCCAGTTCTGTTTTGGTCCGACCGCGTAGGCCGCGACGAGCGTATTTTCAGGATGCCGAAGTTCCGCTCCATGCGCTTGGGCGCCCCGCAGCTTGCTACCCACAAGATGACCGACCCTGAGCTATGGCTTACGCCCATTGGACCCTTCTTGCGAAAATCCAGCCTCGACGAGATCCCCCAGCTTTGGAGCATTCTTACGGGTGATATGAGCGTGATTGGCCCGCGCCCCGCCTTGTTCAATCAGGACGATCTGATTGCCTTGCGGCGCGCGGCAGGCGTGAATGTGCTGCGACCAGGGCTCACCGGCTGGGCTCAGGTGAACGGCCGCGACACAATCCCGATCCAGGAAAAAGTGAGGCTTGACGCCTTCTATGTGAACAATAGGGGTGTTGCGTTGGATGCGAGAATTCTATGGCTTACTCTTCTGAAGGTTCTCGCCCGCAAGAATGTATCCCACTAGGACAGGCGGAATGCAGCCGCGAATCATTGAATTCGGCGCGAACGCAGATTAAACTTTGTTTAGGCCGATGACTTCACAAAACCACCCCTCCACTCTTGGCGCTGGCCGACAAGCGCAGTTGTTTTGTTTTGTCCACATCCAGAAATGTGGGGGCACAACACTCAACACGCTGCTGCGCCGGAATTTTGGCCTGCGCCATGTTGACATGATACCTGTCAGCCGCCTGGCCGTTCTTGCTTCTGGAGACGACATCAAGCATGCCATGCGTGTTTATCCTCGCGCCTTCAGTTTTGCAGGTCATTCCTTGCGACCTTTCGGTGACTTCGGCGCCTTTCGGGAAAGGATGGTCTTCTACACGCTGCTGCGTGACCCTGTGCAGCGCTTCATCTCCGACTACCATGAACACCGCCGCCATTTTGACATGAGCTTGCCGTTCGAAACATGGGCCGCTGAAACAACCAACAGCGATTGGCAGGTGAACGCGCTGTCTCGCAGCGGCAGTCTCGAAGAAGCCAAAGAAGTGCTGGCCACCCAATTTGCGCTGTTTGATCTGGTTGAGAACTATCCCCGTTTTGTATCGTCACTTTCATCGCTGATGGAGCCGCACAGGCTATCGGCCTGGTATGAAAAGAAAAATGTCGGCACCGAAAAAAGTGCCGAAGATGCGGCCTTGGAGCAAGCTGTGGCGCAGCGTCCACAAACCCTTGAAATCGCACTGGCTGCCAATCGCAAAGATACGGAGCTGCTGCGCTGGGCGCGGCATTTCCTCTCTGAGCGATACGCAAAAACGCTGCCGCTCCCTCCTGCGCAAGCACCAACCGCCACAGCGAAACTGGCTCAGCGGACGCGCCAGATATTGAACCTCTCGGTTCGCAACGCGATTTACAAACCCAGTGTGGGGTTGTGGCCAACTGAAGTGGACATTCTCCCGACCTATAGGATGTACATCGAGAAACAATCCTCGGGCTGACACATGCTCGGCCTTGCTTGTTTTGGCCCTGGGTTGCGACTAAAATTTGCCTCGCCGCAATGAGTTATTGCCTCGTGTAACCATTTGAAACGATTGAAACCTACCATGTCGCAAACATTGAATGCCTGTCGCACATGGTTTTCAATCGTGGCTTTCGCATTTGTAGTGCTGACAACCAGCCTTTACGTCAACCTGCCATGGTTGATTTGGGTCAACGCCGTTGTCTCACTTGTCCTGGCAACAATATGGCTGGTGCCTTCTGCAGTAATGGAAGACAAACTGGCGCGAAACGGCGTCTTCATCGCACTCACGGCCATAGCACTGTCTACCCTTCAGCTATTGCCTCTTCCACCAGCGATCTGGCAATCATTGCCTGGGCGCGAGTTCATCATTCTGGCGCTTTCGGCATTTGGCATGGAAGACCGCGCCATGCCCATAAGCCTAAGCACGCATGGCACCGCCGTTTCGCTGCTGGCCATGGTCTCTGCTTTTGGATTCTTCTGCATGGGCCTGGGTTTTCCCAAGAAGGCCCGGCACATTCTCGCGGCTGTGATCGTGGCCGCCGCCTTGATGAATATTTTGTTCGGGCTGTGTGTCAAATCTGCGCCACCTGCAGCCGACACGTTCCTTGCTCAGTTTTACGACGGCGGAAATGTCAGTGGCTTGTTCTTCAACCGCAACTGCATGGCGGCGCTGCTTTATGTCTCGATCCCCATGCTCACGTCTTTCCTGTTGTTTCTCGTTGCAAAGTCAAAGGTCAGCGGATTCTCGGCTGTCATTTTTGGCTTGATCTATCTGTTGCTCATATTGCTCGGGCTAGGTGCAACGGCATCGCGTACAGGCATTTTGCTCAGCATGCTGGCGCTGCTCCTGTCGCCCATTCTGGTGCGCGGAACGCTGTCTAGAAAAACCGGGCATTCAACGACACGCCCCTTACTCGTAGTTACGATCATTGGCCTTATTGTCTTGGGGTTGGTTGGACAAGCAGGCCTTTCGCGTTTCGCACGCTTCGATCCCGTCAATGAACAGCGCCTGACCATCTATTCGCTCACCTTGCGCGCCATCGGCCACTACTTTCCGGTGGGCAGCGGCCTTGGCACCTTTGTGCCTGTTTATCAGCAGATTGAACAGCCGTCGGACATGGCCGGCAGTGCCTATATCAACCATGCTCACAATGATTGGCTTGAGCTTGCACTGGAAGGCGGCCTACCCTTGATTGTCTTGATGACGGCAGGCGTAATCTGGCTGTTGGCCGCTCAATACCGCGTGTGGACCACGGTCGGTGATCTTGCGGAGAATTTCGTGCCCAAGGCAGCGGCCATGGCGGTCATCTTGCTCCTGCTACACAGCCTTGTGGATTTTCCGTTGCGGACCTACGCCGATGCTGCTGTCTTCGCCCTTTGTCTGGGCCTCATGGCGGCCCGCCCTGCGCTGCCCAAACTCCGCAAAACACAAACTTCGAATCGCGCAGAAAATGAGCAACCGCCATTCGCGCCTTCGGGCCCATTGTGGCCCGACCCTCGCCCAACCGTTTCTGGGCGTGCACTTCATTGAGCAGCAATCTCCAGTAACACGGCACAAAGCTGCAAAACTCCGGGCAGAAATTGTCACGCCTCATGGTTATTGAAGGTTGTTTTCAGGACTCGAGCTTTCTAAAATGCAAGCAGAGAATCATGGGGATCATCAGGCATTTTGCCTGGGTTTGCGTTGCCGCATCACCACGTTGAAAGTGGAACTAGAGACGACATGAGCTACGATCGCCCTGCACCCGCAAATGGCACGCTGCCTGAACGCCAGGATCTGGTTCCGGCAGACCGAAATGGTGGCCTTAACGACTACCGCAGCGAGGGCTACTATCCAAATTTTCCGGCCTTGGATGTCGACCCCAAGGCACAGCAGGGTTTTGACTACTACAAGTATCTACGTATCGTTTCCAAATACCGCTGGCTCATCCTCGGCGTCACGGCTTCGTGCATGTTCCTGGGCATCGCGCTGACCTACCTGATGACTCCCGTCTATCGGGCGACGGCCAGCATCCAGATCGACCGGCAGACCATTGAGGTTGTTGACATCAAGAACCTCCAGCCAGAGGATTCCGCCAATGGCCAGGAGTTTTACCAAACACAGTATGAGCTGCTGAGTAGCCGTTCGCTTGGTGAACGTGTTGCTACTTCCCTAGGCCTCACCAGTGACGCTGCTTTCAACGGTCGCGGTTCCAATCTGATGTCCAACATCAGGCAGCTGATTTTCGGTCAACCCGACGCTAGCCTCCCAACTAAATCGGGTGCTGATAAAACAATGGCAATCTTGCGTGAGGGCCTGACGGTTTCACCCGTGCGCGGATCACGGATCGTCAAAATCAGCTTCGACCACACAGATCCAGCGGTGGCGCAGAAAATTGCGAATGGCTATGCCGAAACCTTTATCACCGACAACCTGGACAGACGTTTCGACACAACCTCCTATGCCCGCAAATTTCTGGAGGGGCATCTGGAACAGCTGAAAGCCAAACTGGAAGACTCGGAAAAGCAGTTGGTAAAATATGCCCAGGATCAGGGCATCATCAACATTGAAGACAACAAGAACCTCTCCACCAAGGATGTGGAGGACATCAACGCAAAACTGTCCATTGCCCACGAGGAGCGCATCAAGAAGGAACTTCTCTGGCAGCGCGCGCGAGAGACCGGCGGCACAGGCCTGAAAGAAATTCTCGACAGCCCGGCCATCCAGGAAGCAACCAAGCAGCGCGCATTGCTTGCCGCGCAATACCAGCAAAAGCTGGCAATCTTCAAGCCCGCCTTCCCAGACATGATTCAGATCCAGAATCAGATCAAGGAAACGGATCGCGACATCCAAAGCCAGATCGCATCCATCAAGGCTTCGATCCAGGCTTCCTATTTGTCAGCCAAAGCCGAGGAAGACCAGCTGGCCCAGCAACTCGTGCAAAGCAAGAGCAATGTAATCGACCAGCAAAGCCGGTCGATTCAGTACAATATTCTGAAACGCGAAGTGGACACCAACCGCCAGCTTTATGATGGTCTTCTACAGCGTTACAAGGAAATTGGTGTGGCCAGTGGCACGGGCAGTAACAATATTTCCATTGTAGACCGCGCCAGCCGCCCTCTCATTCCCCGGTCTCCCAACTTGCTCCTCAATCTGGCCCTGGGTTTTGTTGGCGGCTTGCTTCTTGGCCTTGCCGCAGCCTTCATTCGCGACTTTCTCGACGACACCTTCAAGGCACCAGAAGATGTTGAGCGTGAACTTGGCCTTACGGTCATTGGCGTAATTCCCAAGCCGCCAAACGGTATTAACATTGAAGATGAAATGCGCAATGTGCGTTCGGGCGTGGTTGAAGCCATCCGTTCGTTGCGCACAGGCCTTCAATTCTCGACCAACAACGGGTTGCCGCAATCCTTGCTTTTTACCAGCGCCAAGAACTCCGAAGGCAAGACAACAACAAGCATCGCAACGGCAACTTCGCTTGCCCAGATTGGCTTGAGCGTCTTGCTGATTGATGCTGACTTGCGCAGCCCAAAAGTCCATCGCAAACTGAGTCTCAGCAACGAGTCAGGCTTGAGCAATTATCTCACAGGCGGCGCCAAACCAGAAGACCTGGTGCAGGCCACGCCGACACCTGGCCTCGTGGTCATGACCTCGGGCCCCATGCCGATCAATCCTGCAGAGCTGCTTGCCGGGCCCAAGTTCCAATCCCTGCTCGGTCTCGCCACACAATCTTTCAATGTTGTTATCATAGATGGCCCGCCGGTCATGGGCCTCGCTGACGCTCCTTTGCTTTCCAGTGCGGCCCAAAGCACAATTCTGGTGATCGCTGCCAATGAAACCCGAAAGAGTTTCGTGCGCGTGGCAATGCGCCGCTTGCAGCTTGCCAGAGCCAGCATCATTGGCGCGCTTCTCTCCAAGTTCGACGCGCGCGAAGTGGGTTACGGCTATGGTTACGGATATGGTGAGTATCAGTATGGAGAAACCACGGATTTCTTGCCCTTGGCGAACAACAGGGAGCGTTGATGCCGGACAAAAATGCTCCAGCCATTGCAACCGAACTGTTCAGTGCGCCTGCACTGGCCCGGCGGTTGCGCCACGCGCCACCGCCCGATGATGTGTTGATCATTGTCAAGGCGGCGGCGGGCGACGAAGATGCGATATCGTATTTTCCGATGGCGGTTGCTCCAGACCCAGACCATGCGCGTGCGATAGCAGCTTTCTATCTTCAGCAGGTCCATCTGCG
>JANPHF010000077.1:0-5616 GCA_031424315.1 Aestuariivirga sp.
GTCTGAAATATGCTGTCGGATTCAAATCCAGCCACCTGGGGTCGCCGTTTCTGGCCCCCTAAACGTGTGCCTTCACCAACTCTCCCCGGAGCGCTTTTGCAATCAGCGCCTGCGTATTGGCAATGCCATAGAGGGCGGTGAAGGACCCAAAGCGTGGTCCCCGTTCTTCGCCGAGCAGCACTTGATACAGCATGTTGAACCAGCTTTGTGCCACACCGACGGAACCGTCCTTCTGCGTTGTGGTCCAAGGCTCACGCCGACCAATGTCGTAGACAACTTTCTGGATTTCTTCAGGCGTGGAGCCATCAGGCAAGGTGCCAAGAGCCGCTGCAAGTTCGGTCAGTGCTTTGACTTCAACCTCATCCGCCGCACGATAGGTTTTCGCAGGCTTCACGAAGTCCTGATAATAGCGAATGGCGTAGCCCACCAGCGAGTCGAGACGCGGGTGGGTAGCGGGGCTCATTTCCGGCATGTAGCGTTGCAGGAAGGCCCACATCACGCTCTTGTCTTCGGTATTTGCGACCGCGGCGAGGTTCAGCAACAGCGAGAAATTGACACCGCCTGATTCCGGTGCAGGTGGATTTCCCGCATGAATGTGCCAGACCGGATTCATCAGCTGGTCTTTGGCTTCGGTTTGTCTGGGGAAGGCCGCAAGCTGCTGCGCGTATTCATCAACCGCACGGGGGATCACGTCGAAATAAAGCCGCTTGGCCTCCCGTGGCTTGTTGAACATGAACTGGGCCAGTGAATTCGGGTCCGCATAGGTCAGCCATTCGTCGATGGTGAGGCCATTGCCCTTCGACTTCGAAATCTTCTGACCCTTGTCGTCGAGGAACAATTCATAGACGTAATGCTCTGGCGCTTTCGCCCCGAGAATAACGCTGATGGCATCATAGACAGGCGCGTTGGTCTGGTGGTCCTTGCCGAACATTTCAAAGTCCACATCAAGCGCCGCCCAGCGCATACCGAAGTCCGGCTTCCATTGCAGTTTGGTGCGCCCGCCGCGCACATCCAGCGTCACGTCTGTGCCGTCTTCATCAGCAAAGGTGATGGTACCCTTCTTCGCATCGATGGCTTTCATCGGCACGTAAAGTACACGGCCTGAAATCGGCGAGATCGGCAAGAATGGCGAATAGGTAGCTTGGCGTTCTTCGCCAAGCGTCGGCAACATGACGCCCATGATGGCGTCATATTTTTCAAGCGCCCGGATGAGCATGTCATCAAAGCGGCCAGACTTGTAGTAGTCGGTGGCCGAGGCGAATTCATAGTCGAAATGGAAGGTGTCGAGGAAACGCCGCAGCATGGCATTGTTGTGGTGGCCATAGCTGTCATATTCCCCACCATAGGGATTGGGAACAGACGTCAAGGGCTTGTGCAAGTGTGGTTCGAGAAATGAACGATCAGGCACATTTTCCGGAATCTTGCGCATGCCGTCCATGTCATCGGAAAAGCATAGCAACCGCGTCGGCAAGTCTGACAAAACCGAAAAAGCCATGCGCACCATGGTGGTGCGTGCCACTTCACCGAATGTACCGATATGCGGCAGGCCCGAAGGCCCATAGCCGGTTTCAAACAGAACCTGCTTCTGCCCGGATTTCTCCACCCGCTTCAAAATCTTCCGCGCCTCCTCAAAAGGCCAGGCACGGCATTCAAGAGCGGCAGCGCGGAGTGCGGGGGAGGTGGACATGAGAGGTGCTTTCAAAGGACGTGAAAATTCACGGCCTCTTTAGGCACCTCTCATGCCTTGGTCAATTGTGCCACTTACACTGCACCGCCCGCATATTTCTTCAGAAACCCGACCGTTCGACCCCAGGCCAGATCTGCTGCTTCCTTGTTGTAGCGTGCCGCATTGGTGTCGTTGTTGAAGGCGTGGTTTACGCCCTCGTACATGTGGAGTTCATAGGACTTGCTGTTGGCCTTCAGGGCGGCTTCGTAGTCCTTGATGCCTGCGTTGATGCGTTCATCCAGTGACGCATAGTGCAACATCAGGGGCGCGGTGATTTTTGGCACGGCTTCAGCCTTGGGTTGGCTGCCGTAATAGGCCACGCCTGCAGCAAGTGCGGGATCGGCAACGGCGAGCGCATTGACTTGGCCACCGCCCCAGCAAAAGCCCATGGCTCCGGCTTTTCCGGTGCCTTGCGGATGTGCGATCAGGGCTTTGATTGCAGCCTGTGAATAGGAAACGATATCCTCCGGCTTCAAAGAGCCAATCATTTCCTTGGCTTTCTCTTCGTCCGCAGGGGTGCCGCCCATGGGGGCCAGATAATCCGCTCCGAAGGCCACAAAACCTTCCAGTGCCATGCGCCGTGTCACATCCTTGATATGGGGATTGAGGCCCCGATTTTCGTGGATGACGAGAACGGCTGGAATTTTGCCCGTTGCGTCTTTTGGAATGGCGAGAAGCCCCTTGATGCCCGGTGCAATTTCACCCTCGGTGATGACAAGGCGCGGGTCGTCCTCAGCCACCATTGCAGCTTGTGCATAGTTGTTTTCGAGCACGGGCAGCAATGCAGTTGCTGCGGCTGTGGAACCAGCCAACATTGTCAGCTTGTCGAGGAAACTGCGGCGGGTCATGCCACCGTGGGTATAGCTGTCGAACAGGGTGATGATCTTCTGGTCCATGGTCCAAATCCTCTCATAGCTGTCTGGTTTTGATCTTACGGCAGAATCAGGCAAAGGGATGACGTGTTGATGACCCTTCCCACCGCCGTTGCCCATGGCCAAGGTGCTGCCCTTGACGGGGTGGTGCTGGCGCCCCGGTCTGCGCTGGCAGCACTCACAGGTGCACCGCACCTGCTTTGCCATGCCGGCTTTCTGGTGGCGCGCCTGGCGCAGGCGGCCGATGCAAAGTCTGATTTGGGCCGGTCAGCCCTCGACCAGCGCCATCTCGATGTGGCGGAACTGTTTGCCTTTGTGTGTCCCGCCCAATCGGCGGTGCCAACGCCCAAGGGCCTCGCCCGGTTGTTGCGGCTGAACGTGTCAGATGATGCGAAGGCTTTGCGCGCAGTTGCCGAGGCTTTGATACAAAGACTCGAAAATCCCAAACAGGGCTTGATCCGCGAGACAGCGGAACATGCCACTTTCCTTGCCCGCGCCAATTGGCCCTGGGCTCCCTATGTGATGAAGGCGCTGCTCACGGCCAATCCAAAACTTGACGTCGGTACCTTTGCCACGGGCCTCAATGTGTGGGACCGCCTGGACGAATGGGAAGAAACCGCACCGCCGCCCAAGGGTGACCACATTGAGGTGCTGCCCCAGGAGGCATTGACGGTCTTGCGTGATGCCTTGGGCGCAGACTCGGAAGCCCGCCCCCAGCAGCGTGACTATGTGCAGGCGGCCTTGCATGGTTTTGCAGCACGCCAATCCCCCGCCTACAATAATATACTTTTGGCTGAAGCAGGAACGGGTTTGGGCAAAACGCTGGGCTATCTCTCGCCTGCCTGGGTCTGGTCGCAAAAAAACAAGAAGCCGGTATGGCTTTCGACCTACACCAAGAATTTGCAGCGCCAGCTCGACCAGGAAACCGTGCGCCTGCTGCCAAACCCGGAGGAACGGGAAGGCAAGGTCGTCATCCGCAAGGGCCGCGAGAATTATCTCTGCCTGCTCAACATGCAGGAAAGTTTTGGCCGCTTGCAGGCGCAAGGGCCACGTGGCGCATTGCTTGCCGTATTGCTGGCCCGCTGGACACGGGCAACCCGTGATGGTGATCTGGTGGGCGGTGACCTGCCATCGTGGATTTATGGCTTGTTTCCCGAGACAGGGTTTGAAGGCGAAACCCGCCACCCCTCGCCCCAGTCACTTGGCCTGACCGATCGGCGTGGTGAATGCATCTATGTGGCCTGCGCCCATTACAAGCGCTGCTTCATCGAGAAAGGCCAGCGTGCTGCCCGCAACGCTTCCCTCGTCATTGCCAATCATGCACTCGTCATGCATCAGGCGGCGGTGGATTTTGCGCTTGGTGCAGCAGTGACCGAGGAAGAGGAAGCAGCCCCCGGCGGCTTGAAGCGCATCGTCTTCGATGAAGGTCATCATCTGTTTGACGCTGCCGATGGCGCTTTCTCTTCGCACCTCTCCGCCATGGAAGCCGCAGAACTCCGGCGCTGGCTGCGTGGGCCTGAAACCGAGCGTCGCCGGGGTCGCGGGTTGGCTGATCGTCTGGGTGATCTGGTCAGTGATGATGATGGCACATCGGCCATGTTGGATGAGGTGATCCGCGCTGCCCGCGTCTTGCCATCGGCAGGCCACATGCGCCGCATTCATGATGGCAGACCTGAAGGTGTGGCTGAACAGTTTTTCACGCTTGTGCGCCAACAGGTCATGGCACGGGATGAAAGTGACTCAGGCTTTTCCCTCGAAACCGCGTGCCTGCCGCTGATTGAAGGTTTGGGTGAAGCCGCTGTTGCCTTGTCAACGGGATTGCTTGATCTCAAGCGCCCCATGGACCGTCTGGCCAAGGCGCTGGCCCAGAAGCTCGATGACGAAGCCGCCGAACTCAACACGTCGGAACGGGGCCGAATCGAAGCGCTCTCCCGTTCGTTGCGCCGCCGTGGCGAACTCATGTTGGGATCCTGGCTTGCCATGATCCAGCGCCTGAACGGCACCCCCAACCCGCTGCTGGTGGAGTGGTTCTCGGTGGAGCAGCAGGGCCAATGGCAAATCGACGTCGGCTTGCATTCCCATTGGCTTGACCCCACGGAACCACTGGCCCTCTCCGTGCTGAGGCCCGCCGATGGCGTGATCATCACCTCCGCCACCCTGAAAGACCGCCCGCCAAATGTGCCGGATGACTGGGAAAATGCAGAGATGCGCACGGGTGCCATCCACTTGCCTTATCCGGTGAAGCGCGAACAATTTGCCTCGCCCTTTGACTATCCCAACCGCGCCCGCGTGATTGTTGTGAATGACGTCGGCCGCGACAGCATGGACCAGTTGGCGGCGGCCTATCGCGAGTTGTTCTTTGCTTCAGGCGGTGGTGCCTTGGGCCTGTTCACCGCCATCTCGCGGCTGCGTGCCGTGCACAAGCGCATTGCCAAACCCTTGAGCGAACGCGGGCTTCCGCTCTATGCCCAACATGTGGACCCCATGGACACCTCGACCCTGGTGGATTTGTTTCGGGCCGAGAACGATGCCTGCCTGCTTGGAACCGATGCCGTTCGTGACGGGGTAGACGTGCCGGGAGATTCGCTCCGCCTCATCGTCATGGACCGGGTACCCTGGTCCACGCCCAACATTCTGGAAAAGGCCCGCAAGGAGGCCTTTGGCGGAAATAACTATGTCGACATGACCGTGCGTCTGCGGCTGCGTCAGGCCTTTGGTCGGCTGATCCGTTCTGAAACTGACAAGGGCTGTTTCGTCGTCCTTGATCCACGCCTTGCTTCGCGCTTTTCGACGGCCTTTCCCGAAGGTGTCGCCATTGAGCGCATGGGTCTGGTTGACGCAATTGAGGTGGTCACCCGCTTCTGCAATACTGCCGCTAAATCAAACAGGAGTTCGTAATGTCCGGTACCATCAGCAATGAACAGGCGCTCATCTATGTGATGGTGATGATGTCGGGCGTGGAAGGCATCATCAAGCCGGAGGAATTGGCGGAGATTGATATTCTCGTGCGCTCACTCC
>JANPHF010000078.1:0-7791 GCA_031424315.1 Aestuariivirga sp.
CAAAAACCACCGCAGGGCCGGCGAATTTCAGGATCGATTCATCCACGCCCGCCGTTTTCACAATGCAGCCATCAACAGCCAGGTTGCCTTTTAGTACAGCAAGGCCGCCATCTTTCGAGAAGGCGCTTTCAACTGAGCGGATGGCGCCCTTGGCGCGGTCAATATCCAGACTTTCCCAGCGGCGCGATTGCGAGAATGCCGTCTGCGATGGAACGCCGCCAGGGGCGGCCATGAAGAACTGGCGCACGCTTTCAGAATTGGTGCGGCCAATATCCCAGCGGTTGATGGCATCGAGCAGGGAGCTCGAATGCACAGTCGGCACATCACCGTGAATCAGATTGGCCTTTTCCAGTTCGCCGAGGATCGACATGATGCCGCCTGCGCGGTGCACGTCTTCCATATGCACATCGCTCTTGGCCGGCGCCACTTTGCAGATGCAAGGCACACGGCGTGAAAGACGGTCAATATCATCCATGGTAAAGTTGATGCCGCCTTCATGGGCCGCGGCCAGAATATGCAGTACGGTGTTGGTAGAGCCTCCCATGGCGATATCCAGCGTCATGGCATTTTCAAACGCCTTGAAAGAGGCCACGTTGCGCGGCAGCACGCTCTCATCATTCTGCTCGTAGTGGCGGCGAGCCAGATCAACGATCAGATGCCCTGCTTCCAGGAACAGGCGCTTGCGATCGCCATGTGTTGCCAGAGTTGAGCCGTTGCCGGGCAGGGAAAGGCCCAGGGCCTCGGTGAGACAGTTCATCGAATTGGCCGTGAACATGCCGGAGCAAGAGCCGCAGGTGGGGCAGGCGCTGCGTTCGATAGTTTCAACTTCCGCGTCGGAATATTTTTCATCGGCGGCGGCCACCATGGCATCCACCAAATCCAGCACCACTTGCTTGCCGGTTTTCTCGGCAATGTACTTGCCCGCTTCCATCGGCCCGCCGGAAACGAACACGGCAGGAATGTTCAGGCGCATTGCGGCCATCAACATGCCGGGCGTGATCTTGTCACAATTGGAGATGCACACCATAGCATCCGCGCAATGGGCATTGACCATGTATTCAACCGAGTCCGCGATGATCTCGCGCGAGGGCAGGGAATAGAGCATGCCGTCATGGCCCATCGCGATGCCATCATCGACCGCGATCGTGTTGAACTCCTTGGCCACCCCGCCGGCCGCTTCGATCTCGCGCGCCACCAGTTGGCCGAGGTCTTTCAAGTGAACATGACCGGGCACGAATTGCGTGAATGAGTTGACAACTGCAATGATGGGCTTGCCAAAATCCTGGTCTTTCATGCCCGTGGCGCGCCAGAGCCCGCGGGCGCCGGCCATATTGCGGCCATGGGTGGTTGTGCGTGAACGGTAAGCGGGCATGTTGCAATTCCTTGTTTGGCGGGCGTTTTAAACAATAAGCAGGGCAGGGGAAAGATTACAATTCGCTGAGGGGCCTTGAATTGCCGGAATGCCCCCACCACCTCCCCTTTACCCTGAAAAGGAGGGGGCAGTATGAACAGTCAATCTTACGCTTATGCCGATGGCGGCGAACCTCGCCGTTTCTCTGGCTGGCAGCGCGCTGAGCGCAAGCCGTGGTCGATTTTTGAGATCGGCGCGGTGATTGGCGGCTTTGTTGTGTTTTGGCCGCTGGGCCTGTTGGCCCTTTATCTCAAGCACAAGAAAGGTGAAATCTGGAAAGGAGCATCCGATATGCAAGGCCCATGGACCACTTGGAAAACGCCGCAGGACGCAGCTGAGCACTTTGCCGGGGCCTGTGGCTCTTGGAAGCGTGGTTGGGCCAGCAAGCCCTGGCAGGGCTTTGCCCCCACCGGTAACCAGGCTTTCGATGAATACCGCAAGTCCAAGTTGGTAGAACTGGAAGCCATGCGCCGCAAACTTGATGAAGAGCGCGCGGCCTTCGATGAGTTCCTCACCAAGCTTCGCCAGGCCAAGGACAAGGAGCATTTCGAACGCTTCATGGCTGAAAGGAATGCCCCGAAGACGCAGGACTGAGTTCCCCCTAACTCAAATTAAGTCTGTTGCGTCGCCCTCTCCTGCTCACTGCGGGGGAGGGTTCTTTTTTGCGTGCAAGCGGGTTTGCTATTCGAGATAGACCGAAGCTGTGCTCCTGATCCTGCGCACGACCAGCTGGGCGAGGGCCAAAAAGAACAATCCTGTCGTCGTTCCAGTAAAGTAGAGCCAGGCCACGTCTGTCAGGTCATAGTCGCCTGCAAAACTCAGGAACCGTGCTCCATTGAAATAGGGCACGAGGTCAAACCAGTCAGGCAGGAACCGGGCATAGCGCATGGCCATATAGGGAAGCACGAGATTGAGCATCGAAGTGAGCGCCTTCACTTGTTTCAATTGAAACTCGAAAAGCGCGTTGAATGTCATGACGGAGCAGCACACAAGAAGTGTGGTGCCAGCAACGATCCAGAATGAGAACGTGTAAGTGCCCAGCAGGCCAAACCAGGCCAGAGGCAGGAAATAGAGCAGGATCATTGAGGCCAAGGTGACGCAAGCTGAGGCAAAACACTTTGCGAAGATGATGCGCAGGGGTGGCTGAGTGGAATTGAAGATGAGCTCCATGCGCCCGGCCTTGTTGGTGCTGTATTGCCAATTGGCCATTATGGTTTCCGCATAGAGAAACGAGAACAGCACCATGGCTTGTGTGTGGCTGAAGTTTTCGGGCGAGGCGTCGATCACATAGATGCCCCTGCTGGCGAAGGCGCTGGCATAGACCGCGCCAAAGCCCACGATTGCCGCCATGACGGTGTTTGTCATCCGCTCAAAGATGACGCGGAAGAACAGCATGTAGATCAGGGCAAATTCGAATTTGATCAGGCGCAGGAGTGTGGTCATTATGCTTCTCCTATCGCCACGGTGCGCTCCGAAATGATGTCGAGCAGCTCATGTTCATGCGCGATGAGGAAATCCTTGAGACCCGCCAGCGAAACATGGTGCATGGTACCATTTCTGAGTCTGACAATAACGCTTCGGGTGAAACGTGCCTGTTTGGGGTCGATCTGTTCAAACTTGTCCTGGGCGTTTTTGACAATGAGTGAGGTGGCTCTTTCGAGCAATTTCTCAGGGCTGTGCGTGGCCAGAATGATGGAAGCACCGGCCTTGCGCTTTTCCTCCATCACGGCTTGAACCAACTGCTCACCCTCATAGTCGAGCCCATTGTTCGGTTCATCGAGCAGAATCGATTTGAACCGGGTCGCCAGAATATAAGCAAGGAAAACGCGTGCTTTCTGCCCCTTGGAAAATTTGCCTGCCACGGTAGTGGTCAGCGGGCTCACGCCGCAACGTTCTAGCGCATCGGAACTCTCAGTGGCGCTTGGAGCTTCGTGGTCGAAGTAGGCAGAGAGATATTGAAAGTTTTCCAGGGGCGTGAGTTTGGGATCGAGCTGGTTTTCGATATCGGTAATGCACAACATCGGCCGGTCAGCAGTGATTTTCCCCCCATGCAGAGCAACAGACCCCGCCACAAGGCGCAGCAATGTGGTTTTGCCAAAACCATTGGGGCCAATCAGCAATGCAAGCTCGGCCTCTTGCAGCTTGATGATTTCACTTTGCACCACAACGGTGCGGTTCTTCCCAACAAGTTTGCGGAATGCGTTTTCAATCAGAATCATTTGCAGCTCAAAGTGGACATTCTCGCCTATTGGCTGTTAACAAGCCTTTTCACCAATTCCACCATCTTTTCCTTTTCCACATTGGCAAAGGCAAAGCGCAAATAGTCCTCTTGGCCAGGGCCAAACATGCTGCCTGGAAGGCACAAGACGTCATGTTCCTGCGCGAGCCTCTTGGCCACATCTTTGGCCTTTGTGGCCGGGAAGGGATGTTTCACATAGGCGAAATAGGCTCCGCTTGAAACAAGCTGATATTTCAACTTTGGTTCGGTAAAGGCTTTCCGAAGGGCGACAAGCCGCTCAGCCATGAGTTGGCGCTTTTCTTCTTTCCATTGATCAAGGTGTGAGACGGCGAAATTCACCGCACGCTGGGAAATCTGCGGCGGGCAGATTGTCATTGTGTCTAGAACCTTCGCCACTTCGTGCAAAACGGCCGGGCCGGCAACCATGGCACCAAGTCGATAACCCGCAAGCGCGTAGATCTTTGAAAATGAAAAGAGCTGGATGAGGGTGTCCTGCCAATCCTCACGCAGCAAGATTTGATGCGCTGGTTCGTGCCCAGGGCGAAAATCCTTGTAAGTCTCATCAATGATCAAGGCGATGCCGTGCTCGCGCGCAAGATCATAGAAAGCCAGGAGAACCTCGGGCGGATAGATCGCTCCTGAAGGATTGTTCGGCGTGCACAGCATGATGGCCCTGGTCCGGCCGTCGATCCTGGCCCCAGCCGCAGCCACATCGGGCCACGCCCCGGCCGGACTGAAAGCAGAAATATCCTTGATTTCAATGCCCAACATTGAAAGCCACATGTGGTGGTTGAAGTAGAAGGGCGCTGGCATGATGATATTGTCGCCTGCTTCAGCCACCGCCACGATGGCTGCCGCAAAGGCTTGATTGCAGCCGGTCGTTATGGCCACATTTTCCGCCGCCACTTTGGCTCCGTATTGGGCGGCCACCTGCCCAGCAAAGGCACTGCGAAGCTCTGGAACGCCAAAGATTTCGGTATAACCGCCTGTCCCCGGTAAATGCGCCAGACGGGCCACCTCATCCTGGAGCGCAGGCGCAGGTGGATAGCTTGGCACGGCCTGACAAAGGTTCAACAACTCCCGGTCTGATTGCCGGTTTGCCACCCAGGCAAGTGCCTCGGCAATAGGCGGAAACTCAACTTGATTTAATCTCTCTGACAACTTCGCAGCCATCTCTACACCCTTGGATTTAGTCTCGCTTTAGGGCAGAACCGGAGAGATGACCAGATTTACGATAGAGCGCGTGTTGCGCGAGCGTGGCGCTTGGCTGAAAGGGGCCAGCGGCGACGAGATCGGCGCCGCAGCAAGGGCGGAGCTGACGCGCCTTATCGGCGCCCGTTACGCACGTTTTGAAGCACTCCGCAATGCCCTGATGCGGTTAGAGCTCGCCACGACGGCGGCAGCTCTGGAGGAACTGGCAGCAGCAGCGGACGCCAAAGATATTCTGGAGCAGATGATTGATTCAGAACTCATCGTCCTCACGCCATCCGGCCACTTGTTAATTGACAACAGGGCCAAGCGCTACCTGACCGGAGGCTGGCTTGAAGAACTGGCCTGGCTCGCCGCGATATCCGCAGGAGCCGACGAGGCCATTTATGGCCAAGTCGTTGGATGGGAGGTGAAGGGCTACACCGGGGAGAATGAAATCGATCTCATCATGCGCAAGGGTGACGCACTGAGTTTCGTCTCCTGTAAGGCACTGCGCTCGGAACTGGACATCAACGACAAGAAACATCGCAACAGGCTGATGGACGCTGTGCATGAAGCTGATAATCTGGCGGATCACTTTGGTGAAAAGGGCGAGAAGGTTGCCGTTCTGGTGACGACTGACCTTTATGACGAAATCAGAGATAGTGCCCGCTATCAGGCGTTAATGGGAAAGGCTGCCGTGTTGGACGTGCGCCTCATCGCCCTCGAAGAATTGGTATGGGACAAACTGTTGGATGCCTTCCAGAGCATCTTGCCGAGCTTTACATGAGGTTTTGAGAATGAAAGCGTTTCGCTTTGAAAAAACTGGCGGCCCCGAAGTCTTGCAACTGGTCGATGTGGATTTGCCCGACCCACCCCAGGGTGAGGTGCAAATCCGCCACACCGCCATTGGCCTCAATTTTGCGGATACTTATTATCGCTCAGGCCTCTACCCATCGCCGCTTCCCTCCGCGCTGGGCAATGAAGCGGCTGGCGTGATCGTCAAGCTGGGCAAAGGGGTGAAGGGCCTCAAGGTCGGAGATCGGGTCGCCTATGGCTCGGGCCCCTTGGGATCTTACCAAGAGGCGCGCAATATTCCGACGAACCGTCTGGTGAAGCTACCCAAAAACGTAAGTGATGAAACCGCCGCGGCCATGATGCTGAAGGGCGTGACGGCGCGCTATTTGCTGCGCGCCACCTACCGCGTAAAGCGCGGCGAGACAGTTTTGTTTCATGCTGCTGCAGGCGGCGTGGGCCTGATTTTCGGCCAGTGGTGCAAGGCCCTGGGTGTGAAAGCAATTGGCACTGTAGGTTCCGACGATAAGGTCAAAATTGCCAAGTCACACGGCTATGCACATGTGATCAATACCCAGAAAGAGGATGTGGTGGCCCGCGTCAAGGAAATCACCAAGGGCAAGGGCCTGCCCGTCGTCTACGACGGCATTGGCAAGGACACATTGGACATCTCGCTCAACTGTTTGCAGCCGCGTGGGTTGCTTGTGTCATTTGGCAATGCCTCTGGCCCGGTCCAGAATTTCAATCTTGGCCAACTTGCCACGAAGGGTTCCCTCTTCGTGACGCGGCCCACGCTCGCATCTTACATCTCTGAAGACAAAGACTTTGCCGCAACAGTGAAGGACCTGATGAGTGTGGTGAAATCCGGCAAAGTGAAAATCCGGATCAACCAGCGCTATAAATTGGCTGATGCAGCCAAGGCCCACGCTGATTTGCAGGCACGCCGCACAACGGGTGCGACTGTCTTGATTCCCTGAAGCAGATCAGCCGCAGGTATCAACATTGCCGCGCGAAACGGCGGCCCACTGCGCGCTGCAGCTGGTCATGGTGCAGAGGAATTGGCCCAAAGTATTCGCAGGAATGGCGTGGGCCATGTTGATGGATTGCCCGGTCTCATCCGAAAGCGTGGAAACAACCATGGCAACGAGTTGGCCCTGCTTGTTGAACACCGGGCCACCGGATTCACCGCGCTGCGTTCCCATGTGCAACACCAACGCGTCAGGATAGCCAAATTTTCCGTAAGCCACCGAGCGCCCGAAATGCTTGGACTGGAGCGTACCAATGCGGGCGGTATCTCCCATGCCATGGGGCTTGCCCAGCGTGTAGATAACGTCGCCCTGGGCCACACATCCGGGCGCCGCAGGCGCAACCGCACGGCCCTGGAAACTGCGCAGTTTTACGAGGGCCATGTCATTGGTTGGGAAAACGCCGACAACCGTACCTGAATAAACCCGCCCATTTGCTGCGCGGGCCGAAATCTCGTTGCCCTTGGCCACCGCCACATGGGCTGCGGTGATCACATATCCATCTTCAGACACAACAAATCCGCTGCCGGAAGTGATGGGGCTCGCGGTCTCCCCCTTGACGGGTGCGCCACTTGAATCCGGCTGCGCAACAGTCAGCGTGACATAGGTGGGGCCGGTCGCCGGCAGCAGCGATGCCACCGAGGCCGCACTTTGCGGCCCCGCTGCACCAGCAGGCTCAGCTTGCTGGTCAACAGCAATGGCCCGGCTTTCAGTGTCAATGCTGGCTTGGTCAGCCACACAAGCGGACAGCGCCAAAGCGGCACTAATTAAGAGTAAAGGAGAAGGGATCAATTTAACCACCAGTTGCACTTCAGGCTTTAGGTTAGAATCGTGTCCGGAACAAGGACCGCCGTGCTGCAATCAAATCATGTAGTCACCATGCAACGCCTAAACCCAGTAAACTGCCGCGAGATTGTGTTGCCAATGCGCAATATAGGAATATTCTTCAAGGCTCTGGGTGGTATCCATGTTTTTTTAGGTGACTGAACAAAGGGCCGAGGTGCCTTTCATAGTTGCGCCAACGGCCGACAGACCCGGTATGTATCCTTTCTCTGACTTGGTTCGAACTGAAGGTTCTTACAGATTTCTTGGATTCAAAGAAGTTTAAGCATCTTGGATCCCATTCCAATCCA
>JANPHF010000079.1:0-10587 GCA_031424315.1 Aestuariivirga sp.
GCATATGCGGGCTTGAAGCCATGGGCGGGCATCCCCCTCCATTTCTTTTTCATGCCGAAAGCGGGACAGTCTTGAGTTGATACCCCGCTCCAGCTTCCCCGCCCCGCAACGTCACGGGGCGAACAAAGGCGGAGCTTTGCCTTCTCACTCATTCCGCAGCCGGTTTGACCCGCATCAACGACAGGCCATTTCGCCCGGCCTACAAGGCACGCATCATCCCTTTAACGGAGGTTGCGATGCCAGATCCAACAGGACATTTGCCAGGCCAAGGGCACCATCCAGACCGGCGCGGAATTGGCTTTGGCCTTTTCCTCTTACTGGCGGGCGGCGTGCTGATGGCGGAACGTATCGGCTGGTTGCCAGGCGGCACCGATTGGCTGTTGCCAGCCATATTGATCGCCTGGGGCGCCAGCGAGGTCTACGCAAAGATCATCAGCTGAGGCTCAGCTCAAAGGCTGGCCTGATAGAGATGAACGCGAATTCCGCCGTGCAACACCGGCGCACCGCGTTTAAGCGGCAGGCCAGTGGCGCGAGCAAGGTTGGAGTCATTGGTGATGATCCCCACGCGCCAACCTGCAAAGCGCGCCAACAACACTTGGCCCGTGGCGGCATAAAGGGACTGCAGCTTTTTGGCATCGCCAATGCGCGCGCCGTAAGGAGGGTTGATGATGATAAGGCCAGCTGGCCCCTCCGGCGGCGTGATCTCGCTGATGGTGCGTCGCTCGAAACTGGTGAATGCGGAAACGCCCGCGCGCGCCGCATTGGCCTTGGCCGCGCTTATCGCGCCTTCGTTGCGGTCACTGCCATGAAAGGTGAAGGGTGGAGTGATGGGAACCTGCGCCGCCTTCAACGCCTCATAACCCGCCGCATCAAAACCCTTGATCAACTCAAATGCAAAATGCCGGTTGCGCCCCGGCATCAGCTTTGCCGCTATCTCGGCCGCCTCAATCACAAAGGTGCCGGAGCCGCACATCGGATCAAGCACGGGCTCGTTGCTCGTGAAGCCACATTGCCGCAGAAACAGCGCCGCCATGGTTTCGCGCATTGGCGCTTTCGCCATGGCCTGCTTCGCGCCGCGCTTGTGTAACAGATCGCCCGAGGTATCGAGACTGAGGGTCACAAGATCATCCTCGATCCGCGCCATCACGGTGAGCGGTGCATCCTCGCTCACCACAGCGCCCAGCTCCTCAGTCAGCGCCCGCGCGATGCGCTCCTTGGCTGCCCCCGCATGATAAATCCGGCTGGCCTTGCAAGATGCTTCCACTGTTACGGCCTGCCCAGCTACCAGTGTGGCGCTCCAGTCAAAAGCCCGCGCGCGCTTGTCCAGTTGGGCGAGATGGGCGGCTCGGAAAGAGCCGATCCGCGCCAGTACACGTGATGCGCCGCGCAAGGCCAGATTGGCGCGCCACACGTCAGGCCAACTGCCCATGAAGCGCACGCCGCCCTTCACCGTGGCCAAGCCCGCAAAGCCCGCCGCCCGCGCTTCGTCATGCAGTGCGGCTTCCAGCCCCGGAACCGAGACAAGGAAAATTTCAAAAGGAGAAGCACTCATTCTCCGCGCGCCGTCCGCCGCTTGAAGAACAGGCGCAGCGCCACGATCGCCATCAGCACCACCAGTGCCAGCGCGAGATAAGGCAGGAACAATGCTGCCAATGAAAAGATGATGGCACCCACAATTTCGCCCGTGGCAATCGCGTGATTGCCTAGTCCCGCTGTGAAGGCTGTCGAAGTGCCACGCAAGAGGGTGGTGGAACCCTGCGTTGCCGCCGCCACGCCGCCGCCTGCGATGATCGCTAGTGTCCATTTCAACATCGGTGGCGCATCGCCCAACGCCAACGCCGTCACACCAATGCCCGCCGCGATGGCGACTGGCCCGGCCACATGATCCAGCGCATTGTCCAGCAGCGGCACATAGTAGGCGACGACTTCTGTGACAGCCGCCACGGCAAACATGATCAGGGCAGGGGTGGAGGCCACCCAATCAAACCCAGCGGTGGGTGTCACCACTCCCACATGCGCCGCCAGCCCCAAGATGAACAGTGGCAGGAACACGCGAAAGCCCACGGCGGCGGCAAGGCCGAGCCCCAAAGCCAAAGGCAAAATGAAATCAGAAGACATTGCGCCATTGAAGAGCTTGAGGCGCAAAGGTCAAGTCCAACTGCCATGATCAGATTAAATCACATGAGGTGTTGCCTTTTGTCACACCTGCCCATAGGCTTCGCATCCTCGGAGAAGACGCAAAAATGGCCAAGAAGCCACCCCAGAAAAAAACCACTGGGGCCAAGAAGGCAAAGCCCGCCCCAAAGGCGATGGCCAAGCCTGCCATGGCTCCACTGTCTGCCGCAATGCCCCACCCAGCGCCCATGGTTGCCACCCCAACCACAACGAAGCCTGTTGTGGTCGAAATGCGCGGCATTGATAAATCCTTCCCCGGCGTTCACGCCTTGAAGAGCGTGCGGCTTGATTTGCATGCCGGCGAAGTTCTGGCCCTCATGGGCGAGAATGGCGCCGGCAAGTCAACAATGATGAAAATCCTCACCGGCGTCTACCAGCCCGATGCTGGCGAAATTCTGGTGGATGGCAAGCCCGTAACCGTTCCCAATCCGCGCGCCGCGCAGGAATTGGGCATCAGCATCATTCATCAGGAATTAAACCTGATGAACCATCTCTCAGCCGCGCAGAATATTTTCATCGGTCGCGAGCCGCGCCGCGGGTTTGGTATCTTCACCGACAATGCTGCCCTCAATGCCAAGACCCGCGAAGTTTTCAAGCGCATGAAGGTTGATATCCCGCCGGATGTTGAGGTTGGCGAGCTTACTGTGGCCAAACAGCAGTTGGTGGAAATTGCCAAGGCCTTGTCATTCGATTCAAAAGTGCTGGTGATGGACGAGCCAACCTCGGCATTGAACGAAAAAGAAGTGGAGCACCTCTTCGCCGTCATAGAGGATTTGAAACGCCACGGCGTGGCCATCATCTACATCACCCACAAGATGGACGAAGTGAAGCGCATAGCAGATCGCATCACCGTGATGCGCGATGGACAATATATCGACACGGTGTCCGCCGCCACCACGTCTATGGCCAAGATTATCTCGCTCATGGTGGGCCGCGAACTCGTTGATAGCACACGCGAAGAAGGCCGTGGCAACGGCGAAGAAGTTTTGCGCGTTACAGGCCTCAACAGCGGCAAGCACATCAAGAATGTTTCCTTCTCGCTGAACAAGGGCGAAATCCTTGGTTTCGCAGGCCTCATGGGGGCCGGCCGCACCGAAGTGGCTCGCGCCATTTTTGGTGCAGACCCCATCGACAGTGGTGAAATCTATATTCACGGCAAAAAGAGTAGGATCAAATCCCCGGCAGATGCGGTCCGCAACGGCCTCGCCTATTTGTCTGAAGATCGCAAGCGTTTCGGCATCGTCACACGTATGTCGGTGCGCGACAATATAACATTGCCATCTTGGGGCCGTTATTTGACTGCGCGTTTGTGGATGAACGATCGCGCCTTGAACAAGGATGCCCATGAGTACGTGGGCAGGCTGAAGGTTAAGACGCCGCACGTGCATCAGGAGTCACGCCTGCTATCTGGCGGCAATCAGCAAAAGGTAGTCATCGCCAAATGGCTGCTGCGCGATTGTGACATTCTCTTCTTTGATGAGCCGACGCGCGGCATAGACGTGGGCGCCAAGGCAGAAATCTACAAGTTGCTGCAGAACCTCGCCGCCCAAGGCAAGGCCATTGTGGTGATTTCGTCTGAATTGCCGGAAGTAATTCGCCTGTCTCACCGCATCGTAGTGATGTGCGAAGGCCGCGTCACCGGCGAGCTTGATGGCAAAGACGCCACCCAGGAATCAATCATGCATCTGGCGACGCTGCGCCAGGCTAACGCCGCGTAATCGGAGAAGAATATGAGCACAATTTCTGCAACCACGGTTGAAAACGAGAAATCCAGTTTCTTTTCGGTGGCAGCGCTGCAGAAGGTCGTTGCCTTTGCCGTGTTGCTCCTGCTGGTCGCCTTTTTCAGCTTGGCCTCACCAGTATTTTTCTCTTGGCTGAATGCCGTCAATATCATGACCGCAACAGCGGTGAATGCCGTTCTTGGCATTGCTTGTACGCTCGTCATCATTTCTGCCGGCATCGACCTTTCCGTCGGCACCTTGATGACATTCTGCGCGATTATCACGGGCATCCTTTCCATCAACTGGGGTTTGCCCCTGTGGATTGGCATACCGGGCGCCTTGCTCACCGGGGCACTCGTTGGTGCATTCTCCGGCTCATTGATCGCCTATCTTAAAATTCCGCCCTTCATCGTGACGTTGGGCTTCATGCGCGCACTGTATGGGCTCAACGTCGTTGTTACGTCTGCCAAGCCGATCTACTTCGACGATAAGCCCGACTATGCTTTCATTTCGCCCGACAGCACAATCTCCCTGTTGATTCCTGGCCTTGGCATACCCAACGCTGTTTTTGTAATGATCTTGGTAGCAATTTTCGCTGCCATCATCCTGAACCGCACAATCCTCGGCCGCTTTATCTATGCCTTAGGCAGCAACGAGGAAGCAGTGCGCCTTTCAGGTGTGAATGTGAACTTGTGGAAGGTGGGTATATATGCGCTGAGCGGCATGATCTGCGGCATTGCTGGCCTCCTCTTGTCATCGCGCCTGGGTTCAGCACAGCCTGCCATTGGCATGGGTTACGAGTTGGACGCCATCGCTGCCACAGTTATTGGCGGCACATCATTGACGGGTGGCCGCGGCACTATTTTGGGGACCATCATCGGCGCCTTTATCATTAGCATTCTATCGAACGGCCTAACCGTGTTGAGCGTGGCGGACGAGTGGAAATACGTGGCCACGGGTGCCATTCTGGTGACCGCCGTGTACGTCGACATGCGTTTGAGAAACCGTTCGTGACGCATATTCGCAAGAATCCAGAGGCTGAAACGGTTCCCGTCAGGCTCTGGTCAACATCAGGGACCGCTGAACTAGAAACCAGGGAGAATTCCTAATGAAGAAACTTATCGCTGCTGCCGCCCTCTTGGGCGCTGCGACGGCGCTCTCGGCAACTGCCCACGCCGACTCGCCATATTATGCCATTATTGCCAAGGGCTTTGACCACCAATTCTGGCAAGCAGTAAAAAAGGGCGCTGAGGACCAAGCCAAGGCTGATGGCGTGACCATCACTTTCGAGGGCCCGAAGACCGAAGCCGAAATCGACAAGCAGATCGACATCCTGAACGCCGATTTCGCCAAGAAGCCAGTCGGCCTGGGTTTTGCTGCCCTCGACACAAAGGCCGAGACCAAGGCGCTGCAACAATATGCCGATGCGAAGATTCCAATCGTGGCCTTCGACTCGGGCGTTGCCAATGATCTGCCTGTCACCACCTGCACCACCGATAATGAAGCCGCAGCAGCAGAAGCTGCCAAGCAGCTTGCCAAGGCGATCGGCGATGAAGGCGAAGTGGCTGACGAAATCCACGACCAGACGTCTGCAACTGGCCTCGGCCGTCGCAAGGGCTTCGAAGAGGAAATCGCGAAACATCCGAAGATCAAGCTGGTCGACACCCGTTTTGCGAATGCTGATGCCAAAGCTGCTGATGATATCAAGGCTATCTTGACCGCGCATCCGAACCTTAAGGGCATCTTCGCCTCTAACGAAGGCGCTGCCAACGGTCTTGCGATTGCCAAGAAGGAAACCGGCTCCAAGGTCATTGGCATTGGCTTTGACTCAGGCAAGAAGCAAAAGGACGCAATCAATTCGGGCCTTCTGGCTGGCGCCATCACCCAGAACCCGGTCGGCATTGGCCAATGCGCCGTCAGCTCGCTGACCAAGGTCTTGAAGGGCGAAAAGTTGCCCAAGACGATCGACACGGGCTTCTACTACTACACCAAGGACAACATGAACGATCCGAAAATCGCTGCTGTTCTTTATGATTGATATCTGACAACCCGCAAAGGTTGTTGCGCCCTTCTCACAGCGATGTGGGAAGGGCTTTTTCTTCTTCTCCCGCTACAAGAAAGGGCGCTAGGTTGTTCAGCATGAGCAACTTGCCCCACTCTCGCATCGCAGTTTCATCCTGGTCACTTCACAAATTGCTGGGCTACTCCCACGCCAATGGCCCTGCGGGCCGCGATGATGCGCCAGCATTGCCGACTTGGGGATTGGGAGAAATAAAGCTCTTTGATCTGCCAGTTGCTTTGCGTGCGCACGGCTATGCCCGCATTGAACTCTGCCACTTTCACATCGCCTCCCTTGACTCGGTTTATCTTGAAGAATTGCGCTCAGCTTTCGCCAGCGCCGGCGTCACCATCCAAACCCTGCTGATTGACGATGGCGACATCACCAACTCACAAACCCGCGCGCGCGACATGGCCTGGATCAACAAATGGATTGGTGCCGCTGCGCGCCTTGGGGCTGTCCATGCCCGTGCGATTGCGGGCAAACAAAAGCCATCACCCGATGCGCTGGCACTTTCGGTTTCCGGCCTTGCTCATCTCGCCAACAGCGCGGCCACACAAGGCGTGAAGCTCGTCACTGAAAACTGGTTTGATCTCACCGCCACGCCAGCCGAAGTTCATCATATTATGGACGCCACGCCTGGCCTCGGCTTTCTGGCCGACATGGGCAATTGGAGTGGCTCAACCAAATATGCCGATCTCTCTTCCATCTTTGCCCGCGCCCAGCTTTGTCATGCCAAGGCCAGCTTCATCGGCGCAAAGCTGGATGAAGCCGATTACGGCCAATGTGTCGCTGCAGCGGAAGGCGCAGGCTACGTCGGCACCTACACTTTGATTTTCGCCGATGAAGGCGATGAGTGGGAGGGCCTCGCCAAGGAGCGGGATTTCATTCTGTCGCGCCTGGCGCTTGGGGCTACTTGATTTCAGCGGTGTGGGTTTGCTCGAATTTAGGCAGTCCTTGGCGCAATACATCCGCAACAATCCGGTATGTTCCCGCATCCCAATGCGATTGAGCCCGCTTGCCCGCAAAAATAATATACTGCGCCTTGTCATGCTCGACGATTTGCACATTGCGCGCAAGCTCGCCTTCGGGGCCAATCAGCGTGATCTGCACGCTGTCACCCTTCCTCAGATTGATGAACTGGGCATAGCCTACAAGCGCTGGCCATGAGGCGGCGGGGGCCTGCCCAGAAGCTGTCCCTTGCTCCAGGTCAGCTTCTGATACTGGCCCTGTGGCCCATCCTAAATCCATCATGGAAAATGGCTGGTAGTGCAGCGCCTCTGCCGCCAGTGGAGACCAGAGGCTTGTCGCGCTTGCATGGCAATCCTGCGTCAGTGGTCCACTGAAGGGGTCAACCTTGGTTTGCCCATGGCGCACAGAAAGATGCAGGTGGGGGAATGCGGCAGCGCCTGAGAAACCCACTTTTCCCAGAACTTCACCCGCAGCAACATGCTGGCCCGGCTTGACCAGCAGGCTGCCTTTTTTCATGTGGCAATATTGGGTCTCGAACCCGCCTTGGTGGGTAATCACCAGGCCATTGCCACACTCAACACTGGACACCGCTGCCAACAGCTCTGGCGTGATGGCGAGCCTGTCATCCATGCCATCGCGAACCGCTTTCACCGTTCCTTCAGCCGCAGCCAGAACATTTACGTCAACTTGGGTGTTCTGCACGCGAAAATCCGTGCCATCATGATTGTCATAGGTTTCACTGCCACAGGCAAAGTCGGAAGCGCTAGCGGTTGGGTCATGGTCGGCATATTGCTGGATCCAGCAATTCTTGCCGATTTCGCATTGCAGCGGCACCTGCAATTGAATTTCGCCAGCGCGGACCGGTGTGAGGCCAAGGCCGAGAAAAACAATGGCGGCAAGATGAAGCTTCATGCCGCCATGCTAACAAACCTTTGGCTCAATGCAACGCGGCCCGTCTGCGCCTTGCGAGCCACGGACTGTGCTAAACTTTCGCTGCGAATCAACAAAAGGGGGAAACCATGAAATTGAGCGCACCTACCCAAATCGTCTTTATCGTCTCACTGGTTGTCGCCATCGTGGGCCTGCTGATGGCCCTTGGCGTTCTAGCCATGATCCCAGTTGCTTCCGTTTGGGTGATGGCCTTGGCCTATGTCATCCTGGCGGTGGGATGCCTGATGAAGGGGATGTGACGATCCACTTCACGTGAATAAAAAAGGGGCCTGCAGCAATGCGGGCCCCTCACTATTTGCTCAGGCGGCTTTCTTCATCAGGCCGCGGTTGATCAGGCTCTCGGCGATCTGCGTGGCATTGAGGGCCGCACCCTTGCGGAGGTTGTCAGACACCACCCACAGGTTCAGGCCATTTTCAATCGTGGCGTCTTCACGGATGCGGCTGATAAAGGTGGCATATTCGCCTGCACATTCCACTGGCGTGATGTAACCACCGGCTTCGCGCTTATCGATGACCATGCAGCCCGGCGCTTCGCGCAGAATGTCGCGCGCTTCATCAGCCGACATTGGCGATTCAAATTCAATGTTCACGGCTTCCGAATGGCCGACAAACACGGGCACGCGCACGCAAGTGGCGGTGAGTTTGATTTTCGGGTCGAGAATCTTCTTGGTCTCGGCCAGCATCTTCCACTCTTCCTTGGTGTATCCATCTTCCATGAACACATCAATGTGCGGGATCACGTTGAAGGCGATCTGCTTGGTAAACTTCTTCGGCGTGGGTGGGTCGGTGACGAAGATGCCCTTGGTCTGGTTCCACAGCTCGTCCATGCCTTCCTTGCCCGCACCGGACACGGATTGGTAGGTGGACACCACCACGCGCTTGATCCTGGCCACATCATGCAAAGGCTTCAACGCAACCACGAGCTGCGCGGTTGAGCAATTTGGATTGGCTATGATGTTCATGCGGTTGTTGCGCTTCATGTATTCGTCGAGCACATGGGCATTCACTTCGGGCACGATCAGCGGCACGTTTTGGTCGTAACGCCAGCAGGACGAGTTGTCGATCACGATGGGCCCAAGTGCACCAATCTTGGGCGACCACACCTTGGAAACCTCAGAACCCGCCGACATCAAGACGAAATCAACCTTGGAAAAATCGAACTGCTCCAGATCCTTGCACTTCAAGATCTTGTCGCCAAAGCTCACTTCCGTGCCCAGCGAGCGGCGCGAGGCGATGGCGTGAATTTCGTCGATCGGAAATTCCCGTTCGTCGAGAATATTCATCATTTCGCGGCCCACATTTCCCGTGGCACCGACGACTGCAACTTTGTAACCCATAAGGTATCAACCTCTCTCTTTCCCGCCCCCAAACCCATCTCTGGATTGCCACCGGGCTGAAGGTCTGGCCAACCACCCCCGTGGGGTGTGATGACCGGGGGAGGGGCTAGATCGTCTTTTTCGTTTTTGTGCTGGTCTTGGTCGAGCAAGCGCAGCCCGCGAATACGGGCGCAAAAACCGGTTTGAGGCGCGGATTTATGCTCATGGTTGGCGCTCTTAGCAGAGTGGGGCGGTGAGTCAAATCCCTTGAAAAGGGGCTTGGCGGCGCGAGGGCCTTAGGCTATCACCCGCGCCGAACCACGGGTTTCTTGACCCTCGCGGAGAGGTGGCAGAGTGGTCGATCGCGTCGCACTCGAAATGCGAAGTACTCGCAAGGGTACCGGGGGTTCGAATCCCTCCCTCTCCGCCAATTTCCTTGTACAGCTTCTTCTCTGATTGAGCGATCCCCACACAATCCCATAAAAATTGGGGCCAATCTGTGTGAACCTCTGAACCGCGCCTGGGGACAAATGCCCCAGACTTTGTTCTCCAGGCGGTAATTCTCCAGACCTGTGGACCAGCTCTCAACAGCTACGGAGAACTGCGTCGAGTGTTTTCAAATGGTTGGCGATCCTTGAAGACGAACGATTTGTCAGATGACCGCTTGCCGAATTGCTGCTGCCAAGATTGGGCGGCCTATTCTCTCGGCAGTCTCACGGCCAACTGTGCCGACGACCAACCGAATTGGCCGCGGTTGATCTCGTTTGCAATGTGACGGCGTAAGTGACAGCGGCTTTATCAATTGGTCTGCTCGGTGGTCCGGAGCTGACAAATCCAACTCAATATAGCAAGTCGGAAATTGACCCAAATGTATGGACTGGCTGCCTTTCGCAAGAGGGATTTTGCACGGTAACAGAAGTCGCAGATATGTATCCGGCCTGTTTGGTCAGCACGCGGGCTGTGGCCTTGATGGGAATACGCACGCACCATTGGTCTCATTAGCGGACAGGTTCATAAAAACCATCAGGGTCATCAGACTTTGGGGGCGTTGATTGGTCCGTTCCATGCAGGCATCTCAATCGCGAATTGGTTGGAAGTGACGTTGTGTCAGATAGCGGTCACTTCTATGCGGTGGGTGTCAAAGTCTTTTCTGTTCCACAAAATGCTCGAGGCAATGCGGGCCAGTTTATTGGCCAATGCCGCCGCCACCTTGTTCTTGTGCATGCGTTTGGTGGCTTCTGTCAGCTATGGTCCGAAGCTGAACTTCTCCAAGTTCTTAGGGCGCATCATGATGATATGAGCCGCCTGAACGAACAGGGTCCGCAGATATTTACTGCCCCGCTTCGAGATGCGCCCGAGGATGGGTTTGCCACCGGTGCTGTATTGTCGGGGA
>JANPHF010000080.1:0-26104 GCA_031424315.1 Aestuariivirga sp.
TATATGATGTGGGCATTGCCGAGCAACACGCCGTGACTTTTGCCGCAGGCTTGGCCACCGAGGGCCTGAAGCCTTTCGCGGCAATCTATTCAACCTTTCTGCAACGCGCCTATGACCAAGTGGTGCATGATGTGGCGATCCAGAAACTGCCCGTGCGCTTTCCCATCGACCGCGCTGGGTTCGTCGGTGCAGACGGGCCAACTCATTGTGGCGCGTTTGATATTGGCTATCTCGCCAGCTTGCCGGGCTTTGTGGTGATGGCAGCGGCGGATGAAGCCGAACTCAAACACATGGTGCGCACTGCGGCAGACTATGACGAAGGCCCCATCTCCTTCCGCTATCCGCGCGGCGATGGCGTGGGTGTCGATCTGCCAGAGCGCGGCAGCTTCCTTGAGATCGGCAAAGGCCGCGTGCTGCGTGAAGGCAGCCGCATTGCCATTCTTTCCTTCGGTACCCGCCTGCAAGACTCTCTGCGCGCCGCTGATGAACTGGATGCCATGGGCCTTTCCACAACGGTGGCCGATGCGCGCTTTGCCAAGCCGCTGGACATAGGTCTCGTCAAGCAGCTCGCGGAAAATCACGAGAGTCTGATTATCGTGGAAGAGGGGGCCGCTGGCGGCTTCGGAGCGCAAGTGATGCATGCGATGGCGCGCATGGGCCTTTTGGACCGCGGGCTGAAGATCCGCAGTCTCACCCTGCCAGACGAGTTCACCGAACAGGCCAAGCCGGAAGCCATGTATGCCAAGGCAGGCCTCGATCATAAAGGCATCCTGCACGCTGCACTTGAAACGATGGGTGCGGTTGCCTCGCGAAGCAAGAACACAGCCTAGATCAGCAAAATATTTCGCGCGGCGTGGCTTTGCTGCCGCATTTTGATCGGCATCAGTTCAGGCGGCGCAAATTAGGGCTTGCAGGTCGCGGCCAAGCAGGGAAACACTAGGCGTTGGCGCTATCTGATGGGAACCCTTAATTTCCTGAGGATCGCACATCACTATTCCATTGTGTTTGATCTATAAAATGGGCAAACATCGAGGTTCAAAGCGCTTTGAGGAGTTCAATATTGTCGAAAAATACCGTTGTTGAGATCAAGGCCGATATTCTGGCCAAGCTCACTTATGCCATCGGCAAAGACCCCGTGGTCGCCAAGCATCACGACTGGCTGAACGCCACCATTCTGGCATTGCGTGACCGGATCATCGACAAGTGGCAGGAGTCCACCCGCCGCGCCTACAAGGCCGATGCCAAGCGCGTTTATTACCTCTCACTTGAATTCCTCATTGGCCGCCTCCTGCGCGATGCGCTGTGCAATCTCGAACTCAGTGAGAACTTCAATGCTGCACTCGCTGAGTTGAATGTCGATCTTGATCTCACCGAGGCACTGGAGCAGGACGCGGCGCTGGGCAACGGCGGCTTGGGCCGCCTCGCCGCGTGCTTCATGGAAAGCATGGCCAGCCTTGATATCCCGGCCTATGGCTATGGCATCCGCTATAATCACGGCTTGTTCCGTCAGCTCATCAAGGATGGCTGGCAGATGGAATTGCCGGAAAACTGGCTGGAAGACGGCAACCCCTGGGAATTCTCGCGCCGCGAAGCCGCATATAAAATTGCTTTTGGCGGCCATGTTGAAACCACCTCTGGCAAGGAAGCGGCCATCTGGGTGCCGGATGAAACCCTGCTGGCCACCGCCTTCGACACACCCATGGTGGGCTGGCGTGGCGCGCGCGTGAACACGTTGCGCCTATGGGGTGCCCGTGCGCTTGATCCAATCCATCTCAACGCTTTCAACAGCGGCGATTTCCAAGGCGCGCTTTCATCAAGCACCCGTGCTGAAATTCTTACGCGCATTCTCTATCCGTCAGATTCCACGCCGCAGGGCCAGGAGTTGCGCCTGCGCCAGGAATATTTCTTCACCTCCGCCTCGCTGCAGGACATTCTACGCCGCCACATCCAGAAGTATAAGACAGTGGCCAACCTGGCTGACAAGGTGGCCGTGCAGATCAATGACACACATCCCGCCATCGCCGTGGCAGAGTTGATGCGCCTGTTGATCGACATTCACGGCCTGCATTGGGAAGAGGCCTGGACCGCAACGCAAAAGGTGATTTCCTACACCAACCACACGCTGTTGCCTGAAGCGCTGGAAAGCTGGCCAGTGGAACTTTTCATGCGCATGCTGCCGCGCCATCTCCAGATCATCTACGCCATCAATGATCATCTTCTGGTTGAGGCCCACAACAAACTGGGCGCGGATGTTGATTTCATCCGTTCCGTTTCGCTCATCGATGAAGGCGCCGGCCGCCGCATCCGCATGGGCCAGTTGGCGTTTGTTGGCGCACATAGCATCAACGGTGTCTCGGCTTTGCATACGGAGCTGATGAAGACCTCAGTGTTCCGCGATCTCAACAAGCTCTTTCCCGGCCGCATCAACAACAAGACTAATGGCATCACACCGCGTCGCTGGCTGCATAACATCAACCCTGATCTCTCCGCCCTCTTTGCCGAAGCTGGCGGCCATGAAACACTGGACAATGCCGAACTGCTCACCCGTGCGGCCGGCATTGCCGACGACAAGGCCATGAGTGAGCGCTTTGCCGCCATCAAGCGCGCCAACAAGGTGGAACTTGCCACTTTGGTTGAATCGCGCCTGGGCCTGAAGCTCGATCCTACGGCCATGTTCGACGTGCAGGTGAAGCGCATTCATGAATACAAGCGCCAACTGTTGAACATCCTGCAAACAGTGGATCACTATCTGCAGATAAAGGCCAACCCTACCGGCAAATTTGCCCCACGCGTGAAGATTTTTGCGGGCAAGGCGGCACCGAGCTACACGCAGGCCAAGCTTATCATCAAGCTGATCAATGACGTCGCCACGGTGGTGAATGCCGATCCGGTGGTGAAAGACCTGTTGAAGGTTGTTTTCCTGCCCAACTACAATGTCTCGCTCGCTGAAGTGATCGTTCCCGCCACTGATCTGTCGGAACAGATTTCAACCGCAGGCATGGAAGCATCCGGCACCGGCAACATGAAGTTCGGTCTCAATGGCGCGCTGACCATTGGCACGCTGGATGGCGCCAATGTCGAAATGCGTGACCACGTGGGCGCGGAAAACTTCTTCATCTTCGGTCTCACTGCGCAACAGGTGGATGAAAACCGGCACAAGGGCATTGACGGCCATGCTGTGGTGGAAGCCTCGCCCCGGTTGCGCGCCGTGTTGCGCGAAATTTCCAAGGGCACCTTCTCGGTTGGCGAGCCATCGCGCTTCAATCCGATCGTCGATTCCATCTATCATGGGGACTGGTTCATGGTGGGCCAGGATTTTGACGCCTATGTCGCAGCGCAAGACCGCGTAGACCTTACCTGGTTTAACCCAAAGGACTGGACGCGCATGGCAATCAGGAATAGCGTCAACATGGGCTGGTTCTCATCCGATCGCACGATCAGGGAATATGCCCGCGATATCTGGAATGTTCCAACACAGTGAGTGCAACCATGGCCGAAACAAAATGGAAAACCAGCGGCCCAGAAATACAGGCCATTGTGGAAGGCCGGCACGGTGATCCGTTTAAAGTTCTTGGCTTGCACCAGTTTGGAAAATCCTTCATCGCCCGCGCCTATATTCCGGGCGCAGACATTGTGTCAGTCCAGACACTTGACGGAACTGACCTGGGCGCGCTGGAACGCCGCCACCCCGCTGGCTTCTTCGAAGGCGAAGTGAAGGCCAAGGCCCTTCAGGCCATCCGCTTCCAATGTGCCAACGGCGGTGGGCGCTGGACGACGACAGATGCCTATTCGCTTGGCCCCGTTCTCGGCCCACAGGATGACTATTTCATCGGCGAGGGCAACCACCTCAACCTCTATTCAAAACTCGGCGCCCATCCCTTGCATCACGAGGGCGTGGATGGCGTTCACTTCGCCGTCTGGGCGCCCAATGCCGAGCGCGTGTCCGTAGTGGGCGATTTCAACGGCTGGGATGGCCGCCGCCATGTCATGCGCAAGCGGCTCGACGTCGGCATTTGGGAAATTTTTGTGCCAGAGGCCCAAGCCGGGCAGGGCTATAAATATGAACTACTCGGCCCCGGCGGCAAGCTGTTGCCGTTGAAGGCTGATCCGTTTGGCTTTGCCGCTGACCTGCGCCCCAACACGGCCTCCAAGGTTTATGACATCTCGAAGTTCCAGTGGAGCGATGGTGAATACCTTGCCAAGCGCGCGCAGGGCGACAAGCGCCGCCAGCCCATGTCAGTCTATGAAGTTCACTTGGGTTCATGGCGCCGCAAGCACGGCAATGAGTTTCTGAGCTACGACGATCTCGCCGAACAACTGGTGTCCTATGTCAAAGACATGGGCTTCACCCATATCGAACTTCTGCCCGTATCCGAACATCCGTTTGATCCGAGCTGGGGCTATCAGCCCACTGGCCTGTTTGCTCCAACTTCACGATTTGGCGATCCTTCGGGCTTTGCGCGTTTCGTCAATCGCGCACATGAAGCGGGCATAGGCATCATCCTAGATTGGGTGCCCGCCCATTTCCCGACCGATGAATTTGGCCTCGCTCATTTTGATGGCACGGCGCTCTACGAGCACGAAGACCCACGCCAAGGCTATCACCCGGATTGGAACACCGCGATCTACAATTTTGGCCGCCGCGAAGTGATGGCCTTCCTGCTCAACAACGCGCTGTTCTGGTTGAAGCAATATCATATTGACGGGCTGCGCGTGGATGCCGTGGCATCGATGCTCTACCTCGACTATTCGCGCAAAGAGGGAGAGTGGATTCCCAACAAGCACGGTGGCCGCGAAAACCTCGAAGCTATTTCTTTCCTCCAGCGCATGAACCATGAAACCTATGGCCAAGAGCCTGGCATTGTCACCATCGCGGAAGAGTCAACCGCATTCCCGGGCGTGTCCAAACCCACTTCCATGAATGGCCTGGGTTTTGGCTTCAAATGGAACATGGGTTTCATGCATGACACGCTGAAATACATGGGGCGCGAAGGCATTCACCGCAAACACCACCACAATGATCTCACCTTCGGGCTTCTCTACGCCTTCAGCGAGAATTTCGTGCTCCCGCTGTCACATGATGAAGTGGTGCATGGAAAAGGCTCGCTCTTGGCCAAAATGTCAGGTGATGATTGGCAGAAGTTTGCCACGCTGCGCGCTTTCTACGCCTTCATGTGGGCTTATCCGGGCAAGAAGTTGCTTTTCATGGGCCAGGAATTTGCCCAATGGCGTGAATGGAATTTCGCCCAATCGCTGGATTGGCACTTGCTCGATGATGGTGAGCCACATCGTGGCATGAAGAGCCTGGTGCGCGATCTGAACCATCTCCACACCAGTGTTGCCGCACTCCACGCGCGCGATTGCGAGCCGGAAGGCTTTGAATGGCTGTTGGCAGATGATTCCGAAACGTCGATCTTCGCCTGGGCGCGCCATGATGGCATCGGCGGCCCCATTGTGGTGACCATTTCCAACTTCACGTCTGTTCCGCGCAAGAACGTGACGCTGCCCATGCCGCAGGATGGCGTGTGGCGCGAGGCGCTGAACACTGATGCCAGCCTCTATTGGGGTTCAGGACTCGGCAATGCCGGCAAGATCGTGGCCGACAAGGGTCTCTCTCACGGACGGCCCGCCTCGGCGCATGTCATGGTGCCACCACTAGCAACACTCTACTTCATTAAAGAAAAAAAGTGACTGGGAGAGAACAGAAATGACTGAACAAAAAAAGCAGGGACCATTGGCCCGTGATGCCATGGCTTATGTTTTGGCTGGTGGCCGTGGCAGTCGCCTGATGGAGTTGACGGACATCCGCGCCAAGCCTGCAGTGCCTTTCGGCGGCAAGTCCCGCATCATCGACTTCGCGCTGTCCAATGCGCTCAACTCCGGCATCCGCCGCATTGGTGTGGCCACGCAATACAAGGCGCACAGCCTCATCCGCCATCTGACGCGCGGTTGGAACTTCTTCCGCACAGAGCGCAATGAAAGCTTCGACATTCTGCCGGCCTCGCAGCGCGTGAGCGAGGATCAGTGGTATGCCGGAACGGCAGACGCCGTGTATCAGAACCTCGACATCATCGAGGCCTATAACGTGAAATATATCGTCATCCTGGCCGGTGATCACATCTATAAGATGGATTACGAATTGATGCTGCAGGATCACGTAGACACAGGTGCGGATGTCACCATCGGTGTTCTCGAGGTGCCGCGCATGGAAGCCACCGGCTTTGGCGTGATGCATGTGGATGAGAAAGACCGCATCATCAACTTCATTGAAAAACCGAAAGATCCTCCTGCGATCCCGGGCAACCCCAATGTGGCTCTGGCCTCCATGGGCATCTATGTTTTCGAGACCAAGAAGCTTGCGGAATTGCTGCGCGAAGATGCGGCCACGCCGGGTTCATCGCGCGATTTCGGCAAAGACATCATCCCCAAGATGGTGAAGGGTGGAAAGGCCGTGGCTCACCGCTTCACCAAATCCTGCGTGCGCGCCGAAGCCGAGAAAGAGGCCTATTGGCGCGATGTGGGAACCATCGATGCTTATTGGGAAGCCAATCTGGATTTGTGCGAGGCCTTGCCTTCACTCGATCTCTACGAAAATGAATGGCCGATTTGGACGCATAGCGAAGTTACCCCACCTGCGAAATTTGTGCATGACCTTGAAGGCAGGCGTGGTTCGGCCATCGCTTCGCTTGTGTCCGGTGGCTGCATCGTTTCAGGCGGCTTGATCCGCAAGACCATGCTGTTCACAGGGTGTCGGGTTAACTCATATTCATCGCTGGAAGAGGCTGTCGTGCTGCCGCATGTTCATGTGGGCCGCAATGCGCGCCTCTATAAGGTGGTGATTGACCGTGGCGTCAACATTCCTGAGGGCCTGCATGTGGGCGAGGATCCGGATTTGGATGCCAAGCGTTTCCGCCGCAGTGAAAAAGGCGTCTGCCTCATCACCCAGCCCATGATTGACAAGCTGGGCATGTAATGCGCGTTCTTTCTGTCGCGGCTGAAATCTATCCGCTGATCAAGACGGGTGGCCTGGCCGATGTGGCGGGCGCGCTGCCCGCCGCCTTGGCACCCAGGGGCGTTCAGATGGTCAGCCTTGTGCCGGGCTATCCCGCGGTGATGGCAGCGCTTGAAGGCCAGCAGGTGTTGCACCGTTTTGCAGATTTGGCGGGCGCGCCTGCCGCTTTGATTGCGGCCAAGGCCAAGGGGCTGGACGTGATCGTGCTGGACGTCCAGCATCTCTACAACCGCTCCGGCAACCCCTATCTTGGGCCAGATGGTAAGGATTGGTCTGACAATGCCCGGCGCTTCGCCGTGTTCTCGGAAGTGGCGGCGGAATTGGCGCGTGGCGCCTATGGCGGCTTCACCGCCGATCTTTTGCATGGCCATGATTGGCAGGCAGCACTCGCCAGTGCCTATCTGCGCTATCGCGGTGGGCCAAAAAGCCTGCTCACCATTCACAACATCGCGTTTCAAGGCGTTTTCGCGCCAGAGATTTTCGCCTCGCTCAACCTGCCACCGCAGGCCTATGCGGTGGATGGCGTGGAATATTATGGCAATGTGAGCTTCCTCAAGGGCGGCCTCGCCTCGGCCACCGCCCTTTCCACCGTCAGCCCCACTTACGCCCAGGAGATCTGCACCGCCAACTACGGCATGGGCATGGAAGGCCTGTTGCAGTCGCGCCGTGCTGCGCTCTCCGGCATCGTGAACGGTATTGATGATGGTGTGTGGAATCCGGCCACTGACAAGGCTCTGAAGCAAACCTATTCGATCAAGACGATAGACCAGCGCAAGGCCAACAAGCGCGAATTGGAAAAGCGGTTCGGCCTGATTGAAGGCGATGGCATCATCCACGGCATCGTCAGCCGCCTCACTTGGCAAAAGGGCCTCGATATATTTGCCTCGCTGCTCGATGGCGTGGTGTCAGCAGGTGCTCGTGTTGCCGTGCTGGGCAATGGCGAGCCCAATATAGAACAGGCCTTCCGCGCCGCCGCCCAGCGCCACAAGGGCCTGATAGGCGTTGTCACCGCCTATGATGAAGGCCTGTCGCATCTCATTCAGGGCGGGGCCGACACCATGCTGGTGCCCTCACGCTTTGAGCCTTGCGGCCTCACCCAGCTTTATGGCCTGCGCTATGGCTGCGTGCCACTGGTGGCCCGTGTGGGCGGTCTGGCCGATACAATCATTGACGCCAATGATGCGGGCCTGGCCGCAGGCGTGGCCACAGGTGTGCAGTTCATTCCGGTTGATGGCCTCACCCTGCAGCAGGCCTTGACCCGCACTCAAGCGCTCTATCATCAGCCCGCCACATGGCGCGCGATGCAGGAACGCGGCATGGCCAGCGATGTAAGCTGGAAACGCAGCGCCGAAGCCTATGCCAATCTCTACAAAAACATTCTCGCCGGGGAAACGAAATGATCAAGACGGTCGCCACCACACCATTCCAGGACCAGCGCCCCGGCACATCCGGCCTGCGGAAAAAGGTCACGGTGTTTCAGGGCGCAAATTACACTGAGAATTTCATCCAGTCGATTTTCAACGTGCTCGATGGCTTTGCCGGCAAGACGCTGGTGATCGGCGGCGATGGCCGCTTTTACAATGACCGCGTGGTGCAAATCGCCACCCGCATGGCCGCCGCCAATGGCTTCGGCAAAGTGATCGTGGGACAGGGTGGATTGCTGTCCACGCCCGCCGCCTCAAATGTCATACGCAAATATGGCGCGTTCAGCGGCATCATCCTTTCGGCCAGCCACAACATGGGCGGGCCCGATGGTGACTTCGGCATCAAATACAACGCCAGCAATGGCGGCCCTGCGCCTGAAAAAACAACAGAGGCCATTTTCGCGCAAAGCAAATCGCTCAACGCTTACAAGACAACAGATACTAGCGATATTGACCTCGCCAAGCTCGGCACCACCGCAGTGGAGGGCATGAGCGTTGAGGTGATTGACCCTGTGGCCGACTATGCCACACTGATGCAGAGCCTGTTTGATTTTGATTTAATCCGTACACTGATTAAATCTGGATTCAGCATGAGGTTTGATGGCATGAGCGCCATCACTGGCCCATACGGTAGCCGCATTTTTGAAGACTTGCTGGGCGCGCCCAAAGGCACGGTGATGAATGGCATTCCACTACCCGATTTCGGCGGCCACCACCCAGACCCGAACCTGGTGCACGCCAAGGAACTCTGTGATCTCGTGATCGGCGGCAAGGGCCCCGATTTTGGCGCGGCCTCGGATGGTGACGGGGATCGCAATTTGATCGTCGGCAAGGGCATCTATGTGACGCCGTCGGATTCCCTCGCCATCATCGCCGCCAATGCCACACTGGCCGCAGGCTATGCCAAGGGCATCGCAGGCGTGGCCCGTTCCATGCCCACCAGCTGCGCCGCAGACCGCGTGGCCCAGAAACTGGGCATCAATCAGTTTGAAACGCCGACGGGTTGGAAATTTTTCGGCAATCTCTTGGATGCCGGCAAAGTCACAGTCTGCGGCGAAGAAAGCTTTGGCACCGGATCAAATCACGTGCGCGAGAAGGACGGTGTCTGGGCTGTTCTCATGTGGCTCAATATTCTGGCCCGCCGCAAGGAGAGTGTTGCCAGCATCGTCACCAAGCATTGGGCGGAATATGGCCGCAACTACTACACCCGCCATGACTATGAAGAAGTGGCCAGCGATGCCGCCAATGGATTGATGAATGGCTTGCGCGCCAAGTTGCCGTCGCTCGTTGGCCAGAACAATATCGTGAAGGCCGATGATTTCGCCTATGACGATCCGGTGGACGGCTCGCGCACCAATGGCCAGGGCATTCGCCTGATTCATGAAAATGGCGCGCGCATCATCTACCGCCTTTCCGGAACAGGCACTTCAGGCGCCACCTTGCGTGTTTACATCGAAGACTATCAGCCTGATGCTACCAAGCACGGCCTTGATCCGCAGGTTGCGCTGGCGAGCCTGATCACCTATGCCCGCAACGTGGCCGACATTCAAAAGCTCACGGGCCGGGCCGAACCCACGGTGATCACCTGACGTCTAAGATAACGAATTTCGGCGTTCACTTGGTGCAGGGCGGGGCGCAAGTCTCGCTCTTCTCGCGCCATGGTACAGCCGCGTGGTTTTGCACCTTCATAGACGGCAAAGAAAGGCGCACGGCGCTTAAGAAGAAGGGCGATATCTTCTCCGCTTTCATAAAGGGTGTGAAGGCGGGTGATCAATATGGTTTCCGCGTGGCAGGCCCCTGGACGCCGGAAGAGGGTGATCTCTTCGACGAGTCAAAACTGCTCGTGGATCCCTATGCCACAAGAATCTCCTCACCCTTCACCTACGCCCCCGAACTCAGCCTACGCGGGGTGGATACTGCAGCTGTCATGCCCAAAGGCATCGTCGAAGCAACGCTGGCTGACCTGCCGCTCCGCGCCCCCACCAGCCCACGCTTCATCTATGAACTCGGCGTGAAGAGCTTCACCAAACTTCATCCCGAAATTCCTGAATCCCAGCGCGGCACGGTGGCAGCGCTTGCCCACCCCGCCATCATCGCCCACCTCAAACACATCGGCGCTGATACAGTGGAGCTGATTCCCATTCACGCCTGGATCGATGAGCGTCACCTGAAGCCCCTCGGCCTCGCCAACGCCTGGGGCTATAACAGCGTTCAATTCTTCGCACTCGATCCGCGCCTCTGCCCGGGCGGATGGCAAGAGCTGCGCGACACCGTGGCCAAGTTGCATGAGGCCGGCCTGCAAGTGGTGCTCGACGTGGTGTTCAATCACACTGGCGAGGGCGATGTTTTTGGCCCGGTGCTCTCGTTCCGGGGTCTCGACAACGCGACCTACTATGCCCAGGAAAATGGCGTGCTGCATAATGATGCTGGCACAGGCAATACATTGGCGCTGAACAACCCACCCGTCACGGAAATGGTGCTGGCCGCCCTGCGCCATGCTGTTTTGAAGGCAGGCGTGGATGGCTTCCGTTTCGATCTCGCCACAGTTCTGGGCCGCATGGGCGATGGCTTTCACGCCGATGCGCCGCTCATACAGGCCATCACTGATGATCCCATTCTCGGTTCGCGCATCCTGATTGCGGAGCCTTGGGATGTGGGGCCGGGCGGCTATCGCCTCGGCAATTTCCCGCAGGGCTGGCTGGAATGGAATGATCAATACCGCGACGGCTTGCGCCGTTTCTGGCGCGGCGACTATTGGTCCGCCAATCAGATGGCCACGCGCCTCTGCGGGTCTTCGGATATTTTCATCGGACGCAAACCTTCAGAGAGCGTCAACTTCATCGCCGCACATGATGGCTTCACTTTGCGCGATCTCACGATCTTCGCCGAGAAGCGCAACCACGCCAATGGCGAAGGAAATCAAGATGGCAACAATGCCGAAGTCACCGTGCCAAGCGGCAATGTTGAAGCGCTTCTTGCCACGCTGTTTCTCTCGCGCGGCACGATGATGTTGACGGCCGGTGATGAGTTCGGTCGCACACAGGATGGCAACAACAACGCCTATTGCCAGGATAATGAAACCACTTGGCTGAACTGGGCGGCGCGCGATCAAAAGCTGATAGAATATGTAAACAATCTCAACGCCTTGCGCGGCAAACTTGAATCATTCTTTGAAGATCGTTTCGTGGGCGCGGATGAAGCCCGATGGTTTGGAGCCAACGGCGGCGAGATGACCTGGAACCAGAAAGAGAATTTCGTTCTCGGCCTCAAACTCACCTCATCAAAGGGCGAAATAATCGCGCTGATGTTCAATGCCAGTGACGATCAAATGCCGCTGCCTCTGAAGCCGCAAAAAGGCAAAAACTGGAAACGCATTTTCGCATCAGGTGATGGCGCCGGCTGCCCCGCGCATGGTGTGGCGGTGTTTGAGCTGGTGAAGGGCAAGGGACGATAGATCGCGCTCGGCGCTCAGTCCCCCTTCAATGCTGCCAGCGAAATCTCTGTATCCAGACTGTTCAAACTGCCCAACACGGAAAACATGAAATTGTTCAGGGTCAGCCGCTGGTCGCTCTCCAGCCCCTGATCGTCGCCCAATACAAAGTTCCGCAGCGAGAAGCGCTTCTCCGAAATCGCCAGCGCCACATCGCGTGGGAGCAGGGGAAGCGTAAGCGCCCCTTCGCCAGGCGGCCAGGCGCTGCCCACGAAATCGTTCTTCACTGCCACAAACAAGTCGATGCCTTTTTCTTCGTAGACATCTTTTGCGGCGCGCAGGGAAGGCGTGGCCCGATCCACAATGAAAAATACAATGACCCGAAAACCCGCCTCATGAGCCGCGCTAAAAAAATCCAGCTCGCGCACAGTCGCGAAGAAGTCCAGCACATGCCGTTGAGGCAGGTCCACAACGTAGTCGCGCCCCGGTGCGGCCAGAATGGTATCAAAGGCCTTCATCCGGCCTTGGGTTTTTTCAAAGTCGGCCAGCGCCGTGCGTCCCGGAAAGAAGGCCCGCAAAGGCCCTTCCGGCGCATCGGTGTCTATCAGGAAGGGGTCTTTACCATCCAGCAGCAGGTAGTCTGCCATCAGCCGCGCCAGCAAAGTCTTGCCGTTGCGGCTCTGGTCAGACGCAATGATGTAAACCGTCGGCCGGCCAGCCACGGGTTTCAAGCTTTAGACAGAGGCGCCGCTGCGCCCGCCGGAAACGATCTCCTGCAGAAGCTGCACATGGGCAAATTCGGCGTCGATCTCGCTGCACCACTTCTTCACGTAGCCACGCAGCACGAAGGAGAACTTGGCGTTGGAACCATTGGCGGTGCGGTTTTCGATGAAATCCTTGAAGGTCACGCCCGAAAGATCAACCTGTTCATAGGCCATCTCGTTGAGCTTGGGGATGTTGATTTCCTGCGCTTTCGGAATGGCCGAGAAATACTTCTCATGCGTGGCTTCATCCCATTCAAAGAAGTTGGTTTCATTGATCGAGTTGCGGGCCAGAATGTAATGTACGCCCTGCAGGTATTTGGCGATCTCGCCAATTTCATCCAGAGAGGCGATCGATGGGCCAACCACATGCACAAGGCCAAGGTTAAACAGGCCGTTGCGGCCCGCTTCAAGAACGCCGATGCGCTCAAAAAGGTCAAGTGCGTAAGAAAGATTGCCGGCTTTCAGGTCAACGATGGTGACAGGCACATTGGCCGTCTCCATCGTGTCGAGAACCTTCATCTGATGGGCCACATTTGCCAGATCAATCACTTCAGTGATGTTGGGATAAAAGCGGCGGAGGCTGCCGCGCGGGTTTTCTGTGTCGAAGGCGCGGGTCAGAACATTCTTGCGGGCAAAATAGTCGAGCAGGCTGCGAGAAAGGGTAGTCTTGCCAACGCCGCCTTTGTCAGCGCCAACCAGAATGAGTGTCGGTTTCATAAAATAGCCTCCGGATTGTAAAAACAGCCCTTTGCGCCCGCCAAAGGACGCGCCCATTTAACATGACAGATGATTACAGTATAGGAATAATACGAGAAAATGTAGGAGGCCTGAAATGACGATTCTGATCATCGGCGCGCTGGCCTTTGCCCTGCCGCATATCCTCTCTTCAATGTTCCCGGCGGTTCGCGACAGGCTGATGGCGCGCTTCGGCGAGGGCGCGTTCAAGGGCGGCTATTCGCTGGTTACCGGCCTCGGCTTCATCGCCATGTGCGTGGGCTATTTCACCACACGCGGTGATGGGGCTGTGTTCTACACGCCCGCTGATGGCGCTCGCCATTTCACCATGGGCTTGGCGACACTGGGCTTCATTAGCCTTGCGGCCACTGGCGGCAAGAGCCACCTCCGCCTTTGGCTGCAGAACCCCATGTCGATTGGTGTGTCCCTCTGGTCGGTGGGCCATCTCATTGGCGTTGGCAAAGTGCCAGTGGTGATTTTCTATGTCGCGCTGCTCGCGGTTGCACTGGCCGACATCATCTTCTCCATGGCTCGTGGCAAGAAGCCCGAATACGCGCCGCAGTGGCGCGGCGACATCATCGCGGTGATTTCCGGGGTGGTCGTGGCAGGCCTGCTGGCGGCGCTGTTCCACCCCTATGTGCTGGGCGTGAATGTGCTGAATTAACGCTACAGGGCAGGTGATTTGAGCAAGGCGGCATTAACCGCTATGCTCGGGGCCATGTCTCAGCACACGCCACAGAAACGCCTCACCGCACCCGACATCCGCGACCGCAAAGGCGGCACGCCCATTGTCTCGCTCACGTCCTATCATGCCCACACCGCTGCCATCGCGGATAAGTATGTGGATTTCCTTCTGGTGGGGGATTCACTCGGCATGGTGATGCATGGCTTCGAGACCACGCTGCCCGTGCCGCTGGAGTTGATGATCATGCATGGTCGCGCCGTCACGCGCGGTGCGCGACACGCGCTGGTGGTGGTGGATATGCCCTTTGGGTCCTATGAGGAGAGCCCCGCGCAAGCCTTCCGCAATGCCGCGAGGGTGATGAAGGAAACCGAATGCGGCGCCATCAAGATTGAAGGCGGCAAACGCATGGCCGAAACGATCAAGTTCCTCTCAGAGCGTGGTATCCCGGTGATGGCTCATATCGGCCTCACGCCCCAATCCATCAACGTGTTTGGCGGGTTCAAAACCCAGGGCCGAGAAAAGGCCCAATGGGCCGCGATTGAGGAAGACTCCCGCGCTGTAACCGAGGCTGGAGCCTTCGCCGTGGTACTGGAGGCCGTGGCCGAGCCACTGGCCGCCAAGATAACCAAGATGATCGACATTCCCACTATTGGCATTGGCGCATCGGCCAATTGCGATGGCCAGATTTTGGTGATGGAAGACATGCTGGGCCTCAGCCCCCGCGTGCCGAAATTCGTCAAGGAATTCGGCAAAGTGGGGCAGGCCATCGAAAGTGCCATCAAGCTCTATGCCGATGACGTGCGCGAGCGCCGCTTCCCCATGCCGGAAAACACTTATGAAGTGAAGGATTGAAGGCGAAGTCTTCTCCCGTGAAACGGGAGAAGAAAGGGGCCCATGACGCGCCAGCGTCGTGGGATAGATGAGGGTCCGAGGGCAGATCGCAATTCTCAAATCAGTATTGACCCTCAGCCCCTCACCTCCCCACGCTTCGCGCGGGTCCCTTCCTCTCCCGCTAGTCGCGGGCGAGGACGAAGCCCCAAAATGCCTTGATTTGGCCCCCTGCCTGCTCTACCCCCTGTCCAATTCAAGGAGTCTCGTCTTGTCTGAGAACAATGATGCAATCTTCCGTGAAGTGGACGAGGAAGTCCGCACGGAGGAAATGAAAAAACTATGGGATCGCTACGGCAAACACATCGGTGTGGCCGCAGTGGTCTTCATCGGCGCCGTGGCCGCCTGGCAGGGCTGGCAATATTATCAGGTGAAGCAGGCCGAAGAGGCCAGCAGCTACTATTTCGACGCGACCAAGAAGGCAGCCCAGGGCAAGAATGATGATGCTCTGGCCTCGCTCGCCGTCGTCAATCATGCAGGCTTTGGCCAGCTTGCCAAAATGCAGCAGGCCGCAATTCTCGGTGCCAAGGGTGAAACCGATAAGGCAGTTGCTGCCTATGATGCTTTTGCGGCTGATGCGACAAGTGATCCTGCACTGGCCGATCTCGCCCGCATCCGTGCCGGTTATCTGCTGATCGACACGCAATCTCCGGATCAGTTGCTCACCCGCCTCGGCCGCTTCGACAAGGATGACGCCCAATGGCACAATGAGGCCCGCGAGATCTTCGCGCTCTCAGCCTGGCGCGTGAAGGACTATGCCATGGCCAACCGTTATTTCAGCGCCATCATGGCTGATGAAAAAGCCACGGCGGGCCTCAAGCAACGCGCGCAGCTGATGTTGCAGCTCATAGCCCCCAACCTTCCGGCCAAGTGAGGAAGCCCACAATGAAGAAACTGGTTCTTGCCGCTGTTGCTCTTTCGCTCTTGTCTGGCTGTGCCTCGATGAAGAAGATGACGGGCCAGACGAATGACAGCATTCTCCCCGGCCAGCGAGAAGAGATTCTGCCGCCCGATCAGCAGCAGGCGCGGGACCCGGCCATCACCGGCCAGCCAGCCTCGCCCAACGGCGTGGCGGCCAATCAGCCCATCACGGAGTCCCCGGTATATGGCACGCAACCCGCCATGCCCGGTGCGCCCAAGCCCGGCGCGCCGCTCGCCATGTCGAAAACAGCCGCCGCTCCGGATTGCGACCCGAAGGTTGATCTCTGCCCCGAACCCGTGGCGCCAGAGCCTTTGCCGCCGCCCTCACCAGTGAAGCCTGAAAAGGTTGCCGGTGCCAAAGTGGCAGGAGCGAAAACCGCAAGCGCAGCCGTCACCGCTGATGCCAAGGCGGGCGTGGAAATTGATCCAAAGACCGGCAAGCCGATCCTCGCCAAGAAAGTGCTGAAGAAAAAGATCATCAAGAAAAAGAAGCCAGTTACCGCCGCTGCCCCCGCCACACCTGCGGTGAATGGCACGGCTGCGCCTGACGCAACCCCGGTTCCGGCGCCGCCGCAGCCGCAAGGCCAATAAGCGAAAATGACAGTCACTGTCGCCATTCTTGGGCGGCCCAACGTTGGCAAGTCAACGCTGTTCAATCGTCTGATTGGGCAGCGTTTGGCATTGGTGGATGACCAGCCGGGCGTCACGCGTGACCGCCGCGAAGGCCAGGCCCGAATCGCTGACATTGAATTCCGTGTGTTTGACACAGCTGGCTTCGACGAAGCCAAGCGCGGCAGTCTTGAAGCCCGCATGAGCGATCAGGCCGCCGAGGCCGCAAGGCTGGCGGATCATGTGTTCTTCGTAATTGACGCGCGCGCCGGTGTCACACCGGTGGACCGCATGTTTGCCGAACGCATCCGCAAGCTGGGCAAGCCCGTCACCGTGTTGGCCAACAAGGCCGAAACAAAATCGGTGCAACAGCAAGTGCCCGAGGCCTACACGCTGGGCTTTGGCGAGCCCTTTCCCATCTCAGGCGAACATGGCGAGGGCCTCGAACATATTTATGGCGTAGTGAAGCCTCTGGTGCTGGCAGACCGCAAGTCCGCCGCGCGCATCGAGGAGGAGCCGGAAGAACATTTCGATCCCGATGTGGAAGCGCCACCGCCCACCAGGCCCTTGCGCCTTGCCATCATCGGCCAGCCCAACGCGGGCAAGTCGACTCTTGTCAATGCGCTGCTGGGTGAAGAGCGCATGCTGACAGGCCCGGAAGCTGGTATCACCCGGGATGCCATTTCCAACGAATGGCAATGGGGCACACGCAAGATCACACTGTGGGACACGGCTGGAATTCGCCGCAAGGGCAAGGTGAAAGAGAAACTCGAGAAGCTCTCGGTTTCAGATGCTTTGCGCGCCGTGAAATTTGCTGAAGTGGTTGTGGTCCTGGTGGATGCTTCAGTCTCCATCGAAAAGCAGGATCTCACCTTGTGCGATCTCATCGCGAGAGAGGGCAGGGCCATTGTGCTCGCCCTCAGCAAGTGGGACCTGGTGGAAGACAAACCAGCAGCGCTGCGCAAGGTGAATGAGATCATGGAAGACATCCTTCCAGATATTCGTGGCCTTTCAATCGTCACACTTTCCGCTAACCAGGGTCGCGGCTTCGACAAGCTGATGAAGGCCGTGCTGGAAGCCGAGCGCAAGTGGAACATCCGCATCAGCACAGGCAAGCTGAACCGCTGGCTGGAAGAACACGTCCAGCGCAATCCGCCGCCCGCTCCTGGCGGCCGCCGCATCAAGATCCGCTACGGCACGCAAGTGAATGCCAGGCCGCCCACTTTCGCGCTCTTCGGAAACCAGCTCGACAAACTGCCGCTCAGCTATCAGCGCTACCTGATGAATGGGTTGCGCGAAACACTGCACCTGGAAGGCACGCCGATCAGATTTGCATTCCGGGGAACGAAAAATCCGTTTGAGGATAAGCGACGTTAGGAGCACGACCTCGCGCTTCTCCCGACGGGAGAAGGGTGAGCAGTGGATGAGTCCTCACTGCCTCACCAGTCCATCCTTCGAAAACCGCATCACTGCGCCATTTTCCGCGAATTCTATTGCACACATCTCAACCAGACGTGACGCCACTTCAGCGGGCGTTGGCAGTGTCATCGGGTCTTCACCCGGCATGGCCTTGGCGCGCATCGCAGTGCGCGTGGGGCCGGGGCTGAAAAGATTGACGCGCACCTTTGAAGTATTGGCCTGCTCGGCCGCATAGGTTTTCACCAATGCCTCGAGAGCCGCCTTGGTGGTGGAATAAACGCCCCAATAGGCAGGTGTCTTTTGCGCGGCACCGGATGTGACAAACACCGCGCGTCCCGCGTCACTCATCCGCAGCAGCGGGTCCATGGAACGCAGCAAGCGGTAGTTGGCAGTCACATTGACAGCCAGCGCCTCGTCCCAAACCTTGGGTTCAAGATGGGCCACGGGCGTGAGCTTGCCCAGCACGCCCGCATTGCCAACGAGCACATCCAGCTTCTTCCAGCGTTCAAAGATCGCCGCACCCAAGCGATCGATGCCCGCATAATCGGTGATGTCCATCGGCACCAGCGTGGCCCCGCTGCCCGCAGCCTTGATCTCATCGTCCAGCTCTTCAAGCCCGCCCTGCGTGCGCGCCGTGGCGATGATATGGAAGCCTTGTTTGGCCAAGGCCAGCGCCGTGGCGCGCCCCAGCCCGCGCGATGCGCCGGTGACGAGTGCGATTTTGGTAGACATGAGTTTTGCTCTTAGCCCGCTTCTGCCAGCATCGACCGCGTCTGCTTGGCATGTTCGCCGCCCAAATCCGTCAGCGGTGTGGGATAATCACCCGTAAATGCATGATCGGTGAATTGCGGTTGCTTGTCATCGCGCCCCGGATAACCACAGGCCTTGTAAATGCCATCCACCGAGACAAACGCCAGCGAGTCGACGCCAATGAAGGCGCGCATCTCTTCGAGCGAATGCGTGGCAGCCAAAAGCGATTTCCGCTCCGGCGTGTCGATGCCGTAAAAATCCGGATGTTTGATCGGCGGGCTGGCGATCCGCATATGCACTTCTTTTGCCCCCGCTTCATACATCATCTGCACGATCTTCACCGAAGTGGTGCCGCGCACGATCGAGTCATCCACCAACACGATGCGCTTGCCCGCAACCACTGATTTGTTGGCATTGTGCTTGAGTTTCACGCCAAGCGATCGGATGTGCTGCGTGGGTTCAATGAAGGTGCGGCCCACATAGTGATTGCGAATGATCCCAAGCTCAAAGGGAATGCCGAGTTGTGATGCAAAACCGAGCGCGGCTGGAACGCCCGAGTCAGGGATTGGCACAACGACATCGGCCTCTACTGGGGCCTCCAGCGCAAGCTGCCTGCCCGTGGCCTTGCGCACTTCATAAACCGAGCGGCCCCCCAAAATGGAATCCGGCCTCGAGAAATAAACATATTCGAAGATGCAGGGGCGCGCCGGTTGCTTGGGGAAGGGGCGCAAGGATTCGATGCCGTCTTCCGAAATCACCACCACTTCGCCATTTTCAACTTCGCGCACAAACTTGGCGCCGATGATGTCAAGGGCCACGGTTTCTGAACAGAGAATGTAAGCGCCGTTGAGTTCGCCCAAAATCAGCGGGCGAATGCCAAGTGGGTCACGCGCGCCGATCAGCTTTTTATTGGTCAGGCATACCAGCGCATAAGCCCCCTCAAGGCTTCGCAACGCGTCAACATAGCGCTCAAGCAACCGCGTCTTCTTGGAACGCGCAACGAGGTGCAGAATGGCCTCGCTGTCAGAGGTCGATTGATAGATGGCGCCGCCTGTGATCAGTTCACGACGCAACGAAAGCCCGTTGGTAAGATTGCCATTGTGGGCAACTGCAATTCCGCCCGCCGCCAGTTCGGCAAACAGCGGCTGAACATTGCGTAGAATGGTTTCGCCTGTGGTGGAATAGCGCACGTGGCCAACAGCCTGCGTGCCCTTCAGGCGGTTGATCACCTTCTCCGATGAGAAGTGATCGCCAACCAGCCCCATGCGCTTTTCAGAATGGAAGCGCTCGCCATCATAGGCCACAATGCCTGCGGCTTCCTGCCCGCGGTGTTGCAGCGCATGCAAGCCCAGCGCCGTCAATGCCGCTGCATCGGAGTGGCCATAAATGCCAAACACGCCACATTCTTCACGCAGCGTGTCGCCATCAAGATCAAGGTTGAAGCTGGGGTTCATGTTCATTGTGGATTGTCCTGCCCGATCACGGGCTGTGCTGCGCCCTTCGCAAGATTACTCATGCCTTGTTGCTGGCTATTGGAATAGGTGCCGCTCTGATCGGCATTGGCCTTGCCCGGAGTCTGGGCGCCGCCCTGCTGCTGCGGTGCGCCATTGCCGATGAGAGACGAGTTGGAAAGCGTTTCAGCGACGTCGGGTGGCATATAGGCCATCATGGTGTTGGACACCCAGCGGATAGTGGGCAGCGAAACCGCATTGCGCACCCAGTCTTCCTGCTTTTCAACCGGCAGCAGCCAGCCGTAGAACAGATAGCAGATTGCCACCAAGACGAGGCCACGCGCCGCGCCATAGACAAAACCCAACGTGCGATCAAAAGCGCCTGCTGAAGAATCAACCACGCGGTCGGAGATTTTCACGCCGATCACCGAGGCGATGATCAGCACCAGAATGAAGGCCACGGCGGCCACAACAATTTGTGCAATCACCGGCTTGTTCGGATCCACGTGTGGCAGAACCAGATCGAGCAGGGGCTTTTGCTTGCTGGCATACCAGGCCGCAGCGGCCGCCAGACCCCAGGCCACCAACGAAAGCAGCTCACGTGTAAAGCCACGGGCCAGCGCCAAAAGGCCGGAAACCAGCATGATGCCGAAAAGGATGAAATCGAGAATCTGGAACATGAACCGCCCGCGCTGTGGATAAGTCCTCCATATATGCAAAAGCGGCGGCAGGTTCTAGGGGAAAGGCAGAGTTATTACGATGCATGCAAGTTGTGAAATTCAGCATGCCCACTTCGGAGAAAAAGCCCTGATCCACTCTGCACGCTCTAGCCTTGCATCACGCAATCCGCCGCAGCCCCTTGCTCCGCGATGCTACCCAAGCGACGAGATCAGCCACCGTGCATAACCGTTTCGTCTCCAGCCCGGATTTCAACGCAGCCTCGCCCTGATCGGCAATCACGGCATGTGAAAGCCCCAGCTTCTGCGCCTCTTTCAACCGCGCTTCCGTTTGGCCCACAGGGCGGATCGCGCCGGAAAGCGCCACCTCGCCAAAAATCACTGTGCCTGCGGGCACCACTGTGTCAGATAGCGAGGATAACAACGCCGCCGCAACGGCCAAATCCGCCGCTGGTTCGCGCAGCTTCAGGCCGCCTGCCACATTGAGATAAACATCGTGGTTGGAAAGTGTTACCCCCGCTCGCGCCTCGAGCACGGCGAGAATCATGGCCAACCTGCTGCCGTCCCAGCCCACGGCAGTACGCCGTGGCGTACCCAATGTTGAAGGTGAAACCAGCGCCTGCACTTCCACCAGCAGAGGTCGCGTGCCTTCCATGCCAGCAAAAATCGCAGTGCCGGGAGCAGGGCGCTCACCATCGCCCATGAACAAACGCGATGGATTGGCCACTTCGCGCAGGCCCCCGTCAGACATTTCAAAAACGCCGATCTCATCGGTGGGCCCGAAGCGATTCTTCACTGAACGCAGAATGCGGTATTGATGCCCCCGGTCGCCTTCGAAATAGAGCACAGTATCAACAAGATGCTCGATCACCTTCGGCCCCGCAATCTGCCCGTCCTTGGTCACATGGCCGACGAGCAACACGCATGCGCCCTTGGTCTTGGCAAAGCGCACCAGCGACTCCGAGCCTGCTTTCAATTGCGAAACTGTGCCGGGTGCAGCCTCGATTACGGGCGACCACAGCGTCTGCACCGAATCGATCACCACCACTGAAGGCACATCCCCTTCGCCCAGCGTGGCCAGAATGTCGGACACATTGGTCTCTGCCGCCAACAGCACAGGCGCATCCGCCAGGCCCAGCCGCGCTGCCCGCAGGCGTACTTGCGCAATGGCCTCTTCGCCCGTGACGTAAATCACCCGTTCGCCACGCCGCGCCAAAGCCGCCAGCGCCTGAAGCAGCAAGGTAGACTTGCCAATGCCCGGATCGCCACCGATCAGCACAGCAGAACCTGGAACAAAGCCGCCGCCGGTGGCACGGTCCAACTCGCCAATGCCGGAAAGAATGCGCGGCGGAGCAGGGCTCTCGCCCTTCAGGTCAACCAGCCGTGTGGCCCGCCCGCGCGGCAGCGCAGCGCCTTTGGCGCCTGAAGCCGGGGCCTCGGCCCTTTCCTCAATGATCGTGTTCCAGCTGTCGCAGGCATCGCAATGCCCGGACCATTTATGCGTGGTGGAGCCGCAGGATTGACAAACAAATGTGCTTTTCGCCATAAGAACAAATGTAGCACGAACGAAAGAAGAACACAAGCCACGTCATCATGATGGTTCAATTGATAAAATACCGCTTGCGATTAAATCGTGCACGATCTAATAGGCAGACATGAGCCAGACCCTCACAATCCCGCCTTTGGAAAGCATGATCTGCTTTTCGGTCTATTCTGCGGGTCTCGCTTTCAATCGCCTGTACCGTGCGCTGCTCGACAAATTCGGCCTCACCTATCCCCAGTTTCTCGTGCTGGTCGCTCTGCGTCAGAAGAACAACCGCAAGGTGAGTGACTTGGGCGAGGCGCTGTTTCTGGAATCCAACACGCTCACACCGCTGCTCAAACGCATGGAGCAGGCCGGCCTCATCGCCCGTCGCCGGGCCAGTAAGGATGAGCGCGCTGTAATCGTGTCACTCACCGAAAAGGGCGCGCGCCTCACTTTGGATCTCGGTTGCGTGCCGCCCGACGTGGCGCAAGCCACGCGGCTTGATCTCGGTGAAATTACAGCCCTGACCGCCAGGCTCAACACCCTGAGCAAGGCCCTGCGCGAACACGTGGCGCATTGAAATCCAAACCCAAACCCAAAACGTCAAACCAAGGAGAATACCATGAAGATTGACTACACTGCCCATGCCAAAGCCACTGGCGGCGGCCGCCGCGACGGCCTTTCGCGCACTGATGATGGCCGCGTCACCGTTACGCTCAACGCCCCCGTGGAGCAGGGTGGCAATGGCAAGGGCACCAATCCCGAGCAGCTTTTTGCTACGGGCTATGCCGCTTGCTATCTGGGCGCAATGCGTTTTGTCGCCACGCGTGACAAGTTGGCCATGCCGGCAGACGCTTCAGTCGCATCGTCAGTTGGCATCGGCGGGCGTGATGACGGCCAAGGCGCAGGCTTGGAAGTGGCATTGAAAGTTTCGCTGCCTGGCCTGTCTCAGGCCGATGCCGAGGAACTCGCCAAGCGCGGCCATGTTGTTTGCCCCTATTCGCATTCGATCAAAGGCAATGTGAAAGTCACGACCGAGGTTGTTGTATAAACCAGCAAGACGGGCGGGACGTGATCCCGCCCCTCTGCAATCATTCAACTGGCTGCTAAATCCAGCCGCAGCGCTTCACGCGCACCCAGTGGTGATGGCGGCGCACATTGGTCCACCAGCAATCATAGTGGTGGTGGTGCCAGCCATAGCCATAACCAGGTCCGCAATAATGCCAGCTGCACCAGCCCCCAGGATGGCCCACGCCAAACCCGAAGAACACCTGCGCATTGGCGGGCGCAGAAGTCGCTCCCATGCCCAACGCCAGCGTGGCTGCGGTCAATCCTGAAATCACGAGCTTTTTCAACATGATCAACTCCTTGTTTCGACGTTTGAAGTCACTCACCTTGGCGCGCGTCAGCAACCAAGATATGCGGATACAAAATGGGCCCCGGCAAGAATGCCGGAGCCCTGTTCAATGATCAGCGGCAAACGCGCCACATCTTGTGGTGATGGCGCTTCCACACGCAATGTTTCCAGCCATAGTGCCAGCCGTGATGCCAGGGGTGAGCCTCAGCCGATGTGGCCAATAGGCCAGCGCTGGCGGTAAAAATGGCGCCAGCCGTGGCTGCGCTGAGAACGAGTTTCTTGATCATGATTTCCTCTCTTGAGAGTTAGTGATACCCCTCGCTTACAATGACGTAAGCTTGCTCCTGGTTCCGTCGCGCTACAACTTAACTTTGTGGGCCTTGCGACTAGGAGCAGTTGGCTGTCCGCTTACCGCCAAGTGCAAATCTGCGTCACTGGATCGCAGCGAAAGCGCCCGCCATGGTGGCCACTGCTGTGCCCGGGATGCATGTGGCTGTGATGGCCGTGGTGCCCATGATGCCCACGCTTGCCATGGCCGTGCCGACCTTTGGCGTCTGCGCCGGTGGCTGCAAGGGCCATCGCTGCAGCAAATGCAAAAGTCAAAATCAGCAGTTTCATGATCGAGTCCTCCAAACGCAACAGTGCTGACAACACCTGACGCACCCGCAAGTTTCAATCCGTCGCGAGGTCAGCCCAGCAACGCCTTCACGATGCCGCCCGCCTTGCCCATGTCCATCTGGCCGGAGAACTTGGCCTTCAACTCGGCCATCACCTTGCCCATGTCTTTGACCGATGTGGCGCCCACGGATTTGATCACTTCAGCAACGGCAGCCTTGGCCTCGGCCTCATCCATCTGCTTGGGCATGTAGGATTGGATGATGGTGAGCTCATCCTTCTCGTTCTGTGCCAGTTCAGGCCGTCCGCCTTGCTCGAAGGCGGTGATCGAATCCTGCCGCTGCTTCACCATCTTGGTGAACACATCCATGATGGCCGCATCAGATATCAGCGCCGAGTCATGGCCTTCGGTGCGGGTGTTGATGTCCTTTTCCTTCACCGCTGAAAGCATCAAGCGAATGGTTGCCAGTTTCTTCTTGTCGCCGCCCTTCATGGCGTCTTTCATATCGGCAGTCAGCTTGTCGCGCAGGCTCATCTTCAGATTCCTTTGGAAAGCGCCCAGATAGTCCTTCGCGGCGGATTCAGCAACCTTGACGGGGCAGGGGCAAATCCGTATCGAGTTTCAAATTCCGGAGAATCCCATGCCCGCCATCAAAGCCCCCAAAAAGGCCAAGCCGAAAACACGCGCCGCTTTTGGCGATTGGGCGCAGGAAAAGGTGACGGCCATTCTCGTGCTGGCTGATGGCACGGTGATCGAAGGCCAGGGCTTTGGCGCGGAAGGCGAAGCGGTGGCCGAAGTCTGTTTCAACACGGCCATGACAGGTTATCAGGAAATCCTCACAGACCCGTCCTACGCTGGCCAGATCGTCACCTTCACCTTTCCCCATATCGGCAATGTGGGCACCAATGATGATGACATTGAAACCCTGAACCTTGCATCTTCGGCCGCGGTGAAGGGCTTGATCGTCAAAGCGCCGATCACTGAACCTGCAAATTATCGCTCCGCCAAGCATTTCGACAAATGGCTGAAGGCACGTGGCATCATCGGCCTGTCAGGCGTGGATACGCGCGCCCTCACTAACTTGATACGCGACAAGGGCATGCCAAACGGCGTGATCGCGCATAATGGCAAGGGCAAGTTCGATGTGAAGAAGCTGCACAAGATGGCAGCCGCCTGGAGCGGCCTGGAGGGCCTCGATCTCGCCAAAGATGTCTCGCTCACCCAGCGCATGGATTGGGATGAAAAGCTGTGGGATTGGAAAGACGGCTACACCCACGGTTATGGCAAGTTCAAAGTAGTGGCGATGGATTTCGGGCTGAAGCGCAACATCCTGCGCTGCCTCACCAGTGCGGGCTGCCACGTCACCGTCGTGCCTGCCAATGCCAAGGCTGAAGACATTCTGGCGATGAAGCCCGATGGCGTGTTCCTGTCTAACGGCCCTGGCGATCCGGCGGCCACAGGCGAATATGCCGTGCCTGAAATCAAGAAACTGGTGGCAAGTGGCAAGCCCATCTTCGGCATCTGCTTGGGCCACCAAATGCTCGCCATCGCGCTGGGCGGCAAGACCATGAAGATGCACCAGGGCCACCACGGCGCCAATCACCCGGTGAAAGATTTCACCACAGGCAAGGTTGAAATCGTAAGCATGAATCATGGCTTCGCAGTGGACCGTAGTTCACTGCCGAAGGGCGTGGTTGAAACGCACGTCTCGCTCTTTGACGGCAGCAACTGCGGCCTCGCGCTGGAAGGCAAGCCGGTGTTCTCAGTGCAACACCATCCCGAAGCCAGCCCCGGCCCACAAGACTCGCACTATCTTTTTAAGCGCTTTGTGGGGATGATGG
>JANPHF010000081.1:0-4015 GCA_031424315.1 Aestuariivirga sp.
CTGACCGTGGCGTTTTCGCCAAGGCTTCGGTGGAACCCAAGCGCAAGCTGCAGGAATTCCGCGTGACCGAAGATGCCTTCATGCCTGTTGGCGCTGAAGTGCATGCTGATCATTTTGTTGCTGGCCAGTTTGTGGACGTGACCGGCACCTCCAAGGGCAAGGGTTTTGCCGGCGGCATGAAGCGCTGGAACTTCTCGGGTCTTCGCGCCACGCACGGTGTGTCTGTTTCGCATCGTTCGATCGGTTCAACCGGCAACCGCCAGGACCCCGGCAAGGTATTCAAAAACAAGAAGATGCCTGGCCACCTCGGTTCTGAAACCGTGACCACGCAGAATGTTTCCGTTGTCCGCACCGACAAGGAACGCGGCCTGATCCTCGTCAAGGGTTCGGTTCCGGGTTCGCAGGGCGGCTGGGTAACGGTGCGCGACTCGGTGAAGCGCAAGCTTCCTGATGGCGCTCCGAAGCCGGGTGCCTTTACAGCGGCTGCACAGGGATAATTGACCATGAAGCTCGATGTAAAAACACTTGAAGCAGCAGCGGCCGGCACAGTTGACGTGTCGGATGCCATTTTCGGCCTCGATCCGCGCGCTGACATCATCCACCGCGTGATCCAGTGGCAGTTGGCCAAGCGCCAGCAGGGCACTCACCAGGCCAAGAGCCGCGGCGAGATCAACCGCACCACCAAGAAGCTGGGCAACCAGAAGGGTGGGGGCACGGCCCGTCACGGTTCGCGCAAGTCCGGCATTTTCGTCGGCGGCGGCAAGGCCTTTGGCCCGCGCTTCCGTAGTCACGAGACTGCTCTGAACAAGAAGGTGCGCGCGCTTGGTTTGCGCCATGCCATCTCGTCCAAGGTGAAGACTTCGGATCTCATCATCCTCGACAAGGCGGAACTCAAGGCCGCCAAGACCAAGGATGTGAAAGCCGTATTTGAGAAGCTGAACCTCGCCAACGCTCTCATCATTGATGGCGCCACGGTGAATGAAAGCTTCGCCAAGGCCGCTCGTGCCGTGCACAACATCGACGTGCTGCCCATCCAGGGCATCAATGTCTATGACATTCTGCGCCGCAAAAACCTGGTTCTCACCAAGGCTGCCGTAGAAGCTCTGGAGGCTCGATTCAAATGAGCAAAGAACATCACTATTCCATCATCAAGAGCCCGGCGATCACCGAAAAGGGCACGCTGAACTCGGCCTCGAACACGCATGTGTTCAACGTGGCCAAGACCGCGACCAAGCCGCAGATCAAGAAGGCCATTGAAGGCCTGTTTGGTGTGAAGGTTGCCGCCGTGAATACGCTCGTCCGCAAGGGCAAGGTGAAGCGCTTCAAGGGCCGCCCAGCGCTGCTCTCGGATGTGAAGAAAGCCTATGTGACGCTCGCCGAAGGCGAACGCCTCGATGTGACAACGGGACTGTAAGACCATGGCACTCAAAACATTTAACCCAACGAGCGCCGGCCGCCGCCATCTGATCCAGGTGGACCGTAGCCATCTGTTCAAGGGCGCTCCGGTGAAGGCGCTGGTCGAAGGCCAGAACTCTCACGGCGGCCGCGGCAATTCCGGCCGCATCACCTCGCGCCGCAAGGGCGGTGGACACAAGACGGCTTATCGCCTTATCGACTTCAAGCGCGTGAAGCATGACATGCCAGCCGTGGTGGAGCGTTTGGAATATGATCCGAACCGCACTGGCTTCATCGCCCTGATCAAGTATCAGGACGGCACGCTGTCTTACATTCTCGCGCCGCAGCGCCTGGCTGTTGGTGACAGCGTGATCTCTGGCAAGCAGGTTGACGTGAAGCCCGGCAACGCCATGGAACTGGGTTCAATTCCGGTTGGCACGGTTGTGCACAACGTGGAAACCAAGCCCGGTGCTGGTGGTTCGCTCGCGCGCGCTGCAGGCACCTATGCGATGGTGGCTGGCCGTGATGGTGGCAATGTCATCATCCGCCTCAAGTCTGGTGAAACCCGTCTGGTTCCGGCCAACGGCATGGCCTCGGTTGGTGCCGTGTCAAATCAGGACCATATCAACGAAGTGGTCGGCAAAGCCGGCCGCGCCCGTTGGAAGGGTGCACGTCCGGTGTCGCGTGGTATTGCACGCAACCCGGTTGACCATCCGAACGGTGGCCGTACCAATGGTGGTAAGCACTGGCGCTCGCCGTGGGGCCAACCCACCAAGGGCTTCAAGACCCGCACCGTGAAAAGAACATCAAAGATGATCGTGCGCTCGCGCCATGATCGCAAAAAAGCTCAGTAAGGGGTAGCCGATGGCACGCTCAGTCTGGAAAGGCCCGTTTGTAGACGGGTATATTTTGAAGAAGGCGGAAGCCGCTCGTGGTCAGCGCAACCAAGCGATCAAGACCTGGAGCCGGCGCTCGACCATTCTGCCGCAGTTTGTGGGCCTGACGTTCCAGGTTCACAACGGAAACAAGTTCATCCCCGTTCACATTTCGGAAGAAATGGTGGGCCATAAGCTGGGTGAGTTCGCTCCCACCCGCACCTTCAAGGCTCACTCGGCTTCCGACAAGAAAGCAGCAGCGGCGAAGTAATCATGAGCAAACCCAAAACCCCACGCGCCCAGAAGGACAATGAGGCTAAGGCGATCACTCGCTCGATCCGCATTTCCCCGCGCAAGCTGAACGAAGTGGCCGCTGAAATCCGCGGCATGAAGGTGGCCAAGGCTTTGGCCCATCTCACCTTCTCGCGCCGCCGCATCGCCAAAGACGTGAAGAAGACGCTGGAAAGCGCCATCGCCAATGCTGAAAACAACCATTCATTGGATATCAATGATCTGATGGTGGCTGAGGCCTGGGTTGGCAAGAACCTCGTGATGAAGCGCTGGTCTCCGGACTCTCGCGGTCGTGTTGGCCATCTCGCCAAATTCTTCAGCGAACTGACGATCATCGTCCGTCAAAACAAAGAGGCCGCATAATGGGTCAGAAGATCAATCCAATCGGTTTGCGCCTCGGCATCAACCGTACATGGGATTCGCGCTGGTTCGCCAATAGCCGCGACTTCGGCAAGATGCTGCATGAAGACGTGAAGATTCGCGAGTATCTCACCAAGGAACTGAAGCAGGCCGGTGTGGCCCGCGTGGTGATTGAGCGCCCGCACAAGAAGTGCCGTGTCACGATCTACTCCGCACGTCCGGGCGTTGTGATCGGCAAGAAGGGCGCTGACATTGAAAAGCTGAAGAAAGCTGTCGGCAAGATGACAGCTTCGGAAATTCACCTCAACATCGTTGAAGTGCGCAAGCCTGAAGTTGATGCAACCCTGGTGGCTGACAACATCGCCCAGCAGCTCGAACGCCGCGTGGCCTTCCGCCGTGCGATGAAGCGTGCCGTGCAGTCGGCCCAGCGCCTCGGCGCTGAAGGCATCAAGATCACCTGCTCGGGCCGCCTTGGCGGTGCTGAAATTGCCCGTGTGGAATGGTACCGCGAAGGCCGCGTGCCGCTGCACACGCTGCGCGCCAACGTTGATTACGGTGTGGCTACTGCCCACACTGCCTACGGCACCAATGGCGTCAAGGTTTGGATCTTCAAGGGCGAAATCCTTGAGCATGATCCGATGGCGCAAGACCGCCTCGCCAACGAAGGTGGTGGCGGTGGTGATCACTCAAACCGCCCGCCGCGCCGTGAGCGCGAAGCGGCTTAATGGTTGATGGAATAAATCATGCTGCAACCTAAGAAAACAAAATACCGCAAGGCCCACAAGGGCCGCATTCATGGCAAGTCGACCAGCTGCAACACGCTGGACTTCGGTGCCTTCGGCCTGAAGGCTCTTGAGCCGGATCGTCTGACTGCGCGCCAGATCGAAGCCGCTCGCCGCGCCCTTGCGCGTGGCATGAAGCGTGCTGGCCGTATCTGGATCCGCGTGTTCCCGGACGTGCCGGTTTCCAAGAAGCCAGCTGAAGTCCGCATGGGCTCCGGCAAGGGTTCAACTGAATATTGGGCTGCCCGCGTGAAGCCAGGTCGCGTATTGTTTGAGGTGGACGGCATTTCCCGCGCCATCGCTGAGCAATCG
>JANPHF010000082.1:0-20389 GCA_031424315.1 Aestuariivirga sp.
TCCGGCGTTGAACCTTCCGGCAGAGTCGCAATGGCGGCGGCCAAGGCGCGCAAGGCTTCCGCTTCCTCTGGTGTGGCCGCGCGGTATTTCTTCGCGGGCTTCACAAAGTCTTGATAGTAACGGATGGCATAGCCCACCAAACTATCAAGGCGCGGATTGGCCTCTGGCGAAAGCTCGGGCTTGTAGCGCTTGATGAAAGCCCACATCACGGACTTGTCTTCGGTGTTGGCTACGGTGGCCAAATTCAACAACAGCGAGAATGTGACGCCAGAATTTTCCGGCTTCGGCGGATTACCGCCATGGATGTGCCACACCGGATTCATCAACTGGTCGGTGGGCTTGTCGGCCTGCTTCTGATAGGCATTCAGAAACGCGTCATACTCATCAACCGCGCGCGGGATCACATCGAAATAAAGCCGCTTCGCCTCGCGCGGCTTCTGGAACATGTACAGCGCCAGCGAATTGGGGTCGGCGTAAGTCAACCATTCATCAATAGTCAGGCCATTGCCCTTGGACTTCGAAATCTTCTGACCCTTGTCATCGAGGAACAGCTCATAAACATAATGTTCGGGCGCCGGCACGCCAAGGATTTCGCAGATCGCATCATAGATCGGCGCATTGGTCTGATGGTCCTTGCCGAACATTTCAAAATCCACATGCAGCGCCGCCCAACGCATGCCGAAATCCGGCTTCCATTGCAGCTTGGTGCGCCCACCTCGCACATCCAGCGTGATATCGGTGCCGTCTTCATCGGCGAAGGTGACGGTGCCGGCTTTCGCATCCACCTTCTTCATCGGCACATACAGCACACGGCCCGTGGTGGGCGAGATTGGCAGCACGGGTGAGTACGTGGCCTGACGCTCTTCGCCCAGCGTCGGCAACATCACGCCCATGATGTCGTCGTACTTCTCCAGAACGTGGATAAGCATCGCATCGAACTTGCCCGACTTGTAATAGTCCGTGGCCGAAGCGAACTCATAGTCAAAGCCGAAGGTATCAAGAAAGCGCCGCAGCATCGCATTGTTGTGATGGCCGAAGCTCTCGTAGTTGCCGTCGAACGGATTGGGCACCACGGTTAGGGGCTTGTGCAAATGCGGCGCCAGAAAATTCTTGTCCGGAACGTTGTCAGGGATCTTGCGCATGCCATCCATGTCGTCTGAGAAACACAACAGCCGCGTGGGCAGGTCGCTCATCATCGAGAAGGCCTTGCGCACCATGGTTGTGCGCGCCACTTCGCCAAAGGTGCCAATGTGCGGCAGGCCGGAGGGGCCATAACCCGTCTCGAACAACACCGATTTCTGCCCGGTTTTCTCCACGCGCTTCAAAATCTTGCGCGCTTCCTCAAAGGGCCAGGCCTTGCTGGCAAAGGCGGCTTCGCGGAGGGCGGTGGAAATGGTCATTTCAGTCTCACTTTCGGCCCCGTCCTTTATTGATGCACTGCATTGCGGTCAATGGGCTTTCGTTTTCCATATGTTCTGGCTACAAGAGCAAGCCCATGTCCCTCGTCGATTTCCCCGCAACGCTTCCGCCCTCCGCCGTGCCAGCGGCCCTCGGCGCTGTGCTGGCGGGCGAAGCCATGGGGGCGGCTTCGGCACTCGCAAGGTTGGGGGCGGCCCCACACCTCATCTGCCATTCCGGCTTCTTCATTGAGCGGCTGGCCCAGCAGGCGGCAGCGCCGCGCTCACTCACCCGGGCCGCACGCGAGCAGAAGCATTTTGATGTGGCCGAGCTATTCGCCTATGTCGTGCCCGCCCGCGTGGCCACGCCAACACCTGCGGGCTTTGCGCGTTCGCTGGGTGTGGAACAGGGTGCGGATGCCGGCGAGACTCTGCAAGCAGTGGCGGAAGACTTGCTGCAGCGCCTCACCAGCCCCAACTATCCCTTCTTGCGTGAGGCGGCCGAGGCGGCGCATTTTCTCGCCCGCGCCAATTGGCCCTGGTCGCGGCCCGTGCTGGGTGCGTTGATGCGGGCCAATCCGAAGTTGGAAATGGCGCAATTCGCCACTGGCCTCAATGTGTGGGACCGTGTTGAGGAATGGGAAGACGAAGGCCAGCGGCCGCAAGGCACACAGGTTCCCGTTTCTGGTGATGAGGCGCGCAGCTTTCTGGGCCACATCCTGGGGCGCGGCGCTGAACCGCGCGAAAGCCAACAGGATTATGCCGCCACGGCAACCCATGCCTTTGAGCCGCGCGAGAGGAAGGAGATCAACAACATTCTTCTCGCCGAAGCGGGAACAGGCTTGGGCAAGACGTTGGGTTATCTCTCGCCATCCTATCTCTGGGCGCGCAAGAACAACGCGCCGGTGTGGATTTCAACCTATACCAAGAACCTGCAACGCCAGCTGGATCAGGAAACCGCGCGCCTCGTGCCTGATCCGGCCGAGCGCAAAGGCCAGATCGTGATCCGCAAGGGCCGCGAGAACTATGCCTGCTTGCTCAATATGCAGGAGGTCTTCGGCAGGCTCACCGCCGCCAATGCGCGTTCCGCACTATTGGCCACGCTCATCTCGCGCTGGGCCCGTTTCTCGCGCGATGGTGATATTGTCGGCGGAGATTTTCCCAACTGGCTGATGCCGCTGTTTTCCGAAACCAATCTGGATGGCGAAAGCCGCAATCCCACGCCCGCGAGTTTGGGCCTGACAGACAGGCGCGGCGAATGCATCTATGCCGCCTGCCCGCATTTCAAACGCTGCTTCATTGAAAAATCCGTGCGCGCGGGCCGCAAGGCCGATGTGGTGATCGCCAATCATGCCCTTGTGCTGCATCAGGCCGCCATTGACCATGCCATCGGTGTGGCCAAGACCGAGGAAGAGGCCGAAAGCCCCGGCGGGTTGCGGCGCATTGTGTTTGATGAAGGCCATCATTTGTTTGATGCTGCAGATTCAGCCTTTTCCGGCCATCTCACCGCACTGGAAGCCTCAGAACTGCGCCGCTGGCTACGTGGCCCTGAAACCGAGCGCCGCCGCGGGCGCGGCCTTTCCGAGCGCATGGGGGATCTCCTCGCCGACGAGGAGAATGCCGAAAAGCTGATGCAACAGGTGCTACGCGCCGCAGGCTCTCTCCCCGGCCCGGGCTGGACGCGCCGCATCCAATCCGGCCATCCGGAAGGTTCGGCCGAAGAATTCCTCACACTCGTGCGCCAACAGGTTTTGGCGCGCAGCGAGGCCTCGAATTCAACTTCGCTGGAAACCGATTGTCTGCCGTTGGTGTCTGGCCTGCCCAGCGCCATCGACGACCTCATCGATAATCTCAGCGCATTGCAAAAGCCGATGACAGGGCTTGCCAATCTGCTGCTCAAGAAACTTGATGACGAGGCCTCCGAATTGCAGAGCGCCGATCGTGGACGCATTGAAGCGATCGCCCGCGGCCTCAAGCGCCGCGGCGAATTGATGGTGGGCGGCTGGGTCTCCATGCTCAAGCAGTTGCAGGGCCAGACCAACCCACTCTTCGTCGAATGGTTCGAGGTGGAACAGACTCATGGCCGTGAGCATGATGTGGGCTTTCACTCACACTGGATCGATCCATCCGTGCCGCTGGCCAATGCGGTGCTGCGCCAGGCCGATGGCATCATCATCACCTCCGCCACGCTGAAAGACCGCCCACCGGATGTGCCTGATGATTGGAGCAATGCTGAAGCCCGCACAGGTGTGATCCATCTGCCCTATCCCGTGAAGCGCGTGAGCTATGAGAGCCCTTTCGCCTACCGCGACATCGCCCGCGTGGTGGTGGTGACGGACGTAAACCGCGAAGACATGGACCAGATCGCAGCCGCCTACCGCGAGCTGTTTCTGGCTTCTGGCGGAGGTGCCTTGGGGCTGTTCACCGCCATTGCCCGCCTGCGTGCTGTCCACAAGCGCCTCTCGCCGGCATTGGCGAAAAAGGGCCTACCGCTTTTTGCCCAACACGTAGATCCCATGGATACGGGGACGCTGGTGGACATGTTCCGCGCCGAGCGTGATGCCTGCCTGCTGGGCACGGATGCGGTGCGCGATGGTGTGGATGTGCCGGGCGATTCATTGCGCTTGATTGTGATGGACCGCGTGCCCTGGGGTACGCCGACCATACTGGAGCGCGCGAGAGCCGAAGCCTTTGGCGGCAATGCATATAAAGACATGGTGGTGCGCCTGCGCCTGCGCCAGGCCTTTGGCCGCTTGATCAGGCAGGTAGGGGATCGCGGCGCGTTTGTGATCCTCGATCCGCGCCTCGCCACGAGATTTACTACCGCTTTTCCGCCTGGCATCCGGGTGGATCGTGTTGGCCTTGTGGATGCCATTGATCTGGTGGCCAACTTTCATCCTGGCCGGGTGAATTGAATGGCGAAGCTTTTCGTCCTCGCCCTCAGCGGCAGCTTGCGCGATGGCTCCACCAACACAGCCTTGCTGGAAGCCGCCCGCCTGCTGGCACCTGCCGATGTTGAAGTGCAAGTCTGGAACGGGCAGGGCGCGCTGCCGCAATTCTCACCTAACCTTGAAAATCAAATGCCACCCGTCGTGCAGGAGTTCCGCGATCTTGTAGGCCTCAGCCGTGGCCTGCTCATCGCCTGCCCGGAATATGCGCGAGGCATTCCTGGCAGCTTCAAGAATGCGCTGGATTGGCTGGTGGGTGGGGAAACCTTCGTCTGCAAAAAATTCGCGCAGTGGAACGCCTCGCCCCGCGCTTTTGAGGCGCAGAAATCCCTGCGGCTGGTGCTGGAAACCATGTCAGGCATTTGTGTAGAGGAGGCGGCCTTGGCTCTGCCTCTGATCAAGCAGGAAGTGACGGGTGAGGGCATCGCCGCACATCCCGAATGGAGCCCGGAAATCAAAGCGGCACTCGGCAAGTTGGTTGGGGCGATCAAGTGAAATTTATCGCGTCGGAGAAAGAGCCCTCATCCGCCAGTCGGCACCTTATACCAATCCCAAACGGGCACGGGAGAAGGCGATGGTTGGGGATCTCTGAGATTGCCGCCTTCTCCCGTCCAAAGGATGGGAGAAGGTGCCCGAAGGGCGGATGAGGGCATGGTTCAGCTTCCCCAGAACTTCCAAAACTGGTTCGCCTCCAAAAGTTGGCAACCTCGCCCGCATCAGTTGGAAATGCTGTCACTTGGCCTTTCTGGGCAAAGCGCACTTCTTATCTCGCCCACGGGCGGCGGCAAGACGCTGGCGGGCTTCCTGCCCACGCTGGTGGAACTCGCCGCACCACATGAAACCCAGGGCATCCACACGCTTTATATTTCACCGCTGAAGGCCCTGGCTGTGGACATTGCGCGCAATCTGGAAGCGCCTGTCAGCGAAATGGGCCTTCCCATTTCTATCGAAACCCGCACGGGTGATACTTCCTATGCCAAGCGCCAGCGCCAGCGCCAAAAACCGCCCGATATTCTGATCACCACGCCGGAACAGGTGACGCTGCTGATCGCAGATCCTGCCGCCGCACATCTGTTGAGGAATCTGCGCTGCGTGATCATTGATGAACTTCATTCCATCGTATCGCAAAAACGTGGCGTACTACTATCGCTGGCCTTGTCACGCGTCAGAACGCACGCGCCACGGGCGCGCTTCAGTGGCCTTTCCGCCACGGTGGCAGACCCTGATGCCTTGCGCGCCTGGCTCGCACCTGTCGGCACGCCACCGGTGCCTTTGGTACTGGGCAAGGCGGGCGCACCGCCAAACATTCGCATTCTCGATTCCGTGGAGCGTGTGCCGTGGAGCGGCCATTCGGCGCGTTATTCCATTCCCGAAGTCTATGAAGACATCAAGCGCGCCAAAATGTCCCTGCTGTTTGTCAACACACGCAGCCAAGCTGAATTGCTGTTTCAGGAATTGTGGAACGCCAATGAAGATCACCTGCCCATAGCACTGCACCATGGCTCACTTGATGTGATGCAGCGCCGCAAGGTGGAAGCGGCCATGGCGGCCAACAAGATCAAAGCCGTGGTTTGCACCTCAACGCTTGATCTGGGCATCGACTGGGGCGATGTCGATCTCGTGGTGCATGTGGGTGCGCCCAAAGGCTCATCGCGCCTGCTGCAACGCATTGGCCGCGCCAATCATCGGCTGGATGAATCCAGCAACGCGCTGCTCGTGCCTTCCAACCGCTTCGAGGTTCTCGAATGTGTGGCCGCTCTGCAAGCGGCAGAGGAAGGCGCACAGGATTCGGAATATCCCATGACGCGCAAGCTGGATGTGTTGGCCCAGCACATTCTGGCCTGCGCCTGCGCCGGGCCGTTCCAAGCCGATGCGCTTTTCGCCGAAGTGAAATCCGCCTTCACCTACCGCACGCTGAAGCGTGAGCGGTTTGATCAGGCGCTCGACTATGTGGCCACTGGAGGCTACGCGCTGAAAAGCTATGAGCGTTACGCCAAGCTGAAACAGGGCAAGGATGGCGCCTGGCGCCTGGCCCATCCGCAACTCACCCTGCGCTACAAAATGAACATGGGCACCATCGTCGCCAATGAAATGATGAAGGTGCGCCTCGCCTCCATCCGATCGCGCCTCGGCAAGCGCACCGTGTTGGGTGGCCGCGTCATTGGTGAGCTGGAAGAGTATTTTCTCTCGCAGCTCGCAGTGGGCGACACATTTCTGTTTGGTGGTGAAGTACTGCGCTTCGAGGGCATGGATGAATTTGGCGCGCTGGCCACGCGCGCCCCCGGCAAGGAGCCACGTATCCCCTCCTATGCGGGCGGCAAGTTTCCGCTCTCGACCTATCTGGCCGAGCGGGTGCGTGGCATCCTGGCCGACAAACAACAATGGCAATTCTTGCCGCCGCAGGTGCGCGATTGGTTGCGCCTGCAAAATTGGGCTTCAGTTCTACCGCGCGCGGATCAAATGCTGGTGGAAACCTTCCCCCGTGCCGAGAAACACTATCTGGTATGCTACCCCTTCGAGGGCCGCCTCGCACAGCAAACGCTGGGCATGCTGCTCACGCGCCGATTAGAGCGCTGGGGTGCCAAGCCCCTGGGCTTTGTTGCGTCGGAATATGCGCTCGTCATCTGGATGGTGAGTGACATTTCAGCCATGATCGCCACAGGCCGCATCTCGCTCGCCAAATTGTTCGACGAAGACATGCTGGGCGATGATCTCGAAGCCTGGCTGGCCGAAAGCAACATGATGAAATCCGCCTTCCGCAACTGCGCGATCATTGCGGGCCTCGTGGAGCGTAACTTCCCCGGCAAGGAGAAGACCCAGCGGCAGGTGACAGTGAACACTGATTTGATTTTCGATGCGCTGCGATCACATCAGCCAGATCACATTCTCTTGCGTGCGGCCTGGGAAGATGCTGCCGACGGCCTGATCAGTGTGGAGCGGCTGGGCGCGATGCTGAAACGCATCAAGGGCCATATCCTGCATCAGGCACTCGATCGTGTCTCACCTCTTGCCGTACCCGTCCTACTTGAGATTGGCAAAATCTCGGTTCAAGGTGAGGCCAATGATTCCCTTCTCGCCGAAGCAGAGGCCGAACTTGAGCGTGAAGCCAGTCGTCTCGCCTGAACACAAGATTGTTCTGGGCGGTGTTGAAATGCGCCCGCATGAATCCGGCGCGCTGCATGTGCCGGAATTTGCAGCGCTCATCATTTCCGATTTGCATTTGGAGCAGGGCACCTCACTGGCGCGCCGTGGCATTCGTGTGCCGCCGTTTGACACGGCCATCACCATCTCGCTGCTGGAACAGGTGGTGAAGCGTTTCGCGCCGCAACGTCTCATTTTCCTCGGTGACAGTTTCCACGATGAAGAAGGCGAAACCCGGGTCGAAGATCACTTGCTTTCGCGGCTGCGTGCTTTGTCCGTTGGCCATGAGTGTTTCTGGATCTGCGGAAATCATGATCCCTTGCCACCGCAATTGCTGGCCGGCCACGCGGCGGATCACATTCTGCTAGGGCCGCTCACCTTGCGGCATGAGCCAGTGCGCCTTCGCGGTGAGGAGCTGGAAATCTCCGGCCACCTCCACCCCGGATGCGCCATTGCCCAGCGCGGTCGTCGCGTTTCCGGCAAATGTTTTATCGCCGACCAACGCCGCCTGATCATGCCGGCCTTCGGGGCCTATACGGGCGCTCTCTCGGTTTTTTCGAAGCCCTATGAGCGTCTCTTCACGCGCGAAGAAACCCACGCCTGGCTCATCGGTCAACAGCGGATTTACAAGTTTCCGTTTGAAAGGCTGTGTTGAGGCTTGGCGCGCTCTGCTTCTGCTCCCCGGAGGGGGAGCTGTCGTACCGCAGGTACGGCTGAGGAGCGATGGCGTGACACTCGTGGCACGAACCCCTCCGGCGCTTCGCGCCACCTCCCCCAAAGGGGAGGATAGTTGAAAGGCTGTGTTAGCCCGCCTTGGCCTGCATGGCGCTGATCAGGTCTGGCGTGGCCTGGCCCGTCACCTTCATGCCCTGCTGAATTTGGAACAGCTTGATGGCATTGGCCGTCTTGGTGTCTAGCGTGCCGTCAATGGCGCCTACGCGGTAGCCCAGCTTGTCGAGCAGCACTTTCGCTTGGTCATTGAGATTGGTGGGCAGCGCGGCCGCAGCAGCCTTCTGCGGCTCGGTGCTCGGGTTCCATTGTCCATCATTGACGGCCACCGTGTTGGCAGCCTCTGGCGCCTGCTCTGGCGCCCAGGCCTTGAAGCGGGCCTTCACGGCCTCAACTGTGCTGGCGCTGAGGGATTTGGAAAGCACATCAACGCGGGTTTGTGCATCCGTGTCGCTTTGGGCGGCGGCAGTCATGTACCAGAACAGGGCCTCGGCGCTGTCCTGCTTTGTTCCAAGGCCGCGCTCGATCAAGACCGCAAGATTGAACTGGCTGTCCTTCAAGCCATGCGAAGCAGCCAGTGAAAACCACTTAAGGGCTTTGGCATAGTCGGGTTGGCCAGCATCCGTGCCTGCCGCAATCACCGCAGCGTTGTGCATGGCCTTCACATTGCCAAGTGCCCCGGCATGCTCATACCATGAGAGAGCGGCGGAGAGGTTTTTGTCGACACCGCGGCCGCGCTCATAAAGCGTTCCCAGGCGGTATTGCGCAGGCGCCAGGCCCTGAGCCGAGGCTTTGCCATACCAATAGGCGGCCTTGGCATAGTCAGTCGGCACGCTGTCGCCATTGAGGTAATGCGTGGCCACGATGAATTGCGCGTTGGCATCGCCCGCCTCAGCCGACTGGCGAAGTTTAGCCGGGCCGACGGCTGGATCAACGGTGACAGCCACAGCTGCGGCTTGAGTTGGCTTGTCCGTGGCACCAGCGTCATCAACCGGCGCCTTTGCAGCAGGCAACGCCCCTGTGAGGATAGGGTCAGCATCTTGCGTTGCGGGCAGCCCGGCATCGCCTTGCTGTTGCGGGCTTACAGCCTTTGAACCTTCCGGCGCAGTCAGAGGTGCGGGCTCAACTTGCGGGGTGGCTGAAGGGGCCGCTTTGGATTGCGGGGCTACAGGTGCAGTGTCATTAGCCGGGGCGGATTGTTCGGTGGTGATCGGCGCCGGCGCTTCCACATGGCGTATCCGGCCCAGATAATTGGTGGTGGCAAAGGTGGCCAATGCTAGCAGCACAAGGCCGAGGGCAACCAGGCGAACCTTGCTTTGCGGCTGGTTGGCATTGGCGGCCTTGCCGGGCTGTGGCGTGGGTGCGGCCTTGCCGCCCTTGCTCAGGCGGCCGAGGAACGGCAGGTTCAATCCCTTGCTGACCAGCTTGGCCTTGTTGTCGACACCCGGCTTGAAACCGGAGACCGGGTTCTTCGCTTCTGAAGAAGATTGGGCCAGGTTGCGCGCGGCCGTCACCCAATCGTTGATATTGGCCTCTGGCGGGGGTGCTGCTGCGTTCAGGCTTTCGGCGCTTGCCGCAGCAAAGGGATTGCCAACGCTTTCTTGTGCTGCTGCCCCAAGTGGGCTGTGGCTGCCGGCGAAAATCGGATCCATGAAATTGGCAGGTGGCAGCTCGGGCTGGAACACTTGCTCGGGCGTAGGAAGTGGAGCTTGCGCTGCAGGATTGAGGTGCGCCGCAAAGGGGTTGGCGGGAGCGGGCTCAGCTGCGCGCGGTGCCGGTGCAAATACTGGCCCAGGTGCAGCAGCCTGCGCCACCCGCTGGCCAATGGCCGCGGTTTCAAGTTCGGCGAGCTTGGTTACAATCTGTTCAAGTGTTTCATGAACCGCTTCAAGCGTTTCCTGATTGCGGTGATCAGCGTTTTGAGAAGCTTCACGCACCGCTTCAAGGCCGCTTTGCAAGGCCATGATTTCTGGCGCGGAGGAGAGTGCCGCAACCGGCGCAGCGCCGATCTGGCCCACCAGCTGGTCAGCCATGCGGCTGGCAGCTTCATGGGCAATGTCATGCGTTGCCTTGCGGTTCTGTTCAATGGCCTCATAAAGCTGGGTGATGGCGCGCTCGATGGTTTCGAGATGGCCCAACTGATGCTCGGTGCGCGCCAGCCGCTCATCCACTTCCGCGATTTTTTGAACCAGATGTTCCTGGCCCTGGTCGCTCGGCGCGCTCAGCGTTTGCTGCAGGCGGTGATCCAGTTCGGCAAAACGCTGCTCCAGATCAGTCATCTGCGGCAGGTTGCGGGTGGCGGCTTCGGCCTGTTCCACTTTGCGCGCGATGTCGAGAACGCGCCTGTCCAGTTCAGCGATGGGGCGCGGGTCTTGGCCCTGTGCCACACGGGTTGAAAGCTGTTCAACCGCCACGCGCAATGCGCTCACATCCTGATTGGTGGTGCTGGACTGCGCGGTCTCGTCGATGCGGGCATTCAGCCGGTCGATTTCCTGGTGGAAGCGCTGCAACTCGGCCGGGCCCACATGCTGCGTGGAAATGGATTGCTTGGCCTCATTGAGCAGGCCGACGATGCGGTCTTCAATGGTGCGCAACTCGGCTTGTGCCGCCTGAACGGCCTGCGTTTGCGCCTTGGCGGCCAGCGCTTCGGAAGATTCACGCACCGTGTCGATGCGACTGGCAAGCTGGTTGAGCTCATCGCGCAGCAGGTCAGTTCCCGCAGCAGGTGGAACCACGCGTGATGACTGGTCCATGCGCTGGGCCAGTTCGGCAAGACGGTTTTCCATCTGGCTGAAGGCGGGTGCCTGCTTGAGCAATTGTTCGCTGTTGGAAGAGTTGGCGCGTGAAGCCATGTCAGACATGCGGTCTTGCAATGCCTTCATGTTATCGCGCGTGCGGCGATCAGAAACCTCAAGATGTTCAACAATGTTGCGGACGGCTTTTTCCAGCGCCTGGAAGCTGGGGGCCTCTTCAACTTTGCCGGGGGCGGCGGAGGTTCCGCGCGAGATCTGACGGCTGATGGTGGCCAGCCGGTCATTCACCGCCGAGAAGGCCTCGACCGTTTGCTTTTCGTTGCTCTCAACGCGCGCCAGAACTTTGGCCATGGCAACTTGTTCATCAACCGAAGGCGCAGGCGCGCGGTAGGCGCTATCACTTTCGCGGCTGGCCAAGCGTGAAAGCTGGGCTGCAATGTCTTCCAGCTTGGTGGCGGCGCGTTCAATCGGGTGGGTGGAAATCAGGTTGCCACGCGGACTATGGGCGCTGGGTGCGGAAGGTTCAACTACGGCATCGGCCTGTTCATTGATCGCGGAATTCAGCCATTCGCCCAGCGTCATGCCGGAACGGCGCGCAGCCGTTTTTGCAACTTCCCTGAGCTCGGGCTCAACGCCCTTGATGCTCCACGGAATACCAGGCTTCATGTCTGAACTCTCCAACAGGTGAGGCAGGGCAAATCACTTTGTCCCTTTCCCCTTGAACTGCCGAAAGTTAACTTTTTAGGTAAATATTGCGTTAAAGCCGGGGCACTTCCGGTTGATTCTTTATCAGTTTGAGGAGACATCCTTTGCCGCGCATGGCTTTCGTCAATTCGCCCTTGGACCGCAACGCCAACCTGCGCGCCAATGGGCCCGCTGTGGAAGCGCGGCGGAATGCCAAGAATGCCCAATTTCTCCAGCTTTTTGGTGATAGCGTGCGCATTGAAAATGGCGCGTTGTTCACGGCGCGTGAGGCGGCAACGGAAAATACGATCTACCTGGGCGAGGATGCGCACGGCAATCCCTGGTTTGCCTCCAGTTGCAACACCGAAGGCATGATGCAGGCCCTGCGCCCGTTAATGGTTGGTGGCACGATCGGGCCTGAGCAGCTTTCTATTCTCGCTCAGGCGCGCAGTTTGGTGCACTGGCACGAAAAACATGGCTTCTGTTCGAACTGCGGCCACAAAACCGAAATGAGCGATGCCGGCTATCGCCGTCATTGCCCCGCCTGCAAGACTGATCACTTCCCGCGCACCGACCCCGTCGTGATCATGGCCGTGACGCATGGCGACCGCATTCTGCTCGGCCGCCAGAAAGCCTGGGCGCCGGGCATGTATTCCGCCATTGCCGGCTTCATGGAGCCAGGCGAGACAATCGAGCAAGCCGTGGCCCGGGAAGTGAAAGAGGAAACCGGCTTGTCGACAGGTGCTGTGCGTTATGTCGCCAGCCAGCCTTGGCCCTTTCCTTCGAGCCTGATGATTGGCTGCATCGCCGAAGCCAGCAGCGAAGCCATTTCACTGGATGATCAAGAGCTTGAAGCCGCCCGCTGGTTTTCGAAATCCGATGTGCGCCTGATGCTGGATGGCAAGCATCCCGATGGCATTCATGCCTCGCATCCCTGGGCCATCGCCCATCACGTGATTTCTGCTGCGCTGCAATAATTATTTTGGCGGCTAAAATAATTTATTGCCAAGGTGCTGAAAAGGGTTTTTAGTCTCTCTCGCAACGGGTGAGGCCACCATGTATCTCGGTTTGGATTTCGGCACGTCTTCAGTGAAGGGCGTGATTATTGATGACAAGCAAAAGCTCATCGCCACGGCCTCCAGCCCGCTGAAAGTTTCAAGGCCCCATCCCGGCTGGAGCGAGCAGAACCCGGAAGATTGGTGGAAGGCCGCAAACGCGGTGGTGAAGGCGCTGCGTAAGGCCAAGCCCAAGGCGGTGGCCGCCGTCAAGGGCATTGGCATGTCCGGCCAGCAGCATGGTGCAACGTTGCTGGACAAGAACGGCAAAGTTCTGCGCCCTTGCATCCTGTGGAATGATGCCCGCAGTTTCGAAGAATGCGCCGATATTTTGCGCGATGGTCCACACGCCAAATCCATCACCGGCAACACGCCGCTGGCAGGCTTTACAGCGCCCAAGCTGCTCTGGGTGAGAAAGCATGAGCCGAAGATTTTCGAGCAAGTGGCCAAGGTTCTTCTCCCCAAGGATTACATCCGCTTTCGCATGACGGGCACCTATGGCTCCGACATGAGCGACAGCGCCGGCACTTATTGGCTCGATGTGGCCAAGCGGGACTGGTCGGACGAAATGCTGCGCGCTACGCATATGCGCCGCGACCAGATGCCAGATCTCTTTGAGGGCACGGATGCCACTGGCCACATCACCGATCAGCTCGCCAAGGCCTGGGGCATGCCCCTGAAGCCTGTGGTGGCGGGCGGCGGCGGCGACAATGCTTCCGCTGCTGTTGGCATTGGCGCAGTGAACGATGGTGATGCCATTCTCTCGCTGGGAACGTCGGGCGTGATGTTTGTCAGCAACGCCAAGTTCAGCCCCAATACCCAGCGCAACATTCATGCCTTCTGTCATGCCGTGCCGAACACGTGGCATCAGATGGGCGTGTTGCTTTCAGCCACGGACTCAATCGAATGGCTGGCCCGGCTTCTGAAAACGCCAGCGCCCAGGCTCACCGCAGCGCTCGGCAAGAAACTCACCGGGCCTTCCCCGGTTCTGTTGCTCCCTTATTTCTCGGGCGAGCGCACACCCGTTGGTGACGCACAGATCCGCGGCGCTTTCCTCGGCCTCAGCCATGACACGGATGCCAAGATGATGACCCATGCCGTATTGGACGGTGTGGCCTTTGCCTTGCGTGATTCACTGGAAGCCCTGCGCAAGGGCGGCGCCACCGTGAACCGCCTAACGGCCGTGGGCGGCGGTACGCGCTCTGAAATCTGGCTGAAAATTATCGCTACGGTCTTGGGCATTCCAATTGATCTTCCCGCCGCAGGCGATGTGGGCGGTGCCTTTGGTGGCGCACGCATGGGCCTGATGGCGGCCACGGGCGCATCCTTCAAACAGGTTTGCACCAAGCCCAAGATCGCCCGCACCGTGCATCCCGAAAAGTCGGCGCAAGGCCCCTACGATGCTGCCTATGCCCGCTATGTGAAAATTTATCCCGCAATCAAGGACATCAAGTGATGAGCTTCTATTCAATCAAGGACACCATCAAGTTCGAAGGCCCCGCCTCGCAGAACGCACTGGCCTTCAAATATTACAACCCCTCGCAAAAGGTGATGGGCAAATCAATGCGCGATCATCTGCGCTTTGCGGTTTGCTATTGGCACACGCTGTGCTGGCCGGGTGGTGACCCCTTCGGCGGCGAAACCTTCAACCGCGAATGGCATCACATGGCAGACCCGATGAAGGCCGCTGAGGTGAAAGCCGAAATGATGTTTGAAACACTTCGCCTTCTCGACATCGATTTTTTCACCTTCCATGATCTCGACATCGCGCCCGAGGGCAACAACCTTCAGGAGTTCAACGCCAACGTCTCCGCCATTGCCAAGATTCTTGAGAAACAGATGGCCAAGCACAACAAGAAACTGTTGTGGGGCACGGCTAACATGTTCTCCAACCGCCGCTTCATGGCGGGTGCTGCCACCAATCCAGACCCGGATGTCTTTGCTTATTGCGCTGCGCAAGTGAAGCATGCGCTGGATGTGACGCATGGCTTGGGCGGTGAAAACTATGTGATGTGGGGCGGCCGCGAAGGCTACGAGACTCTTATCAACACCCGTATCGGCCAAGAGCTGCATCAGGCCGGGCGCTTCCTTTCGCTTGTGGTGGATTACAAGCACAAAATCGGTTTCAAGGGCCCGATCCTGATTGAGCCCAAGCCCAAGGAACCTTCCACACATCAATATGATTATGACGTGGCCACGATCTATGGCCTGCTCAAATCCTATGGCCTCGAAAACGATGTGAAGATGAATATCGAGCAGAACCATGCCATTCTTGCTGGCCACACCTTCGAGCATGAAATCGCGCTGGCTTCATCGCTGGGCATTTTCGGTTCGCTGGATTTGAATCGCGGCGGCTATCAGGTGGGTTGGGATACAGACCAGTTCGCCATGAATGTGCCGGAACTCACCTTGATGATGCTGGAAGTGATCCGCGCTGGCGGCTTCACCACCGGCGGCATGAATTTTGATGCCAAAATCCGCCGCCAGTCACTCGATCCGGATGATTTGCTTTACGCTCATGTGGCCTCGATGGATGCCTGTGCGCACGGGCTTTTGAATGCCGCCAAGATCATTGAAGATGGCAAGCTCGATGCTGAAATCGCCAAGCGCTATGCGGGCTGGAGCAAGCCGGAGAACAAGGCCATGCTCGACAAGGGTGCCACGCTCGAAGGCATCGCCGCGCGTGTTCACAAAGACAAGATCGAACCGCGGCCCAAGAGCGGGCGGCAGGAATATCTGGAAGGGCTGTTGAACAACGTTTGAGCAGGCGGCCCCTCACCCCGCTCGCTGCGCGAGCATCCCTCTCCCCTGAGGGGAGGGGGTATAGTGATAGCTCTAATTTTGAACATCAGTGACTACAGCTGGTCAATTCTCATGATTGTTTCAGCGACTTCGGGTTGACAGGTATCCGGCCATTTCAAATGCGGGCACGTCAGGGGAGATCGTCCAACTAATTGAAGGTGGTGCGAGCACTCCGTTCGACAAAATCAACGGTTAACTCAGGTTTAGCCATTGTCCGACTGCTAATGACACGACGGATCGAATAATAGTGCAAAGATAGTGCACCTCTCGAATTCAATTGCCCCAAAGAGGATGTATAGAACGAGTATACCGACAACGCCCCATATCACCGATTTGTAGAGAACTTCTATTTTTGCATCGGAGTGAAGGTTTGAATTTGTTTTATCCCTGAACCGCTTGTCACCTACGAACCATAATAGCCACCGCCACTGGCCATCAAATTTCACTGGGCTCTCTTTTGAGATTGCCGCACCCAACTGAATTTCCGGCAAGACGTCTCTATACTTATTTTCAATCGCGCTGCATTGTTTCACGGCCCCAATAAGAAGCCGATGATACCAATGTGCGTCCAAAAAATAGAAGAGCATCGAAACTGGGATTATTGCAACGAGAACAAAAAACGATAGATGGACGCTAATGATTGGGTAGTTAATTTCAATGTGCTTGCCTTGCACGACACCAATCAGGCCCATTGCGGCGGCCAAGATTGTAAAATATAGATTTCGTATCTTCATCCCCATGTCGTTGAAATGCATCTGAACTCCAACAGAATACTTCCAAACATCGACCACCAGTGCCAAGTGATCTTTATCAACTTTTGATTCTGTTTGTGTGTCCGTAGAATTTGGCATGTGAAACCTCAAAAGAATCGGATGATTTCACGGAACTGTGAAATTGTGTGCGTCGGAATTACTGTTCGTTCCTGTTTTTCGCGCAGGACGTCAACATCTGGCCAATGTGATACTTCCCGCAGCAATTCATATTCCTGTCGATGCTGCACAACGCCATACTCTGCGAAAACATCGGTAACTCCAGCATCTTGCGCCATTGCAATGTCTTTCATTTTGCTGTCGCCCAAATAGATACATTTATCTTGCGTTTGACCTATTCCAGAAATTATGTCGCGTAGCACTGAGGGATTGGGTTTCAGTTCGCCTTCACCCAAGTAACGATGCACCGCATGTAAGAATTTATACTTTTCGCGAGTAGTGTGGCTTGGCATCGAGTCCGGAATCTCGTGATCAGGAGGCGAATAAACAAAGTCTACCAAGTCATCCAAGCCGAGACGTTTAATTCTATCGGTCGTATAGAACGCCAGGCTTTCGGTATAAAGGACAATCAAAACGCCTCGCGAACGAAGATTGACAAGTGTCTCTGTCACGCCATCATAAAGATGTAGGCTGTCAATACGCGCTCGGCGATAGGCATGGATAGCGCTGTCAAAAATCTTACTTAAATCCTGCCCTCCAAATTTAGTTTGTAGGCTCGGAATTTTTTCAATTAGAAACGCATACTCTGACGTGCCGTATTTCTGGTGGATCACACGTATCTCTCGCGTGAGAATTGCCCGATCGACCCCGCTAACGCGTTCAATTTCGGCGAGCATAGCACTGAAACTTTGGTGCCACATGTGGAACCAGTCGTAAAGCGTGTTATCGAAATCAGTAATGAGCACGGTTGGCAGCAAGACACACCTCTTGTTCCATTTATGTTCTAAATGGTCCTAACTCATATTTCAATGGCTTAAGTCGATCATTTGAGCTGTCGCTAGACAATAGTCTTAGTTCAGCGCTTCGAACAGGTATCCCAATCACGTACGGTTAGGAAGAGAAGCAACAAATGGCCAGCGTGTCGCGATGTGGCAAGACGGTCCAGTATTTGCCGTGTCTTTGCATATGAATGAACATCGTCGTCCTCATAGAAATGAGACCCCTTAGACCCAAGTCTTCAAACGACGAGAAAAATTTGTGGTGCTGGAGTCCATTGTCCAACATCTCCAATATTGCAACTAGCGTATCATCAAGTCCATCCATTGATACCGCAGTTAGATATGACTTGTAGCCACAGATCTCTATTCTCGCGTGTTAAAGCTGATGAGCTAGCGCAGCTGCCGGGTCGTTGGTCCGAGCGAATTGAATTTTGGTGATGCCAGTTCTAGGCGTGATCGACCACGAAGAGTCACGCGGGGGTTAAAAACTTAACGGTATAATCCCGCTAATAGAGTCAAAAAATTCTCTGACTTTGGCGTTTTCAAGGGCTTTTTGAATTAGTTCCAAGTTATCCTCCCATAGCCGCTCCTATATCAACTGTTGCGCGTTCTTCATTTTTTCGGTCACATCAATCACACTGGGGACCGACCAAATTGACTCGCGCAGTATAAAACGATGGGCGTTGACGTGCTTTGTGAAAGTAGACTTTTCGATGACTACTTCAACGGGAATCAATGCGGCACGGAATACCCCGAAGTTTTCATCAAGCAAGACAGCCGCCAAAAAATCAAACGGTTTATGCAGTAGATTGCGAAGGGCAGACATTTGGCGCGATGGGTTTCGGATGGTCACCCGACGGCATTTAATCTGGAATCGAGTGCCGGTCTCATTCACGGCGTCATGACCTGAAGATGAATTTCTTTCAAGCCTCCATCCAAAAGCTCGGGAGAATAGTAGCTCTGCGTAGTCACCCGACGGACCATTCGAACTTCGAACGATTTCACGAAGTCGTAGTTCGTTGAGCACGCCCGCATGAAGCTGCAAAAGTTCACTCACTGATAACGACTTTAGATTCTCCATTCACTGCTCATCATTCTCGCACTGTATCAAATTCTCGAATTGTATCTCATCTCATTGCTCAGTAGCTTTGAGCTCAAAGGAAGTACTGGATTCAAGCTCTATTCAACATGGACAGTAACGTCGTAGCCCAATGATCTCAATGCCTTTGAGGTTCGGCCGTTTCTCGGTGGAAATCTATCAGGAAGTGCCCATCCAGCGATCTCGCCCAGTGCGCTTATGCCAAGTCCCTCGATCTTCCAATTCGGATCAATTACCGCGCGCCAGAGACGCTCCGGCAACTGTTCATCGGAACCTCCGTAAAGAATAGCCCGAAGGATCGCATCGATTTTTTTCCCGTCAGCTGAACTACCGTTCCATATCCGGCGAGCAAGGGCAAAAACCTTCTCGGGGATCGTATACCGAGTTCCATTTTCGGGCAACCCAACAGTTCGATTGGGAACACGGCGAGCGTATTCTTTGATCGAGTGAACCCCCATGCAAATTTCGCGAAAAATGTCTTCATTCAAATGTTCGAGCGATTCCTCCGAAAGTGCTTTCCTGAGAAATGGCGCGGTCTTATTCAGCATTTGATCTTCGTGCGTTGGAGCGTTCGGAAGGTTTCGCCACCAGTCGATGGCTTCCTTCAAAGCCACGCTGCGACGAGATTTGTTGCTTTCGTAGAACTGGGCATACTGAGCCTTCCGACCATCGAACGTTCGTTGATAATAGTGGGCATGGAGAAACTGATCTGCTTGAGCTCCTGCAGGCGCTGAATCGCCTATCCACTTTGGGCGATTTTCCGGCATGCGAACGCGATCTCCAATATCGCGCAATTCTTGCAGAGTTGAATGCCATTCTTCTAGAAAGGCCTGACGTCGCTTATCTAGCGCCGCCTTAGGCGCGGATTGAACTAGTCCTGACCATTTCTTGAAGCTTGGACTGTTCCAAAAATCCTCGGCGTTGGGGATGAATTTTCCGAGCGCGTCCGCACGCTTTTTCATTTCTCTAAAAAGCTCATCGGTTAGCGGCGTCGAATTCGTGTCCAAAACCGAGAATAGTTCTTGTATGTCTCCGGCCATCTCATCAGTAATTTCCTCTTCCGGAAAGAAGCACCCGGCTTCGACATTGTTGTACCACGCTTTTCCGGTCAAATTTGCCGAGCCAATATACATGCCAACACCTCGCCACCATATGACTTTGGCATGGTGATGCTGTACCAGACGACAAACATAATTTGGCGATTTCCGGCTCAAGAAACTTTGTAATATTGGTACACTGACTGCAACTCCATCATCAAGTCGGCCGAAAAATTTGAGAGGGACATTGTGATTCCAGCACCAATCAAACAGTAATGTGGCATCAGTTGCGTAGGCTACGGCGGCAATAACCTCTTCTGTTTCCGATGCAGCGTTCAATGTGATGTTAAGCAAATAGTGGCCGTTCACTCCTCCCAACACCAGCCGCATCAATTTTCACCTTTCTCTGTCACTCAAAAGCTGAATATAAACATAAATCGGCAATTGCATTACTGCCAGATCATTGTGCCGTTTGGCCCGCCCCCCATTCGGTGGACACCACCAGAAGCCCCCCGACTGGAGCAGTTAGTAGCTGCACTCAGGAAGTGATCAACACCACCAACTGAACTATTCGCTTGGCTAGCTGCGGATTTAACCTGCAATGGCCGTCATTTGTAGTCGTAAAATCTCCGGCAGAAAGCGTTTCACACAAGACTAGCGCGAGCATCACCATGTCAACTGCGGGCCTCAAAGGCTCCATTCGGTCCAAGACCAGGGCATCGCGATATTTTCCTTTTTGATGGGAAATTCCAATTGTCGGATCAAGGCCCTCGGCAATAATCTGCAATTTCACCTGACCGTGGAGCACAGCGTAGCCATAATTCAACATTGCATTGACTGGATGCCGCGCATTGCGATTTGATTTGGCAATCGCCGAGCGCCGCACCCCAATGAAATGCCAATCCTTTGGAATTATGTCTCGCTTGGTCAATTTCCAGCGGATTGGAATTCCTTTCCACACCCTGAAATATCTGGCTGCCGCATCACCTTCGATTCCCAGTAGTGCACTGTTCGAAAGAGGTTTGTGGTCCCTTAA
>JANPHF010000083.1:0-71343 GCA_031424315.1 Aestuariivirga sp.
CAGAGGCCCGAAAGCTGGCCGATCTTGGCCTCTATTCAGTGACTTACAGCAATAATGTGAATCACGATCTGAAGTCGCTCCAAGCCTATTCCGCCTTCCGCGAGGAAGCGCAGAAGGCCCGCATGCGTCACTTCCTTGAAGTGTTCAACCCGGCCTTTGACATTGGCCTGCGTGGGGCTGATTTGGGCACCTTCATCAATGACAGCATCGTGCGCACGCTGGCGGGGGTCACCTCGTCCGAATTCCCCGCCTTTCTCAAGATGCAATACAACGGCGCCAAGGCCATGGAGGAACTGGCGAGTTATGACCCGAAGAACTTGATCGTGGGCATTCTGGGCGGCGCGCGCGGCACCACGCGCGACACCTTTGAACTGGCTTCGCAGGCTGAAAAGCATGGCGCGCGCGTGGCGCTCTTTGGCCGCAAGATCAATTTCGCCGAAAGCCCGGTGAAGCTGGTGGAACTGCTGCGCGCCGTGATCGAGAATGATTTGACGGCCAAGGAAGCCGTGAAAGCCTATCACGACCACATGGCCAAGAACCGCCTGACGCCAGACAGGGCCTTGGCCCAAGATATTGAAATTACGGATATGGTGTTGAAATAGTGAGCCTGCGCTCCGGCATTCTCTGTGGCGGAGCCTGGTGTGTGGACCGCAACATCACGGTGAACTTCTGGCCGCCACAAGAAACCGTGGCCACCATGTTGGCCCAGGCAGATTTTGGCGGTTGCCCCGGGCATAACATGTCATCGGCCTTGAAGCGGCTCGGCGCGCCCTTCCCCGTGGAGGCGCAAGGCCTGGTTGGCGATGATGAGTTCGGCCATCTTCTGTTCCGCATCTGTGATGAGTTGGGGATCACGCGTGACATGCTGGAAATGCGGGCGGGCATCGACACCTCGCTCACCCTAGCCATGACGGCGCAGGATTCGGGCAAGCGCACTTTTTTCCACAAGCCGGGTGCGCTGGCGCTGCAAAGTCCTGACGACCTTGATTTCACGAAGACCAGCGCCCGCATATTGCACATGGGCTTGCCCGGCTTGCAGGCGATTTTGGATGCACCATGGAAAGATGAAGCCTCCGGCTGGCTGGCTGTGTTGAAGAAGGCGCGCGCTGCGGGGCTGCAGACCAACATGGAATTGGTCAGCATCGAGCCTGCGAAAATCCGCGCCACGGCGGAAACCTTCCTGCCCCATCTCGACATGCTGGTGATCAATGATGTGGAAGTGGGGGCGATTGCGGGAATGCAAACCGTGGCCGATGGCAAGGCTGATCCTGTCGCGGTGCGCGCAGCGGCTGCCATGGTAATGCAACGCTTTCCGCTAAAACTTATCGCCGTCCATCACCCCCTCGGCGGCATTGCCATGGCGCGCAATGGCGAGACGGTTGAACACCCTTCCGTGAATGTGCCCAAGGCCGAAGTGAAAGGTTCGAATGGCGCGGGCGACTGCTTTGCCGCGGGCATGTTATTTGGCCAGCATGAAGGCTGGCCCCTTTTCCAATCTCTCAAGCTGGCCCATGCCTCGGCGGCCATGTCACTGCGCTCGACGGCAACCACGGCGACAGTTGAGAACTGGCAGGCCTGTTTGGCACAGGCTGAAAAGTGGGGCTGGCGCAATTGACTTTCGCGTGGCCTTGAATGGAGCGGCGTATTATTTCTTCAATCGGTGGAGATGTTCCGGGTGATGCAGCGGATAGATATTGTCCGTCACCTGATGATAGACCAACCCTAATCCCACCAGCAAAATGCTGCCGATCAACACCGGGAAGATGATAAACGACCAACTGACGGCCGTCACATAGGCCACGAGTGCAGTAGCTCCCGCAGGCGGATGCACCACGCGCAAGGCCATCATGCCCATGATGGCAACGGCAACAGCGGCCATGACGAACGATCCTGGCAAAATGAAGTGACAGACCAGGCCCACCAGGCCCGCCACAACATGCCCGCCCACAACATTGATGGGCTGCGACAACGGGCTCGAATGCGCGGCAAAAATCAACACGCAGGACGCGCCAAAAGGTGCAATCAGAAGCGGCAGATCACCATACTGTGTGATCGCACCCAGAATGACCACGCTCAAAAATGTCCCAAGCCCGGCGACCGGAATGAAACGCCAGACCGGAGTAGGCAAGTGGCGATGAAAATAGCGCTTCAATTTATTTCCGCATCCAGCGCGCCTTGTCGGCGCAAGCTATCGATCAAACCCATGACCGCGCGGGGCGGCACTTCCTTGAGTTCGCCCGCTTCCAGCTTGCCCAATTCAAACGGGCCATATTGGGTGCGGATGAGGCGGTTCACCACACCGCCGAAATGCTGGACGAGCTTGCGGATCTCACGGTTCTTGCCCTCAGTCAAAACCACGCGGTACCACGCATTGCTGCGTCCGCCTTTTTCCATCTCTTCCTCGAATTTGGCACCACGATAACGGATGCCCTCAATGGTGACGCCGCGTGCCAGCAGATCCAACTCGCGCTCCGTAAACCGACCGCGCGTGCGCACCCGGTAATGCCGTTCCAGCGCCGTAGCGGGGTTCATCATTGCCTGCGCCAGTGGCCCATCGGAAGAGAGCACCAACAGGCCTTCGGAGTTCACGTCCAACCGCCCCACGCTCATCAGGCGCGGCAAGGCGGGATTCTGCAGAGCGGGGAGTTCAAAAACCGTGGGGCGGTTCTTGTGGTCGCGGTTGGTCACCAAAACATCCAGCGGCTTGTTCAGCAGGAACAGGCGCGGCAGCTCACGCTTGGCGGGCGAAATGGCCCTGCCGTCCAGCGCCACGGCATCGCCCTCTTCAACTGGCGTGGTCGCCTCTGCCACCTTGCCATTCACGCTGACGCGGCCATCGCCCACCAGCCGTTCAGCCTCCCGGCGCGAGCCAACGCCAGCGCGCTGGAGAAAAACATTCAGGCGCATGTCAGAGGCCCTTCGCACCAAATTCTCCCTCCCCCTTGTGGGGAGGGCTGGGGTGGGGGTCGAGTGGAGCGATCAAGATATTTGAATGGCGCGGAATGGAAAAATTCGGAGCGACCCCCACCCTTAGTCCCTCCCCACAAGGGGGAGGGAAAAACGGAACTGCCGTGCTGCAATTTCATCGCTAACTCAGCCGCCCGTCACAGGCGGGAAAAAGGCCACCTCTGTGGCGCCCGTCAAGGACGCATCCAGCGCCGAATGCTTCTGGTTCACAGCAACCTTCAATGTGCGTAAATCTGCGAAGGCTTCGGCCACGCGCTCATCACGCGCCTTGAGATAGTCCACCAATGCGGCCACCGTGGCCACTTCGGGAGGCAGCATGACTTCATCCTGCCCGCGGCCAATGATCTGACGCAGGCGCGCGAAATAGAGGATCTTCATTCGCCATCCACCACATGGCGCAAGCCAGCGCGGAAATAATCATAGCCAGTGTAAAGCGTCAGCCCCGCCGCAATCCACAGCAGGACAATGCCAGCATAGGTGACATAGGGCACCAGCGCGTCACCCGCTGGCCCGGCAATCAAAAAGCCCATGGCGACAAGTTGAGCCGTGGTTTTCCATTTGGCAATTTGCGTCACAGGAACTGAAACCCGCAGTTCCATCAAGAATTCACGCAGGCCAGAAACCAGAACTTCGCGCGCCATGATGATGATGGCCGCCCACATCGAGCCGCCAACCAAAATACCATCAGCTGCCAGCACCAGCAGCACGACTGAAACCAAAACCTTGTCGGCAATCGGGTCGAGCATGCGGCCCAGCGCGGATTGCTGTTTCCACAACCGCGCCAAATAGCCGTCAAAAAAGTCGGTGACGGCAGCAACGATATAAATGGCCACTGCAATCCAACGCGCGGTGTTGCCACCATAGAGCAGCAAGGCCGCGAGAACAGGCACAGCCGCAATGCGCCCATAAGTAAGCACATTGGGCCACCACCAGATTTTCTCGCCCGGCACGCGGGAACGCATTGTTTGTTCGGCCATCTCAATTACCCTGTGCGTGATCAGCAAAAGTGGACGCCGGTTTTGCGCCTGATCACACACCACATTAGATAGACCCGATCACTCTATGCCATCTTTGAATGAACATTCAAAAATGGCTGTGATCGGGATGGAAGTGATCGAAAATGGCCTGCGCCAGGGTTTCGCTCACACCCTCCACTGCGGCCAAATCAGATACATTGGCGCGCGACACAGATTTGGCCGAACCAAAGGCCAGGAGCAAGGCTTTCTTGCGCGCAGGACCTATGCCCGCAATCTCATCCAGGGGATTAACCCCAATGGCGCGCGAACGCCGCGCCCGGTGTGAGCCAATGGCAAAGCGGTGCGCTTCATCACGCAGCCGCTGGATGTAGTAAAGCACCGGGTCTCGCCCCTCCAACATGAAGGACGGCCGGCCGATCATGTAAAAATGTTCACGTCCTGCGTCCCGGTCCGGCCCCTTGGCCACCCCCGCCAGAGGCATGTCCGGCAGGCCCAATTCCTCCAAAACCGCCCTGGCCGCCGACAGCTGGCCCTGCCCGCCATCGATCAGCACCAGGTCTGGCCAGTTGATCGAATGTTCGTCATCCTGCTCATCGGCATGTTCCTTGAGCAGGCGCGTGAAACGTCGCGTGAGCATTTCTCGCATCATGCCAAAGTCATCGCCTTTCAGCGCTTCGGCATCCATATTGAACTTGCGGTATTGCGCTTTCAAGAAGCCATCCGGCCCCGCCACGATCATGCCGCCCACGGCATGGGAACCTTGAATGTGGCTGTTGTCATAAACCTCAATGCGGCGCGGATTGCCGGGCAGGTCAAATACACGAGCCACCCCTTCCAGCAGCTTCTGCTGAGAGGAGGTTTCCGCCATCTTGCGCCCACCCGCCTCGCGCGCATTGGTGACGGCGTAATCCACAAGCGCCTTCTTCTCGCCCCGCTGGGGCACAAGAATTTCGACCTTGTACCCGGCGTGAGTGGAAAAGGCCTCTTCCATCAGCGCCTGCTCCTCCACTTCTTGTGACAGCAGGATGAGTGCCGGGATGGGCTTGTCGTCATAAAACTGCCCGAGGAAAGCGGCGAGAATCTCCGGCGCTTCCGCCGTCTTGTCGGCCTTGGGGAAATAAGCCCGCCCGCCCCAGTTCTGGCCCGAGCGGATGAAAAACACCTGGACGCAGGCCTGCCCACCTTCTTGTGAGAGGCCGAAAATATCCGCCTCATCCACACCCTGCGGATTGATACCTTGCGTGGCTGTGACAAAGCTAAGGGCACGGATACGGTCCCTGATGCGCGCGGCATCCTCAAACTGCATCGCCTCTGCGGCTTTCTCCATCTCTTGCGCCAGTTCGGCCTTCACCTCATTGCTCTTGCCCGAGAGAAACCCTTCTGCCTCGCCCACCAAAGCATCATAAGCGGGCTTTTGAATAAAGCTCACGCAAGGCGCAGAGCAGCGCTTGATCTGATACAGCAGGCAAGGCCGCGTGCGATTGGCAAACACACTGTCATTGCAGGAGCGCAGCAAAAACGCCTTCTGCATGGTATTAATGGCGTTGTTCACTGCTCCTGCTGACGCAAATGGCCCATAATAATTGCCTTTGCGGTTGCGCGCGCCGCGATGCTTGGCGAGCTGTGCGAATTCATGGTCCTTGGCGATGAGGATATAAGGAAAACTCTTGTCATCGCGCAGGATGACATTGAACTTCGGCTTCAGTTTCTTGATGAAATTGGCTTCGAGCAGCAGCGCCTCGGCCTCGCTCGCCGTCACCACAAATTCCATATGGGCTGTGAGTGAGATCATCAGCGCAATGCGGTGGTTGTGCCCCAGCCCGCGTGCATAATTCGAAACCCGGTTCTTGAGGTTGCGCGCCTTGCCCACATAAAGCGGATCACCCGCCTCGTCATACATGCGGTAAACCCCCGGCTTGCCAGGCAAACGGGTGACAAAATCGGCAATGAGTTCAGCGCCTATGAGGGAGGGCGAGTCGGACATGATAGGGTTATAATGTGGTCGCTCACCGCGGGAAATCAAACTGTAGGGCTGCGAGTATCGAACATGTCAGCAATACATAGGCCGTCATCCCGGCGAAGGCCGGGATCCAGCTTTGGCTGGGTTCAAAGTTTGCGATGTTAAGCGGGATCCCGGCCTTCGCCGGGATGACGTGCTCAGGTACGGCTCCGCTCAATCTCCACGCCCACGCTCCGCGCATTGGGGATGATATCCGGCTTTTCGATGCGCACGCGGGCGGCCACCACGCGCTTGTCCTTCAGGCAGGCTTCGGCAAACTTTTCAGCCAAGGTTTCCACTAGGTTGACATGGCCTTCGGCCACGATGGCCTCGCATTTTTTCACAATGATTTCGTAAGACACCACATGGCTGATGTCATCCGGCAAAGGGCCAATGCTCCCTTCCTGCACCGAAAGATCAATGTTCACCACAATGCGTTGCGGCTTGATCTTTTCGGCATCGTGAATGCCGATCAGCGCCAGTAACGTGAGATCGCGCACAAACACATGGCGGATCTGGGCATCGGCGCTGGCCACATGATGGCTGATCTTGGAACCGGGGATCATTCTTTCACCTCAACAACATCAACCGTGCGCCACAGCAAATGCTGGCCGCCGTCCAGGGCAATCATTTGCCCTGTCATCGACGGCATGGACAGTATGAATTTTGCTGCCGCCGCAATTTCCGCTGGCGACGTTCCGCGCTCCAGCAGCGTCAGGCTTTCTTGCTTTGCGAAATCCGCAGCGCTTTGGCGCGAAGACGGCAAGGCCGGGCCGGGTCCAATGGCATTGACGCGGATGCGCGGCGCCAGCGCCTGCGCCATGGTCTGCGTGGCTGTCCACAGCGCTGATTTCGATATGGTATAAGAGAAGAACTGCGGATTGAGCTTCCAGACGCGCTCATCAATGATGTTGATGATATTGCCCTGTGCGCCTGCTGGAAGTGCCCGTGCAAAAGCCTGCGCCAGCATGACGGGCGCGCGCAGATTGATGTTCAGATGCTGCTCCCAGCTTTCTGGCGTGATGCTGCCAAGCTCATCAACCTCATAGATTGAAGCATTGTTGATCAGTACATCAAGGGGGCCAAGGGCAGCTTGCGCGCGCGCGATCAGATCATCACCAATCCCCGCATCTGCGAGATTGCCTGGCAACACGACGGCCTTGCGGCCCAAGGCCCTGATCAGCGCAGCTACTTCTTCTGCTTCGGCGCGCGAGGAATTGTAGTGCACCGCGATGTCATGTCCCGCGGCCGCCAGATCCAGCGCCAATTGCCGGCCCACGCGCTTTGCCGCACCTGTGATCAGAATGCGTGACATCAAGCGGCCTTGGGCATGAGGATCACATAGTGTTTCTTCACCTTGCGAACCGTTTCCCATGTGCCCTTGAAGCCAGCGGGAATGATGAAGGCATCGCCCTTGGACAGCGTCCAGCTCTTGCCATCCTCACGCGTGAGAACGGCTTCGCCCTGAATGAAATGGCAGAACTCCCATTCATCATAAGACACATTCACCGTGCCTTTGGAGGATTCCCAAATGCCGCAATAGAGCCTGTCATCCTCGCCCGTGAAGGCGTTCCAGGTTTGTGTAACGGGATTGCCCTTGACCACCTTTTCTGGCGGTTCCTTGGCGACAGCCACTTTCGGCGCGCCCTCACCGGATGATGTGAGAAGGATAATGTCGGTGCTCATGCGGAGTTGCTTTCAATGTAAGTGAGAAGGTCGGCCTTGCTAGCCGCAAAATCGCCCGCAATCCAATAGTCTTCTGCCTGGCGCAACATTTCGCCTAACTTGGGCCCAGCGGCCTTGCCCTGCCCCAGCAAATCCTTGCCTGAAAGTGGAAATTGTGGGGCCTGCCAGCGCGTGGGTAGCTTGATGAGCTTGGCCCATTTCCTGTCACCCGTCGCGGCGCGCGACCGCGCGAATGAAAGTTGCGCGGCATCAACAAAGCCTTGCGGGCCAAGTTGATAAAGCAGCGCGCGCTGTTCCTTCTCGCGCAGCGCCAGCGAAAGCACGGGCGCCAATTGCAATGCCTCAATACGCCCGGCCTCATCATTGGAAAGGCGCAAAAGTTCTTTCAGCTTGGCTGGCTCCTGCGACAAGGCATAAAGCCGTAGCACCGCATCGCGCGGCAAGCGCGCAATCACGCTCCATTGCTCCGTGTGCGGCAGAATGTGCTTGAGCACGCCAGACGCCGCCATCACCTTCAGTGTTTCCACCGCACGCGGTGCCACCAGCAGCTTGATCAGCTCCTGCCGTTTGCGCTCGGCAGATATGTCATCAAGGCCTTTGCGAAGCCGCTTGCAAGCCGCGAGGCCAATCTTGTCCGGCGCGCCCTTTCCGTAAGCGGCGTGGAAACGGAAGAACCGCAAGATGCGCAGATAGTCTTCCCGGATGCGCTCCGCAGCGATGCCTACAAACTTGATTCTGTTTTTTAGAATGTCCGCATAACCATTTGTAAAATCATAAATTTCGCCTTTGCGTGAGCAATAAAGCGCATTCACGGTGAAATCCCGCCGGGCTGCGTCTTCCGCAAAATCCTTGGTGTAGGCCACCACGGCGCGCCGACCATCCGTCTCCACATCGCGGCGCAGCGTCGTCACTTCAAAAGCCGCTGCGCGGTTCACCACCGTCACCGTGCCATGATCAATGCCCGTAGGGTGAACGCCAAAACCCGCACCCTTGGCCAGTTGCAACACATCGCGCGGCTCCAGCGTGGTGGCCAGATCAACATCAGCAATCGGCAAGCCCATCAAAGCATTGCGAACGGCCCCACCTGCCACCCGCGTGTCACCACCCGTGTTCAACACCGCCAACACCGCCTGCAGGCGTGGTTCATTCAGCCAACTGGCGCGGGCAAGGCTGGGGAGCTTAGCGGTAGAGCGTGTCATGCAAATTCCTTATCATGCCCGCCGTGGCACCCCAAATGTGTCGATCACCAAATTGATACACATAGTAGTGCCGTTTGAGCCCTTTCCATTCCCGGGCATGGCGCTGGCAATTTGAAACCTCCATCAGGAAGGCCAGCGGCACCTCAAAGGCCTCGTCCACCTCATCAGTTTGCAGCGCCAAGGCAAAGCCAGGTTCAACTTCGGCCACGACAGGCGTGACCAGATAATTTGTCACCGTGAGATAGTTTCCGAGAAATCCTTTTGGCGCAACAAAACCACGCGCCAACCCGATTTCTTCTTCGGCTTCGCGCAATGCGGCTTCTAACAGCGTCTCGCCCGCATCCACGCGCCCGCCCGGAAAGGCAATCTGGCCTGCATGTTTGGCGAGGCCTGAATGACGCTGTGTGAGCAGCACCATGGGTTCAGCGCGCTTCACGATGGGGATGAGAACAGCCGCTGCCGTGGGCTGTGTTCCTTCTGGGATCAGCCGTGCCTTCTCATTCATGTCATCGTCGCTGCGATCCCAATCTGCAGACGGGGCCTTCAACAGGTAGCTTTGCGCGCGTCGGCGGAAATCCTCAAAAATGAACATCCGCCGCCTTTTTCATCGGAAAGAATTGGCCGGAAGACCAGACGCCGAACCATTCGCCTCGCACTTCGCCGAGCGCCACCACATCATAAAACAGCGCACGCGAAACTAGCGCCTCCAAATTGCGGCGGATGAGAACATAAGGTTTCAAGCCGCCGGTGCCTTCCTCATCGGCAAAGTGCAGCGGATGTTCTGGCCCCACCGCCACTTCCTCTTCCACCTGTGTTTCGAAATGGATGACCCGCGCCTGACCCTCACCTTCAACACGCATACGCACTGCGAAGAACGGTGCGTCATCAACCTTGATTCCACATTTCTCAACCGGTGTGACGAGATAGAACTTACCGTCATCATCCAGCCGCAATACCGAAGAGAATAGCTTCACCAGCGGCAAACGTCCGATGGGAGAATTCATGTAGTACCACAAGCCATCAGCCGCGATGCGCATGTTGATATCGCCGCAAAAAGGCGGATTCCACAGATGAACCGGGGCCGGGCCTCTGGCCTTGGCCAATTCCCGGCTCACTTCGTTCAAACCTTTGAGAGGCTCACTCGCAGAAGACATTTGAACACTCTATAACTGTTTTGAGTCGCAAAGTAAGGCATTGGGAATGGCAAAGAAAAGTGTCGAAGCAATGGATCAAACTGCTGAAAAGCTGAAGGCGGCCCGCGCTGCCCTGGGCGAGGTAGTGTTTGGCCAGGAACAGGTGATTGACCTGGCCCTCACTGCCATTCTGGCAGGCGGCCATGCACTGATTGTCGGGGCGCCCGGCCTGGCCAAAACCAAATTGGTGGCAGCCTTGGGAACCGTGCTTGGCCTTTCTGAAAAGCGCATTCAGTTCACACCGGATTTGATGCCCTCGGATATTCTTGGCGCGGAAATTCTGGATGAAGGCGAAAAGGGCCGCCGCGCCTTTCGCTTCGTGCCCGGCCCAGTGTTCTGCCAACTGTTGATGGCGGATGAAATCAACCGCGCCAGCCCGCGCACACAGTCCGCCTTGTTGCAGGCCATGCAGGAACATCACATCACCGTGGCTGGCCAGCGCCACGATTTGCCGGAGCCCTTTCACGTTCTCGCCACGCAGAACCCGATCGAGCAGGAAGGCACCTACCCCCTACCTGAAGCCCAGTTGGACCGTTTCCTGGTGCAGATCGATATCACCTATCCTTCTTTGGAGGCAGAGCGGCAGATGCTGTTTGCCACCACCGGGCGAGCCGAAATTCCGGCCCGCGCCGTGATGGATGAAACCAGCCTGCGTGAGGCGCAGCGCCTGGTGCGTGACGTGCCCGTTGGCGAGCAAGTGACATCGGCCATCCTGAATGTGGTGCGCGCCGCGCGCCCCGGCGAAGGTGCGCCCGCTTACGTGAACGAGGCCGTGTCCTGGGGGCCATCCCCACGCGCCGCGCAAAGCCTGATGCTCTGCGCTAAGGCCCGCGCCCTTTTGCAGGGTCGGCTTTCGCCATCAGTCGAAGATGTGAGAGTTCTGCTGGAGCCAGTATTGAAGCACCGCATGGCGCTGAACTTCGCCGCCCGTGCCGATGGCGTTACCCTGCCAGGCCTCATTGCCAAATTGGCCACCACGTTGGGCTGACGCGAAACGCAATGCCGCGCGCAAGCACCCAAGATGTAGAATTCCGCGCCCGCCAACTAGGCGCGGCACTTCCGCCATTGGTTGTGAAGGCGGAGCGCATCGCGGCAACTGTGATGATGGGTTCACACGGCCTGCGCCGCGCGGGGGCTGGTGAAACATTCTGGGCTTACCGCGACTATGCCTTTGGCGACTCAACCCAGCGCATCGATTGGCGCAAGAGCGCCAAGAGTGATGAAACCCTGATCCGCGAGAATGAGTGGGAAGCGGCCAACACGCTTTGGCTGTGGGCCAACCTCGGGCCCCGCATGAATTTCAAATCGCACTTGGCCGATGAAACCAAGCGCCACCACGCCGAAGTTCTAGCCTTGGCTATGGCCGCACTTTCGCTGCGGGCGCATGAACGGGTGGGCCTCCTGGGCTCCGGTGAACGCGCCGCCTATGGCCGTCACATGCTATCGAAATTGGCGTTCAGTTTCGCACAAGGGGGCAGCAATGTGCTGCCTCAGCCCGCCACCACGCAGCGCCGCTCCACCGCCTTGCTGGTTTCGGATTTTCTCGATGAACCGGGCGCGCTTGAAAGGTCCATCACCGCCCTCGCGGCCAGCGGCATGCGCGGGCATTTGGTGCAGGTGACAGACCCGGCAGAAGAAACCCTGCCCTATGAGGGCCGCATGGATTTTGTGGGCCTCGATGTGGTCACTCGTTACAGGGCCACGCGTGCCGAAGGCCTTCGCGAAGCCTACGCCAACGCGTTCGCCGCCCAGCGCGAGATGGTACGCAACTTGGCGCGCCGGGTGGGATGGAGCTTCAGCCTGCACCGCACCGATCAGCCGCTTTCCGCCAAGGTTCTGGCGCTTTACCAGCGCATGGGAATGTGATGGGAGAATTGCTCGGGACACTGATGTTTGGCCAGCCATTGGCGCTGTGGGCGCTTCTGGCCCTGCCCGTGATCTGGTGGCTCTTGCGCGCCACGCCGCCGCGCCCGCGCGAACAGAAATTTCCGCCCATCGAAATTCTCGCGCGGCTGAAGAACGTCGAACACACGCCTGACAAAATGCCCTGGTGGCTGTTGTTGCTGCGCCTGACGCTGGCCGCCATCCTGATCTTCGCGGTCTCGCACCCCTTCCAGCGCAAGGGTGATCCAATTGTCTCTGCAAGCAACGGCCCGCTGCTGCTGGTGATGGACGATGGCTGGGCCGCCGCCAAGGATTGGCCCAAGCGTCAAGAAGCAGCACTCAACATCCTGTCCGAGGCGCAAGGCCGCGTGGTCTATCTGCTGGGCACCAGTGCGCCCGCAGCACCCGAGACGCAGAGCAGCAGCGATGCCGCTACTCATCTGCGTGCTATGCTGCCCAACGCGCTGAGCAGCAACCGCGCCAAGGCGCTGGATCTGATTTCCAAACTCAATCCGAAGCCTTCGCAAGCGATTTGGCTGAGTGATGGCCTCGACGCCGGAACGGCGAAGAGTTTTGCCGATGGCCTGAATGCTCTCGCTTCCACCGCCACCCTCACTTTACCTTCGGCCCAGCCGCCGCTCGCACTTGGCAGGCCGGAATTGAAAGGCGGTGATGTGGTTGTGAATGTGTTGCGTGCCCCCGCCGCTCCTGCCGAAGCCACACTGCAGGCGCAGGCCGGAGATGGCCGAATTCTGGCGGAAGCGCCTGTCGTTTTTGGCAGCGCCACCGAAAAGCAAATTCACCTCAATTTGCCTGTGGAACTTCGCAACCAGATCCAGTCCCTCGCCCTCAAGGGCGAAAGCCAGGCCGCAGCCAAGTCCCTGCTGGACGATAGCTGGCGGCGCAAAACCGTGGCCCTGCTTTCAACCGCTGGCTTTGGGGCCGATCAACCGCTGCTGTCAGCACAACACTATCTCACCACTGCGCTGGCCGATGGCGCAGAGATCACAACGCCTCAGAATGGCGATGAGTTGCAAGGCGCGTTGGATCAAGGCCTTTCCATGCTGGTTCTGGCCGATGTCGGCACCCTGCCCCAATCGCAGCACGATGCCATTGCCGTCTGGTTGGACAAGGGCGGCCTGCTGCTGCGCTTTGCAGGCCCGCACCTTGCAGCCAGCAAGGACGATCTGCTGCCCGTGCAATTGCGCGAGGGAGACCGCAACCTCGGCAGCGCGTTAAGCTGGGAAACGCCCCAGACCATCAAGGACTTCGCCGCCCAAAGCCCATTAGGTGGGCTAGCCATCGATCCCCAGATCACCGTGTCGCGCCAGGTGCTGGCCGAGCCGGATGTGGATTTGAGCGCCAAGACTTGGGCCAGCCTGGCGGATGGCACGCCACTCATCACTTCCGCAAAACATGGCAATGGCCGCATCATTCTGGTGCATGTCACTGCCAATGCCGAGTGGTCCAATCTGCCGCTCACCGGCACTTATGCTGAAATGATGCAGCGCTTCTTAGCGCTTGCGCCCGCCGCAGGAAGCCCTTCAGCACAAGGTGCTGCTACGCTCGCAGAGGGTGACTTCGCGCCACGCCTGCTGATGACGGGTACGGGCGATCTCGTTACCCCCACCGCGCAGGTGAAACCCATCGCAGCCAAAGACATTGCGAGCGCCACTGCCACGGAACAAACGCCAGCAGGCCTCTACTTCCGCAGTGGAGCCAACGCAGCGATCAACTTGAAAGTTTCGGCGCAGGATCTGCTGCCGCTGCCAGGCTCCATCAATGCGACGCCGCTCAAACCCGCCGAAACCATCAGCTACGCGCGCGCGCTGTTCATACTCGCAGCTTTGCTCTTCCTGTTGGATTGCCTCGCAGCCTTGTTTGTTGGCGGCCATCTCTCACGCAAACCAGCAGCATCGATAGCTCTGCTGGCCTTAGCGCTCATTATACTGCCGGATCCACAGCCAGCTTCTGCGGAGCCTTCTGAGACGGAAGCGATGCAGGCCACGCTGGAAACCCATCTCGCGTTTGTGAAGACCGGTGACAGTGAAGTGGATCAGGTCAGCGAAGATGGGCTGAAGGGCCTTGACGAAATGGTGCAGGCCCGCACTTCGGCGCAGCTTGGCGCGCCCAAACCCATCGACATCGAGAATGATGAACTGGTGTTCTATCCTCTGCTCTATTGGCCGGTTCTGCCCGAGGCCGATCCACCGAACCCCAAGGCGCTGGCCCGCATTGCCGACTATATGAAAAACGGCGGCACGATCTTTTTTGATTTGCGCAATATCGGCGCAAGCCTCGGCACAAGTACGGAAGGCGAAGCCCTGCGCCGCATTCTGGCCGGGCTGGATGTGCCACCGCTGGAGCCCGTGCCCGAAGGCCATGCGCTGACCAAGAGTTTCTATCTGTTGAAGGATTTCCCCGGCCGTTACGAGGGCGGCACACTGTGGGTGGAAACGCAGGACGATCCACAGGCTTCGGGATTTGATAATGTCTCTGGCCTCATCATCGGCAGCAACGACTACGCCGCTGCTTGGGCAAGTGATGAAACGGGTGGCCCGCTCTATGCCATGGTGCCGGGCTCGCCACGCCAGCGTGAACTTGCCTTTCGCGTTGGCATCAATGTTGTGATGTATGTGCTAACGGGCAACTACAAGACCGATCAGGTGCATATTCCCGCCCTGCTGCAAAGGCTGGGCAAGCAATGAACCTGAGCTTCCAGCCCTACCTGGATTGGCCCTGGCTCGCGGCCTTTGCCGCACTGGTGATTGCCGCCTGTGCCTTCCTCCTGTGGAAGCGTGAGCGTGGCGCGCTGCTGCGCTTGCTTGCTGGCGCAGCGCTGTTGGCGGCGCTCTTCAATCCTGTACTGCATCAGGACGAGCGTCAACAACTCACAGACATTGCGATCCTCGTCATCGACCACAGCGAAAGCCAGAACCTAGGCTCGCGCAATGCCGAAACCGACAAAGTTGCAGCAGACTTGCGCCGGCGCATCGCCGCACTCGGCAATATGGAGTTGCGCGAAACCACGGTCACCTCCGGCACTATACAGGGGCAAGATGGCACGCGTGCCTTTGCAGCGCTGAATAAGGCGATGGCTGATATTCCCGCCAACCGTTTTGCAGGTGCCATCTTCATCACCGACGGCCAGATCCACGATGTACCGCAAGGCAAGCCATTGGCTGATTTGAAGGGCCCTCTGCATGGCCTAATCACGGGAAATAAGAATGAAAGTGATCGCCGCCTCGTCATCGATCACGCGCCGCAATTCACCCTCGTGGGCCAGACAGCCCGCATTGCGTTCCATGTCGAAGACACCAGCAAGAGCGCAGCTGAGATTCCCATCACCATTCAGGCTGGAACTGATGAACCCAAGAGACTGGTTGTCCGCCCCGGTGCGGCTGCGGAGGTGGATGTGGACATCACCCACGCAGGCGAAAATTTCATTTCGCTTTCGGCCGAGTTGCGCCCCGGCGAAATCTCCGCCGACAACAATCGCGGCCTCGCCGTGGTGCAAGGTATCCGCGACCGGCTTCGGGTGTTGCTGATTTCGGGAGAGCCCAATGCCGGCGAACGCACCTGGCGCAATTTGTTGAAAGCGGATTCGGCTGTTGATCTCGTGCACTTCACGATTCTGCGCCCGCCGGAAAAGCAAGACGGCACACCCAACAACGAACTCTCCCTCATCACTTTCCCCACGCAAGAGCTGTTTGTTGATAAGCTCGACAAATTCGATCTCGTGATCTTTGATCGCTATCACCGCGAGAGCGTGTTGCCCGACGCCTATATCGCCAATATTGCGGATTACGTGCGCAAGGGTGGCGCTCTACTCGTTTCCTCCGGGCCGGAGTTTGCCGAAGGTGATGGCCTCGATTCCACGCCCATTGCAGATGTGCTCGGCGCTTCCGCCACAGGCAACATTACCGAAGAAGGTTTCCGCCCCAAGCTTACGACGGTGGGCGAGCGTCATCCCGTCACCCAAGGCCTGAAAGGCGCCAGCGCCACCGCTCCAACCTGGGGCCGATGGTTCCGCTTGATTGACGCAACTCCGCTGAGTGAACAGGACAAGACAGAAACATTGATGAGTGGCCCACAAGACAAGCCGCTCCTTGTTTTGCGCCGGGTGGAGGATGGCCGTGTGGCGCAACTGCTCTCAGATCAAGGCTGGCTCTGGGCGCGTGGCTATGATGGCGGAGGGCCGCAGGCCGAACTGCTCAAGCGCATCGCCCACTGGCTGATGAAAGAGCCAGAGCTGGAGGAAGATCGCCTCATCGCCCGCCAACAGGGTGATCAGATTATTGTCGAGCGCCACGGCCTGAAGGATGAATACAAGTCAGTCACCCTCACAGGGCCGGGAGGCAAGGACGAGGCCATTCCTCTTGCACCCAAGAGCCCGGGCGTTTTCACAGGTGACGTGAACCCCAAAACGCCGGGCCTCTATGAGGTGAAGGATGGCGCTCTGCAAAGCTTCGTCAATTTCGGCCTCGGCGATGCCAAGGAAATGGCTGAACTGGTGCCCACCTTGGCCAAGCTCAAGCCAGCGGCTGATGCTACTGGCGGCGGGATGTTCTGGCTGCAGGATGGCCTGCCCCATTTGGGCAAGCAGGACAGCGGTAATGCCTTTGCAGGGGCGGGCTGGTTGAACCTGCGCGCCAATGGTCAGTTCAAGATTCTCTCCATACGCGAAATAGATCTTTTCTCCAGCCTGATGGCGCTGGCCGCCTTGCTATTGATTGCCAGCGCGATGTGGAAGCGCGAGGGGCGCTAGGCCCGCTTGGCGTCAACAATTTCACGCCACCGCCAGGGCGGAAGCGCCAACCCCTGTGCTTCAGCCAAGGCACCGGCTTTGAGTTCAAGATAAAGCAGGCGTTTGGGATCAAACACCCCAGGCATGTCCATCTGCCGTTCCGGCACTTGCTGAAAGCCCACCCGCGCGTAATAGGGCGCATCACCAATGAGAATGACAAGGCCATGGCCCTTGGCCGTGGCCCGCGCGATGCCTTCCTGCATTAGGGCCAGCCCAATGCCCAGACGCTGCCGCGCCGGATGCACTGCGAGCGGCCCCAGCAATAACGCGGGTGCCAGCGTGGGGCCAATCAGCAAGGGCCAAAAGGAAATGGCGCCAACCAATCCAAAGCCTTCTTCCTGCACCAGCAACGAAAGGCCAGAAATGGCGGCGCTTCCCTCGCGCAACCGATATGACATTTTGGTGCGCCGGCTCGGCCCAAAGGCCAAATCAAGCAAATGCTCAACAGCAGCGGAGTCAGCAGGGGTCTGGTCGGAAACTTTGTGGATCTGGTTCATGGGGGCCAACGTTAAATGGATTTCATCTGCCCCGGCATGCGCGAGGGGCGGCTCAGGCGAAACGTCGGCCGCGTCGGATGTTGGTGATGTTGAACTTGTCCATGTCAGGCCCGATAACGCCTGCGCGCTGGTTCGTCAAGGCTTCCAATGTTCAGAAATGGTAGCGCCGCGCAACACTTCGTCAATGCGCGCCCGCGAACCGGGCTTCAGATCAGGCGGCAATTCATGCAGGTGGAAGAACCGTGCTTCGCGGATTTCAAAGCCTGGCTTGAAGGCACCTTGGGTGAATCTCCGCAACACATAACAAGCGACGTGATCGCCCGGAAAATCCGCATCATTGGAGAAAATGCCATGGAACTGCAAAGGCTCAAGGGCCTCAACCGCAGCCTCTTCCATCAATTCACGCACCGCCGCTTGCGCCAAGGTCTCGCCCCGGTCCACGCCACCACCGGGCAGTGTCCATCCCGCAACATAACCGGGCCGCACCAGCAACACGCGTTCTTGCTCATCCACCACCACGACGCGGGCCCCCAGCGTCTTGCCGCGCATCAGCCGCGCATGCAACCGGAACAGCCAATAAGGAAAAATTTTCAAGCCTAATCCTGTGCGAAACCAACCATTTGAACCACCTCTTTTATGGGGTAAAGCTGATTTGAACAAACCGGAAAAATTGCTCGATGACATCCGCCATCACCACCCGCCCTGTCGAAACCAAAGCTGACGAGATCACTTTTCTGAAAGTACCCTTCCCCATCTACAAGGACGACAAGGCCTGGGTGGCGCCGCTGTTCCTCGAGCGATTGGAACACATCAGCCAGAAGAAGAACCCTTATTTCCAGCACGCCAAGGGCCAGCTTTTTATCGCGGAGAAAAATGGCAAACCCGTAGGCCGCATTTCGGCGCAAGTCGATCAATTGCATATCGATCGCTACAAGGACGCCACCGGAAGCTTTGGCTTTCTCGAAGCTCAGGATGATCCCGCCATTTTTGCAGCGCTGTTCAAAACGGCGGAAGGCTGGTTGCGCGCCCAAGGCATGAAGCGCGCGCTCGGCCCCTTTTCATTTTCCATCAATGACGAAATTGGTTTGCTGATTGATGGCTTCGAAACCATGCCCAATATGTTGATGGGCCATGCCCCGCGCTATTATCAGGCGCGCGTGGAAGAACAGGGCTACGCCAAGGCCAAGGACGTGCTGGCCTATGAATTCGATAGCGTCAAAGGCCTGCCGCCCACCATGCGCAAGATGGTGGACCGCATGATGGCATCGGGCGATCTCACCGTGCGCCCGCTCAACAAGAAGAACATGGCCAGCGAAATTGACATCGTGATGGACATCTTCAACGACGCCTGGTCCGACAATTGGAATTTTGTGCCCTTCACGCGCGCTGAGGTGAACAACCTCGCCAATCTCTTCAAGATGCTGCTGGATGCAAAGGCCGTGCAGTTTTCATTTTGGAAGGGAGAGCCAGCAGCTTTCTGCCTGGCCATCGCCAATATCAATGAGTGGTTCCAGGGCCTGGATGGCAAAGTGCTGCCCTTTGGTTGGGCCAAGTTGCTGCCACGCGTGATGAGTGGCAGGTCCCGCTCAGTGCGCGTGCCACTCATGGGGGTCAAAAAGAAATATCAGGATGGCGCCATCGGCGCCGGCCTTGCGCTGGCCTGCATCCGCGCCTCATCGGACCATGTGATTTCCAAGGGCGTCACCCATGGCGAATATTCCTGGATCCTTGAAGATAATATGCGCGTGCGCCATATCCTCGAAAGCATGGGCAGCCGCATTTACAAAACCTACCGCGTTTATGAAAAGCAGCTGTGAAATTCACGCTCGCCCACTTTTCAGATTTGCATCTCGGCCCGCTGCCTGCAGGGGCCGCCTTCCATGCCTTTCGTTCAAAGCGGTTGCTTGGTGCGCTGTCCTGGCACTTCCGCCGCAAATACATCCATTCCGCAGAAGTGGCTGAAGCCCTGCTCAAGGACATTCAATCCGCACACCCAACGCATGTGGCTTTCACAGGGGATGCCGCGAACATTGCCAGCCCCCTGGAATTTCCCAAGCTGCGGGGGTGGCTCGACAGGCTGGGCAAGCCCGATTGGATTTCCTTCACCCCTGGCAACCACGATGCTTATGTGAAGGTGAAACACGAAAAGGGCCTCGCCTTCTTCGCTCCCTTCATGACGGGCGACATGCGGCAGGAGCAGGCCTTCCCCTATGTGCGCCTGCGCCGCAATATTGCCCTGATCGGCTTGAACAGTGCCGTGCCGCGCTTCTATCACAGCGCCGAAGGTCGGTTGGGCCTTGATCAGCGCATCGCCCTGCGTCAGCGCCTTGCCGAACTTCGCGCCAAAGGCTTTTATCGCTGCGTGATGATCCACCACCCACCAGGCCCGGGCCTCGCCACCAAATTGCGCGCTCTTCAAGATGCAAGCGAACTGCGAGACATTCTCTGTGAAGAAGGCGTTGAACTTGTCATTCATGGTCACAATCACAAGCGCATGTTGAACTGGCTGGAAAAAGGCGGTTCGCGTGTGCCAGCTGTCGGCGTGCCTTCGGCCAGCGCCGATGAAGATCATCATCCTGCAGAATGGAACCTCTACACCATCGCCCGCACGGCAAAGGGCTGGCACACCGTGGTTGACATCCGCCAGTGGGACAAGGCCAGCACATCATTCAAATCGGCTCAACGCTTTGAACTTGGTGCCGCATGAGCCTCATTGCCAATCTATTGACGCGCATGATTATGATCCGCTTCGCGGTGATCCTGCTTGGGCTTTCGGCCTTTGTGCTGACGCTGGAGGCGGTAAGCTATCTCAATGACATTCTGAAGCTGAACAGCAACCCGCTGATTGCAATGCTGCTTTATGGCATCATGCGCCTTCCTGCGACCCTTTCACTCTTCTTGCCTACGAGCCTGTTGCTGGCACTGCTGCTTTCGACCACGGAGTTGTCTTATCGCAATGAGCTCACCGCCATCTGGGCCACGGGCATTTCACCCACGCGCCTCATCCGCATGCTCATTCCCCTAGCGCTCGTGGTGGGCGGCATCAATTTCCTGATTGCCGACCAGGCGGTGCCGGCGGCAGCACCCTTCCTGAGATCCTGGGGCATTGGCGACTACGCCACCCGCAAATTCACCACCAATCCGGATGACCCGGTATGGATGCGCTCAGGCGATGACATCATGCGCGCTGACCGCGTAACTGATAATGGCGATGTGCTGGAAAATCTTATCATCTTCCGCCGTGAAAAAACCGGTGAGTTGCGTGAACAGGTTTTCGCCGATACAGCAGTTCAGAATGATGGCCGCTGGTTGCTCAAGAATGTAACTGTTTATTACGCCAATGGCGAAAAGCCGACGCATCTAGATCAGATGATCTACGACGGCGCCTTGCAGCTGGCTTCCAATAAGGTGGCTGGGCCTGAAGAGATGACGACGCTGGAACTTTCCCGCTTCATCGCCAACAAGGGCTTCGGCGTGCGCCCGCAATATGTTTATGAAACTTGGTGGTATAAGCGCCTCACGCCGCCGGTGATTGCGATCGTGATGATCATGCTTTGCGTGCCTCTGGGCACCTATTTCCGCCGCGGCGGCGGTTTGGGTGGCATCTTCGTGGCAGGTGTGTTGATGGGCTTCGTTTATTTCGTGGGCGACGGCGTGGCCATGACCTTGGGCGAAACCGGCCGCGTGGCGCCGTGGCTTGCGGCCTGGGGCCCAATCCTCCTCTTTGCCGCGCTTGGCTTCGCTCTCTTGGCGCGCACGGATCACGTATGACGCGCAAGGCCGGAGTTCTCATTAATCCAACGGCAGGCCGCGGCAATGGCAAGGGCCTGCGCTTGGCAGCAGCTCTTGGCAGCGCCACCCATGTCGATGTGCGCCTGATGGAGAGTTTTCAGCAGATCCGGCAACACCTTCTCGACATGGCCCAAGAGGGCGTGACCGATCTCTTCATTTCCTCCGGCGACGGCACCGTTCAGGCTGTTCAAACTCTTTTGGCCGAAGAGCACATCTTTGAAACATTCCCGCGCCTGGCTCTGCTGCCACATGGCACAACCAATCTTACAGGCATCGATGTTGGCTTCCGGATTCGCTCCATCGCTGGGCAGGCGAATTACATTTCCACGCTGCCCCAGCCCAAAGTGCAACGCCGCCATAGCCTGCGCGTGGCCAATCCGGCGGATGGCCAGCCACGCCATGGCATGACGCTGGGTGCAGGTGCGGCCGCGCGCGGCACGCGCCATGCACAGGAAGCCTTCAACAACAAGGGCGTGAAGGGCGCTTTCGCCAGCTTCGCCACCATCGCCGGCGGCCTGGCCCGCGCTTCTGTGAGCCGCGCTGAGGGCGATGATCCAGGCAGGCTGGATCGGCCCTGCGAAATGGCAATCCGGTACGAGGGCCACGACGTCACCAAGGGGCCACAACTCATGTTCGTCGCCACAACTCTGCGTCACCTCTTCTTCAGAACGCGGCCCTTCTGGGGCGGCAAGCGCGGTCCCATTCGCGCGTCGGTATTTCCTCATCCGACACCCAATATTCTGCGCTGGGCCCTGCCCATGATGTATGGCGGCGAATTGCGCTCAGCGCCCGCAGGCGCCCACAGCTTCTCTGGCACCGGCTTTGAAATCGCCAGCGCCGAACCTTATGTGATGGATGGCGAGTTTTTTGACGGGCCGGATCAGGGCCTGCTTCAAGTCGCGGCAGGTCCCGAGTGGGAATTCATCACCGGCTGAACTAGCCGCGCACGGCGTGCTTGAAAATGTCGATGATGCGGTCGATCTCCGCATCCGTATGCGCCGCCGAAACCGAGCAGCGCAGCAAGCACAGGCGGTTTGGTGTGCCGGGCGGCACAGCCATGTTCACATAAACCCCGCCTTGGAATAGCGCGTTCCATTTTGCAATGGTGGTGAGTTCGTCGGGCATCTTGACCGCGATCACCGGGCTCACTTCATCGCAACCCATGTCAAAGCCAAGGCCCTCGAGGCCTTTGTAGAGCCGCTCGGAATTGGCCCACAGCTTGGCGCGGCGCTCCGGTTCCGCCTTCAACACACGCAGTGCAGCGATGGATGTTGCGATGGATGCAGGCGATGAAGACGCGGTGAACATATAGGGCCGCATGGCATAGCGCAACGTTTCAAACAGCGGGTGATTACCTGCGCCAAAGCCGCCAATGGCGCCCACGCTTTTTGAGAATGTGCCGATGACGAAATCCACGTCCTTCTCAAGCCCCGCCTCGTCACCAAGGCCACGGCCATTGGGCCCAAGCACGCCAAAGGAATGGGCATCATCCACCAGAAGCTGGAACTCAAACTTCTTCTTCAATTCAACGAAATCCTTGAGCGGCGCGCGGTCGCCCAGCATTGAATAAATGCCTTCGAGAACCACAAGACGGCCGCCTTCCGTGTCGTCGCGTGCCATGCGCTTGGCCAAATCTTCCGCATCATTGTGGCGGAAGCGCACCAACTTGGCGCCTGAAAGCGTGCAGCCATCATAAATCGAGGAATGCGAATCCGAGTCGAGATAGATCGTGTCCTTCGGCCCCGCGAGGCCAGAGAGCATGCCGAGATTAGCTTGATAACCGGTGGTGAAAACAATGCAGTGCTGCAAGTCGAGGAAGGATGCCAGTTCCTTCTCCAGTTCCTTGTGCATGGCGAAGGAGCCATTGGCGATGCGCGAACCTGTGGTGCCCGTGCCGAATTCTTCCAGCGCCTTCTGACCGGCTGCAATGCAACGCTTGTCGAAAGTGATGCCCATGTAGTTATTGGTGCCCGCCAGCAGAATCTCGCGGTTGCCCACGATTGCGTGGGTCGGCGAAATCATCTTGTCATTGGTGACGCCCAGGCCGTTGATGCCCATATCCAGCATCCGTTGGAAGCGGTCAGCAATGCCACGGTGCTTTTCGAGAAGATCAACCATGCGTCAGCCCTTGTTCAATTGAGATTGCACAAAGGCGGCAAGCTCGCCCACCGTGCGGATGTTGGAAACGGCGTTCATCGGAATTTCAATGTCGAAATGGTCTTCCACTTCCATGATGAAATCGAGAACGCCAACGGAATCGATATTCAGCTCGGCCGGAATGTCAGTCGCCTCGGTGAGTGCCAGGTTTTCAGGATTGAAGGGCTTAAGCAAATCAACGAGAACGGGAACAATTTCAGAAATCTGAGTCATGACGCGCTTCTAGTCTCTTGAGAAAGGGGCGGCAACCAGCCGTGTTGGCGATACCAGTTGAGGGTTTCAGCAAGGCCTTCAGAAAGCCCAATGGCACGCTCACGCGGCCAGATTTCGCCACCCGCCGTCCAGTCGCGGTGATAAAGCTCATTCACCTTGCCGGGATTGGTAAGCGAAGGCCTGTTGGTGACGCGCGAATATCCCTCCATCGCCGCAGCGGCCGCATAGGCCACAGGCTTAGGAATGTAGACAACGCGCTGCGGCAGCCCGGTGAGGCGGCGGCTTTCGGCGGCCAACATGGTCCAGTCATAGCTGCCATTGCGATCATCGAGTTCAACCAGCCCGGTGCGCGGCGAGGCCACGGCTTCCGCCGCCACGCGCGCAAAATCACGCACATGCATCAGGGCAAAACGTGCATCCTTTCGCCCCGGCACAAAAGCAGTCTTCGCCTGCAACGCCTTCATCAAAGGCAGCGTGGCCTTGTCGCCTGGGCCATAGATCGCAGGCGGGCGCAGGACCAGAACTTCGGGGCCACCATATTGACCGATGAGGAAATGCTCCGCCGCCGCTTTGGAGGCACCATAGGATGAGAGTGCAGGTTCACGCGCCGCCATCGAGGAAACAAACACGAAGCGCTTGAGGCCCGCCCCACGCGCGGCGGCATAGAGCTTGCGCGTGCCTTCCAGATTGGCTGCGAAGAAGCCAAATCGGTTGCGTGCCGAAATGGCGCCCGCAACATGCAACACCGCGTCTGCGTCTTTCACCAAGGCCGCCAGCGCCGCTTCATCTGCAAGGTCGCCCTTGACGATTTGAACTTTGCGCCCGTCCAGCGCTTCAGGCTTGCGCGCGAGGGCTGCAACCTCGTGCCCCTGCTCCAGCAATGATTCCAGAATGAGAGGCCCCGAGAACCCCGTGGCCCCTGTAAGTGCAACGCGCATCAGGAAATGTCCAGATTCACTCAACCGGCGCGGCGAAAACCACCATCTCGCCAGCGAGATATTTTGCGCGCGCACCCGCGCGTGAAAGCTTGCCAGACGAAGTAAACGGCAGCGAACGTGGCGCCACCAACTCTACTTTACAATCAACCCCAGAGCCCTGATGAACCAGCTTGGCCACTTCGCGGCGCAAACTGTCTTGCTCGACGGTTTCGACCGCGCGGCATTCCACCAGCACCACAACTTCATCGTCGCCATCATCGCCTTCAACAGCAAATGCGGCCACGTCGCCGGATTTGAGATGGGCGTATTGCTCCGCCGTCCATTCAATGTCCTGCGGCCAGATATTGCGGCCATTGTGCAGGATCAGGTCTTTGACGCGGCCGGTGATGACAATCTCATCGCCCAGCAAATAGCCCATGTCTCCCGTGTCAAGGAACCCGTCTGGGCTAATCGTGTCGCTGGTGGCTTCGGCATTGTTGTAATAGCCGGACATTACGCTGGGGCCCTTGACAAAAATGCGCCCGATCTCACGTTCGCCCAACACCGATCCAGCCGAGTTGCGAACCTCCATGGTGTGGCCGGGAATCACGCGCCCACACACCACATAGCCACGCGAGTCAGCGCCACCCGCCTGCGCAGGCGTGGCCAAATTCTCATTGCGCACAGCGTGGCGCGAGACGTGATCGACGCGCAGCGGCTGGCCAGACCTCGGGAAGGAAATCGCCAGCGTGGATTCTGCCATGCCATAGCAAGGCAGGAATGCAGTGGGCGCAAACTTCGCCACTTCCAACGCCTTGCCAAATTCAGCCAACACATCGGGCCGCACCATGTCGCCACCAATGCCCGCGCTACGCCAGCAGCTGAGATCAAGTTTCGCCGCTTCCGCCCCAATGCGCTTGGCAGCAAGATCATAGCCGAATGTGGGTGAGAAAGAGATGGTGCAGCGGTTATCTGAAATCAGCTTCAGCCACAGGCCCGGGCGGCGTGCAAAGGCCGTGGTGGCAAGATAATCCACGCTGAATTGGCCCAGAAGCGGCGTCAGGCAGAAACCCACAAGCCCCAAGTCGTGATAGAGTGGCAACCAGGAAAAACCCCGGTCCCCCGGTTTGGCGTCCGTTCCAAACACTGCAATTGCCCGCGCATTGTCCATGATCGCGCGCTGCGAAATCAGAACGCCTTTTGGTGCCGAGGTAGAGCCCGATGAATATTGGATATAGGCCACGTCATCGCCCGCAAAGCCCTGCAGCTTTGCAATGGCTTCCGGCTTGGCGGCCAGTTCATCATGCGTCAGCACAATTTTCACGCCGGCCAATTGTGCCGCGCCCTTGATGCTATCAACTTGCTCAGCCGGCGTGACAATGGCGCTGGCATCAGCCGCCTTCAACATCCCCGCAATGCGCTGCTCATAGGCTTCGCGCCCGCCGATATACATGCTGTAAGGCACCGGGCATGGGATGAGGCCCGCATATTGGCACGCAAAGAAGGTTACAACGAATTCCGGGCCGGTCTCGGCCACAATGGCCACGCGCTCTTTGCGGTGCAGGCCAATAGACATGAGCTTGCGTGCCGTCATCAAGGCTCGGCGTCGCAATTCGGAGAACGGCAACACATGAGACAGCGCGCCGCGGCCGGAATAGAAATTGAAGCCGGTCACGCCCTGCGCCGCATAGTCAAGGCCTTCAGCCAACGTGGAAAAATCGGAGATCCGCAACGGCAAATCGCGGTTGAGGGTTGGCGTCTTCACCAACACATTTTCCGTCTTTAGAGTTTCAGTAAGTGCTGAAGTTCCGCTCACGATTCCAAACCCGCCTAATTTCTCAACGGCTGGTTCTAACAAGCAGGGGGGCGCAGGCGGAAATCACATGGTGTTTCAGTTTGTAACCTGAGGCTGCGTCAATCTGACAGCCTTGAATGTCATTAGAACTTCACAAGCCCAACAGCCAGGCCCCAAGCTACAAGGCCCAGAACGCCGAACAACAGGCCAGTTATCCACACATAGACCAACTCACCCAGTCCGTAGTGGCGCGCACCATCTCTGACGCGGTGTGCAATGCCTGCAGCTTGCTTGTCATGCGCCACCAGCCGGTGCGCCATGTGGCGCAACGCCTGGGCGTGCATGGCCTGCGCCTCGGTACTTTCAAACACGCTCTCCCGGCCTTGCGGGCCATCTTGCATCAAGCGATAGGTCTTAGGGTTGGGCTCCATCTCAATGAATGAAATGAGATCGAGCCACAGCTTTGGCTTTTCGGAATCCTGAAGGTTGAGTTCAAACAGGCCAAGCGCCTCATCGTGGCCAGCAAGATCACGTTTGAGTGCATCGCGCAGCGCCAGCAAACGCAGGCTGCGGGCATCACGCAGCGAAACCACGGCTTCAAGCTGCGCCGCTTCGGCCAGCCTTGCCTGCTTCAATGCCTGCGTGAACGCATCAGCTTTACTCATTAACCAACTCTTGTTTCAAACTGAGCCAGATTTCACTGAACCCAATAGCCCAAGCCTGCCGCAGCAGCTTTTGTGCCAACAATCCTAATTTTCGCGCTGCCGCGTGAAAGGCCGCAAAATAAGGCGCGCCAACGGCTGATCATGCAATCCCTCCACGCCCATGTCCATGTCGGGCGCACGCTGGTGGCGACTTATGCTCAGGAAAATGCGGTCCCATACCGAAAGAATCGTGGAATAGTTGGAATCCGTGTCCGCCCGCAGCGCATGGTGATGCAGCCAATGTATGGAAGGTGTGACAATCACATAGGACAGCACGCGTTCAAACCCGGGTGGCAGCTTCACATTGGAATGTTGAAACAGTGCCGCCACAATAATCAGTGTTTCAAACACCACGACAGTTCCAATAGGAACACCGACAAGCCAGATCACGCCAGCGCGCGCGACGGACGAAAGCGCCACTTCACCAAAATGAAAGCGCAACGCCGTGGTTGTATCCAAAGTTTCGTCAAGGTGATGCACCTCGTGAAAGCGCCAGAGCAACGGCACCACATGGTTCAGCCGGTGCCACACATAGATCCAAAGATCGAGCACCAGGAGATCAAGCGCCATGTTCCACCACGAAGGCCGTAGGTTGATTGCATGAGCTGCTGCAAATTGTGACAGCGGCAACACGACGAGCGGCCCGATCAGGAAATTCGCGCCGGCGAGCGAGAAATTGCGGGTCAGCCGGCTAACGCTTTCTTTCACGCGCACGGCAGGAAACACCCGTTCCAAGATGAACAAGGCCATCAATGTCGCCAAGACAATGCCCGCCTTGTTTGTGAAAAACTGCATGCTTACTCCCGCTACCATCATAGCGCGCCACCCGCCTTGCCCAAATCACTTCGCCGCGATAGGTTGCCGCGTGGGGGTTCTAGCCATTTGGAGGCCATTTTGAACATCAAGCTCAGCGCATTCGCCGCAGCCGCAACCCTGCTTCTTGCATCTTCCGCCCATGCTGATTGCCTGGCGGAAATTCAGGCCATCATGCAGAACCATCTCAAAGCGGGGCCTTATCACACCACCATGGAATCCGACATGGCTGGCATGAAGCGCACCACGGAAATTGACGTGATCTTGCCCTCCTCCTTTCACATGAAGGCGGCCAACATGGAAACCATCATGTTGAAGGAAGGCACGTGGATGAACATGAATGGCAAGTGGATGGTCATGCCCGGCAACATGTCCGGCATGATGGAACAGAACATCAAGAACGGCATGGAAAGCGGCTTCAAGAACATGGCCAATGTTCAGTGCGAGGGGCCGCAAACGTTCGAAGGCAAGACGCTGAACAAATATGAAATGGATTCAACGGGCGAAGCCATGGGCATCAAGGCCACCAGCCACATCACCATGTATACAAGCGACAACGGGCTGCCGCAGGTCATGTTGGTGGATGGTGAAGCCATGGGCCACAAGAGCCACACCGTGCAACACATCACCTATGATCCATCAATCACCATCACGCCGCCCAAACTGAAATAAACATCGCCTAAACTGCTTGGGAAGGTTTCGCTCCCGAGGGGAAAGCAACCTCACTGCTAGAGTTTGGTAGCGGGAGAGGGAGTTGAACCCCCGACCCCAGGATTATGATTCCCGTGCTCTAACCAACTGAGCTACCCCGCCAGGGCGCCCCGAAGGGCGCTTTATGCGCTGCGGTATAGGTTCGGCCCTAGGGCAAAGTCAAGCGGCGGTTGCGCTGTCGGTTTCATCATCGCCCTTGTCACCGATAACGAAAGTGCGCCACAGCGAAATCGAGGCGAAATAGAGCGACGAGCCAGCAAAGAGCACCAGTTCAAGTTTGTATATCCAGTCATCATAGTTGGGGTTGCGGCCCGAAATCACCAGGCTCAGCGTCAGCGCCGCCCACAGCACTGTCATGGGAACGGTGACATTGCGCCAATGGGTGACGCGCAGGGGGTGAACGAACTTGACTGGAATGAAAGTCAGCACGGCAAGGAATATGATGGTGACGAAATTCACCAGCCAGCCAGTGTTGAACAAATAGAAATACAGCACCACCACATTCCAGATCGCCGGAAAGCCCACGAAATAATAATCGAAACTCTTCATGTTCACATTGGCGAAGGTGTAGAGCGAGACAGCCATCACGAGCGCCGCCATGGTGAGACTCCAAGTCTGGCCCATGAAGTAAAGTGGCACAGGCACCATGTTGAACCAATAGATCATCAATGCCGGAACGGCCACATAGGTGAAGAAGTCGATCACCAGATCCAGCGCCGTGCCATCAAAATTGGGCGTGTATTCTTTCACGCGCGCGCGCCGCGCCAGGGTGCCATCCACACCATCGACAAATAGCGCCAAACCCAGCCACATGAAGGCGGCCACCGCATCGCCTTTCAAAACTGAGACCAGTGCGAGAAAGCCCAGAACGATGCCTGAGGCCGTAAAGGCATGGACACTCCAGGCCACGCCCTTCTTGATTTCACGCTCCAAACTCGGCTTCAGGTGGATCTTCGCCATACTTTCTCCCGCCGGGCAAAGGTTCAGCCTTGGCGCCAGTTGTTGTTTCAACCACTATAGAAAGTCAGGCCGAAAGCGCAACCTGCCCTGTACGGCGGAATTCCAGCATTGTGAAAAAGCCCATCGGCTTCACCTGCCTGATGGAGACCAAGCGCAGTTGCTCGCAGTGCAAAAGCGTGTCGACAGGAAATTCGGGCCGCCAGCCAAGTTTGGTGGCCTGTTTGGCGAGGCCCTTTTCAATGGCCCCGCGCAAGCCGGTTTCAACGCTGAAGTGATTGACGATGAGCACGGTGCCGCCCGGGCGCGTCACCCGCGCCAATTCGGCAATTGCCTTCTGCGGCTCCGGCACCACAGTGAGCACATACATCGCCACAGCAATGTCGAAACTGGCGTCGGGGAAATCCATCGCGCAGGCATCCATTTCCACCAGCGCTTCGATGTTGCTGGCGCCCGCCTTCTTTGCGCGCACGCGCGCCCGTGACAGCATGTCAGCAGAAAGATCAATGCCGGTGACAGAAAGCTGCGGCCCATAGTGCGGCAGGGCAAGACCCGTTCCCACACCTGCATCAAGAAGACGGCCCGAAAAAGCATTGGCACGGGCTGTGGCCTGCTCCACCCCTGCGCTCACCAACTTGCCAAAGGTGGCGTCATAGACAGGCGCCCAGCGTTTATAGGCCTTCTTGACCTCGGCGGCGGGCATGGCGTGCAATTGCGTGTTCAAGACGAACCCTTTCATGGTGTGTGAAGTCGCAAATAGCTATAAAATAGTCGCAAATCAAGCCAGCGCAGCAACCGCCGCTGAACGCGCAAATTCCACGCGTGGCCGCGCCATGGCTATGAAGCCGCCGCCCAGCACGCGCTGCCCGGCCCCAATGCCAGAATAGAACACTGCGGCCTGCCCAGGTGACACGCCCTCTTCTCCACCGTCAATGGCAAGCAGCACTCCGGCCCCTTCGCGCCGCACCGAAGCCGCGACGGGTGGTCGCGTGGAACGGATGCGCGTAAATACGGCCTGCGGCTCTTCGGTGAGCGGCTTGTCACCCAGCCAGTTCACTTGCTCAAGCGGAATTTCAAATTGCTTGAGCGCCGCGCGTGGGCCAACGATCACCTGCGCGCGTACAGCATCAAGGCGGATCACAAACAGCGGTTCCCCACCGCCGATGCCAAGGCCTTTACGTTGGCCAATGGTGAAATGAATGATGCCGTCGTGATGCCCAAGCACGTTGCCGGCAAGATCAACAATTTGCCCTGCCTGCGCCGCATCTGGCCGCAGGCGTTTGATAACTGAAGCATAGTCACCCTCGGGAACAAAGCAGATGTCCTGGCTGTCCGGCTTGGCCGCAACCGCAAGACCAAGCGATTCCGCAACGGCGCGCGCCTCGGGCTTCGTCAGCAGGCCCAAAGGGAAGCGCAGGAAATCCATTTGCGCCTGTGTTGTGGCGAAAAGAAAATAGCTCTGGTCGCGCGCCACATCGGCGGGCGTGAACATGCCGCGATGAGTGGAGCCCGGCAACAACCGGCTCTCAACATAGTGCCCAGTCACCAGCGCGCTGGCGTCAAGATCATGCGCGCGTGCCAGTAAGTCGGCGAATTTCACAGTCTGATTGCAACGCACGCAAGGCACAGGCGTTGCCCCCTGAACATAAGCCTGCACAAACTCATCAATCACACTTTCCTTGAAGCGCGATTCAAAATCGAGAACGTAATGTGGAATGTCCAGTGCCGCTGCCACGCGCCGCGCGTCGTGAATATCCTGCCCGGCACAGCAGGCCCCCTTGCGGCGGATGGCTTCGCCATAGTCATAAAGCTGCAGCGTGATGCCCACCACATCATAGCCAGCGAGTTTCAACAGTGCTGCCGCCACTGAACTGTCGACACCGCCAGACATGGCACAAACCACGCGGTGATCCTGCGGCCGCCCAGGCAGCGCCATGGCCTGATGCACCGCGGCGAGAACGCGCGGTTCGACTTTCATGGCTGGCAGGGCGGCGGACATGGGTTTCTCATGCGTTTTTTCAAAGAATTCTGCAAGCGCCACCCTTTTGTCCCGAATTGAGGCAGAATTGGCCCCCTGTTTTGCAAATTGTTCATAACCATTTAGGTCATTCTTAAGCCCACCATGGCAGTGTTAATCCTGTTGCGGGGGCTGCGTATCTGCCGTCTGCAAGGTGAGTTTGTGAGTGTTGCGTACATGAATGGTCAGTTGCGTCCACGCGTCAATTACGTCATCGGGCCCGATGGCAGTCCTTTGACGATCGCCGATCTTCCGCCGCCGGGTTCCCATCGCTGGGTAATCCGCCGCAAGGCTGAAGTGGTTGCGGCCGTCAGGGGCGGGTTGCTGAGCCTGGAAGAGGCCTGCAGCCGCTACACCCTCACCGTTGAGGAATATCTCGGCTGGCAGCGTTCCATTGAGAAACATGGCCTCGCCGGCTTGAGAACGACAAGAATCCAGCAATACCGCCAGCAATAAGCGGATGTCAGTTAAGAGTTTGAAGCCGGACGCAAGTTCCGGCTTTTTGCTTTTGGATCAGTCGCTTGCAAAATATATTCCTACTAAAGCAAAATAACCCTTGACAGCGTACGGTGGATCGGCTATATCTCGCCATACTCCACCATTGGGTCAAAGTTTCCCCACCGCCGCCAACAAGTCTTGCAAGCCCACGAAGACGACGTTGGGGCGAACGAATTTCGACCCTGTGGATCACCGGCCGCCAAGCCCTTGAAATCTCAGGCCCGAACGGCAATCTTGTGTTATGCCCGTAACTGTTCGAGACCTGATCCGGCAAATTGAAGAAGACGGCTGGCGGTTACACGACATGCGCGGCAGCCATCGGCAGTTCAAGCACCCGACCAAACCGGGCCGCGTGACGGTGGCAGGCAAACCGAAAGATGATGTTGCACCGGGAACCTTGAATAGTATTCTCAAGCAAGCCGGGTTGAAGGATTGAGCCGATGCGCTACGCCATTGTGATCGAAAAGACTGCCACGGGCTATTCAGCCTTCGTACCAGATTTGCCCGGCTGCATCGCTACGGGCCACGACCAGGCCGAAGTCGAGTCAGAAATGAAAACCGCCATCCGCTTCCACATTGATGGCTTGAAGGAAGATGGCCTGCCTGTGCCGAAGCCGACGAGCATTGCGGAATATGTGGATGCGTGACGGGGTAAGTTAGCGATAGCTGGCATCAACCTCAAATTTTAGCCAGCTTTCTAAAAAAGTTGGAATTGCTCAATGTCCAAGATCAAAGCCCGACTACAGGCCCACCATCGAGTCTACATCCACAATGATCTTGCAAACGCAGCACACTATTTCAAATCAAGGATCGAACAACGAGAGGCTAACAATGACCGCAAGGGGATCAACCTCGAAATCATGGCCGGTCTCACGATGTTAGCGTTTGCAATTGAAGCTAAGTTCAATTTCTTGGGTGACTATCTCCTAAAAGACAAATGGAAGGAGATGGCTCCGGCACTTCAAAAAGTCGAAATGGTATGTACCCACTTGGGATTCAAATCAGACTTTACGATCAGACCATATCTCAGCGTATATGAACTCAAAAAATTTCGGGACACGCTGGCCCACGGGAAGCCGTTCGAACTACCGGTTGACGAAATCACTGTAGGAACGCCTGAGGAACTCGATAAGTTTGATTTCCCTAAGTCGGATTGGGAGGACTTTGTGAACAGCGATTTTCTCATTCGTGCATTTAACGATATGAATGAAATTTGGAATGACCTCTTGGACAGGTCAAAATTGGAAATATATCACACACTCACACATAGCGAGAGCTCACTACAGTTCGTAGAACGTGTCGTTGAATAGGACTTACGATGTGCAGGTCAGCAGATGTATTAGGGGATTGGCCTAATTTAGCAATTCAAATTGGCTGAAACTGCCCCCTTCCCTCTTTTCTTTGACCCCGCCATAATCAGCGCATGAACGCCCCCCTCGCACCCGCTGCCAATATCCACGACATCACCGCTGACCCGCGCAATGCCGCCATTCTCATTTCGGTGAATGGCGAGCTTTTCCCGCGCGAAAAGGCCGTGGTTTCCGTTTTCGACTCCGGCTTCATCTTGGGCGATGGAGTGTGGGAGGGTTTGCGACTGGTGAAGGGCGGCGTGCCGTTTCTGCGTGAGCATATGGAGCGGCTCTATGAAGGCGCCAAAGCGATTTTCATGGATGTAGGCATCAGCCCACAAGAGCTGGTTAGTCGACTGTTTGAGTGCCTCGCCGCCAACAAGATGGATGATGGTGTGCATATCCGCCTGATGGTGACGCGCGGGGTGAAATCCACGCCCTATCAAGACCCGCGCGTGACGATTGGCAAAGCCACCATCGTGATTATCCCCGAATATAAAACGCCCAAGCCCGGCCATATGGAACATGGTCTCAGCTTGCACACAGTAAATGTGCGCCGCGGAGCGCCAGACGTGCAGGACCAGAAACTTAATTCGCATTCTAAGCTCAATTGCATAACTGCTTGTATTCAAGCGGCAAATGCGGGGGCAGATGAAGCGCTGATGCTGGATCCCCTCGGCTTTGTGGCCACCTGTAATTCCACCCACTTCTTCATCGTGCGCCGCGGCGAGGTGTGGACCAGCTCGGGGCAATATTGCATCCCCGGCATCACCCGCGCGGCCCTGCTGCGCGTGGGCCGCGATCTGGGCATTCCAACTTTTGAAAAGCAGTTCTCGCTTTATGATGTCTATGGCGCGGACGAGGCTTTCGTCACGGGCACGTTTGCGGGCGTCACCCCGGTGCGCATCATTGACGGACGGCCCGTGCGCAATCCTCTGTCCACGGCGGAATGGCAAGGCGCTGGCCCGATCACGCGCAAACTTTCCGAAGGCTACAAGGCGCTGGCGGCGCGTGAGGCCGCGCGATCGCTCTGATGTGGGCCTTCATCGTCACATCGATCATCATCGAGCTGACGCCGGGGCCGAACATGACCTGGCTGGCAGTGCTCGGCGCCACGCGCGGGCGTATGGCGGCATTGGCTGCCGTGGCGGGTGTTGCGATTGGCTTGGCACTCGCGGGTTTGGTGGCGGGCCTTGGCCTCACCGTATTGTTCGACAATTTCCCGAGCTTGCTCACGGCCCTTCGCGTGGCAGGCACGCTCTATCTTTTCTATCTGGCCTATGACGCCTGGACGGATGCGGATGGCGAAGAGGTGGTGACCGAAAAGCCCAACAGCGCCTATTTCTATCAAGGCTTTGTTTCCAACGCGTTGAACCCCAAGGCCTATCTGTTCTACGCGGCCATCCTGCCGCAGTTCCTGACAATCCCTGATCATCCGGATCAGCAGATCGCGCTGCTCACCGCCGTCTATGTGGCCATTGCCACCACCATCCATGCTTGTATTGGTCTGGCAGCGGGCAGCATTGCGGGCTGGCTGGAACATTCACCGCAAGCGGTGATGATCCGCCGTGCCCTGGCCGTGGCCATTGCACTGGCTGCTATTTGGTTTTTCTATTCGACAGGACATCTGAAATGAAACTTCCCGCCCACACCAACATCGCCATGTGGTCTGGCCCGCGCAATATTTCCACCGCCATGATGTATGCCTTTGCCAACCGCGAAGACTGCGTGGCCTGGGATGAGCCATTTTATGGGGCCTATCTGAAAGAAACTGGCCTTCCCCACCCGATGCGGTCGGAAATTCTGGCGGCCTGCGAGAATGATTGGCGCAAAGTCCAAGCCACTTGCATCGCACATGCCGCCAAACCAGTGTTCTATCAGAAGCACATGACGCACCATATGCTGCCGCAGTTTGATCGCACATTCATCCGCACACTGACGAATGCCTTCCTGATCCGCAGCCCTGAAAAAGTTCTGGCCTCCTACGCCAAGAAGCACGATGACGTGACGTTGCATGCCATCGGCTTTGTGGAACAGGCTGAGATATTCGACGAAGTGGCACAGCATCTGGGCCACGCACCCCCAGTGGTGGATGCGGACTTGCATCTCGCCAACCCGCGCCACAGCCTGCAGCATCTTTGCCACGCGCTGGGCATTCCCTTCCGCGAAGCCATGCTGGCTTGGCCCAAGGGGCCAAAGGCCTGCGACGGCGTGTGGGCGCCGCATTGGTATAATGCGGCCTGGGCCTCAACCGGATTTGCAAAGCCAGAAGGCGAAACGCCCGCCCTACCCGCAGGTTTGCAGCGCATTGCCGATCAGGCCCGCCCGCTTTATGAGCGGCTGAGAAAACACGCCATCGAGTGACCATGACCAAAAACCAGCAGCGCACCCGCCGCGTCAACATCAACAATCGCACGCTTTACACGCGCGGCCTGAAGCCCGGCTTCTGGCGCGACATCAATCACCGCGCCATGACAGCGCGCTGGCCCGCCTTCTTTCTCTCTGCGGCGGTGATCTTCTTCTGCTTCAATCTGGCGTTCGCGGCACTCTATGCGCTGGGTGACAAGCCTGTAGCAAACACTCCTGATGATGGCTTGATCTGGCTGCTCTATTTCTCTTTCGAAACCCTGGCCACCGTGGGTTACGGCGACATGCACCCGCAAACCCATTGGGGCCACGCGGTGGCAACAGTTGAGATTTTCACCGGCCTCAGCTTCCTGGCGGTTTACACGGGCCTCATCTTCGCACGCTTCTCGCGGCCGATGGCGCGATTCATGTTTGCCCGCAATGCTGTGATCGGACCTGAAAATGGCAAGCCCACGCTGATGATCCGCGTGGCCAATGAGCGCCAGAATAGCATTTCCGGCGCCACGGCGCGCCTCTGGCTGCTGCGGAATGTGACTGATGCCTCAGGCAAGGAAGGCCGCCGCTTCATCGAATTGAAATTGCTGCGCACCGAAAATCCGGTCTTCGCCCTGTCATGGACGCTCTATCACATCATTGATGAAAAGAGCCCGCTGCATGATGCAACGCCTGACAGCCTGAGCGCGGTGGAGGGCCTGATCATTCTTACCCTCACGGGCGTGGATGACTCATCTGGCATGGACTTGCATGCCCGCCACACCTATTCCACGTCGCAAATCCTGTGGAACCACAATTTCATGGATATCATCGACCGCATGCCTGATGGCGCGGCCGTGATTGACTATGGCAAGCTGCATGATGTGGTGAAGGTTTGAACGTCATCCCTCTCCCTTAGCGGGAGAAGGAAGATTTGCATTTATGGATCAGCGTGCCAGCACAGCCGCCGGCATTGCCGCCACTGCTGCAAGCGTGGCCTTGTGCGAAGGGGCTTCCTTCTCCACCAGCATTTCCACCTTGCGCAAGTCGGCTTCTGCCTCTTTCATGCGATCAATCATGGCTTCGTGCTGGTCACGCAGCTCGCCGACAGTCTTGAGAATGTTGTCGCGGCGCACCCGCACGGATTTGGCCGCCATCGAATAGCTTACGCTGTTCGGATCCGAAACGCCGGTGCGCTGTTCCTCGAACTTCACATGGGCATCAAGGTCGTCATGCTTGCGCATAAGGTCCTGGATCATCATGTCCATGTCTGAAACTTGCCTGCGGCAATCTTCCACGCGGAAGCGGTTCAACCGCAAAAGGCTTTCTCTTGAACGCATCTTTACCTCACTCAACGCACACACACATCTAGTTTGGCCCGCCCCATTCCCCCTCGGTTCGCGCCACCTCGGTGCAAATCGTTAATTTATTTGCATCCGACTCTATTCACGATTCTCCGAATCAAATAGCTAAGGAGAGTCGATCATCAAGAGCCGATGATAAACAGACAGGTTTAAGGCCGGGTAAACCCCCAGGCCTTGGTGAGGAAGTTCCCAGTTAAGCGAGTCGCGGCAGATCAAGGCCCAATATCTTGTGGTTGTTTCAGGGCAGCCACTAGGGATTGTAGGTCTAGCGTTAAGATTCGAAGTTTTAGGCTTAGGTTTTGTTAACCTTTCTAAGCCTATCTTAAGGAACAGAGTTAAGGCTTCGTGTGCAGGGTTGTGCGCGGGGCGAGAGTCGAAATCCCCCATCCGGGGAAGTGGATTTATAAGGGGAAAACCATGCGGGTTTTGTTGATCGAGGACGATACAGCCACCGCCCAATCCATCGAGCTGATGCTGAAGTCTGAAGGCTTCAATGTCTATACGACGGATCTCGGTGAAGAGGGCGTCGACCTCGGCAAGCTCTATGACTATGACATTATCCTTCTCGACCTCAACCTGCCCGACATGTCGGGCTATGAAGTGTTGAAAAGCCTGCGTGTTTCCAAAGTGGGCACGCCAATCCTTATTCTCTCCGGCCTCGCCGGCATCGAAGACAAGGTCAAGGGCCTGGGCTTCGGCGCCGATGACTATATGACCAAGCCTTTTCACAAGGATGAGCTCGTCGCACGCATCCACGCCGTTGTGCGCCGTTCCAAGGGCCACGCCCAATCCGTGATCCACACTGGCGAATTGCTGGTGAACCTCGATACCAAGACGGTAGAAGTGGGCGGCCAGCGCGTGCACCTCACCGGCAAGGAATACCAAATGCTGGAGCTGCTCTCGCTTCGAAAGGGCACCACGCTCACCAAGGAAATGTTCCTCAACCACCTCTACGGCGGTATGGACGAGCCCGAACTCAAGATCATCGACGTGTTCATCTGCAAGCTTCGCAAGAAGCTGGCCAACGCCGCCGAAGGCAAGAATTTCATCGAAACTGTTTGGGGCCGTGGCTATGTGCTGCGTGAAGGTGCGGCACCCATGAACGGCTCTGAAGAAGAAATGGCCCACGTGGCCTGATCACATCACGCTTCTGTCACAATCAGAAGCTATGGAATGCACCACAAGAGATCGCCCGATAGAATTGCGGGTATAGGCAGAGGTTTGTAGGGTTTCCCTCCCCCTGCCCGAAGTTTCAAAAGCCCGGCCCATCGCAAGATGGCCGGGCTTTTTGCATTGCGCGGAGTTGAAACTGGGGATTAGAGCAATTCTGGGTTGCCTTTCCGCTTCTTTTGTGATGAATGCTCCCTTCGCGACTGGGGAGTCAAAATGCCATTCATCTATTTTGCCTGCATTCTTGCGGCTGCAGTAATTCTTGTTTTTTCGACAAGCCAGTTCTGGCTGGCCTCAACCCTATTGCGGACAGGGCCTCGCCAAAAGCAAACACCGACCTCTGCAACCGACGTCAAGGCTTGGCCAACCGTGTTGGTGCAGCTGCCCATTTACAACGAAAGTTCGGTTGTGGAACAGCTCTTGGAGGCGATTTCAAAGCTGGACTATCCCCGAGAGAAGATTTCAGTTCAGCTCCTCGATGACTCAAACGATGAAACGACAGAAATAGCAGCCCACAAAATTGCACAAATCATGCGCACCTCCAAATTCTCGATTGCGCATATTCGCAGAGATTCCAGACAGGGATTCAAGGCGGGAGCACTCCACTACGGTTTGGAACTCGATGCCAACAAGAGCGAATTTGTCGCAATTTTCGATGCCGACTTTACTCCAAGAGCGGACTTCCTTCGCCAAACAATTCCGCACTTTCTTGATGCAGGAATTGGCATGGTGCAGACGCGATGGATCCATAAGAACGAAAATGAATCCATAATCACAAGTCTCATGGCTCTGGCGATCGATAACCACTTTGTTGTCGAGCACGGAGGCCGCCAAGCAGCCGGATGTTTCATTAACTTCAACGGAACGGCAGGTGTATGGCGGACAGCCGCAATTACTTCAGCTGGCGGTTGGGCAGATGACAGCCTGACCGAGGATTTGGATCTTTCAATGCGCTGCCAAATGGCCGGCTGGAGGTGTCTCTACCTCAGAGACATAGGAACTCCATCAGAGCTGCCTTCCACTCTGTCAAGTTTGCGCACACAACAATTCAGATGGACCAAGGGCGCAGCAGAAGCGGCATTGAAACTCGGTAGTCCATTGCTGGATTCGTCCGCAACCAAGACTGCAAAACTGATAGGCATGCTGCAGCTTTGGGCGAGTGTAGTTTTCCCGGCCACCTTGCTTTTTGGAATAGCCGCATTGGGCTATCACTTCCTGGACACGACTGCGGGACTGCAAGTGTTCTTCATATCATCCATCGGACTTCTGTTGGCCACTTTTGCGATTACGTTTAGTTATGTGACGAGCCAATGGATACTCGGGAAGCGTGCATGGCCAGAAATTTTTATCAACATTTTGAAAACTCAAGCATTTACGTTATTCGCGCTCGGGTTCAGCATTCAAAATACGTGGGCCGTCTGAGAAGCATGCACGAGGCAAAAAACTGAATTTGTGCGAACCCCAAAGGGCGCGACCCTCAGGAAGGCCAAGAGCAAGTCACATGCATCGTTTTCAGACGTCCTCAAGAAATTAAAGTTTCCCATTCTTGAAACAGCCGCGTCGGGGCTTTTCTCGGTCGCAGCGATCCAACAGATTGTTGAATGGCGCGACACGCGTTTTCCACTGTTTGGCATTCTCTTGTCCTATGCCATCGGTTTTGGAATGATGGTATTCCTGTCACTATCCGAAGGCTGGAAAGCCCGAGCCAAGGTGAGCGAAATTTCAGAAGTCTCACTCGATAGGGTGAAGGCGAAATTCGAAATCTCCAATCCCGAAGATTCAATTCAAGGTTATTTCGCAAAAGGTGTTTTTTACGAACCTCGTGAATTACAATTGTTGGGTGACCAATTCACACGCGGGATATTTGTCGACGTTGGAGCGAACGTTGGCAATCCTAGCATTTACATGGCAAAATTGAATCCGTCCTGCAAAGTAATCGCATTTGAGCCTCACCCCCTCACATTCAGTCAATTGAAGCAAAACATTGCGATCAATCGCCTCGAGGACCAAATTGAAATTTTCAATATCGGACTCGGCGCCAGTATCGGCGAATTTGATTTGCTTGAGCCCAACCAAAACAGCGGCGGCACAACAATGTCTGGGAAAATTCGAGGCGGTCACCAATCAACACGCAGTGTCGGAAAGGCCCGAGTTGAGAGCGGTGACTGCGTCTTGGAAGGAAGAGAAGTCACACTCATCAAGATCGATGTTGAGGGATTTGAACTTCAGGTATTGAAAGGCTTGGAGCGCCTAATTGAAGCAAAAAGGCCGAAGCTGCTGATCGAGACCGATGAACTCAATGGGGATGAAATTGAGCGTTTTCTATCAAAATTCGGATACAAGCAAGTTGATGAATTTCGTCAATACCGGGCGCTAGTCAATCGATTCTATGTTGCCTCCAACAATGCCAACGCCCAAGAACGCAAAACGATGTGCTGAGCCATGCAGCATTTTTCGGCAAATCCAGCAAGATTGTTCAAACAAATAGAGCATATCGCAAATCAGCTTCGCGCCGGCCAAACTGACAGGAACATTCTGACAAGCAGTAACGGTATCGATTACGATTGTGACCCGTCATGGATACGTGATCTGCTACGAAAAAAGGCGGTCCATGATTCAGATTTTCAAATATTCGGGCGATTGCCCTCACAGGAAGGGATTGTGTTGGATATTGGCGCCAATTGGGGCTTCGGCGCCGCATCAATGATTTCTAGCGGTTGCCAAAATTCCATTTTGTCGTTTGAAGTCTTGCCTCATCTTGCAATCTGCCTCTCAGCCCTGAAAGAACAGCGCAGTGGAAAATATGACTTCGTGACAACTGGGGTCGGCGGCTCGGTTGACCAAATAGAGTTCTACACACCTTTGTTGGGAAGACACGCCATTACTGCACTGACCACTGCAAAGTTGCCGAATTTCACTCCTGAAGAAGCTCGCGCTCTTGCAGACAATCTCGCGGACCATGCCCGCAGGTATATGTCTCTATGGGACAGTAAGAAACTGCGGGTACTTAGGACAGTTAGCCCTGTTCAGACAGTCGACGCCATATTGGAGGGTTATTCGGGTGCGTTTCACGCAAAGAACGTCGCCGCTATTAAGATTGACGTTGAGGGCCTCGAGGATTCGGTTCTAAGGGGTGCGTCAGACACCGTGGAGCGAAATAGACCAATCCTCTTGATAGAAGGAGGTACTCGCAATCACGGTGTGGGCGAACTACTCAATCTGTGGGGCTACCAAGGACTTCGCTGGGCAGGCTCCAAATTGGAAGCCTGCTCTGGGCTGACCACAGGCACAAATGGCACATTCTATCATCCCAAGGGCCACGTTCCTCGTTTCGAGTAAGTTTGACCTCATCATGGCAGCTTCAAGGCAGAGGTGTGACTTTGCGCCCACCAAACTGAGGCCCTGTTAACCATCCCTTAACTATCAAGTCGCGTTAACGACTCGTTAAGGATACACTCCCTCCCATGGTGCGTGGGTTGGGTAAAGCGTTGGGTTTGGGACTGGTTTTGGCTGGTCTCGTGGTTGGGCAGGCAGCGGCGCAGGCGCCGGGCACGCATCCCATCAAGGGCAATTTCGATTTGCCAGGCTTCAATGTGGCTTCAGCCACGCCGACTGGCAAAACCCTGCCCCCCATTGGCTATGTCGAGTTCTGTGGCCGTGGCCAGGAAGAGTGCAAATTCTCTGCTGGCAAGGCTGAAGTTCTGGCCGTGACCACCGAGAACTGGGATCAAGTGCAGCAAGTCAACCGCCTGGTGAATACCAAGATCCGCCCCGCTTCCGACCAGGAGCTTTATGGCGTTCCCGATTACTGGACTTATCCCACTTCCGCTGGCGACTGCGAAGATTATGTGCTGCTGAAGAAGAAGTATCTCGTGGAACTAGGCTTCAATCCGGATCAAATGCTGATCACCGTGGTGCTGGACGAAAACCGCGAGGGCCACGCCATTCTTACCCTCGTGACGGCCAAGGGCGATTTCGTGCTCGACAACCGCCGCCAGGAAATCATGCGGTGGGACCAGACGGGCTATATCTTCCTGAAGCGCCAATCTCAGGAACAGGCCACCAAGTGGGTGTCACTGCAGAAGTCTGCCCCGCAGGTTACGGTCAGCACCAAGGCGCATTGAGCAAACAAGAAACGTCGTCCAGGCGAAAGCTATGGATTCGCCGGGCCTTGCTTACACAAACAGGAAATCATCCGCTGCCAGCTGATTGAGATGCAGGCCGCTGAGCATGATTGTGTCGGCCCCGGCATCCACACTGATCAACACGCCAGCTGCCGTCTCCACCGCATGGAGGAGCACGTCAGAATAGGCATGCATATCGGTGCCCAACAGGCGCACCACATCTGTCTTGCCTGTGCCAGCCCAGAAATCAGTGATCGTGTCATGGCCAAAGCCCGCACTGAATTGGAACTGATCCGCCCCTGCCCCACCAGTGAGAGTGTCATCTCCCGTGTTGCCGAGGATGGTGTCGTTTCCGCCACCGCCATTGATCACATCATTGCCAGCGCCGCCATCGAGGCGGTTGGCAAGATCATTACCAGTGATCTTGTCGTTCCAAGCACTGCCCAATACGTTTTCGATGTTGATATAGCTATCGCCGGTAGCATCAGTCACACCATTCACGGCAATATAGCTCTGGTCGACATAGGCCGAGCCATCGCCATTGAGCAGGGCAGCATCACCTGACACCGCAGCTTTGGGATCAACGCCATTCTGGCTGGCATCGGCATTGGTGGTGCCACCCGTGACAAGGCTCAAGGTAACGCCCGTGTGCGAAGCCGCATAGCTCGCAGTATCAATGCCATCGCCGCCATCAAGCACGTCAGCGCCAGCACCACCGATCAGCGTATCAGCGCCGCCGCCGCCATGCAGCACGTCATTGCCAGCGCCGCCGTTCAGAATATTGGCGCCAGCGTCACCCGTGAGGGTATCGTCAAACTTGGAACCGACGAGATTTTCAATGTTGATGATGGTGTCGCGCGAGGCTGAACCATATTGGCCAATGCCCGTTTCCAGATTGACGACAACCTTGTCCCAGCTATCGGCATAGGACAACGTGTCAACGCCCGCACCGCCATCAACATAATCGTAGCCGCCGGCGGTGTAGATCATGTCATTGCCGCCACCGCCTTCGATATGGTCTGCGCCCTGGCCACCATAGATCACATTGGCATTGTCATCACCGATCAGGGTGTCATCACCCTTGCCGCCGCGGATGTTTTCAATGCTGACGTAGGTGTCGCCCTCGGCAATATCGCCATGGCCCTGACCTGTGGCCAGATTCACGTTCACATTGCCGTTGGCGTTGCGATAGTCGATCCAGTCCTTGCCCACGCCGCCGTCGAAATGGTCGCCGCCACCTGAGCCATAGAAATGGTCATTGCCCAGGCCACCAATCAAATTGTTGGCGCCCGCATCGCCCATCAGCGTGTCAGCAAAAGCCGTGCCGATCACATTCTCGACGCCAGTGAGTTTATCTCCCTCAGCATCGCCGCCCAGGCCCGTGCCCAGCTTGAGATTGACATTCACACCTACCGTTGAAGCGGAGTAATCTGCGGTGTCATTGCCGTCTCCGCCGATCAATGTGTCTGCGCCTGCGCCACCGATCAGCGTATCATTGCCAGCACCGCCGTTCAGCACATTGTTGCCCGCATTGCCTGTCAACTTGTCATCAAAGGCAGAACCTGTGACATTCTCAATCGAGATCAGCTTGTCACCCTCGGCCGTGCCACTAAGGCCCATGCCGAGTGCCAGATTCACGTTTACTGCGGCGTTCGACGCAGAATAGTCGGCTGTATCAACGCCATCGCCGCCGTCCATGGTATCGCCACCACCAGAGCCCACAAGCAGGTCGTCGCCCTTGCCCGCATGCAACACGTTGGCATTGGCATCGCCCGTCAACACGTCGTTGAAGTCAGAGCCAGTGATATTCTCAATCGAGATCAGCTTGTCGCCTTGGGCAAAGCCGCCCGAACCCGTGCCTAGCGCGAGATTGACAGCAACCGCTGCATTGGAATTCGAATAGTCGGCCGTATCTGTGCCGTCGCCACCATCCATGGTGTCGCCACCACCGGAGCCAACAAGCGTGTCATCGCCCTTGCCAGCATGCAACACATTGGCATTGGCATCGCCGGTCAGCGCGTCATTGAAGTCAGAACCCGTGACATTTTCGATGCTCGAAAGCGTATCACCTTCTGCATCGCCGCCTGCGCCAGCGCCCGTGGCGAGGTTGACTTTTACGCCAGCCGATGAGGCAGAATAGTCTGCCGTGTCAATGCCGGAGCCGCCGATCAACGTGTCCGCGCCGGTTCCGCCGATCAAGAGATCATCGCCTGCGCCGCCATCCAGCAAATCTTTGCCAGCGCCGCCGATCAGTGTGTCATTGCCATTTTCACCGTAAAGCTTGTCGTCACCGCCGCGGCCATCGAGCAGATCATCGCCATCGCGGCCATAGAATACGTTGACGCCATCCGTGCCCCAGAACTTGTCGGCCACCGCGCTGCCAATCAGATTTTCAATGCTGACGAACTGATCCTGCCAATTGTTCGTGCCCGTGGCGAGATCGATGTATTGGGCATATTGGTTGAGCACGGGAACGTCGGCGCTGAAAGTGTCAATGCCATCGCCGCCATCGTAGTGATCGCCGGAATAGGACCATTCCACCAGGAAGGTGTCACTGCCGGCGCCACCAAATTCAAAGTCATTGCCTTCGCCGCCAGTGATGATGTCACTGCCATCGCCACCATAGATATAATCTGTGCCAGCGCCGCCATCGATCACGTCATTGCCAGCGCCGCCCACGATCACATTGTTGCCAGCATCCCCGGTCAGCGTGTCATCAAAGGCAGAGCCCGTGACATTTTCAATTGAGATCAGTTTGTCGCCTTGCGCATAGCCGCCCGCGCCCGTACCCGTCGCCAGATTGACAATGACGGCCGCCGTTGAATTGGAATAGTCGGCGGTATCGTTGCCCTCGCCACCATCCATCGTGTCGCCGCCGCCGGAGCCAACCAGCGTGTCATCACCCTTGCCGCCGCTCAACACATTGGCGCCAGCATCGCCCGTCAACACATCGTTGAACGCTGAGCCCGTGACGTTTTCGATGGCTACGAGTTTGTCACCCTCAGCATCGCCGCCCTTGCCCGTGCCTGTCGCGAGATTGACGGTGACGCCTGCGTTAGATGCGGAATAGTCTGCTGTGTCGGTGCCATTGCCACCATCGAGATAGTCAGCGCCAGCGCCGCCGATCAGCGTGTCGTTGCCATCTTCGCCATAAAGCGTGTCATTGCCTGTGCCGCCGTCCAGCACATCGTTGCCGCCGCCGGTCCAGATCGTGTCGTTGCCTTCACCGCCATAAACAATGTCGACGGTGTTGGCATAGTAGTAGTTATCGAACACGTCATTGCCAGCACCAAGGTAGTAGGTCATCGACGTGGTCGATGAACCATAGACCTGATCGTTGAAAGCAGTGCCTGTGAATATCTCGAAGTTGGCATAGGTGTCGCCTGTGGCATCACCCGTGATGCCGCCAGCCGCATGATTGGCATATTGAAAGCCGATGCCATATTGATCCGTGGCCGAAAAAGCCACAACAACACCTACCGTGGCATTGGCATAGCTCACCGTGTCGGTGCCAATACCGCCATCCATCTGGTCAGCGCCCGCGCCGCCGATGATCAAGTCATTGCCACCGCTGCCATTGATGACATTGTTACCAGCATCGCCCGAGAGCGTATCGTCAAAACCCGAACCAGTGAGATTTTCAATGCCAGAGAGCGTGTCACCTTCCGCGTCGCCGCCTTTGCCCGTGCCAGTGAGCAGGCTGACATTCACCGCAGCCAACGAGGCAGAGTAATCCGCCGTGTCAACGCCGTCGCCGCCAATCAGCTTGTCGGCACCGAAACCACCAATCAGCGTGTCATTGCCTGTGCCGCCATCCAGCGTGTCGTTGCCAGCATCACCGTAGAGCACGTCATTGCCACCACCGCCGTAAATCGTATCGTTGCCATTGCCGCCATGAATCGTGTCATTACCATCTGCTGCGGCGTTGGCGACGAGGCTCGCACCCGGTTCAAATGTGAGCTTCTTGTCAATGTTCTGCGTGTCGAAAAGCTTGCCGTCCATGTAGAGCTTTTCAGTACCCAGATTGATACTGGAGACAATCGCATCCGAATGGGGAGGAATGATAACGGTGATCGACTGACCGCCATTGTTGCCATTGCCTTGTGAGGCAGACTGCATGACGACCGTGATGGGCAGGTCTGAATTGTTGGCAATGTCCCAATATGAAAGGCTGCCCGCAGTGCCAAGCGAAGTGAGGAATGGATTTGAAGAGCCGCTGTTGGTGATGCGCGGCACAATCACATAGCCAGCGGCATTGGCCTGATTAGCGAAAGTGACGCTGCCATCGCCATAAATAACGTCATTGCCATCGCCACCACTGATGACATCATCGCCGCCTAGGCCATACAGCAGATCATCTTTAGCGCTGCCTGTGATCGTATCAGCACTGCTCGTGCCATAAACAATTCCACCAGCAATAGGCGCATTCAAAACAGACATTTAGGTAAAATCTCCCCGATCGTTGGGAGGTGCTTAATGGCCAAATGTCCTAAGAGTGCTTTCCGGGATTGGTTAAATTTTTCGGAGCACCACCTGTTGCAACCTTGGGGTAAACAAGGGTTGAATCGGATTGGTTAATCAGGCGGCAGCTTGTGCTTCCAACGGCAAGGCTTTCACTTCAACGGTGTCCTCGCCATCCATTTGCATCGTGAGTTTAAGTGCTGAGGCTTCGGCCAAAATGCGGGCATAGTAAGGTTGCACCAAACGCGCATCGAGAGTGGTGAGATCGGCCGTGCCAGCCAAGGCAGAAGCCAGGCCCTCATTGATCTTGGCGCGCTCGCCCTTGGCCTTCACGCTGAAGGTGCGGCCATCGACCGCCACCGTCACCACACCGCCGCGCGGGATTCCGGCCAGCGCCATAAGCAGCATGTTGAGCAGCAGCTTCACTTCCTGCTTGGGGCGATTTTCACGCGGTGCCGCCCAATCCAGTTTCACCTTCTCTTCACCCACGAATGCGCGTGCCACCTCACCCGCCTCGCCCATATCAATGAGCGCACCAGCCGAGCCCGAAGCGCCAAAGGCAATGCGGCAGAATTTCAATTTTGCAGTGGCGGTCTTGGCCGAGGAGCGCACCATGTCCAACGCCGTCTTCTTCATTTCGGCATCGGTGTCTTCATCGTCCATTAACTCAAGCCCATTGGCGATGGCGCCAACCGGAGAGATCACATCATGGCACACCCGCGAGCATAGCAATGCGGCAAGATCCAGATCAGAAAGGCGGGCGAGTGTGGTCATGTTGCTTTGTTCCTGATTGCAACGCGCCGCCAAGCCCCATGCCCCGGGCGCGCTGCCAATGGTGATTCGTCCTTCTTCTATATCAAAACTTCTCGCATTTTGCCCCATTGACGAGGCCGCCCGAAACCGCGATGGCCTGCCGCCATGACCCAGCCTTCGCCTGAACTTCTGAACTTTGCCAGCATCGCCCAAGAAGCGGGCCGCGCCATCGTGCGCATCTATGGCCAAGCCTTCACCGCCACCACCAAAGCGGATGCATCGCCCGTAACCGAGGCCGATGTGGCCGCCGAGACATTGATCCTGCAGGCACTGGCCAAGCATTTCCCGCAAGTCCCGGTTGTTGCCGAAGAGCAAGCCGCAGCGGGCCAAATCCCCCACATCGGTGCGGGCTTCTTTTTGGTGGACCCGCTGGACGGCACCAAGGAATTCATCTCGCGCAATGGCGAATTCACAGTCAATATCGGCCGCATTGAAAATGGTGTGCCGGTTTGTGGTGTGGTCTATGCCCCGGCACTGGACGAAATGTTCCTGGGCCGGACGGGTGAAGGCGCATTCAAAGCCATCATGAAGCCAAATGGCGCATTTGATGCCAGCGCATTCACCCCAATCACCTGCCGAGTTCAACCCCCCGAGGGCGCCACCATCCTCGCCAGCCGTTCACACCGCGACGCTGAAACCGAAGGCTTCATTACCACTGTGAAACCTGCAAACCTGATCTCCGCGGGTTCATCACTGAAATTCTGCCGCCTGGCGGAAGGCAAGGCCGATCTCTACCCCCGCTTTGGCCGCACCATGGAATGGGATACGGCCGCTGGCCATGCTGTTCTGTTGGCCGCAGGCGGCAGCATGGCCAAGGCCGATGGTTCAGCCTTTACCTATGGCAAAGTGAGCGAGAAATTCGCCAACCCTTCCTTCATCGCACGGGGGCGCGGCTAGAGCGGCAGATGCTTGCATCCGCTCGCCCGCACGCTCTAGACATTTGATTGGTCGCATCTTTTCGCTCACAAGTGATTCCACTTGTTCGCTCGATGCTCTAGGGCAGAAAATTTCCGCTTCATTAACCAAACTGAAATCCCAGCCGTGGCAAATCGCAAGCTGGACGGATTTTTGCCCAGCTTCAGCCGCCTTTGAGGGTTAACAGCCGGGACATTGAGTGAGGGTTCCATGTTAAAGACAGTTTCAAAAGTTGCATTTGCCGCGTTGCTGGCCCTGCCCTTGGCTTCGGCTTTGCCCGCCAGCGCCAAGCAACTCACCACCGGCAGCGTTTCGCGAGCCGAATCCAACAGCACCTATTCCGCCGAGGAAATTGTGGCCACGGGCCACCAGTTCTTTGGCAAGACCACCCGCGGCCTGGCTGAAGCCATTGAATATGTCTTCCGCGAACAGGGTGAGCCTTCGGCCTATATCATTGGCGAAGAGGGCTCCGGCGCCATCATCGGCGGCCTGCGCTATGGCGAAGGCACGATTTATTACAAGAACGGCGCCAAGAAACACATTTTCTGGCAAGGCCCTTCCATTGGCTGGGATTTCGGTGGCAACGGCTCGCGCACCATGACGCTGGTTTATGGCTCACAATCGCCTGAAGACCTTTACACCCGCTTTGGTGGTGTTGAAGGCTCTGCCTATCTCATAGGCGGCATGGGTGTGAACTTCGAGCGCAAGGACCAGATTACCTTGGCCCCGATCCGCACTGGCCTAGGTGCGCGCCTTGGTGCCAACGTCGGCTATCTGAAATATTCACCCCGCGCCACCTGGAACCCCTTCTAGAGCGGCGGATGCTCGCATCCGCTCGCCCGCGCGCTCTAGTTATTTGATTGGTCGCATCTTTTCGCTCACAAGTGATTGCACTTGTTCGCTCGATGCTCTGAGTTTCAGGCGCGCTAGCGTTCCCGCCTGATTTGACCTAAAAGCCTCAACTCTTGTCGCCCTCACGGGCGGCGATTCATTTGAGAGTTGGGTGTTTCTATGTCTCAAACAGAGACGCTGTTGGTTCTGGCGCTGGGTTCGGCGCTGACCTTGCTGATCTTTCTGTTGTTTGGCCGCGTGTTCTGGAACATGGCCATGGCTGCTGCCGCCCGACGCCGCGCCAAGCAGGTGCCGGTTGAGATGATGAACCTCCAGGCAGACCGCGATCGCTTGCGCGCCGAACATGCCTTAATGGCCCGCAAGCTGGAACTGAGGCTGGACGACATCAACATCCGCATGACCGAGCAGATGGCCGAGGTGTCGCGCCACCGCAACCGGGTGCAGGGCCTGATGCAGGAAATTGAAAGCCGCGACGATGCCTTGAAACACCGCCAGCGCGAAATCGACGCCCTCACCACCCAGCTTGAAATCAAGGATGCGGAATATGATGCCGCCCAGCGCACCATTGAAGGCTTGAATGACGAGAAAGCCATTCACGGCCAAGAAATGGCAAAGTTGCAAGGTGCGTTGTACAAACTTGGCGCGGTGCTGCGCAACAAAGACACCCTTGTGGGTCAGTTGAATGATGAATTGCGGTCCCTTCTGGCCTTGCCAACGAGCGAAGCGCCAGCGGACCTGGCCCCGACAGTCGAAGACCGGTTGCGCCGCCGCGTGGCCGAATTGACCTCAATTTCTGCAGACATTTCGCGTGGCAGTGCAGGCGATGACACTGCCCAGCCCGCGCCCGACGAAACCACTCCTGAAATTGTGACGGAAGCCACGATGGCCCCTCGTGGTCGTGAGGAACACATTCAGGAAAAGCTGGCAGAAGCCGAGCGCCAGACAGAGGAAATGCAAAGGGAACTGCGCGCGCTGGATGAATTGCTGGCTCAAACCGGAAGCGCTGAATCCCCCGCAGAGCCAGCCAAAAAACAGGGTGCCATGGCTAATGTCGTATCGCTCGCCCAGCGCATCCGCGCGCTGCAAAAGGGCATGGATGACTGATCTTCTAGCGGCTTCGCTTGATGACGCTACATCCTCGATGCCACGCTGGTGACCAAGGACAATGCGATGGAATTCTATTTCCCGGATTCGCCGTTCTAATTCAATCGAGCAAGACTAGAGAAGGGCCGCCACGCGCGGCCCTTTTTCATGGTGAAGGCAAACATGGCCAGGAACGGCAGACCCCAGGCCACCCAGGCATCGCAGGAATAGAAAGTCTTGAAATAGGCGTGGCTGCCAAACCCCGCCCAGAGTGCGAGATAAACACGGAAGAACACCGCACCGGATGTGACCGCCGCCATCAGCAGCATCACGCGTTGATGGGCCGCAACATTTCCGCGCCTGATGTTCCAAAAGCCAAGCGCAAGCAGCACCAGCCATAACATGCCCTGCGTCGAAAATCCGGCCGCCGCCCACAGTGTGACGGGATAGGAAAGCGCAACAGGTATCGCCGTTGCTCCCGCCAGCAACACATCAACCGCAGTCACGCGCCCCGCCCATCTGTGCCAAGCTGTGCCGCGCAGCAACAGCGTAAATGGCACCAGCAGCAAAGCCAGCCCACCCGTGAACATGTGAATTGGGAATAGGATTGGGAGCACATCCAGCTTGATGGCGAGCGCCTCAGGAAAGCTCTCGGCGTCGAATGTTTCACGAAAAGCCTTCAGCGCCGTCGCCGTGACAAGCAGCGCCACTCCAGCTAGGATGACAGTAAGGGGCATTCGCCAATTCGCCACAATCGCTTGCGACTGTTGGCCAACCATCGGGAGGTTTTCATGCGGCTTCGTCATCTGCGCCAACACACTATCCTGCTTTCAACACTTGGCCTAGCCGCGCTTGGTGGCGCCACTGTGGCACAGGCGGAAACTTCGCACTTCTTTGGGCGCTGGGTGGTGAGCGATGATAAGCCCGCCTATTCCGCCAAGGGCAAACTCTACAAGACAATAGATATCGCCCCCTGCGGTGCCGATTTCTGCGGCGTGAGCGTGAGCGACAAGGGCGATTGCGGCGCAACCCTGTTCCGCTTCCTCACCATCCATGCCGCCAACGATGAACTCATTGGCCACGGTTTGTGGGGGAGCATGAAGAAGAAGGTTCAGATTGAATTCCGCCCCACGGATTCACCCGACGGCCCCGGCTTCTATCTGGGCGTAGGTGAGGACGATATGGATTTCTCCGGCCGGGAAGGCTCAATGCCCAAATTTGACGCCAACTACAAAAGCGCTGGCGAAGCCAAATGCGTAGCAGGCGGGCATACGTCCTGAATTTTCGCTAGCATTTTGGCTTTCCCAAGCGAAGCAACCACGCTTTGCGGCGTGAGCAATCGCTGTCTTGACCATAGACGAAAAATGGATTTGGGCGCAGCATCTCGCTTCCCGCAGAGATGGCGTCATGAAATTCGGCCTGGACCTTCAGCCGCAACATAGGGTTTTTGCCGGCTTTGCCATCGAAGGCTTGGCTTTCGGCGGAATCTACACGCGGGTTGGTGACATCCAGTTGGCCATGGGCGTGGGTCAGGCTGCGATCGGCGCTGCGCTGATTGGTATCGCCGCTGGCTTAATGTTTTCTGTCACAGCGCTTTCTTCCCGCTTTGAAAAGTTTGGGTTCCGCAAAATTGTTCTGATCGCGATTCCGTTGATGTGTCTGTTTTCAGCAATTTCCAGCCTGGCGCCAAACCCGGTAGCCGTGTTCTTTTGGCTCTTCCTTCTTGGGACGGCAGGCGGCGCCTGCAACACTGTGATCAATGTTGAGGCAGACCGCACCGAGTTGCTTGTGGGCTGGCGCATCATGAACCGCTGTCACGCCATCTACAGCCTGGGCTTTCTCAGCACCGCGTTGATCGGAGCGGCGGCACGGCAGTTGCAGATCACGCCATTCATCCATTTGCTGGCACTTGGCATTGCACTCTCGGTCGCCGTCATTCTTGCCTTTGGACAATTTCAACCCGCACCTGCGCGAGAAGAAAATCAATCTGCCAAAGCGCCGCTGTTTGTCATCCCAACGGCCGGCGTACTGCTGGCCGGAATATTCAGCTTGGCAGGCATGATCTATGAAGGCGCTGCGGCCGATTGGAGCGCGATCTATATGCGCGACGTATTTGCGGTTGTGCCATTTATTGGTGGCCTCGCTTTAACCCTCAGCTCTGTCTCACAGGCTGCAACTCGCTTTTGTTCAGACCGACTTGTGGACCGCCTCGGCCCGATCAAGGTGGCGCAAATCATGTTGCTGGTCTTGGGCATAGGCGCACTGGCGATCACATTTTCATCGATGTGGTTTTTCGCCTTGATCGGCTTTGCTTTCACCGGTGCCGGCAATGCGGTGATCATGCCGTTAGCTATCTCAGCCATCGCCAAACGCGCAGACCGCCCCGCGGCGATCAACGTGGCGGCACTCACCCAGTTTTCTTGGGTTGCTTTCTTCGCCGGGCCTCCGTTGATCGGAATGCTGGCGCAACATATCCATGTGCGGATGACCTTCGGTGCGGCGCTGCCACTGATAGCTCTGAGTTTCTTGTTGGCGCCTGTTGTGCTTCGTGAGCAGCCGAAAAAACAAACAGCGTGAGAATTTGGCGCTCCCTACGGGAGTCGAACCCGTCTTTGCAACGTGAGAGGCTGCCGTCCTAACCGATAGACGAAGGGAGCGTGCCTCTGGCTATAGGACGGCGCGCGCCCAGCGGCAAGCTTTTCAATGCAGATGTGCAACCCGCCAAGCAATGGTGGCCAGGGCCAAAACAAACAACGCGACGAGCACCGCCCCCATGATATAGACCAGCGCCAACAATCGCCTTTGGCCTTTTGTATATTTAGGTTTTTCGTCGCCCAACACCATGTCCTCAACTCTTGAAGCAACTGCCACCGAAGCCAGCCGCCTCGACAAATTTCTGGGTGCGCAGTTTGCTGATATCAGCCGCGCCCGCTTCCAGAGGCTTATTGCCGATGGCCATGTTTCTGTCGAGGGTGTGGTCATTGCCGATGTGGGCCAAAAACTGAAGCCCGGGCAACATGTGCGTGTGACGGTGCCGGAAGCTGCCCCAGCTGAGCCACAAGGCGAAGCAATTGAACTCAACATTGACTTCGAGGACAAAGATCTCATTGTCATCAACAAGCCTGCCGGGCTCGTTGTGCACCCGGGCGCTGGCAACGAGACAGGCACACTGGTCAACGCCCTCATCGCCCATTGTGGCGACTCGCTTTCAGGCATTGGCGGCGTAAAGCGCCCAGGCATTGTGCATCGGCTGGACAAAGACACATCGGGCCTCTTGGTCATCGCCAAGAATGACAAGGCGCATCAGGGCCTTTCCGAACAATTCGCCGCCCATGGCCGCGATGGCCGCTTGGAGCGCGAATATCTCGCCTTCATCTGGGGCAAGCCGGAGCGGCGCGCCGGCACGGTTCACACAGGTCTCGAACGCTCCTCCACCAACCGCCAGAAAATGGCGGTTTCCAAATCCGCAACTGCGCGCGAAGCAATCACCCATTGGGCGCTTGAGGAGGCCTACCCCGCTGCCAGCCTCATCCGATGCCGCCTCGAAACCGGGCGCACGCACCAGATCAGGGTTCACATGGCTTATATCGGCCACCCGCTGCTGGGTGACGGCACCTATGGCTCCGGTTTTGCAGCCTCGAAGTCAAAACTGGATGTGCCGACGCGCGAAGCACTGGCCAAACTGCGCGGCCAGGCACTGCATGCGGCCGTTTTGGGTTTCAGCCATCCTCGCACTGCAAAGCAGATGCGCTTTGAAGCCCCCTTGCCGCCCGATCTTGCCGCGCTGCACAACAGTCTGAAATCCAGCTGATCACTGAAATGTGACTTCTAAAGTTACAGAGACCTTTAAATCCGCCACAAACGACCTATATCACCAGCCTAGGGGCGGCCCCAAAGCGGGCCGGAAAGGATCAAAAAATGGCTAAGCCAATGAATTTGCCTATGATTTCCAGCGGTGAAGGCAGCCTGAACCGCTACCTGCAGGATATCCGCAAGTTCCCTATGTTGACGCCTGAAGAAGAATATATGCTGGGCAAGCGCTGGAAGGAACACCAGGATCCCAAGGCAGCCGAGCGTCTTATCACCTCACATTTGCGCCTCGTGGCCAAGATTGCCATGGGCTACCGCGGCTATGGCCTGCCCATCGGCGAAGTGATTTCCGAAGGCAACATCGGCCTGATGCATGCCGTGAAGCGCTTTGAGCCGGACAAGGGGTTCAAACTGGCCACCTATGCCATGTGGTGGATCAAGGCGCAGATTCAGGAATTTGTGCTGCGTTCGTGGTCGCTGGTCAAGATTGGCACCACATCTGGCCAGAAGAAGTTGTTCTTCAATCTCCGCAAGATGAAGAGCCGCATTCAGGCGCTGGAAGAAGGCGACTTGAGGCCCGATCAGGTGAAGCAAATTGCCAAGAAGCTCGGCGTTCAGGAAGCGGAAGTTATTTCCATGAACCGCCGTCTGATGGGCGATGCTTCGCTCAACGCACCATTGCGTTCAGACGCGGATGGCGATGGCGAGTGGCAAGACTGGCTGGTGGATGACAATGACAGCCCGGAAACCGTTCTGGGCAACAATGAGGAATCCGACCAGCGTAATGCCATGCTGACGGTGGCGCTCAAGACGCTCACCGACCGCGAACGCGAAGTGATCGAAGCCCGCAAACTACGCGATGAGCCAGCCACGCTGGAGGACCTGTCGCAGAAATTCGGTGTGAGCCGTGAACGCATCCGCCAAATCGAAGTGCGTGCATTTGAAAAGCTGCAAAAAGCCGTGAAAGCTGCTGCCTCCAAAGCGCTGGCGCCGAAAACCAAGGCGCTGGCCCACGCGGCGCAATAAGCAGGTCAACTATCTTTTGGCAGGCGCGGATGAACTTCGCGCCTGTTTCAGTTTCCGCCGCCCATATTCATGTTCGTGTGGACTTCCGGCCCAACAAATATTTCGTCTGCATAAGCTTTGCCGCCAAAGACGGCAACACCTGTGGCGACCCTTAAATAATCCCGTGACATCAACGTGTGCAGATGCGGTGGGCTGTTGAGCCAAGCCTGAAACAGCTGTTGTGCCAGCACGTCTGCAGCACCCCCAGCGGAGCGCATGGCAGCGTTCTCTCCCATTGCAGGCAGCACCATCACCCCAGGGCGCAGGGCATGCATGCGGCTGTCGAAGTCATGGCCAGAGGAAGCCGTGTGGCCCATGAAATTGTGCAGCGCCATATCAGCGGCATGGCCGCGCGCGGCTGATTTCAACGCAGCATCATCCGCCAATGGCGGCTTGCCATGAGCCACCCGATAAGCATTGAGCAAGGCTTGCAGCCTGGCTTCCACCGTGGGTTGAAACATGTTCTGCGCCTGGCCTTGCGCCAACAGCCGCGAGAGGAGTGCAGCATACTGTTCCGCCTGCGCCGCCCCTGAACCTGCGAGGGCGGCCACGGCAACCAAGAATCTTAAAAAAGTCTTGCTCATTAACATCCTCGTAAGAAAAATCCGTCCATGTATCTTGGGTTCGGATACTCGAATCAACTTCAGGGCCGCGTTTACAACTTCACATGATGGATTGGCAGACAGCAACGCCGGAACAGCTTCAAGATCGCATCAGGAAGCTTGAGGCTGACATTGAGCACATGTCGCGCCATGACCAACTCACCGGTCTTCTTGCCCGCACGGCCTTTGTAACCACGTTGGATACGCGTGCCGACAAATGCGCCAACGGTGCGCTCATCGCAATTGCCGTGCGCGGCGTGCCTCGCATCGCAGGAACCTTGGGCCGCCATGTCGGCGATTACGTGATTGCCGCGCTGGCAGCCCGCCTCAACGCCATGCTGCTGCCAGACGCCGAAAAGTGCCGCCTCGATCACAACCACTACGCCATCTATCTGCCCAAGGTTTCCGAACCACTGGAACCATTGACCATAGCCAAAGAGATCATCGCCGCCCTTTCCCAGCCGGTGGATTGGGTCGACAGGCGTCTGACTGTGGAAGTGGCCGCTGGCGTGGCACTTGCCGCAGACAATGACGGCGACGCCACTAGCCTCATTCACAACGCTGAGCTCGCCCTGAAATCCGCCGCTCTTCGTGGTGGCCCCGGCTATGCATTTTTTAACCCAGCGCTGGCCCAAAGCGCCAAACGCCGCAATGATGTCTTGCTGGCGCTGCAGAATGCCATCGAGATCCAGGCGCTGAGCCTGCAATATCAACCCGTCTACCATGCTGAAACCGGTCATTTGAGCGGTTTCGAAGCGCTCATGCGCCTCAACAGCCCAGAATTGGGGCCCGTATCGCCCGCCGAATTCGTTCCGGTGGCTGAAGAGGCCGGACTCATCAACCGCCTCGGTGCCTGGGCGCTGGCGGAGGCCTGCCGCGCAGCTTCGGCCTGGCCGCATCATCTGACGGTGTCGGTGAACATGTCGCCCGAGCAATTCTATTCGGGCAGCTTGGTGACAGACGTCCACAACGCGCTGGAGCTATCAAGCTTCCCTGCCTACCGGCTGGAACTTGAGATCACTGAAAGCACCTTGCTGAAAGACAACGAAACAGTCCTCACCCAACTCACAACTTTGCGCGAAATGGGCTGCACCATCGCGCTGGATGATTTCGGCACCGGCTATTCAAGCCTGAGCTACCTGTGGAAATTTCCATTCTCAAAACTGAAAATTGACCGTGCCTTTGTGACGGCACTGGACACAACGCCCCTCGCGCGTGGCATGTTGCAATCCATCATCGCGCTCGCGCGCAACATCGGCATAAAGGTGACGGTTGAGGGCATTGAGACCAAGGCCCATGCCGACACGCTCAAGGAACTTGGGGCGAATTTCCTACAAGGCTATTACCTCGGCAGGCCCATGAATGAAACGGACATGGCCTCGACCGTGCTCAAAGACATGGGCGCGGCCAAACGTTCCGCCCCGTCCCAAACCGAAGTGGGCTTCACGTTGCCTTTCGCCAAGTCCGCGGCGCAGTAAGATTCATCAATCCTCAAACGGATCGCGCATCAGGATCGTGTCATTGCGCTCCGGCGAAGTTGACAACAGCGCCACAGGGCATTCGATCAGTTCTTCGAGAAAGCGCACATACTTCACCGCCTGCGCCGGAAGTTCAGTCCAGGACCGCGCGCCCGCCGTTGTGCCCGTCCAGCCTTCAAAACTCTCATAAATCGGTTGAACGCGCGCCTGCGCTTCTTCATTGGCGGGAAATATGTCGATGCGCGTGCCATCCAACTCATAGCCCACGCAGACCCTGATCTCCTCCAGCCCGTCCAGAACATCCAGCTTGGTGAGGGCGATGCCCTGGATGCCGGAAGTCTTGATCGCCTGACGCACCAGCACTGCATCAAACCAGCCACAACGGCGCTTGCGCCCCGTTACCGTGCCGAATTCCTTGCCGCGCTGGCCGATCCATTCGCCTATGTCATTGGCTTGTTCGGAAGGGAACGGGCCAGAGCCCACGCGCGTGGTGTAAGCCTTGGCAATGCCAAGCACGTAGTTGACCGCCGAAGGCCCCATTCCGGAACCGTTGGCCGCCTGCCCCGCGATGGTGTTGGACGAAGTGACATAGGGATAGGTGCCGTGGTCGATGTCGAGCAGAATGCCCTGCGCACCTTCAAACAGGATACGCTTGCGATTCTTGCGCATGCCATCCAGCAGGTTCCACACCGCATCCAGATACGGCAGCACTACCTCGCGCACCGCCATCAATTCATCGAGCACCTTGCCGGCATCCAGCTTCGGCTGACCAAGGCCCGAGAGCAACGCATTGTGGTGAACCAGCAACCGCTCCACCTTCGCCAGAAGCGTTTGCGGATGAGCCAAGTCACCCGCGCGAATGGCCCGACGCCCAACCTTGTCTTCATAGGCAGGGCCAATGCCACGGCCTGTGGTTCCGATCTTGGAGGAGCCCGCCGCCTCTTCACGCAGCTTATCAAGCTCCCGGTGTAAAGGCATGATAAGAGTCGCATTTTCGGCAATGCGAAGATTGTCACGATTGATCACAATGCCTTGCGATTGCAAGCCCGCAATCTCCTTCTGGAGATGCCAGGGATCGATCACTACGCCATTGCCGATCACAGACAATTTCCCCGGCCGCACGATACCAGAAGGCAGCAGCGACAGCTTGTAAACCTTGCCATCGATCACCAGCGTGTGGCCGGCATTGTGCCCACCTTGAAAGCGCACCACAACATCGGCGCGCTCCGACAGCCAGTCCACAATCTTGCCCTTGCCCTCGTCGCCCCACTGGGCGCCAACCACGGCCACATTCGCCATCGCCAGATCCTTCATCACATGACAACGGCCCCGGCAGGATTCCTGCGGGGCCGTGAAAAGCTCTTACAGCATTGGCGGCTGGGTGCAAGCGTCAGTCCACAAGGCTCAAACGCACGTCCTTCGGGGCGGAAATCTTGTAGCCCGTCTTGATCTCGGCCTTGGCTTTCGGGTCCAACGCGAGGTCCCACGCCAACACACCGCGCTTGTGCTCCACGTCGGTGACACTGGCGGGCGTATTATCGGCCCTTTCGCTCACAAGAATCTTCTCATCACTCGAAAAGGGTTTCCGGTCGAGTATGCGAATGGGCATTTTCACATCATGCAGATTGTTGACGGAAATCAGCCAGCCCATCTCTTGCGTGTTGCTGGTGGAAAGGATCCCCTCCTCCGCCGTCAGCCGCTTCACCTCCGCGCGCTTGATCTTCACAAGATCATCTACGCCAAAGCCCAGCTTGGCCTCTTCACCGCCCGCAAGTTCAGGCATGTTCACCGCGCCCACATAGGCCGCATCGCGGAACAGATGCACTGGGCCCGCCAGCAGCGGCGCCTCCGCCTTGGCCATGAAGGCCGCCGTCAGGTAGGCATTGGCATCAAGCCGCGGCACAGCTTCCACCGAAAGTTTGGCGGGCAGTTCTTCTTCGTCGATCCGCACGGCCTTGGCAGTGCCGAGATTGTCCACATCCCTGCGTGCGGCAATTACGTATTGGGCTGTAAATCCAGCTTGCTGAATTTCAGCTTGCTGGGTTGACACTGGTGCAAGCGCGTCGGCCTCGCCCTTGTCATCCTTGGCGATCAATTGATCTGCATTCATCGCCGGGGCCGAAGCCGGGGCATTGCGCTCAAGCGTAACTCCCCCAGTCGCCTTGGCCTTACGCGCCGCGAGTGGCTCTGGCTGCCAAATGGCAACTTCGCTTTCATCCAATGTTGGTGCTTCCGCAGCACCTGATGCTGCGGCAGTTGAAAGTGTCAGCTTCACATTGCTCCAGCTTTCGCCTGTGCGTTGCATCACTTCAGCCTGGCGTACCAGACTGAACTTCGCCTCCTGCCCCGCCTTGGGCAGTGACAGCCGCGCATCGTAAAACGCATGCCACCCAGCTTCCGGCACCCGGTAAGTCACCTTGAATTGCGCCTGCGCCTCTTTGGCCGCATGCACATGAACTTTCACCTGCAGATGCGCGCTCTTCTCAGGTGACTGTTCATTCATCTGCGCTGAAAGTTCGGCAACCTCTTTGTCAATAGCGCGCTGACGCTGGTGACTGTCCTGAATGGCCTTGGACGATTCCGCCAAGCGTGTGGACACTGTTCCAACCAGCGTGTCGATGGCGCTGGCGTCGAGGGGCTTTGCATTCTCGCCCTTTCCGTCAATGGGGTGTTGCGCCAACGTCAACAACAAATTACGTTCGGCCTGTTTGTCGCTGATCAGTTGATCGAGGCCAGATCGCTCGTCTTGCAGGGCTTCAATTCTCTCATTCAACTTCTTGCGCGTGGCATCCAACCCTTCCGCACCGTCTCGCACCAACTTGCTGTCAACTGAAGTGATGGAAACATCACCCTCAGCCACGCCTTCAACACGGATGGATTGGGCATCAGCGGATTGCGGTACGTCGTTGATGACAAGGGTGCTGTCATCCGCCGCCACTTTCACTTCCACCAAGCGCGTGACATCGGCTCCTTCGGGATAAACTGTAACTGCGTCAATTTGTGATGGTGCGGGAATTTCAGCCGCTAAAGCCGATTGGGCGAATCCCGCAAAAACCGCCAATGCAATGAGAGACGTTTTCATTCTTTCCTCCATGGGGCCCGATGCCCACGAGAAAGCAAACGCGCTGATCCGGCTTTTCTTCGGCGGCATGTTGGCCAAAAGGCGGCAAATTGCCTTTCTTTTGATGCAAATTCCGATCTTCTCCTTCAGTTCATCTCCATTGTTGTCATGCAATCAATCATCGTCCGGAATAATCTGCGGGCTGCAGCCGTATTCTGGCTAGGCGCATCGGGTTGCGTTTGATCGAACTGACATGTTGCTGACAAGAAACATGATTCATCGGTCAAGCGCATGGCGCTAGACGGGGATCAACTCTGTTTGGAGCCAAGATCCATGACCACTGAAATCCTTCTCAAGCGCCGCCACTTCCTGGTGCGGGCCGCCGGCCTTGGCGCTGTTGCGCTTTCTCTCACACCTCTTTCTGCCTTCGCCGAGGACGGCAATGGTGGTGGCGGAGAACATCAATCGTCATCGAGCGGCTCTTCGGGCGAAAGCTCCAGCGGCTCCTCAGGCGAGAGCCATGGCAGTTCTTCAGACGATGATTCGAATGATGATAACTCCACCACTGGCGCGAAGACCGAAAGCGACACCGAAGACGATTCAACTACACCAACATCAACCACCCCACCACCGCCTGCCGCCGCTGCTGCCGCAACAACCAGCAGGAGAAGGCGCCGCCGCAGGGGCTAAAGACGCGAATGGCCAGCTTCCTGTTGCAGGCGAGCAGGTCGAAACCAACAAAGAGCCGGAATTGTTCCGGCTCTTTTCAGTTTGAAATTGCTGCAACGGCCTGTTTCCTTTTGTCATGGGCTTGGTCTAAGTTGCTTGCATAATTAAAAAGGAAACTGTCTGATGAAGAAAGCTGGCCTCGTCCTCGCCCTCCTTGCAACTTCGAGCTTGAACGCGCTCGCCGCCCCTTCGGCAGATGATGCGGCCAAGCTGCAGGCCAGCCTGCAATCCTATCTGGGCACCGCGCCGGACACACTGAAGGTGACGCCCGATGGCGATGGTTTCAAAGCCGTATTTGACTTCACCTCTGCGCTTGCTCCGGCAAAGGCTGATGGTGCGGATGTCTCTATTACCCCCATTGAATTGCACCTCACACCAGATGGCGCCGGCAAATGGAAAGTGAAGCACGACGGCGCCGTAAAGCTTACGATGAAACTAAAAGACCAGATGGACCTTGAGGAAAGCTTCGAAAACTTAACCCTCACCGGAACCTATGATGAAGCCCTCGCAGCTTTTACCGACTATGACGCCGCAACCGGCGCAGTCAGTTTCACTGAAAACATGACCGACTCGAGCGGCACAAATGTCAAAGCAGATGGCAAGTTCGATGGCATGAATGTGAAAGGCAGCGCTGCGGCCAATGCCACAGGCGGGGCAGACCTGAAACTCACCGAGACTGTCAGCGCAGGTAACCTTCACGAAGTGATCGGAAAAGCCGGCGAGGCGCCGCTCGACCTTCAAATCAAGTTTGCCGGTGGCGACATGAATGCCAGCATTGCAGGCGCAAAAACCGCTGCCTTTCTTCCGGTGTTGAAATTCCTCGTGGCACATCAAGACAAGCAGGCCATGGTGAAAGACCAACAGGCGTTGAAGGACTTGCTCACAGCGCTGCTTCCCGTCTTCAGCAACGGCACGGGCCAGGCCAATATCAATAAAATTGAAATCCAAACGCCTATGGGGCCAGCGGGCCTCGACAAGCTCACCGCAAGTTTCAATATCAATGGCGCGGTGAAGGACGGACACTTTGAAGAAGGCTTCGCGGTAGAAGGCCTGAGCCTGCCGCCAGCGCTTATGCCAGCCTGGGCCGCAAGCCTTCTGCCGAAGAAATCCGGTTTCAATATAGCCGTCTCTGGCTTCGATGCGGAAACGCCTGCCAAGGCCTGGCTGCAGGCCGCCGATTTTTCAAAGGATCAGCCGGTTGCCGACGACGTGTTGGCAGGCCTGATGGCCTCTCTCTTGCCCAAAGGAACGGTGGACGTCACCATCAACAAAACTGAAGTATCCAACGACAGCTACGCCTTCACCGCGGAAGGCACATTCGCAGCTGGGCCGCAGGCTGTGCCCTCAGGCAAGGCACATCTCACCGCCAAGGGATTGGATGAAATCATGAAAGTGATCCAGGCCTCGCCACCGGAAGCAGGTTTGCAAGGCGGTGCTGCGATGATCATCGCCGCCAAGGGCCTGGGCAAGGCAGGCAGCGACGGCGCTTTGACTTATGATGTGGAAGCCACGCCTGACGGCAAGGTCATGGTCAACGGCACAGACATGAGCAAGTTCGGCCAGCAATAATCCCGGCCACGTAGCGGAATGGAAAAGGGGTGCCTTGTGCGCCCCTTTTTTCTAGTCCTTCACGGCCACCACATAGTTCAGCGGCATGCGCGCGCCATCGGCATAGATCACCTGGCCGGAAACATAGCTGGCCTCGTCAGAAGCGAGGAAAGCCGCAATCGTGGCCATTTCAGAGGGTTCCCCCACACGGCCCATGGGTGTGCGCGAGAGGATGCGATTGCGCGCGGCCTTGTCGTTCATCACGCCCTTCAACATGTCCGTGTTGATTGAACCGGGACCAATGGCATTGACACGAATGCCGTATGGGGCAAGAGCCAGTGCTGCAACTTTGGTGAGCTGGCGCACACCGCCCTTGCTCATGGTGTAAGGAGCGATGGCCGGAATGGCGAGCGTGTCATTGACAGATGACATGTTCACGATGGCGCCCGGCTTGCGGCCCGACTCTGCTTGCTTCACCATTTCGCGTGCGCAGGCTTGCGACAGAAGGAATGAGCCCTTCAGGTTGATGCCAATCACCTTGTCGAATTGCTCCTCTGTGATTTCGAGGAATTCCCCCACGATCGAAATCGCGGCATTGTTCACCAGCACGTCCACGGCACCATGCTGTTTCAGCGTGGCAGCAACCAGGGCCTTGATGTCCGCGCTGTTGGACACGTCGCAATGCTGATAGCTGGCACCCAATCGCATCGCTTCCTCCGTGCCTTCCTTGTCGAGCACATCGGCCAGCACCACCTTGGCCCCCTGCTTCACAAATTCTTCGGCAATGGCTAAGCCAATGCCACGGGCAGCGCCGGTGACGACGGCAACGCGGTCTTTCAGTTTCATGATGTCCTCTCAATATGATTCAGATGGGGCCGCACGCTTAGCAAAGAGTGCAATGACAATAGCGGCCGCGACTGTCAATCCAAGCGCCCAGCCCAGCGAAGTGAATTGGGCCACAAAGCCGATGATCGGCGGTCCCGCCAGAAAGCCTGCGTAGCCCATGGAAACAACTGCTGCGATGCCACGCCCCGGTGCGTCCGGCTCCAAACGCCCACCACCCGCAAACAGCACCGGCGCAATGTTGCCAATGCCAATGCCCCCTGCCGCATAGGCCAGAAATGTGATTGGCAGGTTCGGCGAAACCAGCGCAACCCCCATGCCCACGGCGGCAAGAACCGCGCTGACGACCACCACATTCACCGCGCCAAATTTGTGACGCAGCCAATCACCACCAAAACGCGAAAGCGACATGCCGCCCTGATAGAAAGCAAAACCCCAGGCCGCCAGTGCTGCTTCAATGGCGAATTTCTCACGTGTGAAAATGCCTGCCCAATCCGCAACCGAGCCTTCAACCATCAACGCAAGGAAGCACAGTGCTCCTAACCCAAAAGTGTGGCGTGTGGGCCAGCCAAAATGCGACTCAGAAAGCCCTCTGTCCACCGGCGGCAGCAGGTTGGCGCAAGTTATGATCAGCAAAACCACATAGGCGGCCATGAAGGCAAAGGCCTCCACCGGCGCGCCAAATATTTTCATCACCCAAGAGCCGGCAAACGCCCCCGCTGCGCAACCCACACTCCATGCAGCATGAAGGCCGGAGATGATCGGTCTCCCCAGTGCCTTTTCGACAGCCAGGCCGTGGGCATTCATCGAGACATCCATCGAGCCCATGCCCACCCCCATTATAAAGGCTGCAGGAATGAACAGGCCGAGGCTGGGCGCAAACACCGGGCCCAAAAAGCCCGCCCCAAAAATCAAGCCACCACCAAGCGTCAGCCGTGCACTCCCATATTGGTTGATGAGCGCACCAGTGAAAGGCATGGACAACACGGCGCCCGCAGCAATTGCCAATAAGGCCAGCCCGAATACAGCTGGGCCAGCGGCGATGCGCTCTTGCGCGAGAGGCACATGGGGCACCCATGCGCCAACCAATATGCCAGCCAACAGGAATACGATGAATATGGCCCATCGGGCGCGAACAGGGGATTCGGTGGTCATCAACGGTGCAATACACACAACACAGCATTGTGAAAAGGAACATGAAAATCTGTTCATGCGATGCTATCAGGCCGCATGACAATGGCCCCCAATTCCAAATATGCCATCGCTTTCGTCTTCATCACCGTGCTTCTGGACATGGTGGGCTTTGGCCTGATCATCCCGGTTCAGCCTGCGCTGATCTCATCAGTGGCCAATGTGGATATTCCTCATGCCTCGATGATTGGCGGCTGGATGTTCTTTGCGTTTTCGGCGGGGCAATTCCTGTTTGGCCCAACACTGGGCAACTTGTCGGATGCCTATGGCAGAAGGCCCCTGCTCCTGCTTGCCGTGTTTGGCTTGGGTCTGGATTACCTCATCACCGCAATGGCCCCTTCGGTGGGCTGGCTATTTGTCGGCCGCACGCTTGCAGGCCTGTGTGGCGCCTCCTACGTCATCGCCAATGCCTATATCGCTGACATCACACCGCCTGAAGGCCGCGCGAAAGCTTTTGGCATTATGGGCGCGGCCTTTGGTTTGGGTTTTGTGATTGGCCCGGCCATCGGCGGATTGCTCGGTGCCTTCGGCCCGCGTGTGCCGTTCTTTGCGGCTTCAGCCATTTCGCTGCTGAATTTCGTCTTCGGCTATTTCGTCCTGCCGGAAACCCTGCCCCCCGAGAAGCGCCGCGCCTTCGATCTCGCCCGTGCCAATCCGGTGGGCACTTTCAAAATCTTCAAGCAAAACAGCCAAGTGCTGCCGCTCTGCTTTGTGCTGTTTCTTTATTTCTTCGCCACCTCGGTCTATCCCGCCATCTGGCCCTTTTGGGGCGCGGCCAAGTTTGGGTGGGATTCCAAATTGATCGGCACAACACTGGCCGCATTCGGCATCATCATGGCCATCACCCAGGGCGCGCTCACCGGCCCGCTGGTGAAGCGCTTCGGCGAATGGGAGGTGGCCTACATAGGATTGATCGGCGCACCCTTGGGCTGCGTCATTTTTGGCCTTTCTCCGAGCATTGGCTATGTGATTGCGGGTTTGTTTATCCACGCGCCTGAAAGCTTTGTGCACCCCATGCTCAGCGCCATTATGTCAAAGGAAGTGCCCGAAGATGCCCAAGGCGAGTTACAGGGCGGCATGTCTTCGATCATGAACGTCGCCATGATGTTCGGCACTGTTTTCTACGCCGAGGCTTTTGGCTATTTCGCCAAGGAAAATCCCTTCGTCGTCTCGCCCTCAGTGGGTTTCTACATTGCAGCCGGGCTGATCCTGTTAACTCTGATTTACCTCGTCACCGTTGCCCGCCCGGCGCATGCCGCACATATGGCCAAAAGTTAACGCCCGAGTTACCGCTTTATTAATCCAAGGCACATAAAACCCGATTGGAAAAATCGGGGATATTGATGACTGATCTTGCACTTGCGGTGCGCCGTTGGGGCCAAAGCACCACGCGGCTCATCCTGCAGAGTTTTGCGGCGCAGTGGCTGATCCTGCTGATCCCTGCGCTTTGCCTTGTCACCAACACCATCATGTTCACCAGACTGGCGCATAAGGACCTGGAGCCAGTGTTCAACGTGTTGTTTGACATCGTTACGGCCATGGTGCCTGTCGGAGTTGCCGTGATCGTTGTCGTGCGCTTTCTCCAATACGCATTCATCATCAAGCCTGAAAGCCCGGTGAAGGCACTGATCAATGATGTGAAAGTGATCGTCACTCGCCCCGCTTCGCTGATCAATGCCATACCGGTTGTTGTGGCGATCACGCTCTACAACAAGGCCATCCTCGATCTAAAACCACAGATCCCCTACCTCAATCCCTTTAAGTGGGACCAGTTCTTCATGCAGCTCGACCGTGATCTGCATTTCGGCATTGATCCCTGGCGCTTGTTGCAGCCATTAATGGGCTACGACTATGTAACCTTCATTTCCTGCCTGCTGTATAACCTCTGGTTCATCGCTCTTTTCGGCACCATGGTGTGGTTTGCTTTCCAGCGCCAGCCGAGCGAGCTTCGCACGCGTTTCTTCCTGTCCTACATGCTGATCTGGTGGATCGGCGGCGGCCTGATGGCGGTTTATTTCTCATCAGCAGGTCCGGCCTATTACACCCGCATCGGGCTTTCGCCAGATCCCTACTCTGACCTCATGGCTTATCTACAGGATGTGCACACGCGCCTGCCACTTTGGTCGCTTTCAACGCAAGACCTGTTGTGGGATGGCTATATCGGCAAGTCTGACCCGCTGGGCATCAGCGCCTTTCCTTCCATGCACAACGCCAATGCCGTGCTCTTCGCGCTCACCTTCCACCGCATCAACAAATTCATGGGCTGGTTTTTCACCGTCTACGCCGCGGTGATCCTGATTAGTTCGGTCCATCTCGCCTGGCACTATGCCGTGGATGGCTATGCCGCCGTTGCAATCTCTTGCACCATGTGGTGGTTGTGCGGAAAAATTGCACGCTGGATTCACAACCAACCCACAATGAAGGCACATGAATCTGCCATGGCGGCTCTGGCGTCTTGAACCGTGTTGTGGCAGAGGAAACGCATGACGTTTCTTCTGCCCGATGACAAGGCGCAGGCCCGCAAACTGGCCGCCGCCAACCGCCTCTCCGCCCATGAAAAAATGAAAGAGGCCGCGCCATTGCTATTGGCTTCTCAATCCTTTCCAGCCACACCCAGGCCGGATTTCCACATCGTCTCAGCCTTTCATCCATTCCGTTCGGAGATAGATACCCGCCCGCTTCTGGTGCGCCTGGCGGGTGATGGCTGGACAACCTGCCTGCCCATCGTGATGGGAGAAGGCCTGCCGCTTGTTTTCCGGAAGTGGCTGCCCGGCGAGCCCTTGGTAAGGGGTTCCATGGATATTGAACGCCCGCCGGAATCCTCCCCTGAGGTTGAGCCTGATGTCTTGCTCGTCCCATTGCTGGCCTTTGACCGTGCGGGCTACCGCCTCGGCTATGGTGGCGGCTTCTACGACCGAACACTGGCCAAGTTGCGCGCCAAGAAGAACATCATTGCCATCGGCATGGCCTATGCAGCGCAGGAGGCCGAACATGTGCCCCACGCGGCGCATGACCAGCCACTCGATTTTGTGATGACCGAAAAAGGCATCTTCCAGTGCGCCTGATGTTTCTGGGCGATGTCGTGGGCCGGGCCGGCCGCGACGCGGTGACCCAGCGTCTGCCCGACTTGCGTGAGCAACTGAAGCCGGACATCGTAGTTGTGAATGGCGAAAACGCCGCGCACGGCTTTGGCATCACCGAAGACATTTTCAAGAGCCTGCGTGAAGCTGGTGCGGACGTGGTGACACTCGGCAACCACGCTTTTGATCAGCGCGAAGCCCTTATTTTTATCGCGCGTGAGGATCGCATGATCCGCCCGCTCAACTGGCCGCAGGGCTGCCCCGGGCGCGGCACAGCGATGGTCGAAACAGCCAAGGGCCAGCGGGTGCTGGTGATCAACGCCATGGGCCGTGTGATGATCGAACCACAACTTGACGATCCCTTCCCCGCCATCAACCGCGAACTGGAATCTTGCAAGCTGGGTGAAGGCTGCGACGCCATCTTGATCGACATGCACGCTGAAGTGACATCAGAAAAAATGGCTATGGGTCACTTCGTTGATGGCCGCGCCTCACTCATCGTCGGCACCCACACGCACACGCCAACCGCCGATCATCACATCCTCAGCGGCGGCACCGCTTACATGACAGATGCCGGCATGTGCGGCGACTATGACTCGGTGATTGGCATGGACAAGGCCGAACCAATGAACCGTTTCCTCCGCAAGCTGCCCGTGGAACGCATGCGCCCTGCCGAAGGCGAGGCCACAATCAGCGGCGTGTTGGTTGAAACCGACGACAAGACCGGCCTGGCCCTGAACATTGCCCCCATCAGGCTCGGGGGCAAGCTCAGCCAAGTCATGCCGGATTTGTAGGAGGGCAATCGGTGGTCGGCAAAACCGAAACGCCAGCGATCAAGAACGGAGACCTCTGTAAGGTGATCGAAGGCACTCACAAGGGCCGCAGCGGCACCGTTGAAGATTTCAAGATCAGCAAGACAGGACACGCCACCATCACCGTGCGCGAAGCCGGCGGTGAGCGCTTCAAGACCTTGGCACGCAACGTAACGCGTCAGTGATCTGACGCAAGCTCACGCCACGTCATCGCCTTCTGGTGCACGTTTCAATCCGGTCACCATGGCGCGCGGCAAATTTTCTCTGTGTCGCACACTGGCCAGCACAACGCCTGCCAGATGCAACACCACAAGCGCCACAACTGAATAAGCAAAAGCGGAGTGGGCGAGCTGCATGGCGTCATCGCCATACCAGGCATCAGTGGTCATCTCCCAGCCACTGATACACGTGCCAAGAATAAAAAGGATCAGCACAACAATCATCGCGCCACCTGCCGGGTTGTGTCCGATATAGCGCCGTTCCGCGCCGCGCACAATGTCGAGGAGATAGCCAATCACAGCAGAAGGCCCGCGCACGAATTCAGCAAACCGCGCGTGGCCCTTGGCCACAAGGCCCCAAATGATGCGCGCCACGACCAGCGCGGCCACCGCAAGCCCGACCCACTGATGCGTGTCACTGCGGATGCTGGAGGTAAGCCAAGCGGCTCCCATCCCAAGCACGAGGCTCCAATGGAACAGCCGCACGAAGGGGTCCCAGACGCGCAACATGGCCCCCGATTTCTGCGGGTCTAGAGCGGCGGATGCTCGCATCCGCTCGCCCGCGCGCTCTAGATTTCTATTTAGTCGCATCTTTCGCTCACAAGTGATTCCACTTGATCGCTCGATGCTTCTGGGAAACTCATATTACTGCTTCTTTTCGCCAGCTTCGGCGTTGTCGAGCATGTCGAAGGTCTCGGCATTATAGGCTGCGTTGGCCTTCTTGCCCTTGGCATCGGTGGCATAGGTTTCGTAGCAGCCGCCTTCAACCTTGATCTTGGAAACGGTCACACCTTCGGCCTTCAGCTTGGCAATCAGGTCAGCCTGCGGCTTGAACTTGGAAGCATCAGACTTGCTGCATTCAACTTTGGCAGCAGCGGCAGCGAAAGAAGTGGTGGCAGCGAAAATGGCGAAAGAAGCGAGAAGGGCTACACGAAGCATATTGAACTCTCCAAATCGGAATGGGCTGCAATGCACCTTGCACCGCGCCAGGCCTGAAAGACCGTGACGGTTGCTTAAGCGGCGCGCCGTTGCTTTGGACACTTACAATTCGGTGAAGGAGATGCGAAGTGCGATACAAATTTGTATGTGAGGCGCCACCCTTCAAACAAAAAGGCCAGCGGCCATTGCTGGCGCCAGCCATCAAATTTCATATAGTCCGTTTTGGCCGTTAGGCCTTGCGCTTGAAGAACCCGGGCATCTTCATTTCGCCAGCCTTGGCGAGGTCAGCCGCCACATGTTTGGCCTTGGCAAGTTCGCCCCTTTCGAGGGCTGAAGCGGTGGATGCGCTCAACTCGTTGAGCGTGGCAATGGCGGCAAAAAGCCTGCCCTTCGGTGCAGTGTCAGCCAATGTCCTAACCTTTCTGAGTGCTGCGGCCCCCGCAGCGCCAATTTCCTCGCCGTCAAACGAGAAAGATTCCATCGAAGCCAACTTGAAACTCATAGGAACGCACTCCACAAACTCACTGGTTTCGAGATTGCCTCGGTAACCTTAAAGCAGGGTTAAATTGCGGCGCTTGTGCGGCGGCAATCGGGGTGGCTATAAGGGCCCCAAAATTCACATCTTGTTAAGAGATTCAAATGGCTGGCCATTCACAATTCAAGAACATCATGCACCGCAAGGGCCGCCAGGATAAGATGCGCTCCAAGATCTTTTCCAAGCTTTCGCGTGAAATCACGGTGGCGGCCAAGGCCGGCATCCCAGACCCATCGGCCAATTCCCGCCTGCGTCTGGCTATCCAGAACGCCCGCGCCGAAAACTTGCCCAAGGACAATATCGAACGCGCTATCAAGAAGGCGGCTGCGGCTGGCGGCGAGAACTATGAAAACGTGCGTTACGAAGGCTATGGCCCAGCAGGTGTTGCCGTGATCGTTGAAGCCCTCACCGACAACCGCGCCCGTACCGCGCCTGTCGTGCGCTCCTTCTTCGCCAAATTCGGCGGCAACATGGGCGAAACTGGCTCGGTGTCCTTCATGTTCGCCAAGGTCGGCGAGATTGTCTACCCGCTCGCCAAGGCCAGCGCCGATGCCATGATGGATGCCGCCATCGAAGCAGGCGCTGATGATGTGACCAGCGAAGGCAATCACACAGTGATCTGCGCTTTTGAATCGATGAATGAAGTCTCGACGGCCCTGGCCGCGAAATTTGGCGAGGCGGAATCTGTGAAGGCCATTTGGAAACCCAATGTCATGGCGCCTCTGGCCGATTTCGACAAAGCCGAAAGCCTGATGAAACTGGTGTCTCACCAAACTCGGTCCCTGAGTTCAAACAACTAAACTTAACTTTAAAAAAAAATATCATAGGCCTACACAACCTATTACAAATTAAATCTATGAAATCGAGTCCAACATACACTTACAATAAACATAAAACTATACTTCTACTGTATTACACAATACATCAATACTGTACAATAAATCAATAACCTCAACTACAGTACAAATCAATATTAAACTCTTCAATGAAATTTTGAATTAAGGATTATCAGAGTCTTTCTTTTTCCTGAAATTTTCAACGGATTTCGAACTAAGAAGTCTTTCGCCGCTTCATTTAAATTGTCCTCAACTTCCCACGTATTGTATTTCATCCCAAACCCCTTCCACTTGACGAAATATTCAATTTGTCCATCACTTCGGTATCGAGCGCGCATTAAC
>JANPHF010000084.1:0-48421 GCA_031424315.1 Aestuariivirga sp.
GGGCGTTTATTCCGGCTTCCAGAACTGGACACAGCGCGCCGGAAGGTTCCGCTCACTGGGCGATGGCCAGGTGGATTTCGCCGCCATCTTCTCCAAGCTCTCGCAATATAACTATGACTCATGGGCCGTGCTGGAATGGGAGTGCTGCCTGAAGTCCTCTGATCAAGGTGCCGCCGAAGGTGCCCCCTTCATCCAGAGCCACATCATCCAGACCACGGCCAAGGCCTTTGATGATTTTGCCGCAGGCGAGGGTGTCAACAAGGAACAGATCAAGCGGCTGCTGGGGATTTGAAGTCTCGTCTTCTCCCGCGAACAGCGGGAGAAGAAAGGGGCCCATTGCGAAGCAATGGGATAGATGAGGGTCAGTAGCGGTCGCCTGTCCCTCACCTCCCCATCACTTCGTGATGGGTCCCTTCCTCTCCCGCTGTTCGCAGGAGAGGACAAGCACCTTGAATTCCCCACAATCCTTCCCCATCTAACGCAGCGGATCGGAGGGCAGTGTTATGATCTTCATTCTCAATCTCTTGTGGTTCATTCTCGGCGGCTGGCTTGCGGGCCTCGCATGGCTTCTTGCTGGTGTCATCATGGCCATTACCATTGTGGGCCTGCCTTGGGCGCGTTCCTGCTTCATGATCGCGCGCTATTCGTTCTGGCCTTTCGGCTATGACATTGTGAGCCGAGACCAGTATTATGGCCGAGAAGACATTGGCACAGGCACGCTGGGCACCATTGGCAATTTGATCTGGTTCGTGCTCGCTGGCTGGTGGCTGGCGCTGGGCCATATCTCGCTGGCCATTGGCTTGGCTTGCACCATCATCGGCATTCCGTTTGCCTGGGCGCATGTGAAGCTGGCGATTGCCTCACTCTTCCCAGTGGGCAAGACGGTTGTACCAGTCGATCACATCAACCTGATGCCGCGCCGCCTCACGCAAAATCCGCAAGCGTAAAGCGGTAAGGCGTCGAGCAGAATTCACACACCACTTCGATCGTGCCGTCCTTCACCATGTCGGCGCGATCTTCACTTGGAAAATTGCGCAACATGGACTCCACCGTCTCGTGGCTGCAGGTGCAGTGCCGCGTGACAGCGATTTCCGGATAAACCGTAACGCCATCTTCGTGATAGAGCCGGTACAGCAAGTCCTCTGAAGACAGCAAAGGATCGAGCAGCTCATGCGCCTCCACGGTGTCAAGCAGCAACCGCGCTTTCACCCAGTTGTCATCCTCCTGGACTTCAGCCACGGCCCCTTCTGGCGCATCGCCAGAGTGAGCGGGAATTGGCGATGAGCCGCCTTCACTCGGCAAGTGTTGCACCAGAATGGCGCCGCTGCGCCAATGCGCCGCCTTGTCGCCGCGCATCAGCATCGGCCCCGCTGCCACCCGCAAGCGCGTGGGGATCTGCTCGGACTGCAGAAAATAATTATGCGCTGCATCCGCCAGGGTATTATCGCCCAGGGGCACGATGCCCTGATAGCGCTCCATATCCGGCCCCTGATCAACCGTCATGGCGAGATAGCCATCGCCTAGCAGATCTTTCTGGGTGGGGTTCTTGAGCGCCTCAACGCGCGCGCGGTCAAACTTCGCCATGCCGCGCACCTGGCCGGGCGAAACATAGTCGGCCACCAGCATGGAAACCGGGCCATCGGTCTTCGTCTGCACAATGAACTTGCCGTTGAATTTCAGTGTGGTGCCCAGCATGGCGGTCAGCGCCACGGTCTCGGCCACCAAAGCCGAAACCACCTCCGGGTAATCATGCCTGGAAAGAATGTCATCAATCACGGCGCCAAGCCGCACCAGCCGCCCGCGCACGCCAAGCGGCTTGATGGCAAAGGGAATGACGTGATCAGTGTTGGACATGTCTCAATTCTCTTCTCCCTCCCCAACTCGTAGGGGAAGCGGGGGTGGGGTTGGCACAAAACAGCCTATGTAAGCAGTTCAAGCTCCGAAACAACCCTGCCCGCGCCCCCTCATCCGCCCTTCGGGCACCTTCTCCCTCGAGGGGAGAAGGGCGAGATGGTGTTGCTTTCGCCCCTCGCCCCGCCTGCGGGGAGAGGGATGCTCGCGCAAGCGAGCCGGGTGAGGGGCCGCGCGCTCCTATTTTCCAAAGCAGCTCAGCATGATTGCCTTCTGGGCATGCACGCGGTTTTCGGCCTCATCGAACACAACGGAATGCGGCCCGTCAAACACACCGTCCGTCACCTCTTCATTGCGGTGCGCGGGCAGGCAATGCATGAACAGCGCATCCTTGGCGGCCTTGGCCATCAGCTTGCCATTCACCTGATAAGGCTTGAGCAGGTTGTGGCGGTTCTCCACATCTTCATCATGCATCGAAACCCAGGCATCGGTGATCACGCAGTCGGCATGCGCCACAGCTTCCTCTGGCGAGGTCAGAACTTCCACATCCGCCTTGTGCTGTGTGGCCCAGTTCATGAACTCCGTTTTGGGGCGCAGCTCTGGCGGGCAGCCGATCTTCATGGAACCACCCAACACGCCAACCGCTTCAATCCAGGAAGCGCAGACATTATTGCCATCGCCAATCCAGGCCACACGTTGCTTGGAAAGCTCGCCCTTTATTTCCTCAAGCGTCAGAACGTCCGCCATCACCTGGCAAGGGTGGGTCAGATTGGTCAGGCCGTTGATCACCGGGATTGTTGCCGCCGAAGCAAATTCCAACAACGTGGCATGAGACTTGGCGCGGATCATCACGCCGTCCACATAGCGCGAGACCACCCGCGCCGTGTCCGCCACTGTCTCGCCGCGCCCAAGCTGCATTTCAGCACCCGACACGGTGAACACTTCGCCGCCCAATTGTCGAATGCCCATTTCAAACGAAAAACGCGTGCGCGTGGAGGGCCGCTCGAAGATCAGTGCGATGGCCTTGCCTTTGAGCGGCTGGTCTTTGTCGGGTTCGCCCTTGGCAAGTTGCGCCCGCGCCTTCTTGCGTTTGGCGGCATCGTTGAGAACGGCTCTGAGTTGGGATTTTGAAAAGTCTTTCAGATCGAGAAAATGGGACATGATGGGTTCTTCATTGAGGAGGAAAAGATAACAGCGAAATGCTTATCGTTTCCTTCCTCGGTCCCTTGCGTCAGCGGGCCACACCGTCACACATACACCAAGTTCCGTCACCCCGGCGAAGGCCGGGGCCCCGCTGATGACTGGGCGCAGCGCGTGTAAGCGAAGCGGGATCCCGGCCTTCGCCGGGATGACGAAGAGAGAGGTCGAGATGATTGCTTTGGAGTGAAGGCTAAGCACTTTTGACTTCCAGCGCCACGCAGGCCGCTTCCAGCTTTTTGATCGCCTCGGACACGTCGGCATCCGAGACAACAAGCGGCGGCAATAGACGCACCACATTATCGCCCGCGCCAATCACCAGCATGTGCTGGCCCAGCGCCGCTTTCACGAAATCGGTGTTGAGCACCTTGGTCTTGATGCCCATCATCAAACCCTGGCCGCGAATGTCTTCAATGATGCTGGGGTGCAAATCCTTCAGGCGTGCGAGACCCTGTTTCAGGTTCAGCGCCTGCTTCTGCACATTGGCCAGAAAGCCATCCGCCAACACCACATCGAGAACGGCATTGCCCACGGCGGTGGCCAGCGGGTTGCCGCCGAAGGTGGAGCCATGCGTGCCCGCCACCATGCCGGAGGCCGCCTTCTCTGTGGCCAAAACTGCCCCCAAAGGAAAGCCCCCACCAATGCCCTTGGCGATGGACATGATGTCGGGTGCTGCACCCGCCCATTCATGCGCGAATAATTTGCCCGTGCGGCCAATACCGCATTGGATCTCATCATAAATCAGCAGCAGGCCGTGGTCATCGCAGAGCTTGCGGAGATAGCGCAGTTCTTCCGGCGGCACTGAACGCAGGCCCCCTTCGCCCTGCACGGGCTCAATCATCAGCGCCGCCGTCTGTGGGCCAATCGCAGCTTCCAGCGCCTTGCGGTCACCGAAGGGCACCTGATCAAAACCCGCAGCTTTCGGGCCAAAGCCGTCGAGATATTTCTGCTGCCCACCCGCCGCCAGCGTGGCCAGCGTGCGGCCATGGAAAGCGCCTTCAAAAGTGATGATGTGGAATTTTTCCGGCTGGCCCAAGGCCGCAAAATGCTTGCGCGCCATCTTGATGGCCAACTCATTGGCCTCAGCGCCGGAATTGCAGAAGAACACTGTGTCGGCAAACGTGTGCTCAATCAGCCGCTTGGCAAGTTTCTCTTGCCCCGGCATCTGGTAGAGATTGGATGTGTGCCAAATCTTGTTGGCCTGCTCTGTGAGTGCGGCAATCAAATGCGGATGGGCATGGCCGCAGGAGTTGACGGCAACGCCGGCACCAAAATCGAGATATTCCGTGCCCTCTTCAGTGTAAACGCGGCAGCCGACGCCGCGCACAAAAGCCACGGGTGCGCGTGCATAGGTGGGCAGAACGGCTGCGATCATGGCTGCTCTCCAAAAGCCAAAAGCGCCAACCTCAAGGTCAGCGCAGTTAAAAAGCCCTATTAGTCAAGCTGTAATGCAGGGTCAATGGCAGCTTATGAACAGGTGAGTCAAAATGGCGCATGGAACGCGGAGTCAATCGGCGCTTAAGTCCTTGTTAACCATGGCTGTGGGCCGAAAGCTGGGGAAAACGCCACGATTCTGGCCTGATTTTCTTGTTTAAGTGCCACAGCCCATAGTAGGACAGGGACAGGCCGCCCACGAGATGTGGGGCCAGTTAATCAGTGAAGCGTAGAGTTGGGGCGCGGATGCGAGGCTGTATCCGCGGGGCAAGAAGGATTCTGACATGACAGACGTTGCGGCGGCGCCTGAAAAGGCCATGTGGACGGAAGACAGGGTAAACACCTTGAAGCAGCTTTGGGCCGATGGCCTGAGCGCCAGCCAGATTGCGGCCCGGTTGGGGCTCGGTGTCACGCGTAATGCGGTGATCGGCAAGGTGCATCGTTTGAATCTCGCTGGCCGCGCTACGCAGCCGCGCAACACCGCACCACGCGCGCCACGCAAAACGCGCGAGCCTTCCATTCCCGGCCGCTCACCTTCGATGCCAACGGCGGGCGCCACGGCGCTGAAGCCCTTCCATCAAACAGCACCTCGCCCCATGCCCTTGCCCGAGCCCAAGCCCTTGCGCTTGGTGGACAACGCCAAGGATGGCCGCATCACTATTCTTCACTTGAGCGACAAAACCTGCAAATGGCCGATCGGCGATCCGATGCATGAAGATTTCTGCTTCTGCGGCCACGGCCCAAGGGAAGGCTCACCTTACTGTGAATACCACGCCCGCATCGCCTATCAGCCACCACAGGCCAGGATGAGAAGAGCGGGATAGTTCGCCATTTCCCCTTGCAGGGAAGTCGATAGAAACTCTCCATGGCCGGGCTTGACCCGGCCACCCAGCCTTCACCCTAAAGTCTCATAGAGATCATTCCACTCGGGATTTTCTTTCTCAATCAGCGCCAGCTTCCACCGTCGAGGCCAGCGCTTGATTGATGTCTCGCGCTGAATGGCATCCGTCACCAAATCGTAAGTCTCATACCAAACCAGCATTTTCACATTGTATTTTTTGGTGAAAGCTGATCCTCGGCCCTCGCGATGTGCGAAAATCCGGGCAGCGAGATCATTGGTGACGCCTGCGTAAAGTGTGCCATTGCGCTTGCTGGCGAGGATGTAAACGTGGCCTTGAGGCATTTCGCATCATCGAAAGACTGGGTGGCCGGGTCAAGCCCGGCCATGGAGAGATGGTGGAATTTGGTAGCGCAATTGAAAATGTGGTGTTCACATCACCCGCACAACCGTTCCAATCTTCACGAACTGATACAGCTCGGTCACATCGTCATTGAGCATGCGGATGCAGCCGGAAGAGGCGTCATGGCCGATGGAGCTTGGTTCATTGGTGCCATGAATGCGGTAGATGGTGGAGCCCAGATAGATGGCGCGGGCGCCCAGCGGGTTCTTCGGGCCACCAGCCATATAGGCCGGAAGTTCGGGGCGGCGGGCCTGCATTTCAACTGGCGGGCGCCAATCGGGCCACTGCACCTTGTTGGAAACCTTGTTGGTGCCGCTCCATTCAAAGCCGGGCTTGGCCGAAGCGATGCGGTACATGGCGGCGCGGTCCATACCCAGAATGTAGTAGAGCTTGTTTTCGTGGGTGTCGACCACGATTGAGCCGGCCTTCAGGTCAGAGGCGTAGGATACGATCTTGGCGCGCTTGAAGGCGGGCTGGGTTTGATCCTGTGAAATATCAACTTGGGTTTCGGCTGGCGCAGAAGCCGGCACGATGACGACGCCTGCGAAAGGCTTCACGTCTTGGGCTTGGGCGCTGGCGGCAAAGCCCAGGGCGAGTGTTGCGGCGGCGGCGATTTTGAAGATCTTGTTCATTTGGTTGCTCCCTCGAAAGGCGTTTGATGATGCCTTTCTAGACAAGCGCCTCTGAACTGTGCCTGAGGCCGCCATTTATCTGGCGTTCAGGAATTGGGAGAGTGACCTAAGAATTAAAACCTTAGGTAGAAATATATTTGCCGGGCCTGGGATGCCCCTTGCAGACGATTCAGCCTGTCTGCGCTGGTTCCTACCGGCCGACCCTTGGATCGCGCTGTACGGCTCTCCTATGGTTTTTAAAGCCTAATATAGGAATTAATGGTAAGGGTCGGTCTGCGGCAGTTCAAGATAGCCCTCATCCGGCTGTCGCCACCTTCTCCCATCCTTCGGACGGGAGAAGGCAAATGGTCTGAACTATCAGAACTTGGGCCTTCTCCCGTTTGTCCTTGCAAATGGGAGAAGGTGCCCGAAGGGTGGATGAGGGCTCTTCACCCATGCCCGACGTAATCTTTTACTAGCGCCGCCATTTCGGGATTGTCCGCGAGTCCCGCCGCAACCCCGCGCCTATCGGCCTCGGGGCGGTTCTGGCTCACCTTCCACTTGCCCGCGATGCTTTCAATGGCAATTTCCATCCCGACAATGCCCTTGAGCTGGCTGTCGATGTAAGTGGGTGGCGCATCGCTTACAGCCCACGGCTCAGTGCGGCTCTTTTCATGCTTATCAGTCAACGCCGAAACTTGCGCCTGTAGCCAGCCAGCGTCTTCATGCACCCGCGCCACCCCGCGCGCCTGCACCATCACATAATTCCAGGTGGGCACCACCTTGCCGGTCTCGCGCTTGGTTTCATAATGCGACGGGCTGACATAGGCCATCGGCCCCTGGAACACGCAGAGCACCTTCTGCCCATCCAGCCCGCGCCACTGCGGATTGGCCCGCGCCAAATGCAGTTTCAAAGTGCCAAGCGCACCCGCAACAGAGTCAAGCAGGAACGGTGCGCCATTGGCTTCCGGCCCTTCCGCGCCCACTGAAATGAGCAAGCCATAAGGATGCGCCTTGATCAACGCGTGCTGAACTTCAAGCCGGTCTTCCTTGAAATGCGGAGGCTGATACATGTTTACTGCAACAACCTTGGAATCTTTTCGTTGAATTCAGTCACGAAAATACGCTTCTTGCCTTCGAAGGCCTCGATCTTACCCCAGACGATCCAATGAGTTTTGGTTGCCGTCATGCGGCTAAAGGTTTCGGTGCGCGTTTCCCATTTGCCGCGCTTCCGTCCTTCCGTCCAATGCGTTTCCATTTTGGCTGAAAGCGGGTCATGGGGAAGTATGGAATATGATTCACGCCCCACGCCCCAGATGGTGAGATTGAGAGCCTTGATCACTTGCGTGCCAAAATCATCCATGATTTCCAGCCGCGTCTCGCCCGTCTTTGGATTGACTGTCACTTCGCGCTTGTTGGCGACAGGCTTCAGATGTTTGAGCTCTGCGGGCTTGGCCCCTTCCGGCCCGGCGAAAACAACTTCTTTGTCATTGGCCAGTTTTTTGCGCACCGGCAGATGCAGTTCCGAAGCACCAGTGAAAACTGTGAGTTTCACATTCTCCGGCGCTGGCCACATCATCGGGAAATAAGACGTGGATATGGAAACGCGAAGTCTGTGGCCTTGGGGCAGCTTGTAGGCGATGTCATCGAGCTTGATGCGCATGCGGTAGCGCTTGCCCGGCTCCAACGGCATCGGGTTTTCCCGAGACTCACGCATGCACAAGTTTTGCAAGTGATAAGTGATGCGTGAAACTTCACCGCTGGGCCACACATCATTGAGGCGCACGGCCACATGCGCCACCGGCTTGTCAGCGCTGAATTCCAATTCAATCGCAGGCTGGCCGACAATGTCGATGTCTTCGCTCGCAGCCGGGCTTTCGAACAGAATGGATTGGCTGTCATCCTTCGCCTGGTCGCCCGGAAACTCCGGCCCCAGCCAGATGATGCAATATTCGCCGCCATCAAAGCCGGTCGTCTGCTTGGAGCAAATCTCCAGCGCACGCTCCGCCCCACGCTCACCCGCAATGCCCTTGTCGGTGAGATACCAGATCTTGCTTTCAATATTGCCGAAGCCCCAATAGTTCTCCGCAATCCACCGGCCTTCGATTTTTTCCGGGAACGTTCCAGGCCGCCAAGGCTCCATCACATAGACGCGGTAATCCGGATCGCTCGTCACCTTGGTGTCGATGTTCTTCAAATAGAAATCCCACCAGCGCAGCATTTCTTGCAAAAATCCGATCTGCGGTTGCGGCACAGCGAAATGTGGATATTTATGCGCCCATGGGCCAATGATCGCCTTGCGCGGGCAGCGCAGGCCTTTCATCAAGCGCGGCACGGTGTTGGAATAGGCATCGTTCCACCCGCCTACCGCCAAGGTGGCGGCAGTGATGGCGCCGAAATTCTCGCACACCGAGCCATGTTTCCAATAGTCATCACGGTGCGGATGTTGCAGCCATGGAACCACCATGAAGGGCTGGTTCTTCAATCGCTCCAGCCACATCTTGCGCCATTTCGGCCCAACAACTTCGGGATCTGGCGGGCGCGAGGAATAGGAAAGCATGGTTGCGGCCCAGCCGAGATTTTCATTCAGCAGCGTGCCGCCCTTGTAATGAATGTCATCTTCATAGCGGTCGTCAGACGAGCAGATGGTGACGATGGCCTTCAGTGCCGGCGGCTGCCGCGCCGCCACTTGCAGCGCATTGAAACCACCCCATGAGATTCCGAACATGCCCACCTTACCAGTGCACCACTTCTGCTTGGCGATCCAGGCGATCACCTCCAGCGCATCGTTATGCTCAAGGATGGTGTATTCGTCATACATGTGGCTTTCACTGTCGCCGTTGCCGCGCATATCCACGCGGATCGCCGCATAGCCATGGCCCGCCAGATAAGGGTGCGTGAGTGAATCGCGCACATGCGTGCCATCACTTTTCCGGTAGGGCAGATATTCCAATAGGGCCGGAACCGGATTTTTCTCGGCATCAACCGGAATGACCATCCCTGCTGCCAGCTTGGTGCCGTCTGACATCGGGATCCAGAAATTCTTGATTTCTTTGGTTTTGCGGGGAAATTTGGTGATGGTTTTAATGGGCATGCGCACGTTCCGGCCAAGTTGCAGACTTGGCCGATAAGAACTCGCGCCAATCAAGGCCCCTTATGCAGCAAAAGCCTTGATCGCCGCAACGATGGACTGGAAACTCTTCGCAGCTGGCACACTCATGTGGCGCGCCCGCAAGAATGCGTGAACCAGATCGGGTTCTTCGCGCACTTCCGCCGCCACACCTGCCGCCTTCAGCCGCGCGGCAAAATCATAGGCATCGTCATGCAGCGGGTCATGGGCGCAGGCCACGAGGAAGGCAGGGGGCAGGCCGGAATAATCTGTCTCTTTGAGCGGTGCGGCCAATTTGTGCTCAGGCTTGCCATAGGCATCGCGGTAGTAAAGCACATCGGCTGTTGAAAGCCCCGGCGCATTGGCCTGAGTGAGGAAGGAGCCACGGGTTACATCCCCGCCCAGCCCTGGGTAAATCAAGAGTTGGCCTTTGAGCCTTGCAATGCCCTTATCCCGCGCGTGAATGGCAATGGCGGCCGAGAGATTTGCGCCTGCGCTGTCACCGCCGATGAGTGCTGGCTTTTCGGCTTCAAACACGGCCCAGCAATCATCAAAAGCTGCTGGGAAGGGGCATTCAGGCGCCAGTCGATATTCAACCGCCACAACTTCAACGCCCGCCTGATCAGCGAGATCGGCGCAGATTGAATCGTGGCTTTCGAGGCCACCCACAACAAAGCCACCGCCATGAAGGTAGAGCAGTTTCGCATTGGGCGTGGGCGGTGAATAGCGGCGGCACAAAACCGTCCCGACTTTGAAATCGTCGATCTTCAGGCTGGAAGGGCGCTTGCCTGCAAAATGCGCGCAATATTTGTCATAGAACGCGCGCTGCTCGGCCATGGTGAAATCCACGGCATTTTCCGGATAGAGCTTCTCGCCCTCTTCAAGGAAGGCGATAATGCCGGGGTCTTTCAGTTGTGGGTATTTGCTCACGCTGAAACCAGTGCCGCACTCCGCAGCGCCTTGATATTGGCGGCATGATCGCCCTTGAAGATCGAACTGCCCGCCACAAGAACATTGGCCCCGGCGCGCACCACGGCACCGGCGGTTTCAGCGGTGATGCCGCCGTCCACCTCGATGTCGATGTTGCGGCCTGCTACCAGCGCCTTGGCTCGAGAAATTTTTGGCAACATGGCCTTGATGAAACTCTGGCCGCCAAAGCCTGGATTTACGGTCATCACCAGAATGAGATCGAGGCGGTCGATGACATGTTCAATCGCAGAGATGGGTGTGGCCGGGTTGATCGCTACCCCCGCCTTCTTGCCCAGCGCCTTGATGGCCTGCAGGCTGCGATCCAGATGCGCGCCAGCCTCGGCATGAACCGTGATGAGGTCAGACCCTGCCGTGGCAAACTGCGCGAGATAGGGATCAGCTGGCGAAATCATCAGATGCGTGTCAAACAGCGCCTTGGTGAGCGGGCGGATGCTCTGCATGATCGGCGCGCCGAATGAAATATTGGGCACGAAATGCCCGTCCATCACATCCACATGCACCCAGTCGGCGCCGCCCTTGAGTGCGGATAAAACTTCCTCACCCAGTTTGGAAAAGTCACCGGCAAGAATGGAAGGGGCGATGATGAGGGGGCGGGTCATAGGGCCTCTATATCGCCCTTCCCCCGCCGGGGGAAGGTGCCCGAAGGGCGGATGAGGGCTGAGCGCAGCGAAGTCTAAAACTCGGCAGCTCTCACTCAAGCAAAAGGCCAGCGTTCGCACGCTGGCCCTCATCCGCCCTTCGGGCACCTTCTCCCAGAGGGAGAAGGGCAAAATAATTAACTCAGATCAAGCTGGCGAAATGCACAGCCGTGTCGCTCATGCGGTTTGAGAAGCCCCATTCGTTGTCATACCAAGAGAGGATCGAAACGAAGTTGCCGTCCATCACCTTGGTCTGGTCGAGATGGAAGATCGACGAATGTGGATCATGGTTGAAGTCAGACGACACATTGGGCTGGTTGGTGAAACCGAGAATGCCCTTCAAGGCGCCCTTGGAGGCGGCGATGATCGCTTCATTGATTTCAGCAACTGTGGTGGCGCGCTTGGCGATGAACTTCAAATCCACAACCGATACATTAGGGGTTGGCACACGGATGGAAATGCCGTCGAGCTTGCCCTTCAGTTCTGGCAGCACCAGGCCCACCGCCTTGGCCGCACCCGTTGAAGTTGGGATCATGCTCAAGGCCGCAGCGCGGGCGCGGTAGAGATCCTTGTGCATGGTATCCAAAGTTGGCTGATCACCGGTGTAAGAATGGATGGTGGTCATCATGCCTTTTTCCAGGCCGATCGCGTCATGCAGCACTTTAACTACAGGCACGAGGCAATTGGTGGTGCAGGAGGCATTCGAGATCACCATGTCGTCCTTGGTGAGGGTCTGATGGTTCACACCGTAAACAATGGTCTTGTCTGCGCCATCGGCAGGCGCTGACACGATCACGCGCTTGGCGCCCGCGGTCAGATGCGCCGAAGCCTTGTCCTTGCTGGTGAAAATGCCGGTGCATTCCATGGCGATATCCACGCCCATTTCCTTCCAGGGCAGCTGTGCAGGGTCCTTCACCGCAGTCACCTTGAACTTTTCCGAGCCAACATTGATCATGTCGCCTTCAACGCGCACTTCATGCGGGAAACGGCCATGAACGGAGTCAAAGCGCAGCAAATGGGCATTGGTTTCAACGGGGCCCAGATCGTTGACGGCAACGACTTCAATGTCCTGGCGGCCTGATTCATGGATGGCGCGCAACACATTGCGCCCGATGCGGCCAAAGCCATTGATTGCGACGCGAACTTTTTTTGCCATGTGGCACTCCTGTTTGTGAGCTTGGGTTTGGCGGCCTTATAGCGCAGTTTTTTGACAGGGGAAGCGAATTTTGAGGGGCGTACATCAAATTTCAACTAGACACGTTGAAACAGGCACCAATTGAATTTCTGGATATTTCCGCCGGGGGTTACATGGCTTTGCGGCCAGGTTTCCAACAGCTTGAATTCGGGGCCCAGTTCCCGCTGGGCCGAGGCCGCATCATGGCGTTGCACGGGAAGGCCGCTGCATTTTTCCGGGCCATCAAGTGCAAAAGTGGCCAGCACCACGTGGCCGCCGATCGCAAGGCCTTCTTGAAGGGCCTCGCGGTAGGCACTGCGTTGTGCCGCTTCAGTCAGAAAATGAAAAACCGCCCGGTCATGCCACAAGCCGTAGCGGCGCTTTGGTTTCCACTGGGTGATGTCGGCAACAATCCAATCCACCTTACTGGCAGCCGCACCCAGCCGGGCCTTGGGAACTGCCAGAGCGGACTCTGCAATATCGAGAACCGATATGTCACTCCAGCCATCCACGAGCAACGCATCCACCAGCATTGAAGCCCCGCCGCCGATGTCAATGATCGCAGTGTCTTTGCCCACTTTCAGTTTGGCAATGGCCTCAAGCGAAGGCGTGGCCTGGGCCTGAAACCAGCTTACGCTGGTGCTGGCTTTCGTGGCATAGACATTCTGCCAATGCTCTTGCGATGTCATCGCGCCAACTTAGGCAGCATGATTTCAGGCCGCAAGTGCAACAGTGTTAAATCCGGCCCCGCTCCACCAGAAGTGCCACCACTTGCTCGGCGGCATCTTCAGGCTTGGCCAAGCCTGTATCGATACGCAGCTCAGCACGTTCCGGCTCTTCGTAAGGTGAAGAAATGCCGGTGAAGTTTTTGAGCTCCCCGCGCCGCGCCTTAGCATAAAGGCCCTTCACATCGCGCTTCTCTGCTTCGGCCAGAGAAGTATCGACAAAGATTTCGAGGAACTCGCCTTCGCCCAACAACTCGCGCGCCATGCGGCGCTCAGCCCTGAAGGGCGAGATGAAGGAGACCAGCGTGATCAACCCCGCATCGGTCATCAGCTTGGCGACCTCGCCTACGCGGCGGATGTTTTCAACACGGTCAGCATCAGTGAAACCCAGATCACGGTTCAACCCATGGCGCACGTTGTCGCCGTCCAGTAGATAAGTCAGCTGGCCGCGCGCATGCAGTTTCTTTTCAACCAGATTGGCGATGGTGCTTTTGCCAGCGCCCGAAAGGCCGGTGAACCACAACACCGTGGGCTTCTGCCGCAACAGTTGCCCGCGCGCCGTCTTGTTCACGTCTGTTGCCTGCCAATGGATGTTGGCCGCACGGCGCAGTGCGAAATTGATCAGGCCAAAGCCAACAGTATTGTTGTTGAAGCGATCAATGATGATGAAGCTGCCCAATGTCTTGTCGGTGGCGTAGGTCTCGAACGCCAGGGGACCTTGAAGCTCGAGATTGCAGATGCCGATCTCGTTGAGGTGCAGCGTCTCCGCCGCTTGATGTTCCAGCGTGTTGACATTGACCTTGTATTTGAGCTTGTCCAGCGTGCCGGAAAGGGTCCTGGTGGCGGACTTGATGAGATAGGCGCGGCCCGGCAGCATGGGCTCATCACCCATCCACAACACCTGCGCCTCAAACTGATCTGAAACTTCGACAGGGCTTTGTGCCGCTGTGAACACATCACCGCGCGATGCATCAACTTCGTCGGCCAAGGTGATTGTGACAGCCTGATCGGCAATGGCCTGCGGCAAGTCACCATCAAAGGTGACTACGCGCGTTACCGTGCTTTGCTTGCCCGAGGGCAGAACCTTCACGGCATCACCCGGCTTCACGCTGCCTGCGGCAATCGTGCCCGAAAATCCCCGGAAGTTCTGGTCTGGGCGGTTGACCCATTGCACAGGCATGCGGAAAGGCTTGGACTTGGCGTCATCACCAACCGGAACGGTTTCCAAATGGCCCATCAGGGTTGGGCCCTGATACCATTGCATATTGGCAGAGCGATCAATGATGTTGTCGCCCACCAGCGCTGAAACCGGGATCACGCGGATTTCCGCGGCCACGCCCAGCTCGGCGGCAAATTTGCGGTAATCCGCCTCGATTTTCTCAAACACTTCGCGCGAATAGCCGACCAGGTCCATCTTGTTGATGCACAGCACCAGATGGCGGATGCCCAGCAATTTGCAAATGAAACTGTGGCGTCGCGTCTGCGTGAGAACGCCCTTGCGCGCATCGATCAGAATGATGGCCAGTTCGGCGGTGGAAGCGCCAGTGGCCATGTTGCGGGTGTATTGTTCATGGCCTGGCGTATCAGCCACGATGAACTTGCGCCGCGAGGTGGTGAAGGCGCGGTAGGCCACGTCAATGGTGATGCCCTGCTCGCGCTCTGCAGCCAGGCCATCAACCAGAAGCGCGAAATCCAGGTTTCCGCCTTGCGTGCCGAGCTTCTTTGAATCGGCTTCCAATGCGGCGAGCTGATCCTCAAACAGCATTTTGGATTCATAGAGCAGCCGCCCAATCAACGTGGACTTGCCGTCATCAACTGAGCCGCAAGTGATGAAGCGCAGCAGGTCTTTCTGTTCCTGCTCGGCAAGAAAAGCCTCAACATCCCCGCCGGTGAATTCAACGAAACGGGTCATCAGAAATACCCCTCTTGCTTCTTCTTCTCCATCGACTGGCTGGCATCCTTGTCGATCACACGGCCTTGGCGCTCCGAGGATGTTGCCACCAGCATTTCCTCGATGATGTCGTTGAGGTTCGCCGCTTCGCTCTCGATTGCACCCGTCAGTGGATAGCAGCCCAGCGTGCGGAAGCGGATCTTCTTCATCATGGGCTTCTCGCCCGCGTGCAATTTCATCCGCTCATCATCCACCATGATGAGTTGGCCATCGCGCTCCACAACCGGCCGCTCAGCGGCAAAATACAAAGGCACAATTGGAATATTCTCGCGCGCGATATATTGCCAGATGTCCAGCTCTGTCCAGTTGGACAACGGGAACACGCGGATGCTCTCGCCCTTGTTCTTGCGCGCGTTGTAAAGGTTCCACAGTTCAGGGCGTTGGTTCTTCGGGTCCCAGCGGTGCTTGGTGTCGCGGAATGAAAAGATGCGCTCCTTGGCGCGGGATTTCTCTTCATCGCGGCGCGCACCCCCGAAGGCGGCGTCGAAGCCATATTTGTCCAGCGCCTGTTTGAGGCCGTCAGTCTTCATCACTTGCGTATGCAACGCTGAGCCGTGATCAAACGGGTTGATATTCTTGGCGATGCCTTCGGGGTTGATGTGAACGATCAAATCCAATCCCAGCCGCCGCGCTGTTTCATCGCGCATGGCAATCATGTCGCGGAACTTCCAGCGCGTATCCACATGCATGAGCGGAAAGGGTGGCTTGGCGGGATAAAAGGCTTTCATGGCCAGATGCAGCATCACGGCGCTGTCTTTGCCGATAGAATAGAGCATCACCGGTTTTTCACATTCAGCCGCCACTTCGCGGATGATGTGGATGCTCTCGGCTTCCAGCTTTTGCAGATGGGTAAGTCGATCACTTGCGATCGGCGCAGGCGTTGGTCGTTGTGCCGCCATCCAAGAGCGCACCTTGTCCATGGTCTTGGCCGAAGGGCTGCGGCCCTGGCGCAGATCAAATACGAAATTAGGATCGCCCAGGGCATTTTTGCCCAAAACGCTAGGATCAATGGCGGAACCGGCCAGAAACTGCTCAATTTCGCTTAGAAAGACTGAGGATGTGCTGCTCATGATAGGATTTTCCCTAACACGCGGCGCTGGCTTTGTCAAAATCCTATTCACCGCTTTGCTGAAAATTCAGGTGAGGCCTGATGCAATTCAAGCTATCTGCGGGTGCAACAGGAGATTGTTGCCCATGAACCGCCTCGCCCTTGCCCTTGTTGCTGCCACTGCTTTTTCCGCTGCCGCCATGGCGCAAGTGAAATTGGATGGCACTTTCACCGCTGCCAAGGCCTGTGATGCCGTGGTGTCGATCAAGAAAGGCACCAACCCTGACAACACCACTGTGGAATCAGGCAAGGCTTACCGCCTGCTGGGCAAGAACAAGGATGAGGCCACGCATTATTGGATCGAAGTGCCGAATGCAGAGCCCAAGCAGCGCTGGGTGGCGGTGGATTGCGGTTCGACTGACGGGGCACAAGCCACTGCGCCAGCGCCAAGCCAGAAACCCATCAACACGCCGCAAGGCACGGTAAAGCCCAAGCCGGGCTCCCGCGGCTTTGGCGGCCAGGCCCCTTATTACGCCTTCGCCTTGTCTTGGGAGCCTGCCTTCTGTGAAGCCATGGCCGACAAGGCCGAATGCAAGGCCGAAAAGGCGACCAGTTGGGAAGCCTCGCACTTCTCGCTGCACGGCTTGTGGCCGCAGCCGCGCCGCAACCAGTTCTGCAATGTTGATCCCAAGCTTTCGGCCTTGGATGACCAACACCAGTGGGACAGCTTGCCTGAACCGGAGCTCTCAGCCGAAACCCGCGCGGCGCTGAACGCGGCCATGCCGGGCACGCAATCCAATTTGCAGCGCCATGAATGGATCAAGCACGGCACCTGCTATCCGGCAGGCAATGCCGATCAATATTTCAAGGATGAAATCCGGCTTGCGAAGGAAGTGAACGCCTCTCCCGTGCAGGCGCTGTTTGCAACAAACGTCGGCAAGCAGGTTTCCGCTGATCAGATTCGCAGCGCCTTTGATCAAGCCTTTGGTTCGGGGGCAGGCAGCAAGGTGCAAGTTGAATGCGACCGCCAGGGCCGATTGTCTGGCTTCACGCTGAACCTGCGTGGCGACATTCCCGGCGGTGCGGATTTGAAATCGTTGCTCGCCGCTGGCGACCAGGCGCAAAATAAGTGCGACGGCGGTGTTGTGGATGCGGTGAGGTAAAAGAGCCCTCATCCGCCCTTCGGGCACTTTCTCCCATGCTTCGCACGGTAGAAGGCAATGGTTGCTGATGTTTGAAACTATCGCCTTCTCCCGTCGCGCTCTTGGGCGATGGGAGAAGGTGCCCGAAGGGCGGATGAGGGCTCTTACCTCACGCTCAAACCCCTGCCGCCAGCTCCGCAATTCGCTTCGCGGCTTCGCGCATCTGGGCTTCGTCAACTGTCAGCGCCACGCGCAAATGCCCAGCAGCAGACGTCCCGAAGCTTTCACCCGGCATGGTGACAACCTGCTTTTCGCGTAGCAGCCGCCAGGCGAATTCATCGCCGCTCAGACCTGTTTTCCGCACATCCACCATCACGAACATGCCGCCCTCGGGCATATGCGCCGTCACCTTGTTGCTGCCGCCCAGCCCTTCGATGAGCGCACGCCCACGCGCCACATAGAGCTGCTGCATCAATTTGGTTTCTGCAAACTCATTTGAAAGCGCAAAGGCCGTTGCATCTTCAAGGAAGGGCTGTGAACCGAAGAGCAAGGTTTCTGACAACGAAACCACGCGCGCGCAATAATCCTCGCTCGCTGCAATCCAGCCGCAGCGGAAGCCGGGCAGGGCATGCGATTTGGAGATCGAGGAACACACAATCACCCGCTCTTCCAGCGCCTTGTCAGCAAAGGGTGAGGAGAAGCTGTGCCCATCATGCACCAGCGTGGCATAAACTTCATCCGACACGATCCACAGGTCATGCTTCTTGGCGATGGCGCCAATGGCAGCAATTTCACCGCGTGTGAACACTGCCCCCGTGGGGTTGCTCGGCGAGTTCAGCAGGATGGCCTTGGTGCGCGGCGTGATGGCCTTTTCCAAAGCGGCCATGTTGGGATGAAAGCCGGTATCCGGATCAAGCGCCACAGGCACCGGCACACCGCCTGGGGCCGAAACCACCGCTTCGTAAGTGGCATAATAGGGATCAAACAAGATCACCTCATCGCCCAACTCGATGATCGACAGGAAGGCCAGCGCCAGCGCTGTCTGTGTGCCAGGCAGGAACAGGAACTGTTCCGCCGAGATGGGCCGGCCAGCCTGCTTTGAGTAGTGTCGCGCCAGAGTCTCGCGCAGGGCCAATTCACCGGGGCCGCCAGCATATTTGGTGCGCCCCGCCTTCATCTGCTTGGCCGCCACATCAATGATGGCCGCAGGCGGCGGAAGATCAGGCTCTCCAATCGAAAGGAAGATCAATTCCTCGCCCGCCATGCGGCGGCGCTTGGCCTCAATGTGAATCGCCCATTTTTCAGAGCCAAGGCCAGAGACGCGGTTGATGATTTTGGCAAGACGCATGATGTTTCCTGAGTTGCAGCCGCCTTATACACAGCACGGAGCCAGAAAAAACACTGCCAGTCCTGCAGCCTTTTCAGGCCAGCATTGCGATCTGCTGCTGGTTCAAAGATCTATCCAAAGCCGTCATCGCCCGCTTCAAGCGGGCGACCCATTGAGGGCCTGCGGTGGATGGCCCGCGTGAAGCGGGCCATGACGGCTCCAGAGGATGTTATTCAGTCATTGGGGCGGCCCTCACGCCTCCACCTTCTCCTGCGCCAGACGGTTCAGTGAAACATAATCCGTTTTGCCGGAGCCCAGCAGCGGCAGGCTTTCTTGAAGGATGATGCTCTTGGGGATCATCAATTCAGTGGCGCCCTCTCGCTTCAAGGCATCGGCAATCATCTTGCGGTCAGCCGTGGGAAGAGTGGTGATTAACACCAGTTGCTCGCCCTTCTTCTTGTCGGGCACGGCCACCACGGCCTGCGGCACCTCGGGGAAAGCCTTCTGCAGCATGGTTTCAACGGCGGTAAGTGAGACCATTTCGCCCGCCACTTTGGCAAAGCGCTTGGCGCGGCCAAGGATGGTGACGTAGTGGAATGGATCAACTTCAACGATGTCGCCCGTGTCATACCAGCCATCGGGTTGGGCTTCGATCACGCCCGGATTATCGGCGCGCAAATAGCCCAGCATGACGTTGGGCCCCTTCACGAACAACCGCCCGCCCTTCTCAATGCCCGGCACCGGATCAACGCGGTATTGAATGTCGTCGAGCAATTGCCCCACGGAGCCAGATCGGTAATGCATCGGCGTGTTCACGGCCAGCACTGGCGAACACTCCGTGGCGCCATAGCCTTCGTAAATGCGCAAGCCGAATTTCTCCATCCAGATCTCGCGTGTTTCCTGCTTCACACGCTCGGCGCCTGCCACAACCAGGCGCACGCTGAAGAAGTCATAAGGATTGGCATTCTTGGCATAGCCGGTGAGAAAAGTGTCGGTCCCGAAAATCACCGAGGCATTTGTGTCATAGGCCATTTCGGGCACGATCTTGTAATGCAGCGGCGATGGATAAAGGAAAGAGCGCACGCCAGACAGCAGCGGCAACAGCAATCCGCCGAGCAGGCCAAAGGCGTGGAACACGGGCAACGCGTTGAACACCATGTCATCCGGCGTGAAGGCAATACGCGCTGCCGCCTGCTGCCAATTGGCATTGAGATTGCGGTGAGACAGCACAACGCCCTTGGGCACTCCTTCTGAGCCCGATGTGAACAGGATCACCGCTGGCTTGTTGCAATCCTTTTCCGCATTGCGCGAAGCCAGCTTGGGGAAGAATTTGCCAAACAGGCCGTAGAGCTTGTCGCCCATGCGCAATTCGCCGCGAACGTCTTCGAGATAAATGATCTTGCAGTTGCGCGAGAGAATATCGATGTCGCCCTGCATCTCGCCCGCTTCGATGAAGCGCCGCGAGGTGATGATGGTTCGCACTTGCGCTGCCGTGCAGGCCGCCGCCATGTTGAGGGCGCCGGTCGAGAAGTTCAGCATGGCGGGCACCTTGCCATGCGCCATCAGGCCGAAGAATGAAAGTGCTACGGCATTGGCATTGGGCAACAGCACGCCAACATTCTTCTGCCCATGGGTGATTGCAGCCAGCTTGCGGCCCAGCACGAGGCTGCCCATGATGATGCGGCCATAGGAAATAGGGTTGCGCTGAATGTCTTCCAGCATCTTGCGGCCAGAGCCATGGGTTGCGGAAGCATCCAGCAGGGTCTGCCACAGCGTGCGGTCGATGTTCGACGTCTTGAACATCATGCCAGCCATCACGTCATACAGTTTTTCGGCCTGATAGTGGCGCAACTCACTGCCATGAATGTTGGCTGGCGCTTCAAATTTCACCGGCGGCAAGAACGTCAGTGTGATCTTTGGAAACCAGCGCAGGCGCAGTTTGCCGCGCATGCGTGAGAAGGGCGAGAACAGCGCGCCATCAATACGCAAGGGCAGAACCTTGGCCCCTGCCATCAAAGCAATGGCGCCCGGCCCTTCATAGACTTTCATCAACCCGCCCGTTGTGGTCAGTCGCCCCTCTGGGAAGATCACCACTTTCTGGTGGCGCTTCAACCGGTGCACCAGCTCACGCAGCGCCATCGGATTGGTGGGGTCAATCGGACACATGTCGTAGAGAAAGAAAGCTGGCTTGGTCCACCAGGCTTTGGCCATATGGGTGTTGATGGCAAAGGCCGCGCGCTCCGGCAGGAAGCAGGAGATCATCGGCCCATCGAGAAAGCTTGAATGATTGGGCACGATCAGGGCCTTCTTGCCCGCCGCGTGATAATGCTCCCAGCCCTTCACCTCCACCCGGTAGAAAAAGCGCAGCAGGAATCGCGCCACGGCGGCAAACAGGGTCTGCGGCATGGAGATGGTGAGATAACCCACGATGGCCAGGTTGGCGACGCCCATGAGAAGATAAAGCCCGCGCACACTGAGGCCCATGGCCAGCAATAGGCTGGACAGCAGTGAGGCCACCACCATGAACACCGCATTCATGATGTTGTTGGCACCGATCACGCGGGCGCGGCGATAGTAGGGCGTGCGCGCCTGCATCAGCGCAAACAGCGGCACCACAAAAAGGCCTGAACTGAAGGCGATGGCGCTAAGGTCAAACACCACGCGCCAGCCGGAGAAATGGCCAAACAAAGTGGCAGGCGTTGAAAGCACATCCGCACTGCCCAGCGTCTGAAACTGCCCCGAGGCGAAGTACAAATCAAAAGTGAAAAGGCTGAGCAGCAGGGCCGCCAGCGGCACGTAACGCAAGGTGATCTTGCCGCCCTGCAACCTGTTACAAAAGGCTGAACCCAGCCCGGTAGCCACGCTGAACACCGCGAGAATGGCGGTGGACGTGGTGTTATCAGCGAACAGGCCATCTTTGGTGAAGGGCTGGATCTGCGCCAGAAACACCACACCCAGAAACCAGAACCAGCATATGCCCAAGAGTGCCAGCCACACATCGCGCTTTTCCGCTGCCTGCTTGATGACGTCACGCGTCTCGGTGAACAGGTTCCAATTGATCTTCATGTGAGGCTGGGCAGAGGGCGCCTTGGGGATGAACCAGGCCGAGGCATAGGCCAGCACCGCAAGCCCAATCATCACGCCTGAAACAAAATGCCGCCCATAACCGCCCAGCACGAAGAACGAGCCAAACAACATGCCGAGCAAGATCGAAATGGCCGTGCCTGACTCGATCATGCCATTTCCGCCCAACAACTCATCCTTGGCCAGATGTTGCGGCAGGATGGAATATTTGATCGGTCCGAAGAAGGCCGCAATCACGCCCGCGCCAAACACGCAAAGCATTTGCAGCCAGATCTGTTCGGTATAGAGCGTGAAACTCGCCACCGCGATCAGTGGAATCTCCAAGAGTTTCACACGCCGCGCTATGGTGGCCTTGTCGAATTTGTCGGCCAATTGACCAGCCAAAGCCGAGAACAGAAAGAAGGGCAGAACCAGTAGTGCGGCCAGAATGGAATTGGCGGCATCGGGGTTCTTCACCACCTCGCGCAACGGGCCGTAAACATAAAGTGTCGCCAGCGACAGGCGAAAGGCATTGTCATTGAAGGCCCCGATGGCCTGTGTGACAAACAACGGCAGAAAACGCCGTGTTGCAAAAAGTGAAAATTGGCTATGGCCGGACATAGACGTTCCTCAAAAGTCTTTCCTTTGAGGGTTGCCATGCCTCTTGCGGCAAGGTCAAGCGGAGAGAATGGCGCTGATGTGCTGGGCCGTTTCGGCATGATCGCCCGCCAGCCGTTTCGCACCTGCGGCGTGGAGCTGCTGCCTTCGCTGGGAACTGACGCTGAAGCCGATGAAATGCACACGATTGCTGAGGCCTGCGTCAACATCATTCACATTGTCACCAATGAATATCACCCGCTCGCGCGGCAACCCGCTGGCCGCAATGGCCCGCGCCAGAATGTCGGCTTTATGCCCACCGCCGTCAGCGCCATGGGCAAGGCCGCTCACCGGCTGCCACAAACCCGCCTGCTTCAGCCTCAGTTCAGCCGCACGGCGAAAGTTGGCCGTGGCAATGCCAAGCCTTGCGCGGGGCGCAAACTCTGTGAGGAGTTGCTCTGCCCCGGCAATCGCTTCCGACACTATGACGCGGTCGTGCAATTGATCATCCAGCAGCGTCAGATACTCATTGGTGATGGTCGCAACTTCTTGTGGTGGAAGATCGTAGCGCGCCACAATTTCTTTGACGATGTCTTCATCGTTGCGAATGGCATAGCTGTTCCAATCGCGCGAGAGTTGATTGGCGTCAACGCGCCTGGCGAAAGGCTGGAAGAACAACTCCTCCTCGGCGCGCGTCAGCTCCAGCAACACGCCATCAACATCAAAGATGATGGCCCAGTCAGCCATGGTGGGGCTCCACCAAAGAGCCCTCATCCGGCCTTCGGCCACCTTCTCCCATCGCTGGCGCGACGGGCGAAGGCCCAGCTTCCGCCTTCTCCCGTGCCGTCAGGCACGGGAGAAGGTGCCGACAGGCGGATGAGGGCTCTTGGACGACTAGCGACATATTTCTAACTTGCCGCTACCATGCGCGGCGTCATTTCAATCAGCGTTGGCCCGTCGGCCTTCAGCGCGGCCTTGATCGCCAACGAAAGAGCTTTCAAATCCGCTGGCTTCTCGGCCTTCGCACCATAGGCCTTGGCTAGCATCTGGAAATCGGGGTTCAGCAGTGTCACTGCGTTGGGCTGAATGCCGGCATCCACCATATTGTCGCGGATTTGCCCCAGCGCATCATTGTTCCATAGCAATATGGGCAGCGGCAGTTTGTGTTCCACGGCGGTGCCCAGCTCATTGATGGTGTATTGAAAGCCATAGTCGCCTGCCAACACCACAACGGGCTTTTCGCCCACGCCAAATTTTGCACCGATGGCGGCGGGCAGGGCAAAGCCCAACGTGCCAAAGCCAACAGGATGAATCCATGTGCGAGGTTCGAACATCGGGAACTCTTCATTGCCCGCATAGGCAATCTGCGTCATGTCGGAAACCACAACGGTTTCACGTGGCAAGGCATCTCGGATCACGTCCAGCATCTTGTTTAACATCAGCCGCAACGGCTGATCATTGGCCACTGGCGCTTGCGCGGTGTCATTTGCCTGCGCCTTCACCAACGGCGCAAGCCGCGCGACGGCATCAGCGGCATCACCAAGAATGGCAATCTCCGCCGCATGGGGCCGCGCCAGGGCAGACGGGTCCACATCTATGCGGATGAGATGCTTCGAAATTGCAAAATCGAGATTCCAGAAATCCGTTTCGGAAAGTTCGGTGCCTACTGCCAGAATGCAATCGCAAGCGGTGATGAAGTCCTGCGCCTCGGCCACCATCAGGCGCGCACCCCACACCAAGGGATGATCCGATGGAACCGTGCCCTTGCCCGCAACAGTGGTGAATATCGGTGCTTGCACAGCTTCTGCAATTTTCAGTACCGCTGCCCCCGCGACCTGCGCGCCGCCGCCCAGAATAATGCAGGGTCGCTTCGCGCTGTTCAACTTTACCGCTGCCGCTTCGATCTGCGCTGTCCCAGCCTGTGGGAGCGCGGGCAAAGATACCGCGCGCCAGCCCTTTTCGCCTGCCGGATGACCCAAGACATCCAGCGGAATTTCCACATAGGCAGGCCGTGGCCGGGCCGAGGCGAAACGCGCAAATGATTCCGCCAATGCATTTTGCACATCCTGCGCGGTATAGGCGCGCCGCGCGAATTGTGTGACAGACTTGGCCGCATCAAACTGCGAAATCATCTCATGCAGCCGCCCGCGCCCCTGTGCGGCAGATACCACATCAAGCGCGGTAGAAACCACCAGCACATTGGACGAGTCGCTCCACGCCTGGCCTAGCGGCGTGAGGATATTGGTCACACCCGGCCCTGAAATGGTGAAACACACCCCGGGCTTGCCCGTGGCCCGCGCATAGCCATCCGCCATGAAGCCGGCGCCTTGCTCATGCCGGGGCAGGATGTGCGTGATTTTGGAGCGCGGCAAGGCGCGGTACATCTCGATGTTGTGCACACCGGGAATGCCGAAGATGTGCTGAACGCCGTAACCTTCCAGCAGGCCCACCAGCGCCTCGCCGATGGATAATTCTGCACGCTGTGTCATGTGCGAAACCTTTCAGGAAGAACGTCGGCCATGATCAGGCCCTGTGCCAGAATATCCTCAGGCACTGCCTCGCGCAGCGCCAAGGCGGCAGCAAGGCGTGAAAGCCCATCGGAAGATTGAATGCCATTGCCGCCTTGGCCCACCAGCCAGAAAAATCCCTCCGCCGTGGGATCAAACCCCGCAACCGGATATTTATCGCGCGCAAAACTGCGAAGCCCGCCCCAGGTGTGTTCGACACGGTTCACGTCCAGTGTGGTAGCTGTCATGAAGCGGTCGATGCCAATGGCGATGGCCTCATCGTCGGCATAAGCATCATGAGGCTCAACCGGCGTGGCATCAGCGGAGGAAACCAGCAGCTTTCCGCTCTGTGGTTTGGAATACCAGCTCTCCGCGCAATCAACGACGAAGGGCCATGACATGAAATCGGCATCAGCCGGCCCAGGAATCACGGCCATGGAGCGCCGCTTCGGCTGCAGGCCGATGGGCGCAACACCGGCCATCATCGCCACCTTGTCTCCCCATGCGCCCGCTGCATTGATCACGGCAGGTGCGCTGAAAGTGCCAGCTGGTGTGATCACTTGCCATAACCCGCCTACTTTCTTGATCTCTTGAGCTCCAGCATTGCAGAACAACTTGCCGCCGCGCTGTTTGAACCACTTCAAAAACCCCTGATGCAACAAGCCCACATCAAGGTCACCCGTGCCATCATCGTAAAAGCCGCGATTGGCATAACCCCGGCGCAAGATGGGATAGGCCTTCCGCATCTCAGTCTCGCTCATTACCGTGAGCTTGCTGTCGCCGGACAGAAAAGCCTCAGATACATTTTCCTGCCCCTTTGCTTCAATCACCAGAGAGCCGCGCCGCGTGAAGATCGGCAATTCGGAAAAATCCTTCGGCGGATTGGTAAAGAAGGGATAACCCGCGCGCGAAAGAGCGAGCAGGGGCCGCGGTCCGTAGTTGGGCTCATAAGCTGCCGCAGAGCGCCCCGTGGTGTGATACCCCGGCCGCTCTTCCATCTCGAGAAGCGCCACTTGTGCCTTGTTGGCCAGTTGCGCAGCCACAGAAGCGCCTGCAATGCCGGCACCGATGACAAGAAAATCAAAATTATTCATGGACGCATGAAAGACGGTTTGCCAAAACTAGGCAACGGCCAGATTCACGCAAATTCTGAACTGTGTGGCTTGCGCGATACGAGCCGTGATCGTGCGATGGCGTTTAGGCCGTTGCGCAAGAAAACGTCATCGCCCGCTTCACGCGGGCGACCCAAAGGAACTATCTCGGTTCGACCTTACGCGACACAAATTCTTCAACCAGATTAATATTGGCATCAATTTCCTCATGCAGATCTTTCCAGTCGGGATTCATGGCATTGATCAACTCCAGCTTCCATGCGCGTCGCCATTTCTTCAGACGTTTTTCACGGTGAATGGCAGATGGCATTGAGGGATGGTGTTCAAACCACACCAAAGTGCCCAAGCCATACTGTTTGGAAAATCCAGGGTTTGTGCCGTTCTTGTGATCCCAAATGCGTTTGTGCAATTCACTAGTCACGCCAATGTAGAGCGTCCCATTGCGCTTGTTGGTGATGATATAGACAGACGGACACAATTCATCGCGCATGGAACTGAACCTATTGAATGATGGAAATTGGCGCAAGTTGTGTGGGTGGCCCGCTTGAAGCGGGCCATGACGTGGAGATATGGTCAAGCTTGACAGCCTTGGCCCGTCATCGCCCACTTCATGCGGGCGACCCACACATTGAACAGAGTGACAGATAGACAAAATGACCCCTTTCAACCAACCGCTCTCTGGCCTCGTCACCCCCCGCTTTGGCGGCATTGCCACTTGGGGCCGCTTGCCGCATGTGTCGCTGGAAGATGCAACGGGCGTCGACATCGGCATCGTTGGCATCCCGTGGGACGGCGGCACCACCAACCGCCCCGGGCCCCGCCATGGGCCCCGTCAGATCCGCGATCAATCTTCCATGGTGCGCCGTATGCATCAGGTGACCCGTGTGGTGCCCTATGATCAGGCCAATGTGGCAGACTTGGGCGATTGCCCGGTGAACCCGGCTAACGTGGATGACGCACTGAAACGCGTGGAAGCCTATTTCAAAAAACTTGTGGCCAAGGGCATTCGCCCGCTTTCTGCTGGCGGCGACCATCTTTCCTCGCTGCCTGTGCTGCGCGCGCTGGGCGAGAAGAAGCCGGTGGGCATGATTCACTTCGACGCCCACACCGATCTCTATGACTCCTATTTTGGTGGTTTCAAATATACCCATGGCACGCCCTTCCGCCGCGCCATTGAGGAAGGCGTTCTCGACCCGAAACGCACCATTCAGATCGGCCTTCGCGGCTCAATGTATGACAATGACGATTTCGAATGGGGCGAGAAAATGGGCGTGCGCCTCGTGCGCATTGAGGAGGCCGTGGAAAAAGGCCCCAAAACCATCATGGCCGAAGCCCGCAAGATTGTGGGCGATGGTGAAACCTATGTGACCTTCGATATCGACATGCTCGATCCGGTCTACGCGCCCGGCACAGGCACGCCCGAAATCGGCGGCTTCACCACGCGAGAGGCGCAAGCCATGCTGCGTGAACTGCGTGGCCTGAACATTGTGGGCGCCGATGTGGTGGAAGTGTCTCCACCTTTTGATCCGTCTGGAATGACAGCTTATGCGGGCGCAGTGATGATGTTTGAAATTCTCTGTCACATGGCCGAAGCCGTGGCCAAGCGTCGCGGCTAGGGCGCGGCGCGATTGGTCCGCTGCGCTTTCATCTGCTGTTGGATCACGAGTTTGCGCGCGAGCCCCGCGCCATCGGCGAGCTGATAGATCAAGCTCTCCTCCAGCGGGTGTAGTTCGTGATCGCACATGGCGATGTCCCACATCAGCCCAACCAGTGTTGCCATGTCTTCGGGTCCGAAAAGCTCGCCTAGATGTTTGATGACAATGGCAATCTGACCCGGTTCAAGGATCATTTCCGGCTGATTGAGAACAGCCTCAATTTCCGCCCCGGAAAAATTGAAACGGCTTCTCAAGTGTTCAATCAGGCGCTTCACTTCAACGGCAAGCACTTTCCCATCGCTCGGGATCACGCAGGCCAAGATCGCCGCTATCAATTGCTTTCGCTGTTGTGGTGAAAGCAGGCGGAAGCCGCCAGGCTTTTGCAGCGTCAAGATGATGGATTCAAACAAACGTGCTTCGCCACGCCGTGGCACTGTAACATGATTCAAGATGTGTATTTCCCCCGTTGCCGCAGGCGTTCCATTCGGTAAGCAAAACTACAAACGGGAAATGGCTCCGGCATGGTCTGAAATAGTCGGCACGCCAGGCCTTGTCCAGTGCCTGCTGATGCACCTCGCGGTGAAAAGAACTGGCGCGGACTTTTTATGATGGTCGCCTTGCCCCGGCTTTGGCGGCGGCATTCATTTTCTCCGCAATGGCGCGTAAACTGGAAACGCCGATCATCTTGGTAATTTTTTCGATGCGCTCTGCTTCGCGCGGATGATGAGCGTCGTCACACAGCAAAAGCTCCCACAACAAAGCGATGAGTTCCATGCGTTTCTCGCTGGGCAGGTTCACCTGCAGATCCGCTACGCTGTCGGCCATCACATCCACTGCGCCATCGTGCAATTGCAAACCCTGTGTCGCCATCCGCGTATGGAGAATCAGGTCTTCCGTCCCGATCTTCTCATCTGCCGTGATGACGGAGGCCAGAAGTGCAGCTTGGATGAAACGGTGGTGATCATGGGAAAGGTCGCTTGCGGCGGTGAGGTTCCGCGTGGATTCGACCAGGCGCAGCAGCAGAGCGTGAACTTGGCTGGCGGGCATGTCAGGTTTCTTGCTTTGCAGGTTCATGGCAACAGGCCTTGAAAATCCTCCTTGGCTTTGCCCGGCAAATCAGGAATGCCTTCAAAGGTGACGACTTTTCAATATTAGTTGAGTAATTAAGTAATAATCAACCAGAGATATATAAAATTGTACGATTTATTTGATAGAACTGGGTTGTCTAAATTATCGCGGCAATGGCCCAATTTGAGCGGCCTCGCACTGGGCGCACTCTGCGCTTTGGCCATGCCGCCGGTTGATGCCTGGCCGGTGCTGTTTTTGGGCGTTCCCTTGCTCATCGTGTTGGTGCAGCAGCAATCCGGTGCCGGCCTCGTTCGACAAGCCTTTCTGGGCTGGATTTTTGGGCTGGGTTATTTCGTTGCCGCACTTCACTGGATCGCGTTTGCCTTCTTTGTGGATGCGGCGCGTGACTTGTGGATGATGCCCTTCGCGGTGGGTGGGCTCGCGGCCTTTCTGGCCTTGTTCTGGGCTGCGGCCACGGCACTTGCGGCTGCTGCGGCGCGGCGCGGCTTTCCTTTATGGCTTGGCCTGCCGCTCTCGTTTGCGGCATTCGAATGGCTGCGCGGCAACATTCTCACCGGCTTCCCTTGGGCTGTCTTCGGCCAAGCTGTAGATGGCATGGGTCCGCTCGCACAAATGGCCAGCCTGATCGGCATGACCGGGCTCACCCTCATGCTCTGGCTCTGGCCCGCAAGCCTGATGGCGTTGCGTGCACGCGGATGGCGCGAGCGTTTCATCGCGCGCGCGGTTCTGGCAACGCTGCCCGCCGCATTCGCTTGGAGCGCCTGGCATCTGAGCACCAACCCAACGCAATATGTGGATGGCGTGATGTTGCGTCTGGTGCAGCCCAACATCAGCCAAAACGACAAGTGGCGCGAAGGCAATGCGCGCGCCATTTTTGATCAGTTGAAACAGCTCACTGCTGCGCCGCCATCAACTGGAAAGCCTGTCACCCACATCATCTGGCCGGAATCTTCCGTTCCCTTCCTGATGGATGAAAGTGAAGCAGGCCGCGCCGAGCTCGCCGCCATTTTGCAGCCAGGCCAGACAGTGCTCGCAGGCGCTGTCCGCCGCTCCACGCCACATGATGATGCGAATTATTTCACCTCGGTCTTGGTGATGAATGACAAGGCCCAGGTGCTGAACCACTATGACAAATGGCATCTCGTGCCGGGTGGTGAGTTCCTGCCCCTGGCCTGGCTGCTTGAGCCTTTGGGCCTTCGCAAGGTGGTAAGCCTTCCTGAAAGTTTCACGCCCGGCAAAGGCCCCACCACGCTGCCCGTGCCAGGAGCGGGGGATGCCGGTTTTTCCATTTGCTATGAAGCGATATTCCCCGGCGCAATATCAGACCCAGCACATCGCGCCCAGTGGCTGGTCAATGTCACCAATGATGGTTGGTTCGGAAATTCTGCAGGCCCTTATCAACATCTCGCCCAACTGCGTTTGCGCGCCATTGAGTTGGGGCTCCCGGCAGCGCGCGCAGCTAACACCGGCATTTCTGCGGTCATTGATTCGTTCGGCAGGCAAACCTTCGCATCGCAACTGAATACAGCTGGAGCGTTCGACCTGTTGTTGCCACAGCCCGCTTCATTGACATTTTATGCAATTTGTTCGGATTATATACTTCTTGTTTTATGCCTTTCGGGAATTGTACTTGGACTTTGGATCAAATCTGGGTAAAGTTTGCGTAGTTTAAGTAACCGGTTCAACATCAGGGGAAGTTGGCTCGGGCGAAGAACAATCATCCACTCGCTAGGGGTCGGGCGCCCAGGGCATGTCATCAAACAAGAAAAACAGGCTGGGGGCGAACGGTCTGAGGAACTAAATGACACGAAGAGACCCCAACTACATTGATGTCCACGTCGGCGCGCGAATTCGCATGCGTCGCCAGCTGATTAACATGAGCCAAGAGAGGCTCGGTGAGCTGCTCGGGATCACATTCCAACAAGTGCAGAAATATGAAAAAGGCTCCAACCGCATCAGCGCCAGCCGCCTTTTTTATGCTTCCAAGACGCTTGGCGTGCCTGTCCAGTTCTTTTATGACGGCCTGCCCGGCATGGAAGCCGGCGAAGGCATGCGTGAAGGTGGTGCGGGCGATGAATTCAGCGCGGCCATGATGTCACCCGAAGGTGTGCAATTGGCCAAGGCTTTCAAGGATGCCGACTCATCCACCAAGCGCAAATTGATCGCCAGCCTCGCGCGCCTGATCGTCGAAAGCGAAAAATAGGCGGCAAGGATTTTGACTTGAGCCAAAGCCGGGTTGTCTTTTCAACAGCCGGGCTTTGGCTTTTGCTTGAATCTCCTGCAAATCGCTGTATGAGAGCCCTGCAAAGCGCATAAAGATATCTTTATGTGTTCTCCGCAACTGGCTTTTGAGGGGTTTTCCATGGCGCGCAGCTCATATTTGTTCACCAGTGAATCGGTGTCTGAAGGCCACCCCGACAAGGTGTGTGACCGCATTTCCGACGAAGTGGTTGACCTGTTTTTCCGCGAAGCAATTGCCGAAGGCATGAGCCCGTGGGATGTGCGCGTGGCCTGCGAAACCTTGGCCACCACCAACCGCGTGGTCATTGCTGGTGAAACCCGCGGCCCCAAATCTGTTACCCACGCAAAGATCATTGAAGTCGCCCGCAAGGCCATCAAGGACATTGGCTATGAACAGTCCGGCTTCCACTGGAGCAAGGCCAATATCGAAGTGATCCTGCATTCGCAGTCCGCCGATATTGCGGTGGGCGTAGACTCGACTGAAAAGAAGGAAGAGGGCGCAGGCGATCAGGGCATCATGTTCGGCTATGCCTGCGATGAAACGCCTGATCTCTTTCCTGCGCCGCTTTATTATGCGCAGCGCATCCTGCAGCTTCTGGCCGAAGCCCGTCACGGTGGTGAATCGCGCCTCGGCCCGGATTCGAAAAGCCAGGTCACCGTGCAATACAAGAACGGCAAGCCCGTGGCCGCCACGCAGATTGTGGTTTCTCATCAGCACATGGATGAAAGCCTCACCTCGCAGCAGGTGCGCGAGTTGATTGAGCCTTACGTGCGCAAGGCCCTGCCCAAGGGCTGGATCAAGAAAGACACCGTCTGGCACGTGAACCCCACCGGCAAGTTCTACATCGGCGGCCCCGATGGTGATGCCGGCCTCACGGGCCGCAAGATCATTGTGGACACCTATGGCGGTGCTGCCCCTCATGGCGGCGGCGCCTTCTCGGGCAAGGATCCGACGAAGGTTGATCGCTCAGCAGCTTACGCTGCGCGTTATCTGGCCAAGAATGTGGTGGCCGCCAAGCTCGCCCGCCGTTGCACCATCCAGCTCTCCTACGCCATCGGCGTGGCCCAGCCGCTGTCGGTCTATGTCGACACGCATGGCACAGGCAAGGTCTCCGAAGCCAAGCTGGAAAAGGCGCTGCGCAAGGTGATGGATTTGAGCCCCCGCGGCATCCGCACCCACCTCGATCTCAATAAGCCCATCTATGCCCGCACCACGGCCTATGGCCACTTCGGCCGCAAGCCCGAAAAAGACGGCGGCTTCTCCTGGGAGCGCACCGATCTCGTCGCCAAGCTGAAGAAAGCGGTGAAGTGACGTCTGAGCGTCCCAAATTTCAATTCTACGGTCGGCGCAAGGGGAAACCTTTGCGCCGTCTTCATTCTGAATTGATGGAAACACTCCTGCCGCAAGTCGCGGTTAACATTGAAAGCCCGCTCTCAGGAACGGGAGAACACCGCATCCTCGAAATCGGCTTCGGCGGCGGCGAGCATCTCGCCCATCAGGCGGCACTCCATCCTGATCTCAGCTACATTGGCGCCGAACCCTTTCTCAATGGTGTGGCCAAACTGCTGGCCGAAATTGCCGCACACAATTTGCAGAACCTGCGTGTGCATTATGGTGATGCCCGCGTGCTGCTCGAAATGCTGCCGAGCGAAAGTTTCGAGCGCATCTATCTGCTCTATCCAGATCCCTGGCCCAAAGCCGCACAAAAGAAGCGACGCTTTGTGAATGCGTCGAACCTTGCGCAGTTCCACCGCGTGCTGAAGCCGCAAGGCGAATTCTGGTTTGCTTCCGACATTGATGACTATGTTGCTTGGACACGCGAACACGTAGCCGAATCCAAACTCTTCCACGAAGAAGGCGATCCCGACGAGCCTTTCGAAAACTGGGTTCAAACCCGCTATGAAGCCAAAGCCCGGCGCGAGGGCAGGGGCTCAAGCTATCTGAGATTCCGCAAGCTCTAGCTCTTGAAGCAAGCCCCCTTGGGGAAGGACACAAGCGCCGTGCTGTCATAGAGATAGATTTGATACTGCGGTGAAGACAGCGCCGGAGGCCCCGCACAGAAAGCCTTTAAGCCTTCATCGGTGGCGTCCATGATCGGCGTGGCCTGCAACCCAATAAACTCAAGCTGCCGGAATCCCCATTCGGAATTGCCATTCATGTTGGGCTGCAAAATGCGCGCGACGGTTTTCAGCCGCGCCGCGTTTTCAGCGATTGGCGAAAGCGGCTGCGTTCCATCAAAGGCCAGCCTGCCGCTTGCCTTGAAACCGGCCGCCAAAAGGTCCCGCGCCACATTCTGCGAGAGGGCCAAGTCAAACCGCGTCTCGTCATGCGCCGCATTGGCGTAAATGTTGGCCAGCGCGAAGAACCAGGCTGTTGCCAGCGCCAAAGCAGCTGCGCGCAGGTTGGGCCAAGCCTTCAGCGCTTCATGGGCGCAGTAGGCTGCAAACACCAGCAGGATGGAAAATCCCATCAGCGTCCGTGGCCGCATCACTGGGCTTTGCAAGAACAACAACATACCCATCACCGCACAGAAAATGATGCCCAGCGCCAGAATGAAACGCGCCATGCGTTCCCTGGTCTTGCCAGTTTCCGGTTTGGCAAACTGCACGGCAAAGGCAAAAGCGGCAAGGCCTGCGCCAGCCGCTAGTAATGGCGCATCCTGCACCACTTCCATCATGAAGAACGTGCCGAAGCCAAAATTGAATTGCAAAGTGGCCAGGCCCTCACGGCTGAACGGCAGAAGAGCACTATGCGTCGTGGCATAGTCCCACGAAAACCCGCCGAGTAATTTCATCGCCACGCCATAAACCAGCAGCGCCCCAAGCCCCCAGGCCAGCCGCTTGAGAAAGCCTTGGTCTTCCGGCAAGCCCCGCGCCGCTGTAACCAGCCACAGCAAAGCGCAAGCGCCGATGAAAATGTTGAACGCCGCCTGATAAAGCATCAGCGAAGCAAGCAGCGCCGCCGCCACAAGCCAGCCTGTTTCCAGCGCTGCCACCAGCGCCAGAGTCACCGCAAGCCCCATGGTAAAGGCATCAAACTTGTAGGAGAGATTTTGCAGCATGAAGGGGCTGCCGATCACTGGAAAAACCACCAGCGCCTGCACCAACCCAACGCCGGCGGGAAACAGCTTCTCCGCCAGCCGCGCTGCGCCATAGGCTAGAGCCACAACGCCGAGAATCTGCGGCAGGGGGCTGGTGTCATAGAGCGCCGCGCCAGAAAAGCTCGGCCACGAAAAACTGATGAGCGAAGATAGGATTGAGGCCAGCGGCCGCCCATCTTTCTCCCACAGCGTCAGCCCGTTCATCGCATGGGGCAGGTCATCAAGATAATAGCGCCCGTCCAGCATGATGGGCAGCGAGTAGAGCAAGCCCATCATCACCAGCAGCAAGAAGCCCTGTGGCGCGCGCATCTGTTGCTCCCAGGCTGATAACGGCTTTGGTTGCATGGCCCCTCCCGAATCGGCAAGTTAGCACAGGCACAGCGCATTCCTCACGCGGCAGAACCTGTTGGAAAGCCCAAGATTGCCCATTCCCGCGCTGTTACAAATCTGTCATAGCAATGTCACATTTGAATTTGGGGGCGATTCCGCCTTGATCGCATTTCTGAAAAAACGGGTGCCACGAAAAGACATGTTCGCAGTCCATGCGGTCAAGTGCTTGGCGGCGGCCAGGCCACTTGCGGCCATTTTCGTCTGTTATGTGACGATGGGTTTGGGCACCATGCTGGGCAGCTGGAGAATCGTTCACGCCATGGGCTCCAAGATCACCAAACTCTCGCCCCTGAAGGGCGCATGCGCGGGCCGGCCAGCGTTGTCAATGCGCTGGGGGCTGGCTTCATGCATTGCATGGGCTTGGGTCATCGTTCTGCCGGTGCATTTCCTGCTGTGAAAATGAAACTCGAAAAACAGGTTGCGGCTCTGCCCTACCGTAAACACGGCAAGGGCGTGGACGTGCTGCTGGTTTCATCGCGTGAAACCAAGCGCTGGATCATCCCCAAGGGTTGGCCGATGAAGGGCAAGAAGGATTGGTCCGCCGCCGCCCGCGAGGCCTTCGAAGAAGCTGGCGTGGAAGGCAAGGTGGGCAAGAAATCCATCGGTCGCTACAGGTATGACAAGCGCAAGAATTCCGGCCTGCTGGTGCCAACAGAAGTGACGGTCTTTCTGCTCGAGGTCAAACTCATCCTTGCTAACTGGCCTGAAAAGAACGAACGCCAGCGCAACTGGATCAGCGCCGAAAGGGCCATCAAACTGATCAACGAAGAAGGCCTGAAGGCCATCATTGGCGCCACACTGGTTTAGGGCCATTGGCCTGTGCACGGCAATTGCGCTACACTTTCAGGACTAGACGCGCGGGGGCAATAGGTCGGACTATGAAGTCGGAGGTCGCCCGATGACGAACGCCAAATTCAATGACTGCTATAATTCCTTTTGCCCGGTGGCCAAGGCCTGTGAGGTTCTTGCCCCGCGCTGGACAATGCTGATCCTCTGTGAGCTGTGGCAAGGCTCCAGCCGCTTTAATGAAATCCGCCGTGGTGTTCCGGGCATCTCGCCAACGCTGCTTTCAAAGCGTTTGAAGGAAATGGAACGAAACGGCCTTATCCGCCGAATGGAGGGCGAGGCCAGCGGTGAAGCAGGCTATGCCTCCACGCCCATGGCCGATGAATTGCAGCCCGTGGTTCATGGCTTCGGCAAATGGGCCCACCGCAACATAGATTCCGAAATCACGCTGGAAAATCTCGATGCCAAACTGTTGATGTGGAACATGCGCCGCAAGGTCAATCCTGAAATCTTCTCCAAGAACCGCATCACGGTCATTCAGTTCACGTTTCCCGAACTGCCCGAGGACCGCAAACACTATTGGCTGATATCCAAGCCAGGGCAGCCTGTTGACCTCTGTCTGCTGGATCCCGGACATGATGTTGATCTCTTCATCCGCGCCGATCTCAAGGCGATGACCTCGGCCTGGATGGGCTGGTCCAGTCTGCGTGAAGAAATTGCCGCAGGCAAGATCATGCCCATTGGCAACAGCCGTCTCATTTCCGCGCTGGAAAAATGGATGGTGCGCAGCTCCTACGCGCAAGACGCGCAGCAAAAGGCTGCCGCCTGATCCGCGGTCTCTGTTCTGTACCAGCATGGTCCATTCGCAGGACTATCGCGGCAAGCGCCTGCGTTACTAGTGTCTCTTCACTGCAAATGAAAAGGAGACAGATCATGGATACAACCGTAACAACCATCCCCAACCCCAACAAGGCGCTGTGGGAGAAAGGTGACTTCACCAGGCTCGCGGCAACCATGCGCGACAGCGGCGCAGCGCTGGTCAAATCCATCGGCGTTCACAAGGGCATGAAAGTGCTCGATCTCGGTTGCGGCGATGGCACCACCGCGATCCCCGAGGCCCAGGCCGGCGCAGAAGTGCGCGGCGTGGATATTGCCCGAAACCTCGTGGCGGCCGGCAACGCCCGCGCCAAAGCCATGAATCTTGCCAACATTACATTCGAGGAAGGTGATGCCTGCAACCTCTCAAACCTCAAGGACAAGAGCTTTGATCTCGCCGTCAGCATTTTCGGCGCCATGTTCGCGCCCAAGCCTTTTGATGTGGCCAAGGAATTGGTGCGCGTGGTGAAATCCGGCGGCCGCATCGTCATGGGCAACTGGATTCCCGGTGACCCCACTTTGGTGGCGCAGATTTTGAAAATCGCCTCGGCCTATTCGCCTCCGCCGCCAGAAGGCTTCGTGAGCCCGATGACGTGGGGCGTGGAGGCTAATGTAGTCGAGCGCTTTGGTGCAGCAGGTGTTCCCGCCAGCAACATCACTTGCGTGAAAGACACCTACACGTTTCGTCATGCAGGCCCCGCATCGTCTTTCCTGGCCCTGTTCCGCGATTACTATGGCCCCACCATGAATGCCTATGACGCCGCCGCCAAAAACGGCAAGGCCGAGGATTTGCAAAACGAACTGGAACTGCTCTTCAACCGCCAGAACCAGGCGAAGGACAACGCCACCACAGAAATTCCGGCCTCCTTCCTGCGCGTGACGGTACGGGTGCCATAACAAGACACCTCGTCCGCCTGTCGGCACCTTCTCCCATCGCGCAAGAAGCGACGGGAGAAGGCAGTTTTTTGAGGCCTCAGTTTTATCTGCCTTCTCCCGTCCAAGGGATGGGAGAAGGTGGCCGAAGGCCGGATGAGGGCTCTTCGGCTCCGCGCAAGCTTGCCTGACACTGCTGACACATGTTGACAGCATGCCCCACTACAAGGCAGGCAGGTCATCATGTCTCCTGCCATGTCCAATCATTCCAAAGGCCTCCTGCTGGTGGCCGTGTCTGCCCTGTTGTTTTCAACGCCGGGCCTGTTCACGCGTGGCGTTTCGGCCTCGGGTTGGGATGTGATCTTTTGGCGCGCCATCTTTGGCATTCTGTTTACGGCAGCTTATTTGGCTTGGCGGGGACTGTTGCAAAGCCAGATGACGGGCCTGGGAAAAAGCGGCTGGGCCAATGCCATCTTCTGGGCCTCAGGCACGATCGCTTATCTGCAAGCCTACAAACTCACCTCTATCGCCAATGTGTCGCTGATCTATGGCAGCGCGCCCATTCTCACAGCACTTGTGGCCTGGGTCTGGTTCCGTGAGCGCCCGCGCAACGTGGTTTTGGCGGCGAGCGTTCTGGCCTTGCTCGGCGTTGGCGTGATCGCACAGGGTTCATTGGGCACGTCCCATATCGCAGGAGATCTGCTCGCCTTGTGGATGACCTGTACGGTGGCCATCGGGCTTTCCATCTTCCGCAAATATCCGCAAACCCCAGCCGCCGGCGCCTCCATGATGTCGTCGATTCTGGTGTTGGCCCCCGCCTTGGTGTGGGGCGATCCCTTTGCCACTTCAGGCCCGGAAATCGTGATCCTCGCGCTTTTCGGTCTGGTCTTTTCCGTCGCATCCATTCTGCTTAGTGAAGGCTCCAAGCTCATGCCATCGAGCGAAGCAGCATTGATGAGCAATCTCGAAGTGCCCATCCAGCCGGTTCTCGCCTGGGCCGTGCTCTCCGAACTTCCGCCCCGCGCCACCTTCATCGGCGGCGCGCTGGTGCTTGTCGCCATTTGCATTTCGGCCTGGCCCGCACGGCAGAAGGCCTGAAGCCAAACGGCCGCGAATAAAACTATGATTGTCATCACCAACATGGACAAATGAACTCCTTGCCCAAAGACCCTAGAACAGAATAAGAACCTTGTCAAGGAAAAAATACACAGTCCTTTTTCCTTGTGAAATGGCGTATTTGCGATTATAGGCTCTCCCAAGAATTCACTCACATCGCAAATCTGATGGGGTGGGTCCCGAAAGGGGCCCGCTTTTTTTGTACGCAAATATGACCGAGCAAATTGATCAAAGACTGAGCCGTGAACAAGGCCCCGCCGCGCGCGTGGCGGCTTTGGCTGAGCCCGTGCTCACCGACATGGGTTTCAGGCTTGTGCGCGTGAAAATGTTCGGCTCCACCGTTCAGATCATGGCCGAACGCGCTGATGGCACTTTCACCATTGATGATTGCGAAAATTTCAGCCGCGCCTTTTCGCCCATGCTCGATGTGGCCGATATCATCTCGTCGAAATATCACCTCGAAGTTTCATCGCCGGGCATTGATCGCCCATTGGTGCGCGCGGGCGATTTTGAATCCTGGGCCGGCCATGATGTGAAAATCGAAATGGCCGTGCCGCAAGCTGGCCGCAAGCGTTTCCGTGGCAACCTCGAAGGTTACCACGAAGGCGAAGTGCGCTTCTTTATCGACAATCCGGAAAAGGGCGGAGAGCCCCTGCTCGTCGGCGTTCCCTTTGCCGACATCGCCGAGGCCCATCTTGTGCTCACTGATGAATTGATCGAGGCCGCCAAGGCCCGCCTGCCCAAGGGCTATGGCGATGGCGCCGAAATCGACGAAGACCAAATTGAACCTGAGAAGGAAGACGACAATGGCTAACTCGCCAGTTTCTGCCAACCGCCTGGAACTCCTGCAGATCGCCGATGCGGTGGCCCGCGAAAAGTCGATCGACAAGGCCATCGTTCTCGAAGCGATGGAAGAGGCCATCACCAAGGCCGCCAAGGCCCGCTATGGCCAGGAAAATGAAATCCGCGCCGAGATTGATCCGCGCACCGGTGAAACCCGTTTGAACCGCCTTTTGCAGGTGGCCGAGACGATTGAGGATGACGCCAAGCAGATCACTTTGGTTGAAGCCACCAAGCGCAACCCGGCGGCCCAGGTGGGCGACTATATCGCCGAAGCCCTGCCGCCCATCGAATTCGGCCGCATCGCCGCGCAGTCCGCCAAGCAGACGATCGTGCAGAAAGTGCGCGATGCGGAGCGTGAGCGCATGTATGATGAATACAAGGACCGCATCGGAGACATCGTCTCCGGCCTCGTCAAGCGCGCCGAAGATGGCACCGTGATTGTCGATCTGGGCAAAGGCGAAGGCATCATCCGCCGCGATGAAACTTTGCCGCGTGAAACCATCCGCCCGGGCGACCGTATCCGCGCCTATGTCTACGACGTGCGCCGCGAACAGCGCGGGCCGCAGATTTTCTTGAGCAGAACCCATCCGCAATTCATGGCCAAATTGTTCGGCCAGGAAGTGCCGGAAATTTATGATGGCATCGTGGAAGTGGTGTCTGTTGCGCGTGATCCATCTTCGCGCGCCAAGATTGCCGTGCGTTCAAAGGACAGCTCGATTGATCCCGTTGGCGCCTGCGTCGGTATGCGCGGCAGCCGCGTGCAGGCCGTGGTGAACGAATTGCAGGGTGAAAAGATTGACATCATCCAGTGGTCGCCGGATGTGGCGAGCTTTGTGGTGAATGCCTTGGCACCTGCTGAAGTGGCCAAGGTGGTGCTCGATGAAGAAGCCGAGCGCATTGAAGTTGTGGTTCCGGATGAGCAGCTCTCGCTCGCCATCGGTCGCCGTGGCCAGAATGTGCGCCTTGCCTCGCAGCTCACGGGTTGGGACATCGACATCCTCACTGAGGCTGAAGAATCTGAGCGCCGCCAGAAAGAATTTGCTACCCGCACGCAGCGCTTCGTTGAAGCGCTGGATGTGGATGAAACGCTGGCCCAGTTGCTGGCCTCTGAAGGCTTCGACAAGGTGGAGGATCTGACATTGGTTGAGGCGCGCGAAATTTCCGCCATTGAAGGCCTGGATGAATCCACCGCCGAGGAATTGCAAAACCGCGCGCGTGAATATCTGGAGCGCGAAGCCCAGGAAATGGAAGACAAGCGCGTGGCTCTTGGCGTAACTGACGATCTCAAGAACTTTGAAGGCCTCACCCCCGCCATGTTGGTGGCTCTGGGTGAAAAGGGTATCAAGTCGCTCGAAGATTTCGCCGATTGCGCCACTGATGAGCTGATCGGCTGGAACGAGCGCAAGAATGGCGAAACCACCAAGCACCCCGGTGCTTTGACGGGTTACGACCTTTCTTCCGCCGAAGCCCAGGACATGATCCTCAAGGCTCGCGTACAATTGGGCTGGATCGAGGCTCCGGTTAAAGAGGCTGCCCCGGCTGAGGAGGCCGCCAACTGATTGGAGTCTGACGAAACCTTGCCAGAGCGCACATGCATCGTAACGCGGGAGCAGAAGCCCGAGGGCGAACTGATCCGTTTTGTGCTCTCGCCCGAAGGCAAGGTGACGCCGGATTTAAAGCGCAAGTTGCCGGGCCGTGGTTGCTGGGTGTCGAAATCCCGCGCCACGCTCACTGAAGCCATTGCCCGCAAGGCCTTTTCCCGCAGCTTTGGCGAAAAGGCCGAAGCCGATGCAGGCCTGCCCGATCTGGTGGCGGGCTTGATGCGGAAAGAGGCGGTTGGCGCTCTGTCATTGTGTCGTAAGGCGGGCTTGGCAACTTCGGGTTTCACAAAGGTTGAAGATGCGCTGGCCAAGGGCCATGTAAGGGTGCTCCTCCACGCCCCATCTGCGGCCCGCGATGGCACGGAAAAGCTGAACCGCAAGGCCAGGCCAAATGTGGCGATTATTGAGGCTTTTTCGGCTTCTGAAATGGAATTGGCCTTTGGCCGTGAAAATGTGATACATGCCGCGCTATTGGCAGGCGGGCAGACAGAGAAATTGCTGGATTTGGTGCAGGGTCTGGCGCAGTACGAGAATTTGAAAACCGAAGGTTTGGATTTAGGCAAGGCATGAGCGACACCAACGATACCAACGACAAGCAAGGCAACCGCGCTGGCGGCCACACCCTGAGCTTGAAGCGCCCTGCCATAGACCATTCGCGGGTGAAGCAGAACTTTGCCCATGGCCGCAGCAAGACTGTGGTGGTGGAAACCAAGCGCAAGCGTTTTGGTGATGACAAGCCGGCGGTCGCCGAGGCCCCGAAATTTACGGCCCAGCCGCGCGTCGTTGAGCAGGCGCCTGCGCCCAGGCCCGCAGCTTCAACACCGCCACGCCCTGGCGTGGTTCTCCGCACCCTTTCCGCAGATGAACGCGAGGCCCGTGAACGTGCTCTCGCTGGCGCAAAGGTGCGCGAAGCTGAAGACCGCAAGCGCCAGGAAGAAGAAGCCGCGCGCCGCAAGATCCAGGAAGAGCATGATCGTGTAGAGCGCGATGCCGCTGCCAAGCGCAAGGCTGAGGATGATGCGCGCCACAAGGCCGAGGAAGATGGCCGCCGCAAAGCCGAGGAGGCCGCACGCAAGCTGGCCCCCAAGACCACAACCACCGCACGCCCCGTTGATGATGAAGAAGATGAAAGGCCGCGCGCCAAGACCAGCGGCCCTGTCCGCTTGGGTGCCTCCACCGTCAAGCGTGTGATTCCAGCGCCCGCACCTACGCGCACCAAGGCCGATGCCGACAAGCGCCGTGGCAAGCTGACCGTTGAAAACGCCATGTCGGATGACGAGGGCGATCGCAGCCGTTCAGTTGCTGCCTTCCGTCGCCGCACCGAGCGTTTGAAGAAACAGGCGCAAGGCTTCCAGAAGCCCACCGAAAAAGCATCCCGCGAAATCACGGTTCCTGAAATGATCACCATTCAGGAACTCTCCAACCGCATGGCCGAGCGCGCGGTGGACATCATCAAGTTCCTGATGAGGCAGGGCCAGATGCATACGATCAATGACACGATCGATGCCGATACGGCCCAACTCATCGCCGAGGAAATGGGCCACAAGGTCAAGCGCGTGTCTGACACGGACGTCGTGGACAGCCTCGACACTGGTGCTGATGCGGAAGAAACGCTGGTGCCGCGCCCGCCTGTTGTCACCATCATGGGCCACGTCGATCACGGCAAAACGTCGCTACTTGATGCCATTCGCAAGACCAATGTTGTCTCCGGCGAGGCCGGTGGCATCACCCAGCACATCGGCGCCTATCAGGTGAAAACCGCCAATGGACTTGTCACCTTCATCGACACGCCCGGCCACGAAGCCTTTACCTCGATGCGCGCGCGCGGCGCCAAAGCCACCGACATCGCCATCCTTGTGGTGGCCGCTGATGACGGTGTGATGCCGCAGACCATTGAAAGCATCAATCACGCCAAGGCCGCTGGTGTTCCCATCATCATCGCCATCAACAAGATGGATAAGCCCTCCGCCAACCCCACCCGCGTGCGCACCGATTTGCTGCAACACGAAATCGTGGTGGAAAGCATGGGTGGCGACACGCTGGATGTGGAAGTTTCAGCCACCAAGGGCACCAACCTCGACAAGTTGCTCGATACCATCTTGCTGCAGGCCGAAGTTCTCAACTTGCGCGCCAATCCAAGCCGCGAGGCTTCGGGCCTGGTGGTGGAAGCACAGCTTGACAAGGGCCGTGGCCCCGTGGCCACCGTTCTCGTTCAGCGCGGCACGCTGAAGCAAGGCGATATTTTTGTGGCCGGTTCAGCCTGGGGCCGCGTGCGCGCCTTAGTGGACGACAAGGGCCAGCAGGTGAAAGAAGCACCGCCTTCCTTCCCGGTCGAAGTTCTGGGTCTCAACTCCGCGCCTGAAGCGGGCGACAAGTTTGACGTTGTGCCCACCGAAGCCCGCGCCCGCGAAATCACTGATTTCCGTGAACGACAGAAGCGTGACAAGCGCGGTAGCGGCACGGCCCGTGCAACGCTGGAAAGCATGATGTCGCAAATTGGCCAATCGGGCCGCAAGGAATTCCCGATCCTGGTCAAAGCTGACGTGCAGGGTTCTGCCGAAGCCATCGTTCAGGCGCTGGAAAAGCTCGGCAATGATGAGATCAAGGCCCGCGTGGTTCACTATGCCGTGGGCGGCGTGACCGAAAGCGACATCTCGCTGGCTTCAGCCTCCGGTGCCGTGGTTTTGGGCTTCAATGTGCGCGCCAATTCGCAAGCGCGCGATGTGGCCCAGCAACAGGGCATCGAAATCCGCTACTACAACATCATCTATGACCTGGTAGACGATATCAAAGCCGCCATGGCCGGCAAACTGGCGCCGGAACTGCGCGAAACCTTCATCGGCAATGCCAAGATCCTGGAAGTGTTCAACATCACCAAGGTCGGCAAAGTGGCGGGCTGCATGGTCACCGAAGGCAGCGTTCAGCGCGGCAACAAGGTCCGCCTGATCCGCGACAACGTCGTCATCCACGAAGGCACGCTGAGCACATTGAAGCGCTTCAAGGACGAAGTGAAGGAAGTGCCAGTCGGCCAGGAATGCGGCATGGCCTTCGAGAAATACGAAGACATGCGCGCCGGCGACGTGATCGAATGCTTCCGCGTGGAGAAGGTGGCAAGAACACTGGAGTAGTGCAGTGTTTGGAGGCTTAACCAAGAATGCGAAGGCCGGATCGAGACAGTCGACAGCACTGAATTCAGAACCGACCTTCACCACGATGAGGAAACGCCAGTAATATGCCTCTCGGCATCGTCCGGCCTATTTGGATGAAGAGGTGGGCTTGCCGCGGTGCCGGTAGCCTTCAGACCAGGTGACCAAGGCTTGAAACCTTGCGGCCTTCAGGACTTCTTCTTCTGACAAATGCGGAACGGCGAGGTGAAGCGCTTCGTGGAGCAGGGTTTCGAATTTCTCCCTGCCTTTCAGGCGGCTATCAATTTCGATATGGCTGTCCAACCGACGGTCCATGGGAATATGGGCCATACCAGTAGCCTTGTGGCGACCCAGTTTCCTGAAGGTCACCCGCGGCATTTTACGCAAATCTACAAAGTACATGACCAGACTGTAGGCAGTTTCCCGGCCGGATACAAACATGAGTTTCAGGCTGCGGCAAACCGCACAGGCGCGGCTTGGGCCCGCAGGCAAACCCCAGGTTGAAGGCGTGGTTTCCATTTATGTTTATAAATAACAATGACTTACGCCTTGCCTGAGCAATCGTGCGTCGTGCGCTTGAAGCAGGTGATGACAGTCTTTAGGCAATTTCTGATTTTATCTATCTTGTGGCCCGCTTCATACTGGCCACCCATGCAACCTGCGCATAAATGAGCCTGAGCGAGGGTTGGAGGCAGTTAAATCCGCGCTCAGTCGTTGCGGAAGCGGGCAACATTCACTAAGTGACAGCTCATGGCAGGACATGCACCATCACAACGAATGCTGCGGGCTGGCGAATTGATCCGCCATGCCTTGGCGCAAGTCATTGCGCGCGGTGAGGTGGGTGACCCCGAAATCGACAGGCTCGCCCCCACCGTTGTGGAGGTGCAGATTTCGCCCGATCTGAAAATTGCCACCGCCTATGTCCGCAGCCTAGTCATTGGCAAGGAAAAGCAGGCTTTGGATGTGTTGAACAAAAACCGTAAGTTCATCCGCGGTTTGCTCGCACCGAAGCTGGATATGAAATACATGCCGGAAATAAGGTTTCGGATCGATACTTCATTGGAATATGCCAACAAGATTGATGACTTGTTGCACAAACCGGAAGTTCAGCGGGACTTGAAAAAGGACTGAATCTGTGGCCAAGAGCCCTCATCCGGCCTTCGGCCACCTTCTCCCATGCCCAAGAGGGCACGGGCGAAGGCAAAAATGTTTCGCGCCGCCCCAAGAGTTTTGCCTTCTCCTGTCCGAAGGATGGGAGAAGGTGCCCGACAGGGCGGATGAGGGCTGTTCCCCTTGAAAAAGCCGAAAAACAAAATCTCTGGCTGGGTCGCCCTGGACAAGCCTTACGGCATGTCCTCAACCCAGGCAGTTGGCAAAATCCGCTGGCTTTTCAATGCGGAGAAGGCGGGCCATGGTGGAACGTTGGATCCGCTCGCCTCGGGCCTCCTGCCCATCGCCTTGGGAGAAGCCACCAAAACCGTGCAATGGGCGATGGATGGGCGAAAGATATATCGATTCACGGCCACCTGGGGCGCTGAAACCAATACGGATGATCTGGAAGGGCAGGTAACGGCCCAGTCAGCAGCGCGTCCATCCCAACAAGATATCGAATCGATACTACAAAGATTTACCGGTGAAATCATGCAGGCGCCGCCCGCCTTTTCCGCCATCAAGATTGATGGCGAGCGGGCGTATGACCTCGCCCGCGCCGGAGAAACGCCCGAAATGGTCGAGCGCCTCGTCACCATCGAGGCCTTGCAGCTGCTCAACGCGGCCAACACCGATCAGGCCGAATTAGAGGTTGTTTGCGGCAAGGGCACCTATATCCGCTCTCTGGCGCGCGATATGGGCCGGGCTCTGGGCTGCCTCGCCCATGTTTCAGCCTTGCGCCGCGTGCAGGTTGGCGCCCTCAGCGAAACGCAGATGATTTCGCTGGAAAAGCTGGAGGAAATGAGCCATAGGGGCGGCATCGAGGGCCTCAGCGAGTCCCTTCTTCCTATTGAGACCGTGCTGGACGGCATCCCGGCACTGGCCGTTTTGGGAACTGATGCCGCCAAACTGAGGCAGGGCCAAACGGTTCTGCTGCGTGGAGCAGACGCTCCCACAAGCGAGGCGGCGGTTTTGGTGCGTTGTGGCACTGATCTCGTCGGCATCGGCGAAATCATCCAGGGCACACTCAAGACCAAGCGATTGTTCAACCTCTGATGTCCGGAGACGTGTGATGACGATGACTGCTGAGCGCAAAGTCGCTCTTGTGAAGGAATTTGCAACCAAGGCCGGTGACACTGGCTCGCCTGAAGTTCAGGTGGCGATCCTGACCGAACGCATCAATTATTTGACCGACCATTTCAAGACCCACAAGAAGGATAACCATTCCCGTCGTGGCCTGTTGAAGATGGTGGCCGCCCGCCGTTCGCTGCTCGACTATCTGAAGAGCAAGGATGACGCGCGTTATCAGACGCTGATCAAGCGCCTCGACATCCGTCGCTAACGGAATCTGCGCCAGGCCCTCATCCGCCTGTCGGCACCTTCTCCCATCCTTCGGACGGGAGACGGCCGAAGCTGAAAGCGCGCAGAACAAATTGCCTTCGCCCGTTTGCCCTTGCAAATGGGAGAAGGTGCCCGAAGGGCGGATGAGGGCTCTTTGGAATTCATACGAGCAGGCAGACACCGGAATGCTGCCTGCGTCCCCGACAAAAAGCTTTTGGCAATAGGGCCAAAGGCGTCTGTCCAAAGGGGATGCCATCCACAAGTTCGGTGCTGACAAGCGGTGGCGAAGGACAAAGGAAAAGAAAACATGTTCAACATTGATGTTGAGGAAATCCAATGGGGCGGCAAGACGCTGCGCCTCGAAACCGGCCGCATGGCCCGCCAGGCTGATGGCGCTGTGCTCGCTACCTACGGTGAAACCACCGTGATTGCCACCGCCGTGGCCGCCCGCGCTGAAAAGCCTGGCATCGACTTCTTCCCCCTGACGGTGAACTACCAGGAAAAGACTTATGCCGCCGGCAAGATCCCCGGTGGTTACTTCAAGCGCGAAGGCCGCCCGACGGAACGCGAAACGCTGATTTCGCGCCTGATCGACCGCCCGATCCGCCCGCTTTTCCCAGAGGGCTTCCGCGTTGAAACCCAGGTGATCGCCACGACGCTGTCTTACGATCTCGAAAATGATTCAGACATCGTAGCCATAGTCGCCGCTTCAGCGGCACTCACCCTTTCGGGCATCCCCTTCATGGGCCCCGTGGGCGCATCGCGCGTTGGCTTCATTGCTGGCGAATATGTGCTGAATCCAACCAAGGACCAGATGAAGGAATCCACTTTGGATCTCGTCGTCGCCGGCACCAATGATGCCGTGCTGATGGTGGAATCCGAAGCCAAGGAACTTTCCGAAGAAGTCATGCTCGGCGCCGTCACCTTCGGTCATCAGGGCTTCCAGCCGGTGATCGATGCAATCATCCGGCTGGCTGAGCGTTCTTCGCGTGAGCCGCGCGAATTCAATCCGCCGGATGAAGAAACCCTGTTCAAGGCCGTGAAGAAGCACGCGGAGAAGGATCTGCGCGCCGCTTACGCCATCGCCAAGAAGGAAGACCGCCAGAACGCTGTCGCCAAGGTGAAGGATGCAGTTAAGGCCGCCCTCATCAACAAGGAAGACCCGAAGGCTCCAACCGAGCAGAAGGTTGGCGAAGCCTTCAAGCATCTCGAGAAGGACATCGTCCGCAACAACATCCTGGACACCGGCCACCGCATCGACGGCCGCGACACCAAGACCGTGCGCGCCATTGTCGCCTAAGCCTCTGTGCTTCCGCGCACCCATGGCTCAGCCCTGTTCACCCGCGGAGAAACCCAGGAACTGGTTGTCACCACCTTGGGCACAGGCGAAGACGAGCAATATGTGGACTCGCTCGACGGCATGTACAAAGAGACCTTCATGCTGCACTACAACTTCCCTCCCTTCTCGGTGGGTGAGGTGGGCCGCATGGGCGCCACGGGCCGCCGCGAAATTGGCCATGGCAAGCTCGCCTGGCGCGCCATCCATCCAATGCTGCCGCCGAAGGATTCATTCCCCTACACCATCCGCGTGGTGTCTGAGATCACCGAATCCAACGGCTCCTCGTCAATGGCTTCCGTCTGCGGCGCATCGCTTGCGCTGATGGACGCTGGCGTTCCGCTGCAGGCCCCAGTGGCCGGCATCGCCATGGGCCTCATCAAGGAAGGCGAGCGCTTCGCGGTTCTCTCCGACATCCTGGGTGATGAAGATCACCTGGGCGACATGGACTTCAAGGTGGCCGGCACATCCAATGGTGTCACCTCCCTGCAGATGGACATCAAGATCACCGGCATCACCGAAGAGATCATGAAGGTTGCGCTGTGGCAGGCCAAGGATGGGCGTTTGCACATTCTGGGCAAGATGGCTGAGGCGCTCACCAATGCGCGCACCAGCCTGGGTGAACATGCCCCGCGCATTGAAACCATCAAGATCCCCACCGACAAGATCCGTGAAGTGATCGGCACCGGCGGCAAGGTCATCCGCGAAATCGTGGAAAAGACCGGCGCCAAGGTCGACATCCAGGACGACGGCACCGTGAAGGTGGCTTCGTCTTCGGGCGCTGCCATCACGGCGGCCCTGAAGTGGATCAAGGGCATCGTGTCTGAGCCTGAAGTGGGCGAAATCTACGAAGGCAAGATCGTCAAGATCATGGACTTCGGCGCTTTCGTGAACTTCTTCGGCTCGAAGGATGGCCTCGTGCACGTTTCCGAACTCGCCCAGCACCGTGTGAACAAGGTGTCGGACGTGGTGAAGGAAGGCGATGTGGTCAAGGTTAAGCTCGTCGGCCTCGATAACCGCGGCAAGATCAAGCTGTCGATGAAGGCAGTGGATCAGGTCACTGGCGAAGACCTCACCAAGAAGCAGGGCGGCGACGCACCTGCTGAGGCCAATGCTGAGCAAGACGCATAAGGCGCATCGACAATAAATCACAACGACGTC